>JBAZUJ010000003.1:0-517168 GCA_041661485.1 Chitinophagaceae bacterium
AATGTCCCAATGGACCGCTGACCGGAGATTTGAGCATAGAATTGGCAGCGCTCCCGTACAGGGATGCTGTGAGGAGACAACTAATAAGTAAAGATTTTTTTTTCATGGTACTTTGTTTGGTGGGTTAAGAGAGTTTTAAATGAGCCCCACTTAGAAATAAGTGGATCGAAACAATAGACGTGCACTTTTTTCTAAAGGTTGGGCCAGCTTTACATGATTTGTTTTTATATGAATGACACCGACATTCGATAGAGAAGGCTCGCTCGTTTTAGCCCTGCGTTACTGTTTACCCCTGGCACAAGTTATGCAGCACAGTGTGCGTACTCGTATTCTATATTAATCTACAATTCCAATATCAAGTAAGATCAGCATCCGCATTCAGCACCAAACACAAATAATTTCCTGAAACCCTTATGTAGCGTACAAGCATGGGTACTTGGCGTCGCAAGTTCGAATCTTGTTGTCCCGACTTTAAGACTCACTATCGAAAGATTGTGAGTCTTTTTTGTGCCCGAGCATATAGTTGTTTTGATGGCAATAAAAAATTGTTAGTCTTGTCTAATAAATTTATTAGCTTTGCAAAAAGTAATAGATGAGACGGACTAATCTTTTGAAAATTTCAATCGCACTGGCTATGCTTGTGTTGTCGTGCACTAAGCTGCAACCAGGCTTGCCAAATGAGGAAGATATTTTGGACGGACCGGTAGAAGGATTAACACCTGCGCAAAATGCCCAATTCTTAAAAGGTGATATTGCCTTCAACGACGAAATTTTTACCGGTCAGACCGGGCTTGGTTCGCTCTACGTGGCTACCAGTTGTGGCAGTTGCCACGCGGGAGATGGTAAAGGAACACCCTTTAGCACCCTTACTCGTTTTGGTCAGACAGATAGCACAGGCAATAAATTTCTGCATCTCGGAGGGCCTCAATTGCAAAACAGGGCCATGCCCGGTTACGAGCCGGAAACAATCCCCGCAGGAGCTACATTTTCAAAATTTACGCCTCCGGCCAATACCGGCCTTGGATTTATAGAATTGGTAAGCGATGCTGATATACTGGCAATGGCGGATCCTCAAGATGCGAATGGTGATGGAATATCCGGTGTGCCAAATTATAGTTTGCTGCCTGATTTTGTAACACCATCATCCAATGCCATACCCCGTGGTGCAAAATATATTCATCGTTTTGGTAAGAAAGCTGCGGCTTATAATTTGCTGCACCAAACGGTAAATGCCTATAATCAGGATATGGGCATAACGTCTACCTTCAGCCCAAATGATGTGTACTCCGGCAATGCAATCGACCCCGAAGTATCGGACCTGACTGTTCAAAATGTTGTGTTCTATCTGCAAACCCTAAAAGCACCACTTGCAAGGAATCAGGGAGATAAGGAGGTGATACAGGGAAAAGCCTTATTTAATCAGCTCAATTGCTCGGGATGTCATAAGCCTGAATTGCGTAGTGGTGTTTCTCCTGTTGCGGCTTTAAGTAATAAAACATTTTCTCCATACACCGATTTGCTGCTGCACGATATGGGGCCCGGTCTGGATGATGGCTATACCGAAGGTTCTGCCAGAACAGGGGAGTGGCGCACGCCTGCTTTGTGGGGGCTGGGGCTTTCCCCGGGCTCTCAGGGCGGACAATACTTCCTGATGCACGATGGCCGCGCCCACAGTATCGAGGAGGCTATTCTGTTGCATGGTGGCGAGGCGGCAAACAGCAGAGAGGAATACAAAAAACTGAGCATGGATGAACAGGCTAAACTGATCAGATTTTTGAAGTCATTATAAATAGAATTCCCTTCTTAAAGCAAACTGAATGGACAGAAAGAATTTTTTAAAAAGATGTGGTATGGCATGTTTGGGTGGTTCTGCACTGGCTGCTATGTTGCAAAGTTGCGCACCCACAAAAGAACTGAGCGGAAATATTGACGAAAGCGATTTAGTTATTTCCTTAAAGGCTTTTGAAACCAAAGCCGGGGCTCAGGTACATTTCAAGCAATACATCATCGTTCACAACGACAAACTTAAATTCCCGATTTATGTGTATCGCTTCGATGCCCAAACTTATTCTGCGCTATGGTTGCAATGCACCCATCAGGGGGCAGAGCTGCAGGTGTTTGGCGATAAGCTGCAATGCCCTGCCCATGGCAGCGAATTTGATAATAAAGGAAATGTAGCCAGTGGCCCGGCCGAATCGAATCTCAGATCCTTCCCGGTGAGTGTTGAAAATGATCATTTAAAAATTTCTTTGAAAGTAATATGAAGAATAGAATAATGTTGGTGTTCCTGATGGTATCGGGTATTCAACAGAGCAATGCACAAATAGATCCGGTGCTGCTGAAAGAGCCGGCCAGTGATAGCGCCAATGCGAAATTAAACATGGATGCAATCTATAGCCGCCCATTTACAGCTGCAGGTAAATTACCGGTTTCGCTGGGTGGATATGTGGAAGCAAACTGGCAACATCTGGGCACCAGCGGTGTGAGTGATGGGCATCAGCTTCAGTTTAGGCGGCTAACCTTGTTCGTCGCATCTACGATTTCTAAACGCATTAAATTCCTGAGTGAAATAGAATTTGAACCGGCTGATAAAGAGATTGTAATTGAATTTGCGGCGATAGACATTGAGCTGCATTCGCTGGCCAACCTGCGGGCAGGAATGATTGTCAATCCTATCGGGGCATTCAACCAAAATCATGATGGCCCTAAATGGGAGTTTGTAGACCGGCCTATTTCAGCAACGCAAATGCTGCCCGCTACCTGGAGTAATGCAGGCTTTGGTTTGTACGGTAAAAAATACAGTAAGAACTGGATGTTTGGCTACGAGTTGTATGCCACCAGTGGTTTTGATAATTCAATTATAGACAACTCAGAAAACAAAACTTTCCTGCCGGCAGCTAAAAATAACACCGAACGTTTTGAAGAATTACCAAGTGGAACGCCTTTGTATACAGCAAAAATTGCGGTAAGAAATACGAAAATCGGCGAACTTGGTTTCTCCTACATGGGTGGTGTTTATAACAAGTGGCAGGATGACGGATTAATCATTGACAAGAAGCGAAACCTTAGTGTTTTTGCCATTGATTTCAATACCACTTTGCCAAAGGCTGGTACCTATATTACCGGCGAATGGGCCTGGATAAAGGTGCAGGTGCCTGATTTTTATACCGAACAATTTGGCAGCAAACAGCACGGCGGTTTTATTGATATTGTTCAGCCTTTACTGAAAAGAAATATACTGGGCTGGAAGAACGCGGTGTTCAATTTTGCTTTGCGTACAGAGTATGTGGATTGGAATGCAGGAACGTTCATTTCTACCGGTACCAATATCAGCGACCATATCTTCAGTATTGTTCCTGCTTTGAGTTTCAGGCCAACGCAGCAAACGGTCATACGCCTGAATTACAGGTACAGCTGGACAAGCGATTTTTTGGGTAATATTCCGATCCGTACTGCAGGATTTCAGTTTGGTATTTCAAGTTATTTTTAAATCGATGCTGATTAAACGGAGTGAAATGGCTATGGCGGATTCTCAGTTTAAACAGATATTACTTAGATGCAGAAGCCGTAAGACTGGTAAAGAGTACGCCCAAATGGAAACCAGCAATTTATAATGGCAAGCCAACCAATTTCCGGATGGGAATTCCAGACATTTAAACGGTAAACTAAGATTCAAAAATCTAAGAAGGAAAGGTTTTGAGTCGGATTAATTGCAATGAAAATAGATGATTATCGCTGCTGTAATCAACGTGCATCCCACAGTTGCCATCTTTAATAAATCCATCACTGTCATAACTGTTGTTTTATTGTAAACAAAAGTACAAGGGCTTACTGGTATTCGTTTTAAGAGAGTCCGAAATCGTGGAAATTTCCATCCGGGAGTTTCTAATTAAACCCAAGTCTGGAGAACCATGGATTATAATTGTAGAATCTGGAGAGCCGAGAGGCGTTCTTTATTCTCTTGTCGGTTCGTAATAAAATACCGCTGCACCTGATTTTAGTGTTTTTGTCTTGATAAGTTTCAGCATAATCCGGTTCCTGATCTCGTCAAAAAGTTTTAAGCCTTTCCCTTCTATAATAGGATGAATACAAATTTGAAATTCGTCAATAAGATTACTGTTTAATAATTGAATAATCAAACTCCTGCTTCCCGCCAAAATGGCTTTCCCTGATTGCTGTTTAAGTTCCAAAACTTTTTCGTTGAGCGAAACATCTGAAAGTTTTGCAGTGTCCCAGCTTGTGTTTTTTAGTGTGTTGGAGAAAACAAGTTTTGGAATTTTGTCTATTGAAATGGCAAAGTCGTCCATTGATTTTTCACCGGAAGGATTTAGCAATAATGTTTGCCAAAATTGCATTAGTTCGTAGGTTATTCGTCCGTATAAAATAACTCCGGCATTATCTATTAAATCAGCATAATGTTGATGTAGTCCTTCATCAGCAATTCCTGTTGTATGATCGCAAACGCCATCCAGTGTCATATTAAAGGCTGCAATTACTTTTCTCCTGTTTTTCACTTAAGTTAATTATGCTGTTATGTGAATTTTGTACCAGGCCCGAATGGCAAAAAACCTTATTATGTGCCTGTTTTATTTTTATTCTCTGAATTTCGCCCTTATGATCAACTTATACTTTTTCTGCTGCAGTAAATGTTTCCATTCTAAAATAGTAACAGTAAAAAAATCTATTTCGAATCGCTTGAAAGTCATGTAGCAAATATACTTGTTGGCCGCTTATCTTCAAGAACAGCACCTCAGCACCATAAAGGGCGCAACCTATCCTGGATACGTCCCCCACCTAACCGGGATACGTCTTTAAAGGTTTATATTATCCTAAATCGTCCTTCTGCCGCGTGTCCTTTCAGCAACAGATGCAGGTTTTGCCCTAATTTTGACTCCACCAAAACCAATTGTTGTATGAAACGCAGCCTCCTTTTATTGCTACCGGCGCTGATTGCCACACAGACTTTATCTTCCTGTAAAAAAGAAAAGGATAAGGATAGCGGTAGCAGCAACAAATCCATCATTGGCAACTGGACCAACCTGAACACCCAATACCGGGCTTATTTTAAAGGAAATCTGTATAAAGACACTTCAGTCAATCTGCCCGACGGTGAGCAAACCCTCACATTCAACAGCGATTCCACTTTTTCGGCAAAAAGAAAAGAGAATACCTGGGGAGGCACCTTCAGCACTTCTGCCGACTCGCTGAAGATGTATATCAAAAGGGACAAGGATATTTCGAACGATTTTACGGTATACACCCTTTCGGGCGATGCACTGGATGTTTTTTACAAATGGAAAGGCAGCACCAATGCAGATTCTGCTTTCGAGTATATCCTGCATTTTAAACGGAAATAACTGTGGACAAACGGCAGGAAAAGTAAGTTTGAAATCCTGCGCATTTACAACACCGGTTCCCGCAAGATTGTTTTTAATTTTTCCGGCGCGCTTTTCCTGAAATCCGATAAATAGATTTCGTGATGTAAACCATTTTTTTTCAAATGATGAGCGCTGATAAAACCGAGCATTTGCTTTAAAGTTTCCGGTTCGTTTGCAAAGGGACCGGTGTGGAGCATTTGTACACATTTGCCTTCTTCCATTTCAAAAAATACAAGCTCTTTTGCAAGTGCAATCTGCTTTTTGCTGATGACCGTTTCGATGGCATTTTGCAGCATTGCTTTTGTGACAAAGTCTGGCATTCTGATCATCATCCTGTAATTCCATTCGCTGCGTGGTACACTCGTTGGTGCTTCTTCCATCGACAGGTTTTTATATTTTGTTTCATCAAAACTCCACAGTCCTTCCAGTTTGGCTACCACAAAGTCCTGGTCCAGCGCTTTGCACATAAATTTCAGGGTATACGCCGTAGAATATAAGGCCTGCAAATTGTCGGCAAATGCTGCTCCGGATGGGTCGCCTTTGCCACAGATAGTGATAAATCTCGCAGGTTCTATGTTGACTATTTCTGGTTTGTTTTTCGCGGTATAATAGGCTTTGTATTCTTTGCCTAAATCTGTTTTTGTCATCGCTGATTATTTTGGGTCACAAAGAAAATCATCTTCACTGACAACCTTATGGCAGTCTCCGGTCCTGAGTTGAAATTAAATATCAGTTTTCCCTCAACCACCAGGGCGGAGACCGGTTTTCACCCATCTCCGCCCTGCGATAGTTTTTGTTTTTTGAATTAAAAGCTTTAGTTCTTTTTCCAGACTTTTTGTGTCAGCAACAAGTTGCCTTCGGTATCTGTAATGTAGAACATATAGATGCCATCTGCGTAATTCTGAAGGTCAGCTTCTGTTGCATTTTCGGTTTGCAAAATCAGCTTGCCGGTAATGTCGGTCACCTTCAGGTTTACTTTTTCACTGGCTTCGATGCTTACTTTGTTTTGTGTCGGGTTCGGGTAAAGTGACACTGATTTGTTTCCGCTGTTCTGCTCTCTGATGCCCAGGTTTTGCACGGAGAATTCGCCTGAAGTGGCATCGCAGCCGTTGATGTCATTCACCTTCACGGTGTAGATTCCGTCAAATGTTGGTACGTGGCTGCTGCCCGTTGCGCCCAGTATGGCTTTGCCGTTGCGGTACCACTGGTAGCTTGCATAAGAAAGGGTTAGATTGAGTACACCACCTACCATTACAATAGTTGGCGTTGGCAAAACAGGATAGGTGTTTACAGAGGCTACATTTGTGGTCAATACGCAGCCATAAATGTCTGTTACACGGATGGTGTAGCCACCGCTCAGGTTCACCGGTGTTTTGCTTTCGGCCGTATCGATGCCCATTGTCAGGCCATCTTTAAACCATTCGTATTTGTATCCGCTTCGGGCCGGCGATGCATACAGCATAAGGATAACACCATCGCAGATATTTACATCTTCGGGCGACAGGTGCGGTACGGGTAGAGGATTCCGGATGACAGAAACGGTTTCAGTGTCGGCGCAACCATAAATATTTTTGGCAATAACACCATAGTCGGCCGTCGTGTTTACAGTCAGTGAGTCTCTTGTAGAGCCAGGCATAGTGATGGTATTGCGATACCACTGGTAACTGATGGCAGTGGCCGAAATGGCTTTCAACGCTACACTGTCACCCACACAGAATACAAAAGCCGGAGCTGTCATAGTGGTGACGGTCACGACCGGGGAAGGGCGAACATTCACTGTCAGTGCAGCTCTTGGCCCTTCGCAATTCAGCAAAGAGGTTTGGCTTACATAATAAGTAATAGCACCCACTGTGCCGATAGCAGGAGTGAGGGTAGGCGAGCTTGTTCCGCCTGTAGCCAGGGTATACCATTTAAGGTTGATACCGGTAGCAGCCAGCGGAGAAGCCGGGACGCCCACGCAGAGGTCGATTGGGGTAACTACAGTTGGAGCTGCAGGTTTTGGATTTACCTGAACAGTTACTGTAGTTTTAGGCCCTTCGCACCCCAGTGAAGTTTTGTCGCTCACATAGAATGTATAAGTTCCCGGTGTTGTAGTAGCCGGAATCGGAGCAGAGGCCAAAGGAGCCAGTGCCGCATTATACCATTTGAGGGTATCGCTTGGCGAAGCTTTTGTTCCGGTAAGGGCAACCGAAATTTCGTCCTGGCAATAAGTAACGGGACTTGGTGCGGCAGGCGCAGCAGGTGTTGTGTTTACCATTACCGTAATGGTACGTTTTGCCCCTTCGCAGGCAAAGGAATTTTTCTGGCTTACATAATAAGTGGTAGAACCCACAGTAGCGGTAGATGGCGTTGGCGCACCGCTGAGCAAGGTTGGTGTAGCGTCAAACCATCTCAGTGTATCGCTGGCAGAAGCAGCAGTAGCGGTAAGCGGCACTGCAGGAAAACCCTGGCAATATACGATTGGCGAAGCCGAAGTTGGCAAAGCCGGTGTAGGATTTACCACAACGGTTATTTTAGTTTTATTTCCTTCACATCCCAGGCTTGATTTTGCACTGACCCAATAATCCGTAGAACCCACTGTGGCGGTGGAAGGTGTAGGTGCTGCAGCTAAAGGTGTCAGCGCAGCATTATACCATTTCAACGTGTCAGAAGATGATGCTGCTGTAGCAGTCAGTGCAAGGGCTGTTACACCCTGGCAATACGTCACCGGTGTGGTAACGGTTGGAGCGGTAGGTATTGGATTTACATTCACTACTATGGCAGCCCGTGGTCCTTCACAACCCAAATCTGTTTTTAAGCTGGCATAATAAGTTGTGGTGCCGGTTGTTGCTGTACTTGGTACAGGAGCAGTCAGGCTTCGTGTTCCACCGGAAGGAACAGTATACCAGAAAACGGTATCTGTCGGAGAAGCTTTTGTGGCCGTTAAAACCGGAGAAGGGTCTCCTAAACATTTGTCTATAGGCGTGGTAACCACTGGCGCATTCGGTGTAGCATTTATATTTACTACAATTGGTCCTCTTGGTCCTTCGCAACCGGTGGCTGTGATGGTTTGACTTACATAATAAGTGGTAGTACCCACAGTAGCAGTACCTGGCGTAGGAGTTGCTGTACTTGCGGTACCACCGCTTGGCACGGTGTACCATTTCAGCGTCATTCCTGATAAGGCAGTTGCACTTAATGCAGCAGCCGTTGCGCCCTGACAATAAGTAACCGGTGTCGTCACAACCGGCGCAAGAGGTAATGGGTTGACCTGTACACGAACCATACTGGTATTGCTGCAGCCACTTGATATATGATTTGTGGTGATGGTATAAAGCGTGCTTACAGTAGGATTAGCAGTAACAGATGCTCCCGTTGTTGGCGAAAGCCCGGTAACCGGTGCCCATGTATAGGTCACAGGCCCTGTGGCCATATCGGTGATTGGAGCAGTAGAAGGAATTTCTCTGGTAAGATCCCCTGTGATGGTGCCATAGTTGGCATTGCTGGTAACGTCATAAACATTTTTACCGTTGTTCTCATCGAATCTCCAATATCCGGTAAGATTGGTAGTTGAAGGCGAAGAAATCATATCATAGGAGCCCAGAATTTCGCCGGCAGTTCTGGTTTTGTTCCATATCTGCACTTCATCAATTTTACCATTGTAGGGAATCCGTCCACCACATCCCGGGTCAAAACCTACATAAAGATTTTCAGAAGAATTCCATGGAGAGCCTGTGGCCGCTGCAGTATTATTGAGTACACCGTTCAGGTAAATTTTCAGGCTTGCTCCATCATAGGTCACGGCAACGTGCACCCATTGGTTTGGAATGACCGTATCAGTTGCAGCAACATAATAATATCCCGAGCCATTGCCATTCATGAACATAAAGCCGAGTTTTTTCGGCCACCATTCGAGGGTTGATTCCAATCCTCCAAGGCTTAAGGTCCAGCTATTCCAGCTGGAACAACCTAATCCGTGGAAAAGTATTTGTTGGTGTTTGTTGGAACGGGGATATAACCATGTAGATACCGTAAAATTGGTTGAACCGGCAAGTGAGACTGCAGGTGAATTTGGTATGGTTACATAATTACCCGGCGAGCCATTAAAGTCCAGCGCATTACCATTGGTAACTGCTGAAGCATTTATGTTTACGGATTGTCCTAAGCAAATTTGCGGGGAAGAGGTATCGACAACAGTTAGGGGCAAGGGTAATGGTTTTACAGTAAGGTATATAGTGTCTGTAATAACGCCACATGGAGAAGATATACTTGTCCCGATTGCTCTGTAAGTAATAGCATTGGTGCCAACTGTCACAGCGTTTGTTTTGCCTGTAGTGGACAATAAGTTTGTGCCCGGTGACCAGGTCCAGGAGAACGCATCCCCATTATTTATTTTTACATCCAGAACTTTACTTTGGCATGCACTTATGGTGTCTCCTGAGTTATGTTGTACACCATCAACTAGCCAGTTTGATTTTATTTGTAAAAATGCAGAATCCAGATCTTCTTGCTTGAGGATATAAGCGTAAGATAAAGTTGTACTATCACCAGCCTGCAGGGAATCTATTTTAAAAACAATGCCTATTTCAAGATTGTTGGCTGCACCCCCTCCGGAATATTTAAAAAAACTCCCGCCTGTTTCGTCAAAAATAACGTTAGGTGCCGTTGTGTAACTGCTTAGGTTCATATATCTGAATACTTTGGCTCTGCAGTCCTTGGATCCTAAACCTAAATAATTATTAGAAGACTCTCCTCTTGCTACAACTAATGTTTTTTCAGGTGATTGAAAAACAATGGTATCTTTTGTTTCAAGCGAAGTACTAAGACTTGGAAATATGTCTCCATCGTTGTCCGGATTTACAGCCTGTACATAATAAATATTGTATTTAGTGACTGAGCCGGTATTTTTTAATTTTATTTTTTGTGCAAAAAATAATTTATTCGTATCGAGATAAGTGTCGAATTCAATCGTCATGTCTGTAACGGACCCTTGCCAAATCGCATGTTTTTCTGAGCCAATTGTGCTGACGCTTACATTGCTCCCTGTAAGACCTGCTGTAAAATAGGTTGCTCCGGGAGTCCTTTCTGCGCGGTAGTTTGCAGCACCAACCTGTAAAGCCCAATATTGCCAGGGATTGCCCGGTAAAAAATAATCGCCCATATAAGCTCTTGTGCCCGAAGTCCAGCCATCCTTGTCCGGATCTGCGACAAAACCAAGCGCAGCGGCAGGAACTCCGGAAGTAGCTGATGCTCCGGAGCGCGGATGATAGCCTGCGGGCGCAGCAAATTGTGATCCATAGCATCCGTTTGGTGCAATACCAAGCTCCACATATTTGCCTTGAAGAAATGCATCGCCGCTTACTAATTGCCCCTTACTAAGGAAATTGCAAAGCATTGCCGGAAGGACAAAAGCAAGGATTTTGCCAGCGATATTTGGATAAAACTTCTTTGTTTTCATGGAATTCAATTTTCAATAATTCAGGTTAAAATAATTTATGTAAAAAACAACGTATGTTTATTTTTCAGCGAAATTAGGGCAGGAATTATGAAAAAATTAAGGAAAAACACCTGATTTGAAGCCAGGTTTTTCTGCTGTTCGTAACGTTTTGTTTAACAGGTTGTTACCACTGCTATTTATATTTTACAATTTAATAATAGTAAAAAGTTTGTATTGTAAATATTGAAATTACAAAGATTAAGTGCAAAGGAGGTGGAGATATTGTCTTTTTTTATTGTGTTGCAAGTGCTGAGTACACAATTGAAATTGAAAGAAATTTTCCAGTCCTATTTTACTTTTTCTGCATCACGCAGTTTTTTGGAAGCCGCACGATTAGCTTTCCCTCTTTCTATCAATTCTTTGTCCGATACATACCTGATTGGTATAATTGATCCGGTTCGGGGATTAATCCTGCAGTCAAACAGCTTATTGCTATATTGTTGGTTTGGGAACGCATAAAAGTAAAATGTAACCGATAATGGCATCAGAAAGGCTATAGCAGTAGTAGCAAACAAACTGAGACCCAGGTCGCTTTCATTATGTCGTCCATTGTTGACTCTGATTTTTGTCAGTATGCTATAATCATTACCCACATGGCTCATAACTACAGGTTGTATACCGTTGACGTAATAGGTGACCCCATTACAAATAGCCACTTTGTGTATTGGAGTTCTGAATTGTTTTTTTCCGTTTTCTTTTATTTTATAAATAGTATAATCGGTGGCAGAAGGCTCAGTTACCATCTGTTCCATTTTACGGTTATTTAAAAAGTCATTCCAGGTTTCATAAACGCCGTTTTGAGGGATGGTATCCGTATAAGCTTTGAAGTGCTTGGTGTGAGTGGACTTCAACTTGCTTAGATCATTTGTTGTAAATTGATGATCAGATGAGGACCGGTTTTTTTGCATTTTATACACGCTATGGCATAAAACATCATTTACGGACTGTAGCAAATACTTTGTTACATCAAAAGATTGAACAAAAACAGTAGTATCAACCGAACCCAGCAACTGAAAGGTGCTGTCTGTTGTTGCTTTGAAATAGTCTGCAGAATAAGCAAATCCCGCTGTTTCGTCGTCAATCCCCGGAATATTTTCTTCTGCCCAGAACCGGTAAACAACAATCGCCAGTTTTCCACCTGCTGTTGACTCCTTCTTGTTTTTTAATGAGCTGTAAAATTGACTGATATCGGCTGAAAGGCTCCGCTCCGGCAGAAGCACTTCATGGCCTTTGCGGTAATCCACTTTCACTTTTCCTAATCCTTTATCAATTGAATCCCGGTTGTCAAAAACGAGTATACTGTCAAAATATTCGCTTTGTGCTGAGCAGGAGTTGTTTTTGAGATGCAGGATAACCTGGCTATTGCTTCTTGAGGAAAAAAACAAGGTAAAAATAATAATGGATATTGTTCTGTAATTCATTTAAGTTGGATTCGGTTGCAAATGTAACTATTCAACCAAAATATCAAAAGCGTAAATAGCTCCTGCAAAAATGATAGTTGGTTTATTGCTCTTTTATACGTTCACGCTGAACAAATAACCTACCAATGCGGTAAGACCCATAGCCAAAGTGCCCCAGATGGTGATTCTTAGAATAGCCTTTATGATGCTGGAGCCACCTATTTTGGCAGCAATAACCCCTAAAATAATAAGAAACAGAATGGAGAAAGCGTACAGAAAATATTCCATGCTTTTTACCGGTATAAATAAAGCTACAATTAAGGGTAAGGCTCCGCCAACTGTAAATGCGGCTCCGGAGGCAAGAGCCGCCTGAATAGGGTTGGCCATGCTGATTTCATTGATGCCCAACTCATCTCTTACATGTGCTGCTAAAGCATCTTTTTCAGTCAGTTCTTTGGCCACCTGTAGTGCAGTTTCCTTTGTCAGTCCTCTTTGTTCATAGATAGTGGCCAGAATCTGAAGTTCTTCTTCCGGCATTGTTTTCAATTCTTCAGCTTCGCGGGCAATGTCCGCTTTTTCAGTATCTGTTTGCGAACTTACTGATACATATTCTCCGGCCGCCATCGACAGGGCTCCGGCTACCAGTCCGGCCACAGTGGCCAGCACTATCGGTTCTCTGCTTGCACTGGCTGCTGCTACACCAATGGCTATACTGGAGATAGAAAGGATGCCGTCATTTGCACCCAGAACAGCTGCCCGCAGCCAATTGCTTCTGTGGATGTAATGATTGTCCATGTAATTATCGATAGTTACTATTTTGTCGCCCATGTTTTTTAAAAAATAAGTTGTGCCTTGCGAAGGTGATAAATTCAATGCAGAAATGGTCAGATGGAACGCAATGATGACGAAAAAGAAATCTTTGCTTTGACTGTTGATAGTAAAACCAACGTCGGAAATTTTCAGTGAAAATTCTGCAATAATTTTTTAGAGCTTACTTTCGCAGCAAAATATTAAAGTAATAAAATGGAAGAACTTAAAAGTTTGATTCAGGCAGCCTATGCAAACCGTGAGTTGCTGAAGGACGCGCAATATGAGCAGGCCGTACACACTACAATGGCATTTGTAGATAAAGGCGAGTTGCGTGTAGCCGAACCAACAACAAACGGCGACTGGCAGGTAAATCAGTGGGTAAAGGAAGCTATTCTGATGTATTTTGGTGTGCAGAAAATGCAAACCTGGGAAGCCGGCCCGATGGAGTTTTATGATAAAATGTTGCTGAAGAAAAATTATGAAGCCCTTGGCGTAAGAGCCGTTCCACATGCCGTTGCGCGTTATGGAGCCTATATTGCCCGTGGAGTTGTTTTAATGCCTTCTTATGTCAATATCGGTGCCTATGTAGACGAAGGTACAATGGTCGATACCTGGGCTACGGTCGGTTCATGTGCACAAATCGGCAAGCATGTACATCTGAGTGGTGGTGTTGGTATTGGCGGTGTGCTGGAACCATTGCAGGCAGCGCCTGTGGTGATAGAAGATGGTTGCTTTATCGGTTCCCGGTGTATAGTGGTAGAAGGTGTGCGTGTAGAAAAAGAAGCGGTATTGGGCGCAAACGTGGTGTTGACTCAATCTACAAAAATTATTGATGTTTCCGGCCCGACGCCGATAGAATATAAAGGACGCGTTCCGGCAAGAAGTGTCGTGATTCCCGGTTCCTATCCAAAAGAATTTGCGGCAGGAACTTATCACGTCAATTGTGCACTTATTATTGGTCAGCGTAAAGAGTCGACCAATCTGAAAACAAGCCTGAATGACGCATTGCGTGATTTCAATCTTTCTGTATAAAGAGCAGACAGGCCTTAAAATACGAAACCCTTTGAGCATTTTGCTGAAAGGGTTTTTTTGTTTGCCGCTATCCGATAGCGCGAACGATTTTATATTAAAAGAAGCCGTACAAATCTTTCTCTTTTTTGTTTTCGGCTATTTTAGCTTTCTTGTTGGCATAATCACACTCCATACACACTTTAGCACGCCAAAGATTCGCTTTCCGGAATGCTTCTTTAGGTTTGTTGGTATTGCATTTTTTGCACACTAAAAAATCAGGTTCGGGTACGCTTTCTTTTGATAGGGGTGTTAATGTGATTTGATGTGATTTTTTCATAAATCATTTTTGTTTTTCTGATGGTAAATATACATTAATAATTCTGGTACACTTTTGAAATGTTTTCTACATTTTATCCACTATTTCCGTTTTTAACTTTATACTTACATTTTAAAATTCTGATTTATAACATGTCTTTTCATTTTCCGGTTAAACATCAGGCCGCCGATACAACTATATTTAGCGTAATGAGTGCTTTGGCTCAAAAGCATAATGCCATCAACCTTTCCCAAGGATTCCCTGATTTTCAGATTGATAGTGATTTGTCAGCTTTGTTGCACGAGGCCAGCGTCAAGGGCTTCAATCAGTATGCTCCGATGCCGGGTTTGCCGGTTTTGCGTGAAGCTATCGCTAGAGATTTCAAAGCACGATACAACCTGGATGTTAACCCTGAAACTGAAATAACCATTACACCAGGCGCTACCTATGCAATTTACACCGCGTTTTCAGCTTTATTATCAGCAGGTGATGAAGTGATTGTACTGGAGCCGGCCTACGATTCATACATTCCCAATATAGAAATGAATGCTGCAAAGGCTGTTCCGGTAAAGCTGTCTCCGGAGACATTCACCCCGGACTGGCAATTAATCAAAAATGCCATTACAACGAAAACCAAGGCCATTATCGTAAACACTCCGCATAATCCTACCGGTACTATCTGGTCGAAGGCGGATTGGGAGCAACTGGCCGATTTGCTCCGTGATACAGCTATTTATGTGCTGTCAGACGAAGTGTATGAACAGTTAGTGTATGATGGCAAGGAACACCACAGCGTATTGCAGCATCCCGAATTGCGCGAAAGAAGTTTTGTGCTCTATTCTTTTGGAAAGGCGTTTCATAACACCGGTTGGAAAATAGGGTATTGCATTGCTCCACCTGAATTTACCAGGGCTTTCCGTCGTTTGCATCAGTTTCTCAGCTTTAGTGTGAACACACCGGCTCAATATGCCCTGGCACATTTGATGGGTAAAGAAAACCGCGAAGCGGCCAATACCTTGTTGCAAAACAAGCGTGATTATTTCAATGGATTGATGGCAGAAACGCCGTTTAAATTATTGCAGCCTTCATTGGGCAGTTATTTCCAGCTGGCATCCTATGCGCAGCTCAGTGATATGCCCGATACAGATTATGCCAAAATGCTGACAGAGAAATATGGTGTGGCCACCATTCCCATCAGTGCTTTTTACAGCGATAAATTCGATGCTAAAATCCTGCGTTTTTGCTTTGCAAAGAAAGAAGAGACGCTTAAGACTGCTGTGGAAAGGCTAAAGAATGTTGAATTGTAAATGTTTAATTTTTAATGATGGAACTGCACGAAATGAACCTGAATATCAGGTATGACGCTCCAAAAGAAATTTGGGATAAGGTTGGTTCAATTTATGAAGCTATGGAAGGGTGGATAGGGTATGACTGCGGCGCATATTGGTTTAGTTTTGATGAAAGCGAAAAGCATATAACTGCTTCGGTAGAGCCTTCTGGTATTCACTTTACGGCTCTAATGGAAGAGAGTGAGTGGAACTTGTGGGTGGCTACTATTAAAAGAATAGCAACGGAAAAATTGGGATATAAAGTAGGTGAAATAGAATTGGGAGAAGTTGATTTTTAGGAAAGGAGTATCATGAAAGTTTCCCCAAAGAAAAAACCTGCTCCGAATGGAAGCAGGTTTTTTTCTGTATGTTCAAAAGCAATTAAGCCAGTGCTTTTTCTTTTCTTTTTTTGATTTGGTTGACCAATGCGTCAAATGCGCCGTCAAATGATTCTTCAAAAACTTTACTCTCGTGTTTTACGAAGAAAGTATGTTTTGGAATCAACACTTTTATCTCCGCCACTTTATCTTTTACCTGGTGAACTACATTGTCTAATTTCAGGTAAACTTCTACATCGAGTATATTGTCGTGGAAGGTTTTCAGTTTTTCAATTCTTTTATTTACATGTTCCATCAATTTGGTATCTGCATCAAAATGCACGGTTTGAATTTGAATGTTCATCTTCTATTTTTTTTGAGGGTTAAACTATAAAAAAATACTTTTTATTCATCCTCTTGGATGGTTCAATTTATGAACTTTTTTCAGTTCGTCAATGTTAATGTGAGTATAAACCTGTGTGGCAGCAATGCTGGAATGGCCAAGAAGCTCTTTGATGGCTTGTATGCTCGCACCATTGTTTAATAAATGTGTTGCAAAGGTGTGTCTTAAAACGTGCGGACTTTTCTTTTTCAGGGTAGTCACTTGGGATAAATATCGCTTCGCCGTGTTATAAACATACTTATCATACAGTTTTTTTCCGTTTGGCAGGGCCAGCAAGGTTGCCGATTGAATTTGCTCTGTTTCTTTGGCTTCAATATAACTGCGCATATTGTCCAGCAAAACGTCGCTCACAGGTATCAGTCTTTCTTTATTGCCCTTGCCCAAAATCCTGATCTGGCGCAGGCTCCATTCGATGTCCTGTTCTTTCAGGTTGATTAATTCGCTGCGGCGCATACCGCTGGCGTAAAGCAATTCCAGTATCAGCCTGTTGGTAAAACCTTCAAAACCTTCCCCAAAACTGATTTCTTCCATCAAAAATTCAGTTTCGGTTTCTTTCAGGAAAGTCGGAAGGCGCTCGGGCAGGCGCATGGAATGCACCAGGGTTGTGGGATTTTTCTTCGTCAGGCTGTTACGCATCAGGAATTTGAAATAACCGCTGATGCTGGATATTTTCCGGTTCAGGCTTCTGGCCGAATGTTGGGTTTTATCTTTCAGATCGACGAGCCAGCCACGCAGGTGCAAATGGCTGATTTCGGGTAAACCCGTGTCCGGATAATTGTCTTGTAAATAGGTTGAAAACTGCTCCAGGTCTTTGGTATAAGCAATGAGCGTATGGGGGGAATAGCGTTTTTCGAAACGTAGAAAATGTTTGTAATCGTCGAAATATTGGCTGAACAGTACGCGCATAAAAAACCGATACCACAAATATAGAACTATAAATGGTATCGGTAAGGAATTTATTTTTTAGCAGAAAACTGTATCGTACTAATCCAACTGACCGTTAGTCATTTGTTGTACATATACTGCTTTCAATACTTCGAAACGACGTTTTACAGATGGTTTAGTAAAAGCCTGACGTTTACGCAATTGAACAAGAGTACGTGATTTCTCAAATTTTTTCTTGTACTTTTTCAGCGCTTTATCAATATTTTCGCAGTCTTTAGCATCGATGATTAACATAATGAATATACCTCCTTTTGGTAAGATTTTTTTAGAGTTGCAAAAGTACGGGAATATTTCCTTCCGCCAAATTTTTTTTATTTAATACTTTTGCTTTCGCTCCCGCGTTTTAAGTGTATGAAAAACCCATTGTTTACCCTTTGCTTTGTTTTGACAGGTTTATTGCTTGTAACGTCTTGCGAAAAGTGGAAGGATCAGCCTCCCAAAGATCTGGGGCTGACCAATAAGTATTGCAACATCCAGCAGGCAATCAATTATAACCACGGCTATCCCGGCATCGAAGACAACTCAACTTGTATTTTACCTTCCAATCCGTTTGCCGGCACTTATGCTTACAGCGATACAATTTTGATTGGCGAGGATACGTTGTTTCCTGCTCCTATAACTTTTACCATACAGGTAAAGGATACCTTCGGTTTTGCCATTAATAACTTTTGCGGTAATGCAAACCAATTGATTTTTAAAGCCGACAAGTATTACCGGGCTTCTGTAGCAGATTCTGTTGTAGGCAAGGGTACGCAGTTAATGTGCCGTTCTGTCGATACGCTGAGTGGTACTGTGGAATTCCGGAAATCAGATAGTTCGCTGGCTCTAGAATTTAAAGTATTGAGCGATACAGGAATCAGTACACACAAAGGACGGGCTTACAAAAAATAGAGTAATGTTTACAGGAATAATAGAATCTACAGCACAGATTGCCGATATTATAAAAGTGGGCACGAATACTGACTTTTGGATTGAAAGCAGTTTGACACCGGAGTTTAAAATTGATCAGTCAGTTGCCCACAACGGCGTTTGCCTGACTGTTGTTGAAATCAGAGATAAGCAATACCGTGTCACAGCGGTGGATGAAACTTTGCAAAAAACAAGCCTGAATAGCTGGAAGATTGGAGGTATTGTAAACCTCGAACGCTCCTTACGATTGGGCGACAGGATGGATGGGCATCTTGTTCAGGGTCATGTGGATGCTACAGCGCAATGCATTGAAAAGAAAATACTGGATGGCAGCTGGCTGTTCCGTTTTCGCTTCGACGAGAAATTTGCCGCCCTTGTTATTGAAAAAGGTTCGATTTGTCTGAATGGTGTAAGTCTGACTATTTTTAATGTTGGCAAAAACGAAGTAACCGTAACCATTATCCCGTATACTTACGAGCACACCAATTTTGCTCAGATTGAAGAAGGTACAGTAATAAATGTGGAGTTTGATGTGATGGGCAAGTACCTTTTACGCCAGCAAGCTTTGGGAACACAATCCTGACTCACCACAATCTTCTTTATTGAAAAATACAAAACGAATATTCCTGAAAGTCCTGAAGTATAGCGGAATAACAATTGGCTCGCTGTTGTTATTGCTGTTTATTCTGCCTTATCTGTTTCCTAAAACGATAGCGAATGGTGTAAAAACCTGGACGAATAATAATATCAACGGCAAGATTAATTTCACTAAAATCAGCCTGTCGTTTTACAATCATTTCCCTTCGCTTACACTTACGCTGCACAATGTTTCCTTGCTGGGCTCTGCACCTTACCCCTCAGACACTTTAATAGCCGCAGATGAAATGGCCTTTGGTGTAAATCTTAAAAGTGTATTCTTTGAGAACAGGGTAATGATTAACCAGATTTACCTGGATGATGCCTTGCTGAATGTACAGGCCGATTCGTCCGGAAATGCCAACTATAATATTATAAAAACGGTTGCAGAAAAGAAAACAAACAACACCAATGACTCCGGCAGTGCAAATGTGAAGATTGAAAAGATTCAAATCAGTAATTGCCATTTGGTTTATCACGACCGTTCTATTCCCTTGTTCATCAATGCAGATGGCTTTAATTATACCGGAACCGGAGATTTAAGCAATGCCATTTTTGATCTGAACAGTAAGCTGAATATTGATGCGCTTGATTTCAGTTTTGATGGAGAAGAATACCTTCGTGATAAAAAAATTAATGCAGATTTGCTGACACAAATCAATACGAATTCACTGGTATTATTGTTTCGGAGAAATGATTTGAATATCAATAAACTTAAACTTGATTTCTCAGGTGATTTTAAATTTTTGAGCAATGGGTATGCTTTGGATTTTAAAGTTGGTGCGGATGATATAAAGCTATATTCACTCGTGACGGCATTGCCACCAAAATACCTGAAATGGCTGGAGAAAACAGACCTGAAAGGCAACGCTGACTTGCTTTTCACACTGAAAGGAAATTATATCGCTTCGCTGAATGAAAAGCCGGATGTTCGTTTTGATATGAATATCAGGAATGGATTTGTGGCCTATAATGATAATCGTCCGGCTTCGGATTTGCAATTCAAATTAAACACGCTTTTGCCTTCGCTCAATACAGATAGTTTACGTATTGATATCGATACGTTTGCCTTCAAAATGGACAAAGATTATTTTGATGCTAAAGTGCATACAATCGGTCTGGACAGGCCCTTGATTGATGCGGATGTTAAAATGGACATGGACCTGGATAAACTGCAACATGCCATCGGTTTTAATGAAGCTGATTTCAAAGGACGATTTAAACTTGATGTTATTGTAAATGGGCAATACAAATCTCATGCCGATGCTAATGGTAGCAATGTAATCGATCAGATACCCAAGTATACTGCCAGTGCAGTAATGAGCAACGGATACTTTAAAATGTCGCAATTGCCGCAGGGTATCAGCAATATCAATTTTAATATTAAAGCAGTTTGCAGTGATGGAAATTATTTACACAGCAGCCTTCATATTGATGGATTAAAGGCAACAGCGCTAAATAATTTTGTACAGGGAAAAGTATGGATAGACAATCTTGTGGACTTCCCTGTTGATGCTGATTTTCATTCGAAAGTCAATCTTGCTGAAATCAAGAGTTTCATCCCGATGGATAGCTTATCGCTTGGTGGTACTATGATTCTTGACGTGGCAGCAAAGGGAAAATACGCTCCGGAGAAAAAACTGTTCCCAACTATAAAGCTTGGACTTGATCTTAAAGATGGTTCGGTCCGGACAAAATATTACCCGCATCCGGTTAATAATGTACAGGCATCAGTAAATATCAGCGACCCTTCCGGTACGGCCGGGGATTTTGTTGTTGCTGTCAGTCCGCTGAGTTTTGATTTTGAAGGAAAACCATTTTCGTTGAATATTTTGTTGAAAAATCTGAATGATGTCCGGTACGATATCAGTGCGAAAGGCGAGTTGGATTTTGGAAAAATATATTCTGTTTTTGCGCAGGAAAATTTGAAAGTAAGTGGTTTTGCAAAGATGGAACTGAAAATGGCCGGAACTCAAAGTGATGCGATGAGTTCCCGTTATCATAAACTGCAAAACTCAGGATCGCTTGTATTGCGGGATATTGTGGTGGAGCAATCTGTTTATTTGCCCAAACCTTTTGTGCTTACCGAAGGTGTCTTTTCTTTCAAAAATGATAAGTTTTATTTCGACAGGTTCAAAGCAAAGTATGGCAAATCTGATATAGCCCTTGATGGTTATTTACTGAATGTGATTAATTATGCGCTGGATGATAAAGCAAAATTGAAAGGAACATTTAATTTCAGTTCAAACTATCTGTTGGTGAATGAGTTTATGTCCGATCCAAGCCTTATGTCTGATACGACTTCAATTACTGCAACAGATACAAGTGGTGTTTTTGTAGTTCCTGCCAATCTCAGCGTAACCTTTAATGCCAAGGCCAAAAAAATTGACTATGATGGTTTGATTTTGCAGGATTTTGTCGGGCAGATGGTGATTGACAGTGCAAAACTGCGATTGAATAAAACAGGTTTCCAGATGATCGGAACGACCGTCAGTATGGATGCACTTTATCAGAATATTCAAACTTCGTCTGCATTATTTGACTTTGCCATTATCGCCAAAGATTTTGATGTGAAAAGGGCATACAAAGAAGTAGAATTATTTCATGATATGGCACCTGCTGCAGCTTCTGCTCAAGGAATTATTTCGGTAGATTATAAACTGAAAGGCAGGCTGGACAAAACGATGAGTCCTGTTTATCCATCGCTGGAGGGCGGTGGTGTTTTGTCGGTAAGTAATGTAAAATTTAAAGGATTTAAACTGCTGAATAATGCCAGCAGAGAAAGTGGAAAAGAAGGACTGAAAGATCCTGATGTGAAGAATGTTGATTTAAAGACAACGATCAAAAACAATATTATTTCGCTGGAAAAAGTGAAAATAAAAATGTCCGGTTTTCGACTTCGTGTGGAAGGGCAAAGTGATTTTAACCATAACCTGAAATACAAGATGCGCATTGGTTTGCCACCTTTGGGTATTATCGGCATTCCTTTGACGGTCAGTGGGACAACAGACAACCCAAAAATAAAAATGGGTAAAGAGGAGACAGATCCTCTCGAGGAGCAGGAAGATAATGCTGCGAATGCAATTGATTCTTTAAAACAATGATGGAACACCTGTTATGCCAAACTGGTAATTTCTTCAAAGGTTTTGCACGCCATCTGATATTAGCTTGATAATCTAATAATCACTTTTATCTTTAAATTAAAGGGAACAATTTTTCTTGGCTGGTCGTAAGCTTTCGCTGGTCGTAGCTTCAGGCTACGACCTACCTGGAATGAAGCGTCCGCTTCAAATTAAAAGTCAAGCAATCGTATTTCTAACATGCCTTTTCCGTTGGCATAATCAATGGCACTACTCCATAACCAATGCTTTGGGTCTGAGACGAACCCTGCTTTAACGGGATTATTGTGCAAGTAATTTAATCTTTGCAATGCTTTTTCCGACGAGTCTAATATTATAGGATGATTATCCTGTTCCCAAAATTGGAAGTCGATATTTCTTGAATTTACAGAACCTCTCCAGTTCATTCTATTCATCATCCAGGTTTTTCGGCTTTCCTTATTGGATTTTTCAATTAAAGATCTAATTCTGCTTGAAGTAAATGTTTTAAAATCTCTGATGATATCTGAAAATGATGGCTGGCCTTCTCTACCAATAATCAAGTGGATATGATTAGTCATTATTACCCAGGCATAAATAATTAAACCTTTGTTCTTTCTGCAATAATCAAGGCTCTCTACTATTAATTGTTTGTAATCATTTCGGGTAAATACATCTATCCAGTCTATTACAGTAAAGGTTACAAAATGAGGTGCATCCTGATTGTTAAAAACGTATTTCAAACCCATGTTGATAGTTTTATTATTTCAATTTAATGAATTTTTGTCAAAGCGGACGCTTTGTTCTACCGCGGTCGTAGCCTGAAGCTACGACCAGCAGGTAACCGTGTGTTATTCATCACATTTAGTCTTTAATTTAAAAGTACCTTTGCTGCTCTTTTTTAGTTTCCCGACACGCTAATGAAATCTGCCATCCGTATTCAAAGACTTATCGCTATTTTCTCTGTTATTTTATTTGCAGGAAAATTGTGGGCCTGGTATCTGACTCATTCCGTCGCTATTCTGACAGATGCCCTTGAAAGTACCGTTAATGTGATAACAGGTTTTATTGGTTTATACAGTGTTTCTTTAGCTGCACGTCCAAGGGATAAAAATCATCCCTATGGCCATGGTAAAGCGGAGTACATTTCTGCAGCAGTAGAAGGTGCCCTAATTCTGATTGCCGGATTAATGATTGTTTACCAGGTTGTGTATGTTTATTTCCATCCCATACCACTCAACAGGCTGGATGCCGGTATTATCATTACTGCCATTACCGGTGTGCTTAATCTGTTGTTTGGTGTTTATGCGCTTAAGATTGCTAAGGAAAAGCACAGCATGACTGTTGAGGCTGCAGCAACTCATTTGAAATCCGATGCCTATTCCACCTTCGCCATTGTGATTGGTCTGGTGATTTTGCATTTTACCGGATTGCAGTGGATTGACCAGTTAATCGCTTTGGTTTTTGGTATCGTAATAATGGTGACAGGCTATAAAGTTCTGCGTAAATCGCTGGGTGGTATTATGGATGAAGTGGATGAAAAATTATTAAAGGATGTTTTGAAAGTGTTGAATAAAAACCGCAGTGCTTACTGGATAGATCTGCATAATATGCGTAGTATTCAGTACGGAGATGTTTTGCATATTGATGCGCATCTGACGTTGCCCTGGTATTTTACGGTTGAAGAAGCCGGCACAGAAGTCAGCAAGCTGGAAGAGATGGTGCGCAATGAATTTCAGGGCAAGGTGGAATGCTTTATACACATAGATGCCAGTGCTAAAGTTGCTTGCGCAGTGTGTAATACTTTTGCCTGTACAGACAGAGTTCATTTGCAACGCGCTCCTTCAGACTGGACATTAGAGAATGTGATGAATGATCAGCAGTAGTGCGTGCTGTTCAGAATGATTAATTTGCACTCAGATTGACAAAAATATTTTGAATTAATGAATCCCAATGAAACGATAGTTGCCATCGCTACTGCTCCCGGTATGGGTGCTATTGGTGTTGTGAGGTTGAGTGGAAATGAAGCATTTTCGATTGCCGCTAAAATTTTCAAAGGAAAAAATTTATTAAAGCAGGAAACGCACACACTACATTTTGGTCATATTGCCGCTGCAAAAAATATGGCTGATGAGCAAATAATCGATGAGGTGGTTGTCAGTCTGTTTAAAGGCCCCAAAAGTTATACCGGTGAAGATGTGATCGAAATAAGTGGACATGGTTCTTCCTATATTCTACAAAGCATCGTTCAGCTATGTGTGGCTACCGGTGCCCGGATGGCGATGCCCGGAGAATTTACCCAACGCGCATTTCTGAACGGGAAACTTGATCTGGCACAGGCAGAGGCTGTTGCTGATCTAATCGCTGCAGATAGTTTTGCGGCGCAACAAACAGCCTTGAAACAATTGAAAGGTGGCTTTTCTACTGACCTTAAAATCCTACGTGAACAACTCATTACTTTTGCTGCATTAATAGAACTGGAACTTGATTTTAGCCAGGAAGACGTGGAGTTCGCTGACAGAACCCAATTGGCCGGATTGATTCAACAAATCAAATTTGCGACTAATCAGTTAATCCAATCCTTTAGTCTTGGCAACGCAATAAAAAATGGTGTAAGTGTAGCCATTATCGGCAATCCAAATGCCGGAAAGAGTACATTGCTCAATGCTTTGCTTAATGAAGAGCGTGCAATCGTCAGTGATATCGCCGGCACCACACGCGATACCATTGAAGAGTTGCTCAATATAAAAGGAATTGTTTTTCGTTTGATTGATACAGCTGGTATCCGCGAGCATACAAGCGATGAGATAGAAAAAATCGGAGTGGGTAAGAGCCTCGAAAAAATGCGGACCGCAGATGTCGTTGTCGGTTTGTTCGATGCAAATGTTGTTTCATATGAAGATGTAATATCACAACAAAAAAACTTTACAAACCAGAACCTGAAAAGCCTGTTGGTGCTGAATAAGGTGGATACAATCGGAGAAGATGCAGCCAGGGAAAAGTTCAAAGAAATTGATGCATTATTTATCTCCGCAAAACAAAAGCAACATCTCGATGGCCTGAAGGATGCACTTTATGAACTGGCAATTGATGATTCTATTTCAGCTGAAAATACAGTGGTAACCAATGCACGTCACCACGAAGCCCTGCTTAAGGTGGCAGAATGTCTGAATGATATTGAAAGTGCAATGGAAAATAACATTTCCGGCGAATTGCTTGCGCTTGATATTCGCCGTTGCCTGCATTTTCTCGGTACCATTACCGGGCAAGTGGAAGTGGACCGTGATATATTGGGTACTATTTTTGGGAAGTTTTGTATCGGAAAATAGCAATCACAATTATTGCCAGAATAATTCAGATTACGGGCGGGCATCTTGTTTCATAAATTGAAATCATATAAGATTTCCATTCCCAATCATAAACCTCTTCCTTTATCCTTCATAGATCTTTACATTGATTTTTTTGAGCTGCTCATTAAGCGTTTTCAAGAGTATTTAATGGGAAGAAAATGCGTGGAAAAACAAAAGGAAATTTTTATTGCGGCACCAGTAATATTGTTTTACCGGTTCCCAACAAAGCCTTCTATCCGGAGGAATACCGGGAGAAAAGCCGGCTGAATTATTATGCTTCTATCTTTAACAGCCTCAAGGTGAACAGTTCTTTTTATAAAATCCCGATGACAAAAACGGTTGCCAAATGGACTGCTGACAATTCAGGTTGCAGTGGGGAATCTTACACCCGACGAAAGCCTGGCAGATAGTACCCGCGATAAACAGTCCCCGGCGAATTAAGGGAGTATTGTACGTTTTTAGTCAGCATGAAAAAGCAGCCCGGCCGGGCTGCTTTTTTAATGATGCAATTCCTGCCACATCACATCCAGCAATCCGTTTGCTGGCTTGTCCAGTATCAATTCCCAAAACATTATGCCGCCCAATCCGAGTTCACGTGCATACTTTGCTTTGGCTTTTATCGATTGCTCATTATCGAAGGTGGCAAACAGTTTCTTTTCGGCATTGTATTGATAAGGAGCTTTTGCTTTTTCATCCCAATGATAAACAAAGCCGGAACTGTCATTGAAATATTGCGGGAACTTGTTGTAATCCACGGCTTCTTTAAAGACGCCGGTTTGATACAAGCCATTGTTGTCAGGACTTACTTTTTCCCAGACTCTGGCATAGATGGCAGCACCGATGATGAGTTTATCGGGAGGGATATTTTTATTCAGCAGTACAGTCACGCACTTATCTGTTGCCTCCTGGTTCCCCCTGTAAGCATGCAAGGGCGTATGGTGTCCGGTAACGGTAGCATATCCTCCCACCAGGTCGTAAGTCATGAGGTTAATAAAGTCAACCATTGGAGTGATCTCTTCCCATTCCACAGATTCATATACATATTTTATAAAGCCGCCTGCTGCAAAGCTGAGGATATATTTGTTCCCCATTTCCACTCTCAATGCACGGATGAGTTCAGTGAAATTATATTTATCTGAATGATGGTATTTGTGACCCGGAAAACCTTCAATGGCAGGATACTCCCAGTCCAGGTCTATGCCGTCCAGCCCATATTTTTTAAACAGGGCAACACTTGTTATAGCAAACGTTTTGCGGTGTGCGGGACTGGCAAATAAATCACTGCAGGGTTCACATCCGCTCCAGCCTCCCATCGATACCATTATCTTCAGTTGTGGATATTTCTTTTTCAGTAACACCAGTTCTCTGACTGTTTTTTCCTGTTGGGCATCCCGCAACATCAACGTATCATTTTGCAGCTTTACAAAACTGTAAATGATGTGTGTCAGTTTGTGCAGTGGATATTGCTGCAGGGTAGTGGCGTCGCCGGTGTAATAAGCAATGATTTTTTGCTGTGCGTGTATTTGTATTGTACAGGAAAGTAAAAAGGTAAGGGCAAAGAGGATACTTTTCATTGGATTAAGATTATGCCTTGGTATCATTAATGTTGGGATTCCTTTATTTTGAAAAATCAAACCGATTTCGACCGAAGCGCCAAAGCAGCAATGTCTTTTATAAGCGTTGCGGTTTCATTCGGTATAATACGCAAACATCTGTTCTCTTTTTCATTTTCGTCGAAAAACATCACTACGATAGCTTTTCTTTTTATAACTGATTTTTAGTATCGGGCAAATGTTTGTGCATTCATTGAGTTGTTCTATTTTGGAATTGATTACTTTTTTCTTCCCGTAAATCTTATGACTGACCCGGTTCCATTGTGAAATAATCCTTCGCTCAGTTCGATTTCGGATTCTGTCAGTTCGATGATTTCGTAATCGGGAAAATCATTTTTTATTTCTTCTGTTGAGAATAACATATTGATGTCTTTCGGACCCCCTACATTTTCATTTCGTTCAAGATACTCCAGGTGTCTTTTGCTGAACGCTTCAAAAATAAGGATGCCTCCCTTACGTAAATACCGGCTTATTGTTTTATGATAAACAGATTTGATGCCGGCAGGGAAATGAGCATAGATAAGCACTATCGCATCAAATTCATCTTCTGCAAAATGTAATGTTTCCAATGGTCCGAGCCGGTAATCAATTTTTACATTATTCACTTCTGCAAGTTTGGCTGCTTTATTTCTACCTTCTATACTAATGTCAAATGCTGAAACATTCCAACCCTTTTGTGCTGCAAAAACTGCATTTCGACCTTCACCTTCGGCACCAAAAAGAATATTTCCCGGAACAAGCTTTTCAAGTTGTTGTTTCAGATAATTGTTTGGTGCCATGCCATAGGCAAATTCTTCTTTTTTATAGCGTTCGTCCCATCTTTCTGTCCAGCTGTCTTGTGTCATTGTTTTTTATTTACCGGTAAATTTATAGTGGTTTTTTCAGTTCAGGATTTATTTGGTCATGAGGATACGATTTTTCCGGAGCAGAATCTTCCTGAAAGCGAACAGCCACAACAAAACTGTTGCGGCTGTTACATTTTAGTTAGTAGTAGTTTTTTGTTTAGAGGTACTCAGAGAGCTTGATGGTTTTTCCGCATAATTCTGCTGTAACCTTGAAGATTACTTTCCCATCAGCTTTTACGGACTTGCCGATATTGCAACTGAAGGACGTGCGGCCACCTCTGGCGTTCAGGGTCACTTCGCCCGTGCCGGTATGAATTTTCAGCTGGTTGGGAGTGTCGTTTATCAGAACGATACCTTCATTCCCACTTACCATATCCATATTATTGTCGGATAGGGTGGCCGTCGGCGAAACTGCATTGGCCAGCATCATTGTGCTGCTGCAAATAAGCAAAAGAAATAGCTTTTTCATAAGTTGTTTTTTTTGATTTACCCAAACTTACAGCTGCAACATACTTAGCTGCCGGATTATTTCAGGAATGGACAGTTTGGGTTCAGGAATGGACGATTGCTTTGCTTTTATCAAGCTAAGGGATTGAAATCTGATTAATTCAATGCAGCGCCAGCCTCCGCAGCCGAGCCGTCGGCCACGCTGTCTCTTTTGTTAGCTTTTAGAAGAGGTTAAAAGGACACGTGGCGCCATTGACTAATTACGTATCTCTATCCGCTGACGAGATGCATTTCCTTCGCCATCCATTAGCTCCAGGATGTAAACACCATCCGCTGCATTGAGTTTGATTGCTGCTTCGTTGTTGGTGAAGTTCAATTGCTCATTGAAGATGAAGCGACCAAGCATATCATACACTTTAGCGTGTAGAGATCCTTCCTTCGTCAGGATGACAGCATGTGGTGTTATGGTAAGACTTCCATTTGATGGATTCGGCCACACGCTCACTCCCTCTCCTTTGGAGAGGGTCGGGGTGAGGTCTAATGGCACCGTCTTCACCGTCACTGTATCAGTTTTCACCAGACCACAAATAGTTTGCACAACAACATAAGTATCTACCGCTCCCACACTTGAACCTGCATTTACAGAAATAATAGCACCACTATCTATCAGCACGCCTTTCTTATACCACTTACAATCCAGCCCCTGTGCAGTCGTATCGCCAACCCTGCCTATCTGCACCTTTTTGCCCAACTCTGCATGGCTGTCTTTACCAGCATCAGCAGCAAGGTCTACAGGGATGATTGAGACATCGTCAATGAGGTAGTAGGAGTATTGTTTATATAGAAACCAGTAATTGGTAACAACTTTAGAAATTGCAGAATTTGGGGAAAAATTACCAATTGAAATATGGTTTTCATTACCTGTTGCTATAAAAGAGCCTTCTATTTTTGTCCAGTTTGCGGTATCTGCAATAACTGAAGTTGCGTATAGTTGTGGAGTAACCGATGTTATTTCACCTGTTTTATCTAGTGCTAAAGTATTAATACTGCCATCATCTAAATAGGCTCCGATTTTATTGTGCGCATAACCCGAAGCCTCTGTCATATTGATCCAAAAACTAACACAATATGTTTTACCAGAAACCAATTGTTTCAGCAATCGACCATTTAAATACTCTCTTTCGTTTAAAGAGTCTGGAGAGGGGAGGGTTTTATCGTAAAATAATTGTATGCCAACCATTCCATCCCCTGAATGAGGATATTGATAAAAAGAACCATTATTTGGCAAACCAGCCACATATTCTGTTGTAGCGCAACTATTAAAATATTCAAGTCCTCTTTTAAAATCTGGAACAACTGCATTTTGCCAGTATCTAACAAACTTCAGTTGCCCAACCTCATAAGGGCAGGTATCATACTTTTCAAAACTTTGGTTCTTTACAAAATTGGTTTGTGCAAATACAATTGTATTTGCACAAACCAAAATCATTATTAAAAGGAAATTCCTCATCTTATTGAATGTTGAACTTAATGCAGCTAGTCTTGTTATTCCCATCTGTAAGACAGATTAAATACAATCCTGCACTGGTGTATTGTACTTTAAAGTTAGCTAATCCATTCATAAATTGTACTTTTTCTCTGCCAATCTGCATTCCTAAAGCATTATAGAGCTTTACTTCTACCTCTATATCTGAAGGTATTTTTTGCTTTAAGGTGAAACTGCCGTTGTTTGGGTTCGGGTACAAAGTATATCCATCAGTTGCTTCCGTCATTGAACTGATAGCAGGGCTAGCCGGCGTAGTTTTAAACAAACTGTTGCCCCTGTCCATACAGCTATCATCCTGGTATACAATCACCGTATCTGCCAGCCAATCATACAAGGCTCTTGCTTTAAAAACAATGGCACCATCCAGTGCCGGGCATTTTGTCGCCAGGTCCTGTATATAGACGGTATCGCTTCCATTCATACTACCCTGCAAGAAGCGGATGTAGCGATCGTAATAACGCACATAATTCGCTGCAATAGCATCGGCCTCCGTGTAGTCGGTCACAGTAATGGTATTGCTCAGTGTATTCACACCCATTGCGCTTACCGGGCTACCCAGCAAGGTCTGAGCCGAGCTGATGTCGCCGCTATCCAGTGCCATACCTATGGCCGTCAGCCATTCGAAACGGCTGTCTGTAGCTGCTGTCATAAAGCTATCCAGCACCAGTGAAGAATCGCGCCATTCCGGGTCTATACTGCCCATCTCGTAGAGTGCCATTTGTGTCATCCATTCCAGTGGTCTTTCTGTACTGTCGTAGCCTGTAGCTGCCGCCAGTATTATGCCGCCAATGGTTCCAAAAGAATAAGGACGGGGACCCATATCCAATACGCCCCTGCAATTGGATTCGTTGGTTCGGGTAACTAAACTACCTGAAATATGATAAATTTCGGGATAACTAGCAGTAGCAATTGTTGCTCGATTTATAGTTGGTAATTCATTTGGTGTCGCACCATTCCTTACAAATAATTTCGACAATCTTGTATCTCTTTTATTTTCTACAAAAGTTTCAACCTTTCCACTTCCAAACCCGGTCCAGTTATCCAATATCGCCTCATAAGTGACAATCCCTGTGCTCCTGTCGCGCACACTGCCCTGGTCGCCTATGTCGCTGCCCAGTACAAAGCCTTTGCTGTTGCCTGTCATCGTGTTGCCTATCCAGCGGCACCCAGGCTGCGCCCGCCACAAGTTAAAGTCGAAGCCACGGTTTACATCCGTAGCCGTGTTGCTGCACACGCTCACATTGGTCGAGAAAGTCACATACACCCCGCGCATATGGTCGTTGCCGCCAAGGGAGGGCGCACTGATACGGTTTACGCTTACGTCCACTGCATCCGAGTTGGTCACATAGATGCCATACTGGGTGATGCCCCAGTTGTGCAGGATAATATCATTGTTATTCACCTGCAGCTTCATCTTGCCGGTATTGCTGATGCGGATACCATTGCTGGCTCCGGTGATGTGATTGCTGCTGATTTCTGCTACAGCAGGCGTTCCTCCTGTTGAGGGCAGAATGCCGGAACCAATACTCATACCATAATACATTGCCTGCCCGGCGCTACCGGTACCAAAAGATAAATCCGGATTTACAGCAGACAGTACATTGCTGTTGACTTTGAATTGCCCTCCGGGCACAAAGCTGTTGGCTCCCGCCTTGATGCCCGAAGTCATATTACTGATGGTATTCAGACTCACATCACACCTATTAAAACGGCCACAGCTCACATCAATACCGGTTTCAGACTTATAATTCACAGTAGTCTGGCTGCTGCTCATCCGGCACGAACTGATGTTCACGTCATAAAAACCCATGGCAGTCACACCCTGCCTGCAATCAAAAAATTTATTTACAGGGGTGAAGTTGATGAGATAATCCTTTACCAGCAACAGGTTATTGCTGAAATTGCCGGTTGCATGGACACCATGTCCCCAATAATATGGTCCCGGCAAACCACCGACAGGAAAAGGCACATCCGGTCTGCTCATATTGATAAAGATATTATTGTAAACAGCCAGGTTGCCGGTATCGCTGTAGATTCCCGTACAGGTATGGTCAAACAAGTTGGCTTCATGATGATTTTGCTCAAAACCAAGACCTGAAGCTCCGCCAATTGTAATCTGGTAATAGTTAGCAGTTTTCGCTCCTACATTGCGCAGTTTTATAGCCGCCTCCAAAGGCATTCCATTCTTTGCAGTATCCGTTTTGGTGTATACACGGTCTATCCTATAAGGAGCCCGTACCCCATTGTCTTCTTGTGTCTTCAAACCAATGGGGTCAGGCCATACGCTTGGATAAGCGCCACCTGTATCAAAGTTCCTTGACGTATACACACTGCCTTTGAACACAAAAGGATAAATCGTATCGCCCGTGCTTACAGTGTAGTTTTCAATATTCACCGATTTCAGGTTACGGTTAAACACCGAGTTCTGGATATCAATAATATTGCCACCACCTGTTGTGCCGGGGTTCATCGCCCTGATGGCTATCTCCGCATCTTCTATCATCGAATTATTACGGACTTCAATCTTGGCACTGTTGGCAGCACCCGTTAGCTCTATCCCTTTCCAAAGCTTGTTCGTATCGGGGCACACCAGCAGATGCGAATTGTCAATCGTGAGTTTTACATTGGGGTCTACGGTGAGTTTTACATTGGGTTCGATCAGCATTTTCGCACCGGTGAAGTCAAGTGAAGATGCTATAGTAATATCACCATCTACATGATAAATTCCAGGCAATAGTGAAGTGGTGAGCGTACCGGAAACCACACTATCGTGACCGGCACCGAATACTGCACCCACAGAGCATGGGCAGGGAGTGATAGTAAACGTATCAGATGCCGTGCGGCCGCAACCGTCGGTTACATCAAGGGTATAGGTCTGCATAATGTTGGTATTGACCTCTATTGCCCTGGTATTACCAACAGTGGCTCCGTCAATTGTCTTCCAGCTATAAGTCATAGGGCATCCCATTGAGTCAAGGTCTGCATACAATCTGCTTTTGCATTTACCCGAAATGGAATCCTTAATATTGACAGCCAGCGTTACTATATCATCCAGTTCTATCAAAGAAATATTATCTACCAATTTTGTTTTGGCGACTCTTTGAAAGTGAAAGTACATTACAGTCGATGGTGTGTCATTGCAATAAGTAAATTCGTACTTGAAATGACGCCAGTCAGCATATTTCAATCCTTTTACTGGTTGTCCTGCATAACGCTGAAGCAAATGAGTGGAATAAGGAGCTGCAACAGAATCTTTGCAAGTAAAGCCTAAGAACAAAGTGTCATTACCGAAAGAAGAAGTGTCATGCCAGTTAAGGCAGGCATCAAACTCCATACGATACCTCTTACAAGGTTTCACTGTATCATTCAAATAATGGAGGGTCGCATGTTTTTTGGTTAGATAGCGGTTGCCTGCATTCAGAACAGGTTCAGGGTTTTTTAAAAATGTTTTTACTGTGGCCTCGATTACCTCCACTTCTCCGGTTGGAGAATCTGGTGGAAAGGATAAATCAAAAGACCCGTAACTATTAGCTGGTCGTAGCGTACACTCTGAATAACTATTTCGTATGGCACTTGGGCATGGGTAAGGCATCCCGTCCGGAAGGTTATAACCAAATCTGCCTGACATATAACTTGAAACATGAAATGCTGAATTATTCACATTCTCATGGGTAAATTTCAGTCTCACTTCTTCCCCGTTTTCAATATCTCCATTCTGCACCATATTTGTACCTTTTGTAACGGACACGTTATTGCCCTTTAAAATATCAATCGTGTACAAAATAAAAGCCCCCTTTTCCTTCCCGTCCCAAAGATTAAATCCAAACTGTGCACGCCCATAAAAATTGTGCCGTGGAGAATAAGTTATTGTCCGGTTGCTGTTACTTACGGTAAGCAAGTTATGATTGTTGTTACCTTCACCGCAACCCCTGAAATTAACTATGGAACCGGGAAGAATAGAAAGTGTATCGCCATCAGAATCCCGAAAGGTTGTATCTGAACCAAGATGAATGACCATACTTGCTCCACTGTCATTTGTAACGATAAAATCTGCCGGTACAACGTCCATAAAATTAGGTTTAGCCAAACCGATATTATACCGGTATGCCATTTTAGTAGACCAGGCGGTATGGTTGGCAATTATCGCCGCACTATCTGACGCATAAGTGGGATTATAATCATAACCTACAATGTTGTGAAAGGTTTCCAGGTCGCCCTTTAAATATTTTCTTTTAGCCAGCCCTTCTACAATTGCATATTCCATCACATAGTGCTGAATATCTCCGGGAGAAATTCGAGCCCAGGACGCATAAGAAGAGCCATGTGCACCAATATGTGCAAAGGCGACAGCATAATCCACAGGAATATTTTCTGGTGTTGTTTTATTATTTACCCAGTACCTTCCGGGAGGTGGATAACCAGTAGTTGGAATAGGTAATAAAACAGCAGGGTCTATTGGATTATAACTCGTATCAGGATTAGGGCCCATATAAAGTGATGACCTAAAAGTTGATACAAAACTGGTATCCTTAATTAAGTGTGTTCCCCTATCTCTCCAATCTATAAAACCCATAATGTGTCCCATAAAATGCAAACCGACAGTATAAAGATCGATGCTGCATTTTTCAGGGACACTTAAATCATTATGCATATTAACCTTTATAATACCGCCACTTATTAATTTACCAGTACTATAATAATCCAGGAACGCAGAATTACAAGAATCAAAATTAATAGCCAATTCACCATGGTAGCCACTATCTGTCGTAACAGGGTCTACACCTGATTTAACAAAATCGTAGAAGAAACCATTGACATTATGAGTGGAATCCCAATATGGACAACTAACGCCGTAAGTGGTAAGCCGATCTTTCAGTCGTGCAGGATAGGAAGCTGTACTGGAACGGCTGACATTTATCTTCAAAAACTCACCCGGAGGAATTTTGCTAAAGTCAAAAACAGATTGGATGTATTGAAGGACAGCACACATTGTGTTTCGCCTTGTAGTACCAATGCCTCCCGGTTCAGCAAATCCCTCATCCGGACCTGTTAAAGCAATCTCTGCATCTTCGTAAAACATAATGATTTTGCCACAGGTATCTGTCGATCCGGCATGGTAAGCTTTAGGTGAGATTAATCCTTCCGGCAAAGAAGATCCACTAACCGCATGCGCCAGCATATAGGCTTTAGTAAGGCCACAGGCCGCACTATCCTGTGCCCGCAATTGCCCTGCCAGCAAAAGGTAACAGGTGGAAAATAGATAAGCAATTTTTTTAAACATAAAATTTTGGTTTTAATAATGAGAGGGGCATACGGTAGATTCAGTTGGATAGTGTCTTCATAAGCTTTCAATTTTTAGGATAATACAAGGAAATTTCCATCAAAATACAATTCAATGCAATAAGTAGATAAGGAAATTTCCACGATTTTTCAAGAAATCATACAAAAGTGTTAGTCTGGTGCTGAGGAGTAATCCGCACTTGCTGATTTTACCGGGTGCATGCAAGCTCAGGAAAAGTGTCTTTAGGAAAGGACCATCAGTTGGCTTGTGTATTGACCGCAAAGACCGCAGGATCAGTTCCTGCTTTTGTCCGGCCGATGCCTGATTTTAAGAACACCGCTGAAGTTGTTTGAAAGTGATTCCAACAATAACATTTACAATTGCCGATACCCTGATCAGATAAAAATGTGCAGATCTGTGAGGCCGCTTTTTCATAAATCAATATAAAATAGTGGTTTACAACCAGGCTTATCTGATTTTGATGGCTGTATAGTGAATATTTTTCTCTGCTAAGCCCGCACTTCTCTCTGCAAGACGCGTACTTCTCTATGCGAATTCAACACTTCTCTCTGCGAATTCAGCACTTCTCTTTGCGAGTTCGGCACTTCTCTTTGCAAGCTCGGTACTTCTCTCTGCAAAACCGGCACTTCTCCGGCCATAATTGCCATCTGCCCTAAGGATTTAGCTGTTGAACCGGCGGATAACCCTATAATTGTTTCCCCGTAAGGTATAATGATGTGCCCGGCCTTTATCTTCCGAAAGGGCTTTTTATTGTATCAGATGATGATCCTTTTCCTCAACCATCAATTTTTATCCATGCGCCTATCAATTATTGCAATAATAGGCAGGTAATAATTCAGCAGGCCAGCGCATACCTTTGTTCTTCCTTTATTCATTTTCGGGGGAAAGTATTCAGTATGAGTAAAATACCATTATCCGTTTTAGATCTGGCCATCGTTACCCAGGGCGGAAATTTCAGTACAGCAATCGAACGTTCCGTATTATTGGCGCAGCATGCCGAGCAATTAGGATACAAGCGGTTCTGGCTGGCGGAACACCATAATATGAAACATGTCGCCAGTTCGGCTACAGCTGTCCTGATAGGCCATGTGGCTGGCTCTACCAACAGCATCAGGGTAGGTTCCGGTGGCATTATGTTGCCCAATCACTCCACGCTGGCAATAGCAGAACAATTTGGAACACTCGATGCCTTATATCCCGGGCGTATCGATTTAGGGCTGGGCAGGGCTCCCGGTACGGATCAGGCAACGGCGATGGCTTTGCGGAGAAATTTTGCAGACGGAGCTTATGATTTTGGAGAACATATCATGGAGTTGCAGCATTATTTTGGCAACACCAATGAGGCGATGCGCGTGCGGGCTTTTCCGGGTGAAGGTGCGAAGGTACCGATATGGATTTTAGGTTCCAGCACTGACAGTGCTTACCTGGCAGCCGCAATGGGTTTGCCGTATGCCTTTGCTGCTCATTTTGCACCGGCGCAATTTGAAATTGCAGTGAAGATTTATCAACAGAACTTCCGGCCTTCGCCTGCTTTGCAAAAGCCTTATACAATGGCCTGTGTGAATGTGGTGGGTGCGGATACGGATGCGGAGGCACAATTGCTTTCTACCAGTATTTACCAGATGTTTCTGGGTATAATCAGCGGTCAGCGCAAGCCTTTGCAGGCACCAACAGAAAAGATGGACGAATTGTGGGATGCGCCGGCCAAAGCTGCAGTAGAGCAAATGACCCATTATACATTTGCGGGGAATAAAAATACCCTGCGCAAAAATCTGAATGCCTTTATAGCGGCAAACGGTGTAGACGAACTGATGGTGACCAGCAATGTATACGACAACACTGCACGCCTGAAATCCTTCAGTATTCTGAACGAAGCGATGAGTGAATAAGATCTTATTCTTCAGCCCTTACAAAAATACCCACTATGTTATGTTGCCTGTCATTGTTTTTTTCTGTAAACAATGGTAAACTATGTTCTGTGGTATTATCGGTCTGAATCCGTGCCGCGTGTCTGTCTTCTTCCACCATAAAAGGCATTATCATGCCATGTAAATGGTCTGCACACCTTACCAGTTCGGCGGTGCTGTGCAAACCCAGTATGGCGAATGCTCCTTTGTCAATGGCTCCATCCTGACTAATGATGGGGTAATAATCAAATCCGTGTTGCCGGACGTATTCTTTAATGTGTTGCGCATTGTTTTTCATAGTATTTCTGTTTGATGTAAAGTTCCGGGATTAATTAGCCGCCCTTCTTATACCCTGTTGCAGCGTGGCTTACAACATTATCATCTCTAATTGATTCACATCTGTTTGTGAATTCACGATTTACTAATTGTGTTGCGGTTATTTGCAGTTCTGTTTCATCTTAAAAAATTATCCGAAAGTTCATTTACGATGTTCGCAGTCAGGACGGTTTTATAAACTCCTGACTTTTTTGAGTTAATCTCTTTTATATTTGTAGCCGGGAGAAAAAACGTATAGTCACGAAAGGGGAGATTGGTACGAACGCTTGAGTCAAATAAACAGAAATGAAACTAACTACACATACGGAAATCGTCTTTATTGACGATGACCGGCTGAGCAATATGATCTGCACCAAAATATTAAAAGTGATATTTCCTGAACATCCGGTAATCAGCTTTACGCATCCGAAAGAAGGATTGAAATACTTGTCAGGAGCAGAAGTCCGAAGCAAAGGAATCATCTTGTTTTTAGATATTAATATGCCCGGCCTGAGTGGCTGGGCCTTACTGGAAGAGCTGGGAAAACTATCTCAACCGCAGGATAATCCATTTACGATTTATGTGCTTTCCTCCACGCTCAATTCTGAAGAAATGGAAAAAGCAGAAAACCATCCGCTGGTGAAGGCGTATGTACCCAAACCCCTGTCCATAGAAATTTTCAGGACTTTAATCTCCTGACATTTTTACAAACCTGAATTATGTAAGGTTTTCTTTGAATAGTATAAAGAAATGCTGTTGTTTAATAGTTTCTTTGTTAAAGAGGAAACGACCCGTTTCTGCAAATTTATTCACCTGATTAAACCGGAAAGCATGGAAAAGATATTGATAGAAGCGATTTATGAACTGACTCAGGCAATCGAAGTATTGGCAGTGAAAGTAGATGAACTGGATGAGACAACAAACAGGCTGCTACTGCAGAATAAAGAAATCAATAATCTTCCCCGGAAACAAAAACCGGCTGCATAAACAGGTTTATTGCTTTATTGATAATTGTATTGCAATCCCTTAATAATCTTAATAACAGGACGATGCTCTGAAAATACTTTCCCCTCTTAAATTAAGGAGAATATAATGTCTTTTTGGTGTTTATAAAGAATGTCAGCCGAAGCCGGTATTAGTAAAGAAAAAGTATTTAAATATAGATGAGCTATTATGTTCATTAAAATTTCTGAATTGTCGATTAATTCTATAGTTTTGGCGATTAAATGCAATCCTGTGTATGAGCGAAGCTATACTGAGAAAGATATTTCTGGCCGAAGATGATGAAGATGATTGCGAGATGTTTGAAGAAGCAATTCAGATTATTGACCCTACTATTCAGCTGACTATATTTACTGACGGAGAAAAGATAATGGAGGCGCTCAGGGCAGGTGATGCAGGGCCGGGTATGATATTCCTGGATTTGAATATGCCACGCAAGTCGGGCGCTGAATGTGTTACCGAAATCAGGTCAATACCCGACCTGGCCGAAGTGCCGGTAATTATACTCACCACGTCTTCCAATGATAATGATATCAATAAACTAAGGGAGGATGGGGCCAACCGTTTTGTCGTAAAACCCAATCGTCATTCCCGCCTGATTGAGTTTATAAAAATGATATTGGAAATTGACTGGACAAAAGATACCCGCGAACAGTTTTTATTAAAATAGAAATTAAATCATCGAAGGTTGCTTTCCGCAAGGCTCCGGCAACCTTCGGTTGTTTATTTCTTCATTTCCTTTTTTAAATCCATAATCATACTTTTCAGCTCGTCCAGGTCGGTGGCGCGCTCGGGAATGTCTTTGCTGAGCAATCGCTCAAATTGCCAGATTTCAAGTACATTTTCCGCCGTTTCTGTGTAAGGTTTGTACACTTCGTTCAGCGATTCGAGCAGCAGGATTCCTTCACCCTGCATCGTCACTTTCTTAAAAACAAAATCCTGCTCTCCACTAAAGATAACAATGCACAAAGTTCCCGCTTTGATATTGGTCCAGTCCTGCACATATCTGGCCAGAATATCGCTGCCTTCGGGAATGGGAAGCATTGAATCGCCCACTGTGGGGAACATCCGGAAGGTGCCATTCCGCGGAAGATCAGGAAAACTATACTTCGGCAGGCTGGCTATAAATTCAGGGTCGTTGTAGCCGGCTTTATAACCGGCTTTTGCTTTTATGGGAACATACTCCACATTTTCCCGGTCATTTTTATCTACTGTTATCGCCAATACCCTGATATTCCCGCCCGCCATATACACGTCGTTTCCGGCTTCCAGCTCCCGCAGCTTCAGTTCGCCCAGTTGGGCCAGTTTTATTTTCAGCAAAGCGTCGATACTGATTTTGAAATAATCAGAAAATCGGAACAGGTCTTCGACAGGAGGATTTACTGTATGGCCGTTCTCGTGGGCATTCAGTTTTGAACGGCTGATTTTCAGCGATTCAGCCATAGATTCCTGGCTTAATTTCTTTCTGTTGCGCAAAAATTTCACATTATCCGCCCAAAATATTTTTTGAATTTCCATTTCCTTTTGGTATTATTGATAACTAAGTGTTGATACTAATAATGTCAAAAATAAGAAATTAAATTGAAAATTGTATGGAAAGGCATATTGTTCATTGCGATTTGGATACTTTTTTTGTTTCGGTAGAACGACTAATGAATAGTTCGTTGGAAGGGAAACCCGTCCTTATTGGCGGGAGTTCCGACAGGGGGGTTGTGGCCTCCTGTTCCTACGAAGCCCGAAAGTTTGGCATCCATAGTGCAATGCCGATGCGGATGGCGCGGCAGCTTTGCCCCGAAGCCGTGTTGGTAAAAGGCGATCACGACAAATATGCCCATTACTCCAAACAGGTTACCGATATTATTTCAGAATATGCACCTGTGGTCGAAAAAGCCAGTATTGATGAACATTACCTGGACCTTACCGGAATGGACAAATATTTTGGCTGCTGGAAATGGACGCAGGAATTGCGCCAGCGGATTATCAAAGAAACACATTTGCCTATTTCGTTCGGGCTATCGGCCAATAAAACGGTATCGAAAATAGCAACAGGCTTTGCAAAACCCTGTGGTGAAAAGCAGGTGGATTTTGGCGGCGAAAAGACTTTTCTCGCACCCTTATCTATCAAAAAAATCCCGATGATAGGCGAAAAGACCTTCAGTAAACTACGCCATATGGGCATTGATAAAATAGTGACTTTGCAAAATATGCAACCATCGGTGATGGAGCGTGTGCTGGGGCAGAATGGGCTGGTCATCTGGAAGAAAGCCAACGGGATAGACGACTCGCCGGTGGTGCCTTATTCTGAACGGAAAAGCGTGAGTAAGGAAAATACATTTGAGGCCGATACCATTAATATGGAATTGCTGAAAAAGCATATTACCACGATGGTGGAAGAACTCAGTTTTGACCTGCGCAAAGAAGGCAAACTGACGGCCTGTGTGACGATAAAAATCCGCTACAGCAATTTTGAAACCTACACCAAGCAATTACGTATTCCCTATACCTGCTCGCAGAATGTACTGACAGAAAAAGCCCTGGCGCTGTTTGAACAATTGTACAGCAAGCGTATGCTTATCCGCCTCATCGGCGTAAAGTTCAGCGACCTGGTGGGCGGCAGTTACCAGATTGACCTGTTCAACGATGCGGTGACGGACATTAATCTGTCAGCTGCAATGGATAAGATAAGAGATCGCTACGGACTGGAATTTGTGCAGCGCGGACAACGGGTAAAGGAGTTGAAAGACGATAAAGATTTTGTGATGGCGAAAGTAAACAGAAGGTATGCTGCTCAACGTACATAGCTGGTACAGCCTGCGGTACGGTACGATGAGTATAGACCAGATTGTTGCGCAGATGCAATGTTATGGCTACGATACAGCCGTACTTACGGATATCAATAACAGTTCCGGCTCGCTGGAGTTTGTCAAAAAGTGCAGGGAGGAAGGTCTGAATGCTTTGGTGGGAATGGAATTCCGCAACGAAGACGAACTGCTTTATATCACTATTGCAAAGAATAATGAGGGCTTCGAAGAGATTAACCGGCATCGCACGAACGCCAATCGCATGGAACAAAAGTTGAGTGCAAAAGCGCCTGAGTTCAAAAATGTATTTGTCATTTATCCTTTTGGTAAAAAAGAACCAGCAGATTTACGCCTGTTTGAATATATTGGCATCCAGGCACCGCAGCTGAATAAAATCCATTTCGAACCACGCAGCCATTATGAGCGTTATGTGATGTGGCATCCTGTTACCATTAAAAGTCCGTCGGAGTTTAAGCTGCATTGCCAGTTGCGTGCTATTGACCATAACCTGTTAATCTCTCAGTTGCAGCGGCATCAGGCAGGCGGCAGGGAAGAAATGTTTATAGCCAAAGATGCTTTAATCAAAGCGTACAGCGCTTTCCCGGAAATTATTGCGGCTACAGAAAAGCTGTTAAGTGATTGTCGTTTTAGTTTCGATTTTGAAGAAGTAAAAAATAAAAAGAACTTTTTTAATTCTAACCGGGAAGACCGGGAGCGCCTGAAGGATATGGCGCTGGAAGGGCTTGTGAGGAGATATGGTGCGGGGGATATTGAAGCACGCGGACGTATAGAAAAGGAGCTGGATATTATCTACAATCAGGAGTTCTCTTCCTACTTTTTAATCACCAACGATATTTGCCAATATGCCCGAAGGAGTGGCTATCATCATGTAGGGCGGGGTAGTGGTGCCAACAGTATTGTGGCCTATTGCCTCGGTATTACAGATGTTTGTCCGCTGAAGCTGAATCTGTACTTCGAACGATTTCTGAATCCTAAACGTAAGATTCCGCCTGACTTTGATGTTGATTTCAGCTGGGCTGTGCGTGATGATATGTACCAATATATTTTTAACCGCTATCCCGACAGGGTTGCGCTGCTGGGTGCAATGAGTATCTTCCGCTCCCGATCGATGATGCGCGAACTGGGGAAGATCTACGGTTTGCCCAAATCGGAAATCGACCGGATGGTGATGGATGAAAAGCATTTGCTCAATAAGAATGAAGTGGTGGAAATGATCAAAAACGTCTGCAACCAGATGAAGGATTTTCCTAATCAGCGCACCATTCATGCATCAGGAGTTTTGATTTCAGAACTTCCGCTTACTTATTACAGCGCATTGGATTATCCTCCAAAAAGCCTTCCCACCACACAGTTTGATATGCATCTTGCTGAAAAAATCGGCTTTGAAAAATTTGACATTTTATCACAGCGCGGTTTGGGCCATATTAAAGATTGTATCGAAATAGTAAAGGAGAATAAAGGCCTGGATATAGATATAACAAAGCCCGACCGTTTTTTTGAAAACCCGCACATAGCCGACCAGTTGCGCTCTGCCAATACCATTGGCTGCTTTTATATAGAATCACCCGCAATGCGGCAACTGATTGCCAAACTGGATTGTAAAGATTATCTCACGCTGGTGGCGGCAAGTTCCATCATCAGGCCAGGAGTGGCTTCCAGCGGAATGATGGGCACTTATATCGAGCGGCATCATATTGCTGATAAAAACTCGATAAGCTATCTGCATCCGGTGATGAAAAAAGAACTGGAAGAAACCTACGGTGTAATGGTGTACCAGGAAGATGTGATGCGCATCGGCCATCATTATGGCGGCCTCGACCTGGGCGATGCGGATGTGCTGCGAAGAATGATGAGTGGCAAGGCGCGTGATCCAAAGCGTATGGCCGAAATTGAACGGAAGTTTTTCACTCATTGCGCAGCGATGAAATATGAAGAGGAAACGAGCCGCGAAATCTGGCGGCAGATGGAAAGCTTTGCCGGCTTCTCCTTTAACAAAGCACACAGTGCCAGCTATGCTGTGGAAAGTTACCAGAGCCTTTACCTGAAAACCTATTTTCCGATGGAGTTTATGGTGTCGGTGCTGAACAATTACGGCGGTTTTTATCAACGCAAAGTATATGTGAATGAGGTGAAAAGGGCCGGGGCAAAACTAAATCTGCCCTGCGTGAATCACAGCAGGCAAAATACTACGATTAAAGGTGAGGATGTTTACCTGGGCTATGATTGCCTGCTGAATCTCGAGCGACAATACGTTCATTCGATTCCGCAGGAGTTGCAGGAAAACGGTCTGTTTCGCAGCCTGGAGAATTTTGTATTGCGTACAGGAATTTCATTGGAACAATTGTTGATCCTCATCCGGGTCGGGGCATTTAATTTTACAGGTTATGGCAAAAAAGAATTGTTGTGGGAAGCACATTTGCTGCTCAGCAGTGTCGACAAAAAAAAGCGGGAAGCTGTGTTGTTTAAAGAAGAAGGCTTCGAAAAACCAATATTACCCAAGCTGGGAACATCTTTGATCGAAGATCTTTACGATGAGCTGGAGCTAATTGAGTTTCCTGTTTCGGGTACGATGTTCGACCTGGTGAAAACTGATTTTCGCGGAGAAGTGATGGCCAAAGATTTAGTGCATTATGAAGGGAAGATGGTGCGTATGGTTGGCGATTTTGTCTGCGATAAAACGTTAAACACAAAAAATGGTCAACTGATGAAATTCGGTACTTTTTTTGATGTTGAAGGTTCTTTTTTCGACACCGTTCATTTTTCACCATCGCTGCGCAAATATCCTTTCAGAGGCAATGGCGTGTATCTGATCCTCGGGAAAGTGGTGCTGGATTTTGGCTATCCGGGTATTGAAGTTGAGAAAATCGCACGATTGCCCTTGTGGAATGATCCGCGGAGTGTGTAAGCTTATGGCATAAAAAAACCTGCTTGTGTAAAGCAGGTTTTTTTAATGAACGCGTGATTATAATTTTCGGATAAAGCTCCCCAGCAAATCTTTGAATTGATAGCCTTCGGTAAAGCGGATTTTGCCCAGCTTTTTATATTCTGATAAGGCCCAAAGAATAAACTCTGACAGGAAGTAAACGTCTTCGGCAGGAACAGTTGGCTGGTATTTTTGAATAAGATTTTTTAAAGGCGTGATCGTATCCAATTGGTACCTGTAATCTTTGTCGCTGTCTTCATCCATCAGTTCCAGTTCGTTTTCCATAAACCAATCCATCAAATCCTGGTAAGGACTACGCTCGTTTGGTCTTTCCAGTTTTTCTATTTTCGGAAAATATTCTCCAAATAAAGTGCGGAGAGCATCGCCCAATAATTGTTCTGCAACCTTTGCTGCGCCTTCCTGCTCACCTTCATACACTAATTCAACCTTGCCGGTAACAGCCGGAATAATACCCATAAAATCAGACAGGCGAACTGATGTTTTTTCTGTTCCGGATTTCAGGGCACGTCGTTCTGCAGTGCTCAACAGATTTTCAAAAGCTGTTATACTCATCCTTGCACTTACACCACTTTTGTAATCTACAAATTCACTTTTACGTGCTTCGAAACCGATTTGTTCCAGAAGGTCTTTTGCCAGGCCCGGCACATAAATTGATTCACTCTGACGATTGTCCAGGTTTGCTTCCTGCTCGGTAATTTTCCGGGCGATTTTTATATTCTCGGGATAATGGGTAAGGATTTGAGATCCAATCCTGTCTTTCAAAGGGGTAACTATACTTCCCCTGTTGGTATAATCTTCCGGATTGGCTGTAAATACAAATTGCAAATCAAGTGGCATTCTTATCTTAAATCCACGGATTTGAATATCTCCTTCCTGCAGAATATTAAATAGCGCCACCTGGATCCGTGCCTGCAAATCCGGCAATTCATTGATGACAAAAATGCAACGGTTGGCGCGCGGTATCATTCCAAAATGGATAACCCTGTCGTCGGCATAAGATAGTTTTAAATTGGCCGCTTTGATAGGGTCAATGTCGCCAATCAAATCAGCAACAGTCACATCCGGGGTAGCCAGTTTTTCGTAGAAACGTTCGCTTCTGTGTAGCCAGCTGATGGGTGTTTTATCTCCCATTTCGGCAATCAGATCTTTGGCAAAACGGGAGATGGGTCGAAATGGGTCGTCGTTAATTTCCGAACCTTCCACAAAAGGAATCCACTCGTCGAGTAAATTAATCATCAATCTTGCCAGCTTGGTTTTCGCCTGACCACGCAAGCCTAATAAATTAATATTATGGCGTGATAAAATGGCGCGTTCAAGTTCCGGTATTACTGTGTTTTCGAATCCCCAAACGCCTTCAAAAACAGTTTCGCCCATACTTATTTTCTCCCGCAGGTTTTGTCTGAGTTCGTCTTTGATGCTTTTACTTTGATATTTCGCTTTTTTTAAAGCACCTAATGTTTTAATTTTTTGGATGTCCATGTTTTGTGTTCTATAAACTATTTAATTTTCTTTTTTCTGTTGGTTTCGTAATCTTCAAAAATCATCTCTCCTAAACCTTTCAGTCCGGTATAAAAAGCTTTGCCCTGGTTTGCTTCTGTAAACCTCGTGACAAATTGTTGCAGGTACGGATCGCTGGCTATCATAAATGTTGTGATGGGAATGTGTAATTTCCTGGCCTGCTGGGCCTGGGTGTAACATTGTTCTACAATATAATTATCGAGACCGTTGCTGTTCATATAGTAAGTGCCATCGCGTTCACGCACGCAACTGGGTTTGCCATCCGTAATCATAAAAATCTGCTTGTTGGTATTACGTTTGCGGCGCAGCAGGTCCATTGCCAATTGCAGCCCTGCAACCGTATTCGTGTGAAACGGGCCGACCTGTAAATAGGGTAGATCTTTAATCGGGATTGTCCATGCATCGTTACCAAAAACAAGAATGTCCAATGTGTCTTTAGGGTAACGTGTGGTGATTAATTCTGCCAAAGCCATTGCTACTTTTTTGGCGGGAGTAATTCTGTCCTCACCATAAAGAATCATACTGTGGCTGATGTCGATCATCAATACAGTACTCATTTGTGCTTTATATTGAGCATCTTCTACAACAAGGTCATTCTCGGTCAGACGGAATTCATCCGCTCCGTTATTGATTTGGGCATTCTTCAGGCTTTCTGTCAACGATATTCTATCAAGTCCGTCACCAAAATGATACTCACGAAATTCGCCGGTGTGTTCATCTCCACTGCCGGAATGTTTGGTTTTATGATTCCCTGAACCGCTTTTTTTCAGGTTTCCGAAAATTTGTTTCAGTGCTTGCTGCCGGATAGAACGCTCGGTTTTGGGTGTGATTTTCATTCCGCCATCTCCATCTTCAGTTTTATCATCGCGGATGTATCCTTTCTTTTTCAGGTCTTCTACAAAGTCTTCTATAGAATATTCAGGAGTGGACAGTTTATATTCTTCGTCCAATTCGCGCATCCAGTCAATTGTTTCTTCCACATCACCGGATGTATGTGTAATCAGTTCTTTGAAGATTTCGAATAGTTTATCAAAAGGATCAATTTCGGGTGCTTCATATTGTCCGAAAATGAAACCTTTTCTGTTGCCGCTATTATTCATAGGCAATAAAATTAGGCTTATTCAAAGGAATCCTTCAAAAGGTTTTGTGAATACTGCAATGTGAAGAATTTATGCTGCATCCTGTATAAAAACTATAAGTCACAGTTGCTCCAATTCGTATGTTAATGCAAGTAAGGCACATGTAACTTTTTCCAACAGCATAATTTTTGCATCCCCGGGCTGGTTTTTCTGAATCAGATTTTCGATTATTGAATGATCTGCCTTGCATTTCTGCAGCACTTCATTGGTGGTATGACGGTGGCTTTGATTGTTAACGATGTTTTTATACTTCTGATAGAGTTTTTCTATCGTCGTTCGCTCTACATGGAATGAAAGTTTTTGAAGCAATGCCTTTAAATCTTGCAATGTCTGGATATCGAGCTGTAAATTCATGATGGGCGGATTTATTTGGGAGAATAATTTTTATTTCGTCTAAAACAAATTTACCGCAAAGCGAGTTGATATGCTTTATTAGCAAGGGGTTTGACGTTTATTTTAAGATATTGTTTTCATGTTGGAATCATGTAATTCTATGTGTAAACTGTATAAATCCTGCCCGGGTTTTGATCGCTTACTTTGTATCAGAAATAGGGGATATTTCTTTCAGTATTTATACGCTTAAAACAACTGGCATTAGCCATCTATATATACTAAAGGTGTTTTTTTGATGATGAGGTGAACAAAGTAAAAGCGGTCTTTTTTCTAAAGGATCGCTTTTCTTTTTTAATGTATTTTATTATTTAGGCAGAATCAAAATAAATTCAGATCCCTTACCAGGAGCGCTTATTGCCTTTATATAACCCTTATGATTATCGATTATCTTTTTGACAATTGCCAATCCGATTCCTGTTCCCTGGTAGTTTGTTTTTTCTAATCTTTGAAATACACCAAATATTTTTTCGCTGAATTGCTCATCAAATCCAATTCCGTTATCTTTTACACTGATGCAATAGTAATTATTCATATCTACATTGGAATTATTGCCCGCATCATTCGCACACTGTTTGATTGTAATTTCAGGTGTACCCTCATTGAATTTTATCGCATTGCTGATCAGATTTTGAAACAGTTGATGCAGTTGTCCTGAAACTCCTTTTATTTTGGGTAAGGGATCAACTCTGATATTTGCTTTTTTGTCTGCAATGCTTATTTCCAAATCGTCTATAATTTGATTTACGACAATATTGAGATCCACCGGTATATGAGGGGTGTCATTTTTTGAAAGTCTGGATAAGGTAAGAACATCGTCAATCAGTATCTGCATCCTGTTGGATGATGTTATAATTTTTTCAAGGTTGCCTGCTTCGTTTTCATTCAGTTTTTCTTTCGCTTTTTCTTTAAGCATATTGCCGAAAACCTGAATTTTTCTGAGTGGTTCTTTCAGGTCATGCGACGCTACAGAAGCGAATTGCATTAAGTCCATATTGGACTGTTCGAGCTTGTCATTTGTTTCCTGCACTTCTGCTGATGCCTTTCTCAATTTTTGATAGCTCTTCTCGATTTTTTCGGCATTTTGTTTTTTTTCGGTTATATCATTAATGGTTAAAACAAGTCCATCCATCATTTTTACAACTACAATATCGAGCCACTTATTTTTCGCAGTGTGATAGTACTCAAATTCTGAACTCTTACCGCTTTCAATTACTTTAGTGTACAGGCCGAATATTTCCGTATCGGTATCGTGATATAGTTGGTCAAAATGTCTTTTCAGCAGCAGCTCTGATTTTTTTAATAGTTTATCCGCAGTATTATTAATTGAAATTGTTTCGAAATCTACAATTTTACCTTTCTCATCTCTGACCGCATTCAACGCTATAATGGCACTGTTCGAACTGTTGAACACTGCATCCAGTATATTGTTTAGTTGTCTTACTTCTGATACGTCAATGAAGTTTATCACGACTCCGTCAACGCTTTTATTTTGTCTCAGGTAAGGGGCAATACGCATCAGGTAAATTTTATCATCTCCAATATTGATTTCCTTTTCGGTTCCTTTGCCTGATTGTAATACAGACTTTATAGAATTGATAAAATCCAGGTCTTTTATATTATTCGAAATGTCTGCTATTGATCTCCCAATGTCGGTGCTGATTAAGTTGACTTGTTTGGTTGCTATTGGTGTAAATTTTCTGATGATTAATTTTTTGTCAATCAGAATTTGTCCGATATCTGTGTTGCGGAAATAATTATTAAGGTCATCATTCAGCTCAATGAGTTCTTTGATTTTCATTTGATGCTCTGCATTCACGGTATGCAACTCTTCGTTCAACGATTGCAGTTCTTCATTTGTGCTCTGCAGTTCTTCGTTTGATGAAACAATTTCTTCGTTGCTGGATTGTAATTCTTCATTGGCGGACTCTACTTCTTCAATCAGTGCCTGAAGGTTTTCTTTTGTATCTCTTAATTCACGTTCGATTTCTTCCACTATTCCCGAAGGGTATATTTCTTTTTGGCCGACTTCATCCAGTATTTTACGTGGTATTATTTCTTCTTCTTTCAGTATGATAAAAAGAAAAGGTTGCAGGTATACCTTTTGCATCAGGAACGGTTTAATAATAATCGTTATCCTTCGCTCCTGTTTGTTCTGTACTATCTGAATATTCTTTTGTACGACCCGTTCATTGTCTTTAATTGCTTTTCTTATCCCACTGTTGAGTGCAATTGACAAATCAGTTGAAACCATTTTCAGTAAATTGAAATTAAAAGCTCCTTCCGGGAAATTTAAAAATTTCTTGAAGTTTCCAATCGCTTGTTTTACCTCAAAATCCTTGTCTATCAGAATGCCTGCATAATCATACTCTTCTATTAGTGTTTCCTTGAAGATTTCATTCAGGTTATTCAGTGCGTTTTTTGATTTCACCTGTTGAAGCATAGGATTATGAATCGATCTGCTTTCAAGATGAATGGGGTTTTCAAAATCAGAAATCCGATCCTTGCTGACGCATTTGTATATTTTCCATTTTCGGTCTATTTCGCTTACGGAATCTTTCAAAACACCAATATTCTCGCTTGCTCCAAGGAAAATGTATCCATTATCGATGATTGAAAAATGAATTTTTTGCAGGACAATTTTTTGCAATTGCGGATTCATATAAATCAGCATGTTGCGACATGTGAGCAAGTCGATTTTACTGAATGGCGGATCTTTGCAAATATCATGTCTGGCAAATACGACCATTTTCCGGATGATTGGAATAACCCGAAAACCATCTGCTTCTTTTATGAAATATTTCTTTAACCTCGATGGTGATATATTTTTCACCTGAGCATCGGTATAGAGTCCACGCGAGGCAATATCAATTACTTCCTGACTGATGTCTGTAGCAAATATTTTGACATCCAGATTTCGGTCTTTTATTTGTTCAAGGCATTCATCAAATAATATGGCCAATGAATAGACCTCTTCTCCTGTGCTGCAAGCTATTGTCCAGGTTTTTACAGTCTCTCCATTCTTTTTTTTGGAGAGGATGGCCGGAATGATGCTTGATTTTAAAATGGTAAATGAATCCTCGTCTCTGAAAAATTTGGTGACGTGCAATAAAAATTCCTTACAAAGTTTTCTGGTTTCGGTAGGGGTGTTGGTAAGGTATTTATAATAATCTGACAATGATTTAATGCCTTGTTCCAACATCCTTTTAGCCATTCTTCTGTTGATGGTAGGCCTTTTATATTGGGTGAAATCATGTCCGGTAACTTTATACACCAATTCAAGAATATCCAGACGGATGGTTTCTTCCTGGTTGTTCATTGCTGTGAGGGAACGTAAGAGTGGTGCTTCTTCCACGAATTCCAGAATTTCTTCCGCTATCATTTCCGGGGCGAGAATCATATCGCTGCATCCTGTGGCAATGGCGCTGTTAGGCATGCCATCAAATTGTGCTGTTGCAGGATCCTGAATAACAACGATTCCTCCATTATTTTTAATGGCTCGTATGCCTTTTGATCCGTCAGAACCTGTTCCTGATAAAATGATGGCTATTGCTTTATCACCTCTTTCGTTGGCTAATGATTCCAGGAAAATATCGATTGCAGTATTGGGAAGATGGTCCCGTATTTTCTCAATTACAGAAAGTGTTCCGTTTTGTAGTTTGATTATTTTTCCCGGCGGTATAAGATATATGGAGTTTGGTTTTACTTCCATTTTGTCTTTTGCCTCAAATACCATCATTGCTGTATGCTTGGACAAAAGCTCAGCCATCAGGCTTTTGTGTTCTGGCGATAAGTGCTGAACAACTACAAAAGAAAATCCCGTCCCTTCCGGCATATTGTCAAACAATTCATTGATTGCTTCCAATCCGCCCGCAGAAGCACCTATCCCAACCACATAATTTTTATCAGGATTTTTTACTGAAGGTTTTTCTATTGAGTTATTCGTCATTTATATATACTGTTTTATTGAGCGCACCAATTGCAGTTGTCAGGTTTGAAAACCCGAGTTCCTATATTGTCGACAGGGTTTGTCCTGGTTCTTTGCCTGTTACATAATGTGATTTAAAATGCTACCAGGTTGTTTTTTCATAGACGGTGTATTCTTTTGTTGCAGCATCATCAATATAATTATTCAGTGCATCCTGCAATTCAGCCCTCAGTTCCGGTCTTTTCTCTATATCCATATACAAAATTGCTTCACCTATTGGTCCTGTCAGAATAATGCCATAGTCTACTACTGTGGCTTTGGTGACCTGTGCCATCGGAATATTGATTGCTCTGTCAGAGGTTTCAAAAGTCAGTGTTTCTTCCCATTGGCTAGATTTTGGATCCCTGAGTATGTAGTAGTCAGGATCCTTATTCAAGTCTACGCGATTAGCCAATGCATGAATTTTTGAAAAAACAAATTGCAAAGATGGGTTGCCTGAATTTTGTTGTGCATTTACTGCAGACGTTGCCATCAATAAGCAAATAGTGAGGATTAAGTTTTTCATAGCAATTATATTTTAAAGAATGGAAATTAAATATTTACATTAAACGAAAAAGGTAGCTTTCTTTATTTTCAATTGAAAAATAGTAAGAAAGCTACCTGCAAATCCGGGTGTATGTTTTTTTAATTGTGCATATTGAACTACTATTATTTCAGAAAGGAATTCATCAGTTTTCTGACTTAATGTTGTTATGCGTATTGTTTTTCATCAATACCATATGCTTCAAATATTTTTTGTTTAATTTTTTTGCTTAATGGTTTACGTCCATTTTCGATTTGAGTAATTGTAACATTTGGTACACCAATTTTAGCAATAATATCTTTTTGCGTAAGGTTCATGTGGAACCTGAATTCTTTTAAATTAAATTGATTCATTGTAGTAAGTTTTTCTCAGGACAAAGGTGCAATTGCATTCCCAATGCTTCTTTACACGTTATTGTTTATGTTTTACATTATTTCCATTATTTTAAGTTATTACATTTTATTTCCTGCCTGCACGGCCGATGACTAATGCAATAACAGCGATAATAGCAACAACAATGAAAATTCCTACACCAACTCCTGCCTTGAAAATTCCTCCGATTATTTCGCAGGATGTAAGGCTGACTGACAACATTATCAGTAATAAGACGGACACTATCAGTTTGTTTTTCATAATTCAAAGTTGTAAAATCTACTCTTTAGTTTGTTATACTTTAAAATTCATGCCTTACAATATTTTAAGATTACCCTAAGGATATCTAACATAAATGGCCCTCTTTAAGGAGGGCCATTTATGTTGCTTTTGTAAGTAACCGTTTATTTTGCCGCTATTCTCCATATAATTCCACTAACATCATCAGCAACCAACAGTGCGCCGTCTTTTGTTTGGGATACGCCTACAGGTCTTCCGTAAACAGTTCCTTTCTCCAGGTCCGCAATAAATCCTGTAAGAAAATCTTCAGGTTTACCAAATGGTTTGCCATTTTTAAAAGGCACGAATGCAACTTTATAACCTGCAAGTTCAGAGCGGTTCCACGATCCATGCTGACCAATGAAAGCGCAACCTCTGTATTTGTCGGGGAATTGATTGGCGGTATAAAATGCAAGACCTAAGGAAGCTGTATGCGCGCCCAATGTTACATCAGGAACGATAGCTTTTTTTATCAATTGTGGATTTTCTCCTTTTCTTCTCGGGTCTTCGTTTTGACCAAAATAAGAATAGGGCCACCCATAAAATGCTCCCGACTGCACACTTGTCAGGTAGTCAGGTACTAAATCATCACCCAGTTGATCTCTTTCGTTGACTACAGTCCAAAGTGTATTGGTGCCTGGTGCCCAATCCATTCCTACCGGATTGCGCAATCCGCCGGCATAAATTTTTTCTCCTGTTCCATCCGGGTTTATTTCAAGAATATTTGCCCTTCTGATTTCATATTCCATTCCATGTTCAGCAACGTTACTTGCAGAACCAACACTGATGTAAATTTTTGTTTTGGCAGCATTAGCTATAAGATTCCTTGTCCAGTGGTTGTTATAACCACCTGCAGGAAGGTCTAATATTTTTTCTCCTGTTCCTGTAATTGTTGTGTCTCCTGTTTTATAAGGGAATTTCAAAACACCATCTGTATTGGCAACATACAGCCAATTCCCAATAATCAACATTCCATAGGGCTGGTTCAGTTCGCTTAATAAAATGTAGGATGCATCCGGATGGCCATCGCCGTTTTTGTCGCGGTAAAGGATGATCTGGTTTGCGCTTTTACCTGGCACTTCAGCCTTCTGCTGGCCAACAACAGCGCCAATTATTTTCTGCTTTGCCGAGCGTTCCGAGTTTGATAATGCTACTAACACATCCCCGTTTGGTGCAACTATCATATTCCTGGGGCTTTTGATGCCTGAAGCGAATTTTGTTACCGGAAGCCTTCCGGTGCCATTGGTGTTTTTCCCTCAGGCCATTCGATAACTTTACTGAAATTGACATGAGATTTCCCGGGTGCAGGCAATTGAATTTCCTGTTGTGCCGTTTTTACGGTTGCTGCCTGTTGTGAATTCGCATTATTGCCGCAGGCTATCAGGAATGTGCTGCATCCTGCAATTAATAGTCTTGAGTTTATTTTCATCGTAAGTGTGATTTCGTTGGTGAATTTGAACCGGGTTCATTTTCTGGTCTGATTATTAATCGTAATGTGGGGTCATTAGTAACGAAACTCCAGAACCAGTTGAAGGCCAGTTTTATCTTGTTTCTGAAACCGGCTATTGGAATGATGTGAATGAACAGCCAGGTAAGCCAGGCAAAGAACCCTTTAAAAAAACCATTCGGCAAATCGACAACTGCTTTGAATTTGGATATAATAGCCATACTGCCTTTGTCCTTGTATACAAAGGGTTTCTGGCTGTTTCCTGCCGCAATGTTGATCAGATTTTTTGCTAAGAGTTTACCTTGTTGGATGGCAACCTGTGCCAGTTGTGGGTGTGCATTTGGATATTTCGGGTCGGATGTCTGGTAGCATAAATCCCCAATTGCAAAGATGTTGTTCGTTCCCATTACTTTATTGTATTCATCTACGAGTATTCTTCTTCCACGCGTAATACTCTCTGCAGGCAGGCCCGGAGCTTCACGGGCTACAACACCGGAAGCCCACACAAGGGTTTTCGCATTTATAATAGTGCTGTCTGAAAATGTAACCTTATCTCCATCAAAATCTTTTACAGCCTTATTCAAGATGATGTGGACACCAAGCTTTTTTAAAGTCGTGTAGGCTTCTTCCTGTGCTTTTTTACTCATTGGTCCAAGCAGAGATTGCGCTGCATCGACTAAATAAATGTGTCCCTTATTGTACCGCAATTCAGGATAATCTTTGTTGATAATATTTTTTCCCATTTCTGCCAGCATGCCTGCCACTTCCACACCGGTCGGGCCACCGCCAGCGATGACAATTGAAGTTAGTTTTTCTCTTTCCTGCTCATCATTTGTACGTGTTGCCTGTTCCAGATGCAGCAGCAGTTCGTTTCTCAGATGGAGTGCATCATCAATTGTTTTCATGGGCAACGCAAGCTTTCTTACATTTTCCATTCCAAAGTAATTGGTTTCCGTGCCCATGGCCAATACCAGGTAATCATATTCCAACACACCATTGTCAGTTTCAATCTGAAATAAGGCCGGATGAATCTTGATTAATGTTCCATTGAAGTAACGGACATTTTTTTCAAACTGGAACATCTTCCGGAAAGGATAGGAAATGTTGGATGCTTCAATAAATGAAGTTGCGACCTGATATAGCAAAGGAGGGAAAAAGTGGTAATTATTTTTGTCCACCAAAGTGATTTCAATTCCTTCTTTGCCGGCAAGTGATTTCGCTAAATTAAGTCCCGCAAAACCTCCGCCAATGATGATGATTTTCATTTAAAATTTAATTTTTTGTTTCATTATTATCATGCAAATTACTGTTTGTGAATACCTGCATTTGTTTCTTTAGGGAATAATTAAGATAGTCTTTTTTGAAGCCTGCGAGGCAATTTTTGTATTCGTTTTTGCGTTAATTTGAATTGTATTTTAAAATCTCTCCTCATGCAATTAAAAACGATTATTTGTGCATTCATCCTCTGCTGCAGTTCTGCCGCTTATGCTTACGACAAAGTTTTTGTAGCAAGATGCCTGGAAGAACAATCATACAGCACTTTGCTGGATATTGCCGGTCAGATTAATGAAAATGAATACGATAATTTCTTATTGAATGCATTGGGTTATGCAGCATTTCAAAGTTCCTTGTATGAAAAGTCAGCTTCGTTTTATCATAAATCGTTTGATAAGGATACGAATAACATACAGGCAAACTTATATATCGGTCTGATAAAGAAACAACAAAAAAAGTTCGACGAAGGACTTCCCTATTTTCAAAGGTTGATTGGCTTAAAACCAGGCCAACCGAGGTTTTATAAACTTGCAGGTGATTGTTTTTCTGCCACCAGGCGAACCGACAGTGCAATTGTTTATTTGGGAAATGCCTTTCAATTAGCAAATAATGATTTGGGTATTGCTCATCAGTATGCAGAGCTGCTGTATGAAAGAAAATATTTTACAGAAGTGGATAGGGTAGTTCAAACTGTGATGACTGTTGACTCCAATAATCCTTCGATTCTTGGTATTGCCATTCGCTCAGCCTACCAGCAAAAAAAGTATAAAGAGGTTTTGCCTCTGGCAACTAAAGTTCAGGCATTGAATTTAGGGGAATCGGCGTACGCTTCATTAATGTTTGGTGTTTTCGCTTCCCTGCAGTTGAAAGATTACCAGCAAAGTCTTACTTTCTCCACGTATTTGATGGAAAGCGGAAGCGAATCTGAGCAGGTTTACTATTACGCTGCCAAAGCTTATGCGGGTATGAAAAGTTATGCGCAAAGCAACGAGCTGCTGAAAAAATGTCTTGAACTTGCTATCTCAAAGCAGGCGGAACAATACTATATTGAGATGGCCGACAATGAGGAGCATTTAAACAATTATACCAAAGCCCAACGCCATTATGATACGGCCAGGTATATGTTTGGCAGCAATGTGGTGCTTTATCGGAAAGCGCTGGCCTACGATGCGGCGAAACAAGGTGACAAAGCAAAGAAGGCTTACCTTGATTTTCTGAAATTCGCAAAAGATGAAGATACTGCACTACAGAATTTTGCAAAAAAGCGTGCAGAAAATTTATAATTATTTGAAGATAGCCTGAGCCCGCGAAAGCCTGTCGTTTATCGCTTTCCCTAAACCATTGTCCGGAAAAATTTCGGCAAGAATTACATCTGCTTCAAGTTTGTCAATTTCCCGCATGGTGTGGAACAGTTTTTTTGATGCTTCGCTTAAACTGCCGGTTTCAGATAAGACAAATTGTTGCACATTCTTCAACTCATAGGTTTGTTGAAAATTAATGCTGACCATTTTTTTTCCTTCAAACTTTTTTGCCAGTTCTGCTATGTCACCGATATACAGTTCTGTTTTCGGAGCGTAATGTGATTTAAGCTGACCGGATGTTGTTGGTTTATTTTCTTCCGTTTTATCGGCCATTTTTACAGGAAGTCCTGTTATTTTTTCAATTTCCTCAATGGAAACGCCTCCAACCCGATGGACAATAACCTGTTCGTTCTCATCAAATCCAATTATAGTGCTTTCAAGGCCCACACTTGCTGCTTCTCCGTCAAGAATGTATTCAATTTTACCGTCCAGACTATCTAAAACATGAGAAGCCAATGTTGGACTGATATATCCGAATTCATTCGCACTCGGTGCCGCCAGCGGAAAGGATAGTTGAGATAGTAAACTTAAAGTCAATGGATGATTTGGGATGCGAATGGCTACCAGTGCGCTTCCTGCTGTTACCAGATCCGGAATGATATCTTTTTTGGGTAATAGAAAAGTAAGCGGTCCCGGTGATAATTTGTTGGCAAGATGGTATGCAATAACCGGAATGTTGTGAGCATAAATTACTACGTCATCCCAATTTTTAATATGGACAATCAAAGGATTGAAAATCGGCCTGTTTTTGGCTTCGAATATTTTGATAATCGCTTCCTCATTCAATGCATTTGCAGCAAGGCCATACACTGTTTCAGTCGGAATGGCCACTACCTGCCCTTCTTCCAACAGTTTTATTGCAGTATCGATATTTTTGCCAATTATTGTTTGCATTGCGCCGCAAAGATAAAGAGATGATTCAGGATTTTTGAGGATGCTTCAATTTCTTATTTAGCACTTACTTTTGCCGTATGAAATTTTCGGTAGGCGATAAAATGCTGATTAAGAAGACCGGCGAGGAAGGCGTTATCGTTTCTTTGCTGGATAAGACGATGGCTGAAGTGAAAGTTGGCAAGACGATTTTTCCCATTTATATCGATGAAATTGACCATCCCTACCTGAAATGGTTTACACAGAAAAACAAAGAAGAACAAAAGAAGAAGGTTTTACGTGAGCAAATTCCTGTTGAAAAGTTGGAATTGAAAGCACCGAAGGTGGCCTCTGGCATTCACCTTACTTTTATGCCTGTTTTCCATACGATCGAAATGGAGGAGCAGGTGGAACGTGTGAAAGTTTTCATCGTCAATCATTCGCATTTTACAATAGAACTCCGGTATGATGTACGCCTGGAAAACGAAACCCTGTTCAGCTACCAGGGCACTATTCAACCATTTACTGATTTATACATTCATTATCTCGACTGGGATACGATGCAGGAAATACCGAGGTTTGAATGGAGCCTGAAAGAAATCCTCAGCACCCAATATACGGTTCATCAGGATGTACTGAAAATCCGCTCGGCAAAACTATTTGAACAGATCAATAAATTGCAAACTAACAATACACCCACTTTTCAGTATACATTGCTGGAAGAATTTTCGGCAAAGCCAAAACAAAAAGAACAATTTAAACTCGAAACTGTTATCCCGAAAACGAAGACTGCTGTAAAATCCATACATGATATTCCAAAGTATGAAGTGGACTTACATATCGAACAGCTGGTTGAAACAGTGAAAGGGCTTTCCAACGCAGATATGTTGTATATCCAGCTTGCCGAACTCCGGAAATATCTGAGCATTGCCGTGCAGAACAAACAGGATAAGCTGGTTATAATTCATGGAATAGGAAAGGGCGTTTTGCGAACAGAAGTACAACGGATATTAAAGGAACAAGATTATGTAGACAAAACGGAATCGGGCTGGCAGGCAGGATATGGCTTTGGTGCGACTATCGCCTATTTCAGGTATTAATTTGTAATATTAAAACCCTTCTGTTTTTTAAATTATATTGCAGACTTTATTACACTATTGCACCACTAAACTATTTTCTTCTTGTACGCACAATCACTTTCACGCCTGGTTGCTATTTTAGATGAATTGCGGCTTCGTTGTCCCTGGGATAAGAAGCAAACGATTCAATCCCTGCGTCCTCAAACAATTGAGGAATTGTATGAATTAACGGATGCAATTGAAAATGAACGATGGGCAGACATTAAGGAGGAATTAGGAGATTTATTACTTCATATTTTATTTTACAGTAAAATAGCAGATGAGCAGCAGAAATTCTCATTGGGCGAAGTGATTAAAACTGTTTGTAATAAGTTGGTTTCCCGGCATCCGCATATTTACGAAAGCGTGCAGGTCAATGATGAGGAGGATGTTAAGCGAAACTGGGAAAAAATTAAACTGAAGGAAGGAAAGAAGTCAGTTTTGGCAGGCGTGCCCAATGCTATGCCTGCTATGATAAAAGCCTTGCGTATTCAGGAGAAATCCAAACAGGTAGGCTTTGAGTGGGATCATATCGGGCAGGTAAAAGAAAAAGTAGAAGAAGAATTGCAGGAATTGGAAGTTGCATTTGCCGGAGGAAACCAAAGCCAGATTGAAGACGAGATGGGCGATGTTTTTTTTGCACTGATTAATTATGCCCGGTTCGCAAAAGTAGATCCTGAGCAGGCATTGGAAAGGACCAACCAAAAATTTATTCACCGGTTTAAGTATATTGAACAAAAGGCGGCGGAGCAAAACCGCGATTTGCAATCTATGACATTGGCAGAAATGGATGCTTTGTGGAATGAAGCTAAATTAATTGACGCGAAGGACTAAACAATGAAAAGGAATTCCTACATATTTTGTTCGCTCCTCAGCATTACGCTCTGGTGTCTTTCATGTTACAGCTTTAATAAGCAAAAGGCCGAAATGCAACCTGCAGCTTTGGTGAAGTTGATTCAGGAAGATATTTATTCGCAGCAAAAATCTGTAAAGGAATTACTACAGAATAAAGAGCTGATGCTCCATATCTGGCAGAACAGATTGTCTGAATCCGAATTTAACCTGCTCTCCGGTCAGCGCTTTATTATTCATCTGTTTGACGGTGGAAAACTAGTGTTTTGGAACTGCAATGAAATACCGGTGACAGAGTTCCGGTATTTTCCGGTTATTTCTACATTAAAGGAAGGGAGAAATATCAGTCTTTATCAGAGTTTTGGAAAGGAAGGATTCCCAACCAAAAGAATGAATATTATCATTCCAGTTTACAAAAATTATGAGGTTAATAATGAATACCTGAAATCCGGCTTTCTGGCTTCTTCCGGTATTCCCGAAAATTCGGAGATAGCTTATACGAAAACTAAAGGTGCCAGTTTAATTCAATCCATAGGCAGGAAGCCCTTGTTTTTTGTTACTGTAAAGGCGGATGAAATAAAACCGATTAAACCCTCCATTACATTAATTATTCTTGTTTTTGCTGCATTAATTACTACCATTTTATCTGCCCAGCTCTATGGTATTTATCTTTGCAGAAAGTTCAATCCTCTGGCGGGTATAGGTTTTGCCTTTTTAGTTATTACTGGTATTCGGCTATTGGTTTATTTTTTTGGATTGCCTTTTCAATTCGCGAATCTGCAGGTTTTTTCTCCCCAGGTTTTTGCCAGCGATAATTTTCTTCCATCTTTCGGGCATTTGTTTTTTCATGTCCTTTGTATATACTGGTTTTTTGCCTTTCTGACTTCCAAAAGTTCAAAGTTTGAGCAAATTAATTTCAGGACAGGTAACTCAAAATTGAATTGGTTCTTTTTTGTTCTGACCGCATTTTTCATTTTTGAATTTGCGTATTATCTCCAGTATCTGGTCCAATCTATTGTCTTCGATTCAGACATTTCTTTTGACACAAATACATTCAATGCGACCGATAAATTTACCTTTCTATCTCTTGTTATTATAGCTATTATAGCAAGGATACTATTGTTGTCTTTAAGGGTGGGGAACGAAATTTTCAATAAAATTGTTCCGAAGACTAAATATAATTTTCCGGTGTTGATGTTGGTATTGGCTGCGCTTTTGTGTATTCAAATGTTTATCCTGCCTTACTACAAGCCCTGGGCACCTTCCAATAACACTAAAACCTGGCTGGATATTGCTGCAGTTATCTGGATGCTTACTTATTTGTATCTGATAGATAATTCGAATTTTAAAAAGCTGTTTCCCAATTCCGGCCTGTTTACACTCATCTTTCTCAGTGTTTATTTTTCCCTGTTTTTTTCAGTTTGCTTTAAGTTTTATATAGACGAAAAAGAACAGCACATTAACCGCACCGCCTTTACCCAAAAATTGTCCAGGCACGAGGATTCAGAGCTGGAAATGAAATTTGAGACGATTGAAAAAAGAATTACTCAGGATACGATTTTGCAAAAATGGATGGCCACAACGGATACCATTAGTATACAGGATATTTACAAGCACTTCAAGTTGTTCAACCCGGATATTTTCTTTCCCAGGTATGCACAGGATATGTTTTTATTCAATCCTTATGGCCAACCTTTTATTAAAGAAGCTTCCATATCAATGGACAGCCTGTTGGTGCTGAAAAGAAACAGTACCGCTACTATGAGCCCATCCTTGTTCTTCCGGATTGAAAACTCGGAACAGGGGGCCTACCTGGTTTATCTTCCAATCATCAAGTCTGGCAGTAAGCGCATTCTGGGTTATCTGTTTGTCAATTTTAAGCTGAAACAAAACATTTCTCAATCCCTGTATCCACGCCTGCTCAATTCTACATCAGACCTTAGTTCGAAAAAGGACCTCAGGTATAATTATGCTATTTACATTAATAAAAAACTGGCAAACCAGTTTGGTAATTACAATTTTCACTACAATCTGAAACCTGTTCTTGCCGCTCTGCCTATTGCCTACACTCGCAACGGAAATTATTCCGAATTGTATTTCAAGGCGGCACCCAATATGGTTTATATTGTGGTGTACCAGAATAATATTATCGTCGGTATAATTACGATTTTTTCTTTCCTTTTCGGGATGTTCCTGATTATTACATCCTTCGAAAACTGGGTCTCTATCTTTATTGCAGCCTGGATTTCGAATAAGAAAATTAAGCTGATTTATAACGCCAGCATGAGCGTTAGGGTAAAGTATTTTGCGCTTGGTTTTACTGCGATTTCCTTTTTTATTATCGGCTTGTCTACCGTATACTTCCTCACCAACAGGTATCAGTTAACCAGCCTGAACACCATCGAACAAAATGCCGGCAATGTTTCGGAAGCCATTACTGAATTTATTCAGAATCAGAAATCCATCATGTCGGATGATGACGGGCTGGCCGAACAAATCACTAATACTGAGTTTGCCTATTTCCTGACCAACATCGCGCAACAACAAAAAATGGATATCAACATTTTTGATGTGGATGGGAAACTGGCCTTTACTACCCAGGAGGATATTTATAAAGCGAATATTCTGGATATGAACATGTCAGCAAAAGCATTTTATAACCTCACGCAGAAAAAGCTGTCTACGTATGTTCAACCGGAATCAATCGGCAAATTGAATTATACAGCCAGCTATTCCAATATCATTAACCACGAAGGCAAACTGGTGGGTTATTTAAATATTCCTTCTTTTTATACCAAACAGAATCTCGACAACCAAATTGTTTCCCTTATTACCACCCTGGTCAATATCTATACGATTTTACTGTTGATATCCAGTGTTATCACTTTCCTGTTTATTAATTCGCTGACCAAGTCTTTGAGACTGGTGGCTGAAAGTCTGAGAAATGTAAACCTTAAAAAGAATGAGTTAATCAACTGGCCTTACAAAGACGAAATTGGCCTGCTGGTAAATGAATATAATAAGATGGTGGCGACGGTGGAAAAAAACGCCCGGTCGCTGGTGCTGGATGAAAGACAAAATGCATGGCGCGAAATGGCGCAACAGGTAGCACATGAAATCAAAAATCCGCTGACACCGATGAAGTTGAATATCCAGTATCTGCAGCAGGCCATCAACTCCAATCATCCGGATATCATTAATCTAACCAAGCGTGTATCCAGTTCTATTATTGAGCAGATTGACAACCTTAACTATATCGCTTCCGAATTCTCCAACTTTGCCAAAATGCCGGAGAGCAAGACAGAGAGGATTGACCTGAAAAATATGCTGGAAAGAATTGTACCGCTTTTTTCAGGGAATGGTAATCTTACGCTGACTTATTCTTTCCCCGAAATACCCATCGTTGTTTTTGCGGACCGGAGTCAGATGTTGCGCATTTTTACCAATATTGTACAGAATGCGGTAGAATCCCTTTCTGATGAGCAACAGGGTATTGTAGACATCCAGTTGGTCTATGCACCGGGCGATGAAGTTGTTATCATTAAAGTGAAAGACAATGGATCAGGTATTCCGGAAGGGGTTCAGGATAAAATATTTGAACCATACTTCACCACCAAGTCTTCGGGTACAGGACTGGGCCTGGCCATGACAAAGAAAATTATAGAATTGTGGGGTGGGTCTATCCGGTTCGAATCCTCACCAGGTAATGGCACTACTTTCTTCCTGAGCGTGCCGGTTGGGTAATCAGGAATTCAGGTTTTATGAAGACAGGGCATACACGCCACCACTAAGGTTATACAGGTTTGTATAACCTTTTTGCATGAGCTTCTGTATGGCAATGACGCTGCGTATGCCTTTGGCACAATAGACCACCACTGCTTTGTCCTGAGCAATATGCTGAAGGTTCTGTCCGATTTCTCCCAGCGGAATATTCCGTCCGCCGATATTGAAATGTTCATGTTCAAATTCTTCGCGCACGTCTATAAGGTCAAAATCCTTTCCTTCCTGCTGCCATTCCTGTAATTGTTTGTAGTCTACAGCCTGCATGACTTATTTTTTTCCGTGTGTAAATTTCTTTCCGCCGCCGGCTCTTTTCTCAAATACCTTTTTGGCATTCGGATTATAAACCGGCCCTTCGCCAAGGCCTGCCGGCAGGGGAATACGGTTGATTTCTTTTTCCAGCATCTTCTGAATATTGGACAGCCGGTACATGTCTTTTTCGTTCACAAAAGTGATGGCCGTTCCGGTCGTTTCGGCACGGGCCGTTCTGCCAATGCGATGGATATAATCTTCGGGGTCGGGTGGTACGTCATAATTCAATACCAGGTCAATCCCTGTTACATCTATCCCTCTTGACAGCACATCTGTACCAACGATGATGGATATTCTGCCATTTTTGAATTGCTGCATGATTTCTTCCCTTTCTTCCTGTTTCAGGTCGGAGTGGAACGGTTTGGCATCCAGTTTCGCCCGGTGCAACATCTGGTGCACAATTTTCACTTTGTCTTTTGTGCTGGCAAAGATGATTATGCTTTTATACGTGCCGCTGGTCAGGATTCCTTTCAGCAAGGCATCTTTCTGGGTGTCGTGGGCAAGGTATACCTGCTGCACGATGCCTTCTGCCGGTTTGGAAATTGAAATGCTGATCTGAATCGGGTTCTTTAAAATTTTACCCGCCAGGGTTCTTATTTTAGGTGGCATTGTGGCCGAGAATAGAAGTGTCTGACGCTCTTTTGGGAGTTCGCTGACGATTCTTTCAATATCTTCCACAAAACCCATGTCCAGCATTCTGTCGGCCTCATCCAGCACCAGGTGTTGCAGCTGACTGAAATCTATAGCGCCCATGTTCAGCAGGGCAATAAGCCTGCCGGGTGTGGCGATTACAATATCTGCCCCTTTTTTCAGGGCACGCTTTTGTTGCTCCCAGGTGATACCGTCGCTGCCGCCATATACGGCTATAGAGCTGACTTCTATATAATAGGCCATTGCTTCTATCTGCTGGTCTATCTGCTGGGCCAGTTCGCGGGTAGGCACCAATACCAGGGTATTGATATGTTTTGTTTCGGACGTTAATATTTTATTCAGGATAGGCAGCACGAAAGCCGCAGTTTTGCCGGTTCCGGTCTGGGCACAGGCTATCAGGTCTTCATTGTTGAGTATCCGTGGAATGGCCTGCTCCTGAATAGGGGTGGCCTTTGTATATCCCATCGCATCTATCCCGTCCAGCAGGTCATATTCTAATTCAAAGTCGTCGAAAGTCAATTTGTGGGTTTATTTTTTTGATACAATGTGCTTTTCAGCAAACCGTTTTTGTGAAAGAAATGGGTAAAGGATACTCTTAATACCCCAAGTCCGTATTGTGCGCTGCGTTTGAAGTTGATGCTGGATGCTTCCTCAAAATATTTGGTCGGGCAGGTCACTTCTGCAATGTCGTAGCCGTTCATAAATATCTGGGAAATCATTTCATTGTCAAAAACAAAATCGTCGCTGTTGTTGCTGAAGTCTATCGAGCGGATAACTTCGGCACTGAAGGCCCGGTAGCCCGTATGGTATTCGCTGAGCTTTTGGTTCAGCAGGATATTTTGAAATAAAGTGAGGAACCGGTTGGAAATGTATTTGTACATCGGCATTCCTCCTTTCAGGGCGCCTTTGCCCAATATGCGGGAGCCAAACACAACCGGATACAGGTCGTTGCCTATGATAGAGGCCATCGCCGGAATCAGCATAGGGGTGTATTGATAATCGGGGTGCAGCATGATAACGATGTCGCCACCCAACTCCAGCGCTTTTTTATAACAGCTTTTCTGGTTGCCGCCATAACCTTTGTTGGTCTGGTGGATGACAATATGTTTGATACCCAGTCTTTTGGCCTCGGCCACAGTATCGTCGGGACTGTTGTCGTCTACCAGTACTACATCATCCACTATCTCGAATGGAATTTCTTTGTAAGTACGCTCTAAAGTGCGCGCGGCTTTGTAGGCAGGAAGCACTACAATGATTTTTTTTCCGTTGAACATACAGCGGCAAAGGTAATTTGGAATTCGGATATTAAATTTTTCATTTTCAGAAAGCCAAAAGATAGCAATTATATAACCCCCGGTGGCCTAATCTGTAAAGCCCTGATGTAGCCCTGCTGTAATTTTGTCCTAATTCTTTAAACTGAAATTTAAACTGATATAGGAATGGGTATTACACAGAATTTAGGACGCCGGGAAGGTATCGAGAAAATGAAATCGCTTGCAGAAGGCAAAGTTTGCTTCCTGCTCACCCATCTGCCGGATGGCGAAATAGACACCCGGCCGATGAGTACCCTGGAGGTAGACGAAGAAGGCATCTTCTGGTATCTCTGCCGCGACGAAAGTAACCTGGTGGAGCAAATTAAAGATGACAGCAAAATTGACTTGCTGGTGGGCGACAATTCAAATAATTCGTATCTGTTTGTAAAAGCAAATGCCATTGTATTCCGCGATCAGGAAATCATTGACCGCCTCTGGAACCCAATTGCAAAGGCCTGGTTCGAAGAAGGAAAGGAAGATCCGCATATCCGTATTGTGAAAGCTGAACCATTTGACGCACATTATATGGATACCCAGCACGGCAAACTGGTGTCCAGCATCAAGATACTGATAGCTGCAGCCACCGGACAACCCATGGACGATGGCCGTCAGGGAGATATTAAGTTGTAATGATAGGCTGTTTGCACTATAGCAATTAATAAAATTCTCTGTCATGCTGAGCCTGACGAAGCATAAGGCAGAGAATTTTATTAATCCAAACGGATTTCCCTTTTTTTATTCGGTTTGGCTGCCGGTGTTCAGTTCTTTCTTTGTTTTGAGGCCCAGGTTTTTCAGTTTGGTGGCCTGCGACACCAGGTTGTCGTTACCGGAAGATAATTGCTTGTACGCTTCGGCATATTTACCCTGCGCTTTGTCCAGGTGCTCGCCTATACCATTCATATTTTCTACAAAACCCACAAACTTATCGTACAATTTTGCTCCTCTTTCTGCTATGTCGCGGGCATTCAGGTTCTGGTATTCCCTTTTCCAGAGGTCGGCTATCAGTTTCAGCGAGGTGATAAGGTTGGTTGGGCTCAGTAATAAGATTCTTTTGTCGTAGGCAAAGTTCCAGAGGTCGGCATCGGCCTGTAGGGCAGCTATATAGGCCGCTTCGCTGGGCACAAAAAGCATCACAAAGTCCAGCGCCTTGTCATAATCGTCGTAGCCTTTGCTGCTGAGGGCTATGATATGACTGCGCACAGCAGACAGGTGAGCGTTCAGTTCGGTTTGCCTTTCGGTAGTATCGGTAGCGGCCACCAGGCGGGTAAAGGCATTTAGGGAAACTTTGGAGTCGATGATAACACTGCGGTTATCAGGATATTTGATGACCGCATCGGGGCGCATTTTCTTTCCTTCGGCGTCCGACTTCAGGGCTTTGCCTGCTTCATCCCTCAGTTCGTGCTCCATAAAATATTCCCGTCCTTTTACCAGTCCCGATTTTTCCAGGATGTTTTCCAGTATCATTTCGCCCCATCGTCCCTGCGTTTTGGCTTCGCCTTTCAGTGCTTTGGTCAGGTTGCGGGCTTCTTCGCTGATTACCTGGTTCAGCAAGGCCAGTTCTTTCACCTTTTCGCCCAGCGAAAACCGTTCCTTCGATTCGGCTTTGTACACCTCGTCTACCTGTTTGCGGAATTCGTCGATGTTCTTACCCAGCGGGTCAAGGATGTTTTTGAGGTTGGTCTGGTTGAGCGCGGTGAATTTTTCTGTTTTGGTGTCCAGTATTTTGTTGGCAATATTTTCGAACTCTATATTGAATTTTTTACCCAAAACTCCCATTTCATTTTTCTGCAGTTCCAGCTTTTCCTTCAGCGATTCGTTTTGCGCATTCGCTGTGGCTAATGCCTGATGAGCGGCCGAGTGCGTGCTTTGCAGCGCTTTCAGTTCTTCTTTCAGGAGGGAAATGTCGGCAGCATGGGTGTTGGCCAATTGCTGTGCCATCTGCAACTGAGCAGCGGAACTGGCTTTGTGGCTGAGCAGCTCCTGCGTAGCGGTGTCATATTGTTGTTTCAGCAGGGCAGCAGCGGCCGAGGCACTTTGTTTTACCAGCAGCCAGGCCAGGATGGCGCCCAGCACAAAGCTGAGCAGAACAGAAAGAATAAGCGTCATATCGTTGTAAGCGTTTAGGAAGAGTTCAAAGTTAGCAGAATAGAGGCGTTAATTATTTTATCGACAGGATAGGAAAAATAAGCCCCTGTCCTTGTAGTTTCCTCCGGTGGATATAGCGTTACGGTCGACGTGAAATGAGTTTCCAACGACGTGAAATGAGTTTCGGTCGACGTGAAATGAGTTACTAATGACGTGAAATGAGTTTCTAACGACGTCAAATGAGTTACGGTCGGCGCAAAATAAATTTCTAACGACGTGAAATGAAATTCTAATGGCAAGAAATCAGTTTCTAAAGGTGGGAAATGAGCTACTAGTGGTACTAAATGTGTTATTGTCACCCATCACTATTTCGTGTGGATAATTATTCTGTCTCCTGAGGGAAGATGCGATGCTAAGGGTGTGTTTATATTCAGGTTTGAAAAATACTGACTTTGTTTGTTGGAATTGGGTGTAAAATTTGTTTTAATAGCACTTTTATTGTTTCCTCTAAGTCTAAATTATCATCTATTGAAATCATAAGTCTAAGCAACCCATAATATTCTAGGTCATCAAAATCTATATTGAGAATTTCTTGTGCGCCTGAAAAACCCAAAATGTGCATACTTGCCGAAACTGGCTTCATCAAGATTTAAAGCGTTTAAAGGATAAGATAAGGAGAATACTATAGGCGTGATTCATTTGCATTAAGCTCCATTGTATTCATTCTGATTCTGACAAGGGTAGAAATGTCTGAATCAAGATTTTCGGGATAAAGAATAAACAAAAAGCGAATCCGATAACGATCGAATCCGCTTTTTACTTTTTACGCTAATCTGTTATTTAGCTGAAAGCATCTTTTATTTTATCAAAAAAACCTTTCTCATCCTTTTCGGCAGCGGCGTCGGCAGCTGGTTTGAAGTTAGGGGAGTGTTGCAGTTTTTCCAGTATTTCCTTTTCTTCTTTCGTGAGGTGTTGTGGCGACCATGTATTGATTTCTACCAGTTGGTCTCCTTTTTCATAACTCTGGAAAGCCGGGAATCCTTTGCCTTTCAGGCGGAAGATTTTACCGCTTTGTGTGCCGGCAGGTATTTTGATTTTTGCACGACCGTCGATGGTTGGTACTTCTACCTGTGTACCCAGCACCGCATCGGGGAAGGTAACAAACAGCGGGAAGATGACATCCAGATCGCGGCGCATCAGCTGCGGGTGCTTTTCTTCTTCTATCAGAATCAGCAAATCGCCTGAAGGTCCGCCACGCTCGCCCACATTACCATTGCCACTCATGCTCAGCTGCATACCGTCCTGCACACCGGCCGGTATATCCATGCTGATGGTTTCTTCGCCATACACACGGCCTTCACCTTTGCAGGAAGTACATTTTGCAGAGATACTGGTTCCGTCGCCATTGCAGGTCGGGCAGGTGGTTACCGTCTGCATTTGTCCCAGGAAGGTATTCTGTACCCGGCGCACCTGGCCGCTTCCGCCGCAGGTTCCGCAGGTTTTGATTGAACTTTTATCTTTTGCACCATTACCACCACAAGGCTGGCAGGTCACATATTTCTTAACCTTGATTTTTTTGTTGGCACCGTGAGCAATCTCCGAAAAGTTCATTTTGAGCTTCACGCGCAGGTTGGCTCCGCGGCTTCCGCCACCTTGCCTGCGACCGCCACGGCCACCGCCTCCGAATCCGCCACCGTCTCCAAAAATGTCGCCAAAGTTGGAGAAGATGTCTTCCATATTCATGCCGCCAAAACCTTGTGCGCCACCGCCACCGCCACGGCCGCCGGCACCCATGCTATGACCAAAACGGTCGTATTGCGCTTTCTTGTCGGGTGTGCTCAGCACTTCATACGCTTCGGCTGCTTCCTTAAATTTTTCTTCCGCAGCCTTGTCGCCGGGGTTGCGGTCGGGGTGAAATTGCATCGCAATTTTCCGGTAGGCCTTCTTGATTTCGTCGGCACTGGCTTGCTTGCCTACACCAAGTACTTCGTAATAATCTCTTTTAGACATCTAAATAGTTTAAATTATTTTCCCACCACCACTTTTGCATGGCGGATCAGTTTTTCGTTGAGGTAATATCCTTTTTCTATCACATCCACCACTTTACCTTGCAGGGCTTCGGTAGGGGCGGGTATTTCAGTGATGGCTTCGTGCAATTCTGCATCAAAGTCTGCTCCTGCTTCTGTTTCCATTGGTTTCAGGCCTTTTGCAGTGAGGATAGAATTTAATTTGCCCAACACCAGGGCCACACCTTCTTTCACAGCAGTAAGGTCGGTTGCTGTTTCCATTGTTTTGCCGGCGCGTTCGCTGTCGTCCAGCACGGCTATCAGGCTGTTCATCAGGTCTTTTGTGGCCGTTTGTATGGTTTCAATGCGCTCTTTTGCACTACGCTTGCGGAAGTTGTCGAACTCGGCTACCAAGCGCAGGTATTGATCTTTCGAAGCATTCAGCTCGTTGCGCAGCTTTTCTTCAACAGAAATTTCTTCTGCAAGAGGTGCTGTGGTTTCTTCAGCCGTATTTTCAGCGGCATTATCGGGTGTCAGATTGTCTTCGTTAGGTATATCCTGTTTTACTTCTTGCTCGTTCATAACTTTCTTTTTTTTGAATATCATACTGTATCCTTGAGGCGCAAAAATATTGCCAAATCAGGTTTTGGGGACAAATTGTCACAAAAAACCAAATATTGTGACAATTAGGACCGTGACAGGAAACTGCGTCAGATGTTTATAACTGGATTTTATATCATAAAAAAGCCCACGGTTTAAACCGCGGGCTTTGATAAAAATATTTTCATCCTTATTCTTTGTTGATCACTTTCAGCATTTCTTCGTGAATGAGACCGTTAGTTGCCAGGGTTTCCTTTTCAAAAACAGTGGTTTCGGTACCATCAAAATTAGAAATTCTTCCCCCTGCTTCGCGGACAATCAGGTAGCCGGCCGCTACGTCCCAGGCGTTCAGATTGTATTCCCAAAAACCTTCGAAACGTCCGCAGGCCACCCAGCATAAATCGATGGCAGCCGAGCCCAGTCGCCTTACCGGCAATCCCTGCAAGATCATTCTTTCGAAAACTTTGATCGGATGCTCTTTTGTCTCCGGCCATTTGTAAGGGAAACCCGTAACCAGGCAGGAGGTTTTGAAGTCGGCTTTTTTGGAAACATGGATGGGTTCGTCGTTGAGGAAGGCTCCTTTGCCTCTTTCGGCAAAGAAGAATTCATTCATCATCGGGTTGTATACCACGCCCATCAGCATTTTGCCGTTATGGCGCAAGCCAATGCTGGTGCAACAGATAGGTATGCCGTGTGCAAAGTTGACTGTTCCGTCTATAGGGTCGATGATCCACTGGTATTCAGAATCCTGCATCAGTTCACCTACTTCTTCACTGATAATACTGTGTAAAGGAAAATCTCTTTTGATGATGCTGATAATTGCGTCTTCGGCGTGCTTATCCACCTCAGTCACAAGATTGTTGATACTGTCTTTGCTTTCTATCTTGAAAACACCCTGGAAATAGGACTGGATAACAGCACCTGCAGCTTTGGACGCTTCTATCAGGGTATTCTTCATTGTTTGCATGGTCGGAGATGTGAAGGAGTAAGGATTGAATTATAGTTGCAATTGTTTGCCCATGTAATAGTCGATTACTTTGAGCTTGAAGATGAGGTCGTATTTCGAATTGAGGAAAGAGGCCTCAGCTTTGTAAAGGTTTATCTGGGTAGTCAGGTAGTCAATGGTGTTTGTCAGACCCAGTTCATATCTTTTCTGAGCAAAATCAAATGCGCGTCGTGCAGCATCCTGAGAGCGCTTCGCGGCATAATACTTTTGAATGGCATTTACCACATCATTGTGTGCTTTATACACATCCTGTTTCAGTTTCAGGTCGGTCTGGTATTTGTTCAGTTCCTGTGTGTAGACATTCAGTTGTGCCTGCCTGGTCTGGAATTGTGTTTGCCAGCTGTTGAAGATGGGGATATTCAGTGTGGCACTCACCGTCTGGCGGAAGTTGTTGTCCATTTGCTTGAAAAATCCAGGACTGGTAATATTGGGTTGTACGTTTGGCTGAACCACGTCATAAGTACTACCGCCAACATTCACAAAAGTTCCGGTGGGGACATAAGTACCATCTACATTATAGCCATCAACTTGCTTGTAAGTGCTGGTCCAGTTACTGCCCAGTTGACCGCCAAGAGTGAGTTGTGGCCAAAGCCCCGCCTTGGTGGCGGCGTAGTTCTTTTGCGCTGATCTTAATTTCAGATCGCTGCTGCGGATAGAAGGGATATTTCTCAGTGCTTCGTGATAGATATAATCAGGTGAAAGTGTGTTTAAGGAAATTCGGTCTTCCATTGGTATTTCAGGAATGAAGGGTTCGAACGGTGCTTCAAAGTCCATGTTCATCAAAGCTTTTATGTCCAGAATAGAAGCGGTATAATCTGCAAGGGCAGAAATCAGTCCTGAGCTGTCGCTGGCCAGCTGAGCTTCCAGTTGTGCTACATTCAGTTCTGGTAGTCGACCGGCAGCGGCAAATTGTTTGGTTTGCTTCAATTGTTCTTTGGAAAGATTGACTTGTTTTTCATTCACTTTTATTTGTTCGCGGGCCATCAACACACGCAGGTAGGCCGTTGCCACATTCAGCGATACATCATTCTTCAGCTGGTCGAGGTCGGCTTTGGAAGCATCCCAGCTCAGTTTATTTTTTTCAATGGTGTTTCTCTGTTGGAACCATCCAAAAACCAGCACATTGGAACTGGCAGACGCGCTGACAAAAGAATAGCTGCTGGTTACGAACTGGTTAGTGGTAGGATCTACCGAACGGCCGTTGCTGATGCCGTAGCTGGGATTGATATTCAGAGAAGGTAATTGCGCATATTTGCTTTGCTGAAGCGTAAGGTGTGCCAGTCTTTCATTGATAACATTCTGCCTGATGGAGATATTGTTTTTCAACGCGAAGCTGATCGCATCCTGAAGCGTCCAGTTGCTTAGTTTGCCAATGACAGTCTGAGCCCTGAGATGGGAAGAACCCAAAATGGCTGCGGCAAAGAAAAACAGGGTGATGATACTTTTGGTAAAGCGCATTGGCATTTCAGTATTTGTTCAAAAAGATTTGGACGCAAATATACGTTCAGGCGATGTTCAATAGAAATAATTGTTCTTTTTCAGTGTAAAAGGAATGGAGGATAGAAATGATTTAAAAATATCTTTGAGTAGTTTTAGTTTTTTACATCAGAACTATTACATTTGCACTCCGAAATGGCGAGGTAGCTCAGTTGGTTAGAGCACAGGATTCATAACCCTGAGGTCACGAGTTCAAATCTCGTTCTCGCTACAAGTAAAATCAAGTCTTTCAGCGTATCTGCTGGAAGGCTTTTTTCTTTTGGGTAAAATGGTATTTGGATTTCCGGGTAATCATACTCAATTCTTTTAAAGGGCCAACTGCAGGATATATTGCATTCAATCTTCATCAGATTGATTTCATGATTGGTTATTTTTCGTTACAGGCAACTGCTGATAAGGGTTCGTTTACTTTAAAATAAGTGAAAAAAACGTGTTTTTTTCCCCGCCGACTTAGCAGGTTTGCCTGTTACTTTTGTCATATCCTGAAATAAGTATACTGGTATTTAAAAACAGACCATCACTGTATTGAAGACTAACCCTGCGTATTTTCTGTCCGCCACGATGAATTATTGAAAGCAATTGAAGTGTCTACAATTCTGCTGTGCAGATATTACCTGTTTTGAGTTTTAATGTCATTGTTCATCTCTAAATACATGCCTATGCAAAATCTGATCCATTATCTGATTGGAAAACGTCGCTCATTAGTCCGACGAATTCAATAGCTGTGCTGACGAATTGGTTTAGTGGTTTTTGCTCAGTCAGCAGTTTTTAAAAGCCAAACAATTTAAGGAATACCCGAACACCTTCAGAAAAAAGTAGGGCGTCTGGAAAGAGCGCATCTTTCTAAACAATAAAAATTTTTGTATGAAAAATTTTATAACAATCAGAGGTTTTCTCTTCTGTTTATGCCTGTTTGCCTCGCTGTTTTCAATCCAATCGAATGCGCAGGTGACTCCCTGTGATACCTGTACTGGAGCGTGGGGGCCTGTAACACAAAAGGTATATTACAGCCAAACCGTGCCGGGTATGCTCCCCAGCTGTTTGTATAACGTACACTTAAGCATTCAGACCAGGATCTGTAATGGCAAAGTGGAGGTCAGGTTAATTGACCAGTACATTGAACCGTTAAGCAGCAGTTCTTCATGTCAATTGTACTGTTTGAATGTGGGGTATTTAATGCAGAAAATATCAAAGTTGCTGCTTGTAGATCTTGGTGGAAATATCATCCTCAGCAAGCCTTCGGCCTGTTATTACCTGCTCGAGTTTGAGTTGTCGCCTGGTTTGAAATCCTGCCTTGGAAAAGAAGCCGGCTACTTTCTTCATTGGTATTCCGCTATCCCTTGCGACGCTAATGGTTGCTGTGTTACAGAATATGTACTACAAGCTGACGGTAGTGTAAGAACGGTTACTTCGGCGTCTTTGCCTTGCGTTGCTCCTCCTCCGTCGCCTGTTCCACCTGCAATTACGGTTTATTGCTGGTCTATGGGTGTCAGAACTGCTTATACAGTTAATGTGATTGCACCAACGACTCCTTTGACATGCGAAGTAGCCTGCACGACCACAGGATATATTTTCACTGCGAAGACTACTGAAATCAGTGAGCAGGAAAATGCAAATCAAAATGCAATGGTTTACCCGAACCCGGCAACGGATGAAATTAATATTTCTGGAAATGAAGTGTGGAATAAAGTTTCAATCATTGACATGCAAGGCAAAATAATTGAATCACATTCCAGTCCAAAAAGAACTATCAGCATCAGAAAACTGGTACCGGGAAATTATCTGATTTTGCTGGAAGGCCCGACAGGCAATAAAGAGAAGTATTTGATCAGTAAACAATAATTGAATTTTATTAGCTTGTTTTGTCTGATTTGTAAATAAGGAAGCCTGATTAATGTAATCGGGCTTCCCTATTTTATGTTTAAGGCTGTCCGAAAGATGTTTATGTATTGACTTGTTTCTTAATTTTTACAGCCATTTTTTCTTTTTGAACCAGAAGAAAATAATAATGATCACGACTGCCATTACCCCTAAGACAATGGGATAACCATACCTGGCCTTTAATTCGGGCATAAATTCGAAGTTCATACCATAAATGCCCACTATAAATGTCAACGGCATAAAGAACACCGAAAAAATCGTGAGTATCCGCATGGTTTCGTTGGTGCGCTGTGCGGATGCGGAGAAATAAATATTTAATAATTGATGCGTGTTTTCTGACAAATCATCAAACTGGCTCTGGAGTTTTACAAAATAATCGCGTGTGTCGCGCGTCATTACATTCCCCGATTTATCGTCAATAAAATCAATAATAGGGTAGGACAGTTTCAACATTCGCCGGATCAGATCGGTTTTCCTTTTCAGATAGTATAGTCCTCTAAGTAAGGGGGCTTTCTTGGGTTTAAGGAAAGTGATTTCTTCGTAATAGTCTACTGATTTTGCCAGCTGTTGGGAAGGTTCTTCAAAAGTGCGGAGGCAGGCCCATATCAGCTCGTTGAGCAGAGATAGGCTGCTGCTGCATTTGGTAGGATTCCTGGTTAATTCGCGCAGATTCGAAAAGATATTTTGCTTTCTTCTGTGTAGTGTGATGATAAATTTTTCTGAATAAAATATCGCAATTTTATTGGTCAGCTCCTGTACAGTATCCGCTTCCGGGAAATCACTTTCGGTATACACCCGAAAAATGAGAAAAGAATATTTGTCGAGATTTTCGAGCTTTGGCAGGTGACCAGGCTGCAGGCAATCCTTCACCAATTCGGGATGTAAACCAAACCTGGCAGCAATTTCCGACAGTTCTTCCGTGCTTGGATTTGTCAGATCTATCCATTCGTAAGGCCGGTTTTCGGGGCTGATGATTTGCTCTATCATAATATTGTCGGTTTGTCCTGTGAGTGCAATGTAAAAAAAACCGCCGCAAATAAGCATTTGCGGCGGTTGTAATAACAATATTTGTGTAGACTAAGGGAAGATACCCAATTGCTCATATGCAACACCTACTTTGTTGATAGACACAACAAATGCAGCTGTACGCATATCTTCTGCTCCCGAAGAAAGCAAAGACTCACGGATTTCGTGATAAGAACCGATCATTGTATCTTCAAGACCGGAATAAACCAGGTCAATTTCATCCGGACCGTGTTGGATCTGACGACGTTCAACATCATCCAGTTTTTTACCAACAAGTGCTTCGAAAGATTTAAGGATAGTAGAGTTTTGGTTTTCACTGAAACGTTTGTCCAGACGGCCAAAACGAACGTGGCTAAGGTTTTTCAACCACTCGAAGTAAGATACCGTTACACCACCTGCGTTCAGGTACATATCCGGAACAACGATAACACCTTTTGCATTCAAAATAACGTCAGCATCAGGAGTCAGAGGGCCGTTTGCACCTTCACCGATGATTTTTGCTTTGATACGTGGAGCATTGTCGCCTGTGATAACTGCTTCAAGAGCAGCTGGAATAAGGATGTCGCAATCCACTTCCAAAGTGTCAAGACTATTTTTGATATCAGTTGCACCCGGGAAACCAAGGATAGAACCGGTAGATTTGCGGTGAGCCATTACATCTTCAAGGTTTAAACCTTTTTCGCTGTAGATACCACCTTCATATTCTGCAAGACCAACAAGGATAGCACCAGCTTCAGCAAAGAATTTAGCAGCGTGGTAACCCACATTACCCAAACCTTGTACCACTACTTTTTTACCTTCCACACCTGTAGTCAGGCCAATTTTTTTCATGTCTTCAGCCACATTCACCACTTCGCGGATACCATAGAAAATACCCAGACCAGTAGCTTCTGTACGGCCGTTTACTCCACCCTGGCTTACCGGCTTACCGGTTACACAACCCAAAGCATTGATATCGCCCGGATTTAAAGTAGCGAAGGTATCAGCAATCCAGCTCATTTCACGGGCTCCAGTTCCGTAATCGGGAGCCGGAACGTCAATACCGGCACCAATAAAGTTTTTCTTTACCAGCTCAGACGCATAACGACGTGTGATTTTTTCAAGTTCGAAAGGAGTGTATTTTTTAGGATCGATTTTGATACCACCTTTAGCACCACCAAAAGGAACATTTACAATAGCGCATTTATACGTCATCAATGCAGCCAAAGCCATTACTTCATCCTGGTTTACATCCATACTGTAACGGATGCCACCTTTACACGGCAATTTGTGGTGAGAATGCTGTACGCGGTATGCTTCAATTACCTCAACCTGATCGCCGATGCGCACAGGAAATTTCATTCTGTAAACTGAGTTACAAGCTTTGATTTGCTCAAGGATTCCTTTTTCGAAGCGGGTATAAACCGACGCCTTGTCGAAGTTGCGTTCTACACCCTGAAAAAAACTGTACGTTCCTGACATGATTTTTTGCTGTTTGTTTTTAAAAATTTAGATGATTATTTTTTTGATTCTAATTCTTTTAGCCTCCGTTCGATGTATACTAAAAAAGCGAAAATTCCTGCAAATATAGTCGCTAAAACAAAAATTACAACGTATATTTTGCCATCGCTGCGCATACCGCCTGCCATTTCCTGTGCCTGAGCTTCAAAGGCGAAGCTTAATAGTATAATTAATGATAATAAAAACGAACTGATACGGTTCATAAAAGCGATTTTCTAGTTTAAAATATCGAATTCCTGTTCTTTCTTTTTCTGCTGTAATAATTGTACCCTGTTAAGTAAAGATGACAGCCAGAACCCAAACATTATCCATCCGATAACAGCGGGATAAAATACCAGTCTCATTTTGCTGTCCAGATCATAATTACTGAACGCAGGATTTCCCCCGTTTCCAGGATGCAAAGAATCAACCATTCTGGGTAAAATAAAGATTAAAGGAATCATCAGGGCAAAAATGAAAATATTGTACACAGCGCTGATTTTGGCACGTTTGTCTTCATCCTTCATACCGCCACGCAATACCCAATAGGCAAAATAGGTAAGCATACATAAGGCAGTGCCTAATTGTTTTGGGTCGTTGCTCCAGGCGGCGCCCCAGGTATATTGTGCCCACTCCATGCCGGTGAGCATACCTAAAATACTGAAGAAAATACCGGTAGATGCAAGTGCAGACGAAGCAATGTCATCTTCAATTTTTCCGCTGCGCAAATATTTTACTGCAGACCATGCCGATGCTCCGAAAAGAACAATCATAGTAAACCACATTGGTACGTGGAAATAAAGATTGCGAATGGTTTCGTTGAGAATTTCGCGGGCTGGCACAGGTGCTAAAAAGCCTGCAATCAGCACATAAAAGAGAATAATAACCGTCAATACTTTCCACCAGTTCTGGCGCATCGTTTTCTGAAATTTCGCCAAAGGTAAAGGATAAAAACGAGCGGCGAAAGGCAAATTTTAAGATTGCTTTTCGCCGCTGAAAAAATAAGTTTTAACTGAGAATCTTCTCTAATCGCGTCCCAGTGCGCTGATTTTTCTGCGAATATCAATTCCGTTGTCGCCTTTTACCTGAATGAAATAATTCCCTGCAGGCAGGTTTGTGCCGATTTTCCAATCCAGTTTTTGTTTTGCTTCGGTCGATTTTGTGGCTACTAATCTTCCTGACAGATCGAATAATGAAAGTTGAACATTGCCCGAAACACCAGGCTCCAACTCTATCGATATTTCATCCTCAAATGGGTTGGGGTAGATTTTTGTTTTGTTTTCCGTTAGTTCTGCAATGCTGTTTGTTTTTTCAGTCACTGTAACACACATTTTGGCTACACCACAATATTGGTCTGTCACCGTTACACAATAGATGCCGGCACCCAAAGAGTCTGGACTTACTTTGGAGGAGGAATACCCTGAAGGTCCTGTCCAGCTCACGATGTAGGGAGCAAATCCTCCGCTGATAATAAGAGTGATTTTTCCGTCTTTTTTGCCAAAACTTGCAGGGATACTGGTGGCAGTAAGGTTGGCAGCGCTTGCAGCTAAGGATAGCAATAAAAGGAAGATTAAACTGTAAAAGGATTTCATATATAGAAGTTTAAAAAATGATTTCTGTTCCCGATTCGTGTATGATTTTTTCAATATCCAACATTTGTCCTGCTTCAATTGCTTCTGCAGGTACTATATGATATGATTTGTGATCTTTGTCAACAATTAATAGTTGTGCTTTTGTTGTTGTTGCTTTGCTTTTTATCACCAGTTGCCTGCCGTCTTCGTCTACATAAAAAACATTGCCGATATTGTCAACCAAAAAGGCTTTCCCGTTATTTTCAATTAAAGAAAAGTAAGTTTTAAAATTAACAGGAACCGCTGCTGATATTTTCCATTCTGTTCCGTTATATCTGCTGATCCAAAGTTGGTTTTGGTTGCAAACAGCCATTACAGGATTCTCATTTTTTATTAAATCAAAAAAAGTATTATCCAGAATATTATTCACCTCCAGCATTTTTTTCCAGGGTTCGTTGGGTGCCAGCATTGCTTGGTCGAAACTCACTTGTGCCCATTGCTCATTGGTCCATTCATCATGCTGCTTTTTCCAATCTTTAAGGTCAATTTTTTTTAAGGCTTCGTAGCGACTGTTGTTGCTGTTAAGTATCCAGTTGATGCCAATCAGCTGTCCATTATTAATGTCAAAACACAACGGGTTAAAAGGGTCGTTCAGCTCCCGCCCAATTGGCATCTTGTATTTTTTAGCCTTGTTTAGTTTTTCGAAAACCGGTCCTGTATGCAAAGTCGCCAGTTGCGTTTCTTCGTCAATAGTGAAGAAATAATACTGCTCTTTTTCAATGATGATTTTGCGCTCAATTTTTAGTTGCGCAGAAGCAGGATTGATTTGCAGCAGACAGGCAAACAGCAAAGTGGATAATATGTTGAGTCTGATATTCATTTCTTTAAAAAGTACTGATTGTTTCTTCAAGGTCGGCTTTGCTCATATCTGTGGTGAAGTTGTAAGAATTCGAATAAATCTGTACGCCCCAACCATCAAAAGCAGTTGTTTTGATGTCACTCAAGGTGGAAAATTTGACCCCATAACACGCATCATAATAAACCCCATCAAATTTACATATCTGATGATTATTGAAAAAAGACGATGGATTGTTATTGCATGATCCATTTATTCCTGTTTGGTCAGTTGCATCAGCTGTCGTAAATACGTAGCCTGTAGCTGTAATGTAGAAACCGGTATAGGTATTTTTATAAGGGAAAGACGGGCACGCGGTCGAGTCAGATTTTAATCCGAATTTCCAGTTTTTTACTAAGAACCGACTGATCGTACCACCACAAGGCGAGGCTACTGGTTTGGGTGTGATAAATACATAATTATTCGGCTTGCTGATACCATGTATTTTGATAAGAGCAGCGAAAAGTTGCGCAAAGGTGTAGCATTGGGCATTTCTGTTTTTAAGTAATGCAGGTAAATTTGTATTGCCCGTATTGAAGGTTTTATAATAATGTAAAGAATCACCTTTATAATTCAATACGATTTGATCGGTAAATTCGTTCCAGCATTTACTGATGATGCCAGTGTCTGTAGTTTGTCCTTTTGCATTTTTGCAACTCAATTCCAGAACGGTGTGGAAGTATTTAAAACTAGTTGTTTCAATCATCGGCGTACTCTTTGTAACATAAACCTTGTGGTCAGTGGTATCGGCACGCAACCATGTAGCGCCTTTGTCAAATGGTATTTCCCAGTAGATGGTAAACGGTGCATAATAATTGACAATTCCTGCGGGGAACATTTTTGTAGCAGCTCCTGTTGGATAAGTGCAGGTGTATTTTCCTGCTCCGGGTGTCAGTAATATTGTTTTTTGAGGAAAATTAATCGTGTCGCTTCCCAAACCCCTGACGGTAATTGAATCAGGAGCTTTGCTGCACAGAAACTCAAAATCCGCAGTTGCGTTCATAATATTTCCGCTTGCAAATCCTGCAGGTTCCCTGAGGCCGCTATTGCGCCAGTGAGCTGTACTGTAGATGGTGGCAAGAGAATCGTGACGGATAGAAATATAACCGGGACCTGAAAATTTTATTTGAGTTGCCTGGAAATTATATTGAAAATCCTGCGCTGAAACAGAAAGTAAGGTGCAGCAAAAACAAATGAAGAGAAGTGAGCAATATTTCATTGTCAAGTTTTGTTTCCGTGAAGATAATATTTAATTTAAAACAAAGGGAATGTTTGTTGGATTTTTAAATGGGAAATTGTTTGGATAAAATTTCCCAATCAATGTCATTATTTATGAAGATAGCCTCTGTGTTTTTATGATTTCAATCATAAAATGCAATAGAATGACAGAATAATGACAGTCTTAAACAATCGTAATTAGGCATTTACCGTATGTACCAATAACTTTGCCCCGGATCAAAAAGCTGGTTAAGACATCCCGTGAGTTTACTAAAAAGCATTTCAGATTTTTACATTGTTGGCATCAACCATCGCAACACCGATGCCGGCATACGTGGACAATTTGCTATTAATGCAAATCAGTACGGCCAATTACTGGAAACCGCCAAAGATCAACATGTCGATGAGTTTTTTGTCCTTTCGACCTGCAACCGCACCGAAATTTATGGAATAGCTTCCTCTGCAAATCATTTAGCATCTTTTTTATGCTCTCAAACTGCAGGTGATCTGGAAACTTTCAAAAACCACGCTTATTACAAACAGGGAAAAACGGCCATAGAGCATTTACTACAGGTTTCTGCCGGTTTGGATTCTCAGATTTTAGGCGATTACGAAATTATCAGCCAGATCAAACAGGCCGTAAAAACATCTAAGGAAAAAGATTGTATCGGATTGTTTACCGAAAAACTGTTTAATAATACGCTTCAGTCTTCCCGCTCAATACGCAGCAATACCAAGCTGAGCAGCGGTTCAGTTTCTGTCTCATTTGCAGCAGTTCAGTATATTCAACAGCAGTTTGCAGAAACGGCTGATAAAAAAATATTACTGATTGGTACCGGTAAAATTGGTAGGAATACCTGTAAAAATATTGTCACTACGCTGGGTACAAATCAGATTACGCTGGTGAATCGTACCAATGAAAAAGCAGAAGAGTTGGCCACTTCACTAGGAATTGATTTTTCACCTTATCATACTTTGTACGAACAAGCGCAAGAGGCTGATATTATATTGGTAGCAACAAATGCGCCAATGCCAACATTACTTAAAAAAGATATTGAAGGCAGCGGGCCGAAATTGATTATCGACTTGTCTATTCCTTATAATGTAGATGCAGCGGTAACAGAATTGGAAAATGTCCGGTTGGTAAATGTGGATGAGCTTTCGAAAGTAGCTGATGAAACATTGCAGAACAGGATGGCAGAAGTGCCCAAGGCAAAACAAATTATTGAAGAACATGTGGTAGAATTTAAGAACTGGTACGTTATGCGCCAACATGTACCGGTAATCAAAGCGGTTAAAAGTACATTGGAAACCCTGCAGCAAACGCATTTGATGGAAACAATGCCGGTTCAGAGTGATGATAAAATTCAGAAAGTATTAAATAATATGGCGACTCAGATGCGCCGGAAAAATGAAGGCGGATGTAATTTCATTTTGGCGATTAATGATTTTATGACTCGCTCATAATTGAGTAAAACTTGCTCCCATACTCAAATGCAACAACCCATAAGAATAGGTACCAGAGATAGTAAATTGGCGCTTTGGCAAGCCAATACCGTAAAGGCACTGCTCGAAAAAAATGGTGCCACAACAGAATTAGTTCCTGTTAAAAGTGAAGGCGACCTCGACCTTGTTACACCACTTTATGCAATGGGCGTTCAGGGTGTTTTTACCAAAACATTGGATGCTTATCTGCTCAGCAATAAAATTGACATTGCCGTTCATTCTCTCAAAGATGTTCCTACCCAACTGGCGCAGGGAATTGCTCAGGCTTCTGTATTACCACGGGCTTCTTACAAAGATATTTTTGTTCCTCATCCTGCGAAGAATGATGTGCATGCCCATTCAAAAATAGCAACAGGCTCCGTTCGTCGCAAAGCACAATGGCTGAACCGATATCCCGGCAGTGAGATTGATAATCTCCGGGGTAATGTTCAAACCCGCTTACAAAAGTTGAGTGACAGCGATTGGGATGGTGCGATTTTTGCGGCAGCAGGATTAGAGCGCATTGGTATCCGTCCGGAATCGGCAGTTGACTTGGATTGGATGTTGCCGGCTCCCGCACAAGGTGCAGTAATGGTGGCTTGCAGAGCAGGTGAGCAAGATTTACTTTCACTATGTGATTTATTCAATGATGTCGAAACCCAGCTCTGTGTAAAGATAGAACGTGATTTCTTGAAAACCTTAATGGGCGGCTGTTCTACTCCAATCAGTGCATTGGCAGTTATTGAGGATGGACAAATTGTTTTTAAAGGAAACATTTTGTCGCTGGATGGAAAAGATAAGATTGAAATTGAGCAGCAGCATCCTTTGTCTTCAGTCGCAAATCTGGGCGTGGAATTAGCAAACGAACTTTTGAAAAACGGAGCCGACAGAATTGTCGCTTCTATCCGCAATCTTGGAGCATAAATACCACATATTAAGCACTGCATTGTTGCCGGAAGATTCATCGGCGCAGTTTTCAGCGCACAATATTATTTGTGATGAATTTCCTTTTATTCAAACAAAGGAAGCTGTGACAGATGAAATTCGGTCATTGATTGTTGCATTCGCTCATGAAAAAAAGGCCATCATCTTCACCAGTGCTCAGGCGGTTTCAGCGGTTATTGATTGCCTTGGAAACAAACAACCGGATTGGCAAATATTTTGCATTAGCGGCGCAACGAAAAAAGCAGCAAACGATTATTTTGGTGCAGAAGCGATTGTTGGTTTTGCAGATGATGCGATTGGTTTGGTAAAAGAGATAGAGAAAATTCCGCTGCAGGAAATTGTATTCTTTTGTGGGAATAAAAGATTGGATACATTGCCAGTATTGCTTTATGATAAAGGATTCAGGGTTTCGGAATGTATTGTTTATGAAACGGCCTTAACTCCTGTAAAGTTGAATAAAGCGTATGATGCAATTTTGTTTTTCAGCCCATCGGGCGTTGAAAGTTATTTGAGTGAAAATGAAATCGCAACATTTGCTGTTTTGTTTTCTATCGGCAAGACAACGGCAAAAGCATTGCAGCAAAAGGTGCCTAACGAAGTAATTATTTCGGCGCATCCGGACAAACATATTTTAGTACAAACAGTCATTGATTTTTATAAAAAACAAACAAGATAATGTTGCAAAACGATTTAATCCTGCGCACACTTCGTGGCGAAAAAACTGAAAGGACTCCCGTATGGATGATGCGCCAGGCAGGCCGTTATTTGCCTGAATATATTGCCATACGAAACAAGTTCGGTTTCTTTGAACGTTGTCAGACGCCTGCATTGGCTTGCGAAATCACCATTCAGCCGGTGGATATTGTTGGTGTTGATGCAGCGATTTTGTTCTCCGATATTTTGGTAGTACCACAGGCAATGGGACTTGAAGTGCAATTAAAAGAAAATGTGGGTCCGCTGTTGCCTGATCCGATCAAGACATTGTCAGATATGGCTCGTGTTCGTGTTCCGGATGTGGATGAAACACTGGGTTATGTATTTGACGCTATAAAACTGATCAAGCAGGAATTGAATGATCGTGTTCCTTTGATAGGTTTTGCCGGTGCTCCCTGGACTTTGTTGTGCTATATGGTGCAAGGAAAAGGCAGTAAAACATTTGATGAAGCAAAAGCGTTTTGCTATGCCCAGCCGGAACTGGCGCATCAATTATTGCAAATGATTACCAACACAACAATTGCCTACCTGAAAGGACAAATAAAAGCCGGTGCGGATATTTTGCAAATTTTCGACAGCTGGGGCGGATTGTTAAGCCCTGCTGATTTTGAAAACTTGTCACTTCGTTATATCCGTCAGATTGTTGCGGCGATAAAAGATGATGTGCCGACTATTATTTTTGCAAAAGGTGCCTGGCACAGCCTGGATGCAATGGCAGCAACAGGTGCTGCTGGGTTAGGCATCGATTGGTGCATCAACGCTGATATGGCAAGAAAATTTGCAGGAAATGATATTACATTGCAAGGGAACTTTGACCCTGCAAAACTCTTATCTCCGATCCCGGTTATCGAAAAGGAAGTAAAAGAAATGTTGACTGCTTTTGGTCCGGGAAGGCATATTGCTAATCTGGGTCATGGCATATTACCAAATGTTCCGGTAGATCACGCAAGAGCTTTTGTGAATACCGTTAAAGAATTTCGTTTCGAAAACTAATTGCAATTGCCTTTCTGATTGAGTAAAAACATTGGTAAAACTGATGTACATCATAACTCTTCAGCAGAAGAATAATGACCTTGCAGAAAATTTATTTTATGGAAACAGTAATGCAAAAAACATTTACAAAGCAAGTCTGGATCGACTTTATTCATTCCTTGCAAGACCGCATTTGCGCTGCTTTGGAGCAGGAAGATGGTGGAGCGAAATTTTTTGAGGATAAATGGGAACGCCCTGAAGGTGGTGGTGGAAAAACACGTGTCATTGCCAACGGAAATGTTTTCGAGAAAGGTGGTGTGAATACCTCTGTGGTGTATGGAGAAGTGTCTGATATCATGCGCAAGCAATTGGGTGTAGATGGAGATAAGTGGTTTGCCTGCGGATTGAGCATGGTAATTCATCCTTCCAATCCTTTTGTACCCACAACACACGCTAACTGGCGTTATTTTGAAGTATACGACAAGAATGATAACTTGTTGGATTGCTGGTTTGGTGGTGGAGCTGACCTGACGCCTTATTATTTGTTTGAAGAAGATGCCAAACATTTTCATCAGACGTTTAAAAATACAATTGAACCTTTTGGCGAGACACTTTACCCAAAATATAAAACCTGGTGCGATCAGTATTTTGCCAATACACACCGCAATAATGAGATGCGTGGTATTGGTGGTGTTTTCTATGATCATCTGAAGCCAAGCGCTGAATTTGGTGTTGAAGAACTATTTGCTTTTCAACAGGCTAATGGAAATAGTTTTGTAGAAGCGTACATTCCAATTGTTGCCAAAAGAAAAAATTCAAGCTTTACGCCGGAAAATAAACATTGGCAGGAAATTCGCCGTGGCCGTTATGTTGAGTTTAACCTGATTCACGATAGAGGTACTATTTTTGGTTTGAAAACAAACGGCCGCACAGAAAGTATTTTAATGAGCTTGCCTCCAACTGTAAGATTTGAATATGATTACCAACCACAACCAAACAGCCCCGAAGCGGAATTGCTTGACGCTTGTCAGCACCCGAGAGAGTGGGCGTAAATTGAACAGAAACTATGCATAATTATATAGTCAACGCATCCTTACAAGTATTACCGGTAGCCACATCCAAACATCCTTACGAATGGGTGGATGAGGCTATTGCCATTATCAAACAGGGTGGAATTAAATGTGAGGTGGGCCCTTTTACAACTGTCGTGGAGGGGACTTACGAACAAGTGATGCAAGCGATTCATGATATCAACGAATACCTGTACGAAAAGCAATGTAACGAATGGATTTTAGGCGTGCAGTTGCAAATCCGTAGTGAAGGTGATATTACCGGTGAAGAGAAAACGGCGAAGCACAAATAGACATACTATCAATCCAATAACCATAAATTTTTGAAAATGTATTTACAAAGAAGAAACAGAATCTTGCGCCATAGTGCTGCTATGCGCAGTCTGGTGGCCGAAACCGTATTGACACCCAGCGATTTTATTGCACCTTTATTTATCAATGAAGGTGCCGGCTACAAACAGGAAATTGCTTCGATGAAAGGTTATTACCGAATGTCGATTGATAATACGGTTGCTGAAGTGAAACAGCTTTGGGCTATGGGTATCAAGTCTGTTTTGATTTTTGTAAAGGCATTGGACGAAGTAAAAGACAATACAGGAAAAGAAGCCTGGAACAAAGATGGACTGATGCAACGCACGATCAAAGCGATCAAAGATGCTGTGCCGGAGATGGTTGTGATGACTGATGTTGCACTTGATCCTTATTCCATTTATGGTCATGACGGTATTGTTGAGAATGGTGAAATTATCAACGACGGAACTGTTGAAGCATTGGTAAAAATGAGCGTCAGTCATGCGGAAGCGGGCGCTGATGTGGTGGCGCCAAGCGATATGATGGACGGCCGTATAGGTGCTATCCGTGAGGCGTTGGAGCAAAGTAATTTTACCAAAGTGGGTATCATGGCATACAGTGCGAAATATGCTTCTTGTTTCTATGGTCCCTTCCGTGATGCACTGGATTCAGCTCCCGGATTTGGTGATAAGAAAACCTACCAGATGAATTACGCCAACAGAATTGAGGCGATTAAAGAAACCTTAATGGACATCGAGGAAGGTGCTGATATCGTGATGGTGAAACCTGCTATGGCCTATCTTGATATTATCCGCGAAGTAAAAAATGCAGTGGATGTTCCGGTAAGTGCTTACCATGTGAGTGGCGAATATGCCATGATAAAAGCAGCAGCGCAAATGGGATGGATTGATGAGAACAAAGCCATCATCGAAAGCCTGACTTCTATTAAAAGAGCCGGTGCAGATCTCATTGCTACTTATTTTGCAAAAGATGCCGTAAAACTTCTAAATCTTTAGGATGAAAAATTATAATAGTATTAATCTTTTCGAACGTGCCCAGCAAAGCATTCCGGGTGGCGTAAACTCTCCTGTACGGGCTTTTAAAAGTGTTGGCGGTACACCGGTTTTTATAGAACGCGCTAAAGGCGCATATTTGTATGATGCTGATGGGAACAAATACATCGACTACATCGCTTCCTGGGGGCCAATGATACTGGGACATGCACATGAGCCTGTGGTAAAAGCAATTCAGCAAAAAGCAGAAGGCTCAACTTCGTTTGGTGCCCCCACCGAACTTGAAATTGAAATGGCTGAGCTCATCAAATCGATGACTAAAAACGTGGATCTGATCCGAATGGTGAGCAGCGGTACAGAAGCTTGTATGAGTGCATTGCGTCTTGCAAGAGGTTACACTGGTCGTAATAAGTTTATAAAATTCGAAGGTTGTTATCACGGACATGCTGATGCTTTTTTGGTAAAAGCAGGAAGCGGTCTTGCCACCTTTGATATCCAAACCGTGCCAGGCATAACCGCTGGTGTGAGCAACGATACTTTGACATGCGCCTATAATGATCTTGATGCTGTACAGCAATTGGTAGCTGCGCATAAAGGAGAAATTGCAGCCATCATCATTGAGCCTGTAGCAGGCAATATGGGTTGTATTTTGCCGGAATCCGGATTCGTTGAAGGCTTGCGTAAAATCTGTACAGATGAAGGTATCGTTTTCATTTTTGATGAGGTGATGACCGGCTTCAGGTTGAGTGCCGGTGGTGCACAGGAAACGCTTGGTGTGGATGCCGACCTTATTTGCTATGGCAAAGTGATTGGTGCAGGAATGCCGGTGGGAGCTTTTGGTGGTAAAAAAGAAATTATGAGCCACATTGCGCCACTCGGAAATGTTTACCAGGCAGGAACCTTAAGTGGTAATCCTCTGGCGATGATTGCCGGTTTTACCTTGTTGCAGGAGTTAAAGAATAATCCCGGTATTTATAAAGAACTGGAGGAAAAAACAGCTTATCTGCATAAAGGATTACAGGAAGTTTTAAATGCTTGCGGAAAACCATTTATTATCAATCGCCTGGGTTCTATGATCAGCGTGCATTTCAGTGATAAGCCGGTGACAGACTTTGCATCGGCTTCGGCAGCGGATAATGCATTTTTCAATCAGTTTTTCCACGCCATGCTGAGCCGTGGTGTTTACCTTCCACCTTCGGCATATGAAAGCTGGTTTTTGAATAATGCACTGACATATGCAGATCTTGATGCAACTATTGCAGCAGCAAAGGAAAGCCTTAATGAACTGTTGAAGTAAATAGTTTTTATTGATTAAAATTAGTAACTATCTGAGTTGTGATTTTGCTTTTATAATTACTCCCAAATAGCTTTTAGTTATTTTATTATATCATAAAATCAGGTTTCGGAAGAGATAGCAACCATGAATATACAAATATGGATATTATATTTGCAACTCACAAAACAAACAATACGATAATGAAAAAAGTACTTTTATCTATTGCTGCAGCGTCAGCAATGTTTGCATCTTGCCAGGATGCTCCTAAGGCTGATACCGCTACTGCTACCGAAGCGCAAGCCGTAACTACAACCACCGGTACAACCGACTATATGGTAGACGTTGCGCAAACAAAAGTAGAGTTTGTAGGTACAAAACCTGTTGGCAAACACCACGGTACAATTGGTGTAAAAGAAGGAAAAATCTCTGTGGAAGCCGACATGATCAAAGGCGGAAACTTTGTGATGGATATGAATATGCTTAAAACAGATGATCAGGACAGCGTGGGTAATGCTAAGTTGACCGGCCACTTAATGGCACCTGACTTTTTTGATGTGGCAAAAAATCCTACTGCAACATTTGAAATTACGAATGTTACAGCCGGCCTTGATACGTCTATGAAAGATGTAATTATGAAAGATGCAACGCACACCGTTACCGGTAACCTGACTTTGAAAGGTGTTTCAAAAAGCATTACTTTCCCTGCTAAAGTGATGATGAGCGGCACTTCTATCACTGCAGATGCCAACTTCAACATCGACCGCACACAATGGGGCATCAGCTACGGTAATGACAAATCATTGAAAGATAAAATGATTAATCCGATTGTAAATATTGGTTTGCACGTGGTGGCCAACAAATAGTTTGTTTTAAAGTTTAGTAAAATGGAAATCCCTTGCAGCTATTCTGCAAGGGATTTCTATTTTTGCACAAATCGAAATTGTATCAAACCCGTTTTCTCTTATAAATACTTAAGCCGCTTTGTAGAAAGTGAAAGCTACGAACCGATGCTCTCATGGGGTATCCGGATGACGATTGCCGTGGTGGTTCCGTTGTTTTATGGTCTGTACACCAACCGCACAGCAGAGGCTATGTGGATCATAGTCGCTGCAGAAAGTATCGGATGGGTCGAACTGAAAGGTTCTTTTGCGCAAAGGGTAAGGGTGCTGTTGGGTGGCGCATTTCTTGCATTGGTATTTGGCTTTGCAGGAAGCATTAGCAGTAATAGTCTCTGGCTGAGCATTCCGCTGATGCTGGTGGTGGTTTTTATTGCCAGCTTATTTAAAAATCTGGGCGAACGTGGTAGCGGTTTGTCTCTCACAGTTTATGTCATGTTCATCACCGCCAATGCTTATCCTGTAGCCGACTTTGCAGGCACGCTGGATAGATGCGGTTACATTGCTTTGGGTGGCGGCTGGGCTTTTTTGGTGGGTACAATTGCCAGTTTGTTTATGTCTGAGCAAACACCTTACAAGCGCTCCATTGCTTTCATCTGGAAATCGACAGCATCGCTGGCGGATATTATTGATCAGGGCTGGGACGGCAAAACGCAAAAGGCAGGCATTCGGGAAATTTATCTGAAGGAAAAAGAAGTGAATGCTGCCATTGAAAGCTCTCTTCAATTATATGAGAAACGCGCTTATCATAATAATCATGACAGTGAAAATGCCCATTTGATGGCGCAGCTCCGTCGTACTGTTTATCTTACCAGTGCAACCTTAATGACCTTGGCAGAAGAGCTCGACGGATTGAAAGTAAACTTACTGTCCGGCGAACAAAAGCAGTCTATTCATGCCATATTGAAATCCATCGCAGTTATTTGTGAACGGATGACCATTTATACGGTCACTTCTAAACCGGAAGAAGAGGTATTGTTGCGCTCGCGCATTATCAGGTTGCAAAATATGATTGCCCTGCTGAGAGAAAGCGGTATTCCGGTATCGGAACAAAGATCGATTAAGTATGTACTACATTTTACGGAACGTATTATCCGCCTGATAGAAGAAGGTATGGGGCATATCAGCTCTGTGGCCGGCGATCAGAAGGTTTATCGTTCCTATTCCTTAATGAAGACACTGTTGATTTTACACCATCGGCACTGGATAGATAGTATCCGGCGCCTGGCCAATATCAATACGCATTCATTTCGTTTCGCGCTGCGGACAGCGATTGTTGCAACTTTTGCATTGTTTGTTTACAAATGGTTTGAAATTGACCATGGTTATTGGTTACCTTTTACGGTAATGATTGTTATCCAGCCTCATTTTGGTGCAACAATTAAGAAAGCTTTTGACAGGGTTTTAGGTACAGTTTTGGGTGTCATTGTCGGTGGTTTGTTACTCACTTTGCCGCAGGAATTTCATACCAAAGAGATCTTACTTATTGTGTGTCCTGTATTAATGGTTTATTTTTTGAGAACTAAGTATGGGGTAGCAACATTTTTTATCAGTCTGTTTCTTGTAGCACTTTTTGCCGCAGAAAATCAATTGGATAATGGTGTGATTATTATCCGTGCTCTATGTACTGTTGGTGGTGCGGCATTGGCTGTCGTGGCTGAATTTGCGTTATTGCCTACCTGGGATAAAAAATGGCTACCCCGGCATATCACTGAAGCCGTGAACGCAAACTATAATTATTTTCTCTTCACTTTTTATCCCAATCATTTTAGTTCTATCCACCAATGGACGCATTACCGCAGGTTGTCGGAATCTGCCAACAGTAACGCTTTCGACTCCTTCAACCGCTACCTGCAGGAACCAACATCCAAGGATAAAGATTTCAGTATGTATTACCAGTTTATTTCGCATTGTATCCGCATTACCCGTGAGCTGAATAATTACCATATCGAATCGGACGTACATAAAGGTTCTGTACAAAGCAAAGATTTTGAAAGGCAGAAGCAAAAAATAGCAGAATGCCTTGCTCAGTTTAATACTATTGAGCACAGTATTAAAAAACTGGAATGGGTTAGTGAGGAGCAGAGACAGGAATTAATGGAAGATGTGCGGGTGAGTTATATCCCTTTGAATGATACCCAAGCGATTTACCTGGACAAATTGAGTATTGAATTGAATGCCTTTGTAAGGGATATGGATAAATGGTTGGATAAATATAAAGAGACAAATTCTACAGTATCATGAGCAGACTACTAATTGCATTTGTTTTTATCGTTTGTTCAATACGGAGCTTCGCACAGGAAGTTGACACCACTATAATGGGAATGCACTTTATGATGGATGAGGTGGTGATAAAATCTTCCAAAAATGGCTGGGATATTAATGCATTTATTCGCAGGATGAAAGAAGATACGACCTTTTATAAAGCTTTTCTGGGCTTACATATTGTGCCCTATACTTCTGATAATGAAATCTCTTTTTTCGACAACAATAAGAAAGTAACGGCACATCTGGAAAACCGTACAGTCCAAACAATGAAAGGAAATTGTCGAACTGTTACTGTGGTGAATGAAAAAGTAAGCGGTGATTATTTTGATAAAAAAAAGGAACCCCGTTATTACACAGGAGAATTGTTCCAGAATATTTTTTTCAGAAGCAGAAATAATGAATGTGGCATGAGTGATGAAATCAGTAAAAGCCATACTGCCAAAGGAAGTCTGGAGAAGAATAAGGAGCAGTTAAAGCAATTGGTATTCAATCCTGGCAGCAAAGTTGATGGTATTCCTTTTATTGGTAAAAAGGCTTCCGTTTTCGAAGAGAACGGAGTGCAGCAGCGTTACGATTTCAGAATAAAATTTACGCAGTACAACGGCGAGGAGTGCTATTTTTTTCAGGCAATTCCCAAAGAAGAGTATAAAGATGAAGTGGTATATAATCAGCTGGATACCTGGTTCCGGGTTTCGGACTATGCGATCGTCGCCCGCGATTATGCCTTATCTTACCACACGATGGTCTATGATTTTGATGTGGTGATGAAGGTGCGTCTTGAAAAATCAGGCAACCGCCTGTTGCCTTCCAGTATTGACTATAAAGGCGATTGGCATGTTTTCAGTAAAAAAAGAGAACGCGCACAGTTTAATATTCTGTTCGATTATTAATGAATTCTGTCGCTGCGAACCTCAAGATTTTTCATCACTTCTGCTTCATACTCCAGATACTCCTGCCAGCGTTTTTCAACTTTTTCTTTTGTGCTATATAATGTTGCCAGGTCTATCATCAACCTGTAATGGCCAGCCTCTGCCACCATGAATTTGTGGTAGAATTGTTTCAATGCATCATCTTCAACATATAAGGATAACAATCGAAACCTTTCACAACTTCGGGCTTCTATGAGAGCAAACATAATCAGTCTTTCTGCAAGCCTTTCCTTACGACCACCGGGTTTCTCTTCAAATTTTTTAAGTTCGTTTACGTAAAGGTCTTTTCTTTGAATACCGAGCGGAAGATTTCTCTTATCCAGCTCTGCAAGCACTGCCCTAAAATGGCCCCATTCTTCGGTCACGACCGGAGAAAGTTCGCGTACCATTTCTATACATTCAGAATAAGTTTGAATCAGGGAAATGCAGGTGAGTGCCGCTTTTTGTTCGCAATAAGCATGGTCGGTCAGGATGTCCTCCACACTGATTTGTGTCATATTTACCCAGCGTGGGTCGGTTGGTAATTTTAAGCCCAATACCTGCTTATGCTCTTCAGAAACTATTTTCATTTTGCTTGTCAATGTGATTGCGAAAATACGACAGGCAACGAAAGTTTTATAAAAGAAAATGGGTGATGCTCAGAATTAGCATCACCCATTTATTACAAACAAAACGAAAAATTTTAAAACTTCCATCCCACCGTAAATACACCGGTTGTCAGGTTGTTTTTGATTGTTGCGGTTGGAGCGGCGGTATAGCCTTTCCAGTCTTGTATCTCATATGGTTTTTCATAAGTAGTGTAAGCGCTGTTGATAATACCAATATCAACAAATGTTTTGCCGAAACGGTAACCAACACCAAAGGAAATATTATTTCTGTCGCTTTGGTACAATTTATTTTTATAAGGAGACCCATAATAGCCATAACCTGCACGCAACAATAATTGATCAAATTTCAACTCGAGGCCAGCGCGTATATTGGATGCATTTTGGTACAAAGCTTTTACATCTGCATTAATATATCTCTCTTCAACAATAAAGGCGGGATCATATCTGAAGCGCATTCCGCTATAATTTACATATTCGTAATCCAGCGAAACAAATCCATATTTCCCCAGCATTCCGGTTGCGCTGGCAACAAGTTTTAGAGGAGTAATAACTGTGTAGTCAAACTGATTTTCAGGTGGCACAACAGCAGTTACACCGTTTAGTTTGTCGCTGTTTGTTTTAATATCAGCATTGTATACTTCTGTCAAAGAATAAAGAGTAGGAGAGTGGAAAGAGAATCCTGCCCTGAAATAATCGTTGAATTTATAAATAGCCCCCAGTTTTAAGTTTATACCGGCACCATTTACTTTGATGTTTTGATTATACGAATAATTATCAAAACTATCGGTAGGATCTATTGTCGCAGTTTCTTCGCTAAAAGTTGAGTTTATGCGATGATTGAGGGAATTGATTCCCAAAGTTGCACCAACCATTAATTTGTCTTTGTAATTCCCACCGCCTGATATGACGAATTCTGTAATCCCGCCTTTTTCCTGAACAAAGTTTTCCTGGTTTACGCCTTTCCAAAAGGGTACTGTAGAATATAAATTATTGTCGAGCAGGTATGATTGGTAACCTAAATAGCCTAAGGTTCCCTGACGGTCAATTGTTGTATTGTCTGATAAAGCATCCTGTTCGAAAAGAAAGCTACCGGTAGAGGTATTTGATTTGCCATTGTAATTATAGGTCCGGCTAAAATCAGCGATGCGGTTAATTCCTATTCCGAAGGAGCCGGATTTCCAGTCAGATTTATCATAGTTTTTTGCGCTTGGTGTGCCGGTAAAAACCATGCCAATATTATTGAAGCCAAAACGTGCATTGTTGTCATCAAAGGTGCCGCCGGAATAATTGCTTTTTGATCCGCTGAATCTGAAACCTGGTGTTACCATAAATTCGGATGAGCGATAGATGCCGATACCTGCCGGGTTTACGCTTAAGGATGCAAAGTCGCCACCCACAGAGCCCAGGGCGCCACCAAAGCCGACTGAACGGGCTGTTGCGAAGCTTGCTGTCTGACCGAATTTTCCAATGTCAATTGAGCTTTGTGCCTTTAGATTTTGTGATAAAATGGATGCTGATAATGTCAGGCAAAATAACTTTAGCGTATTGCTTTTCATTTTATTCGTTTTAAAGAAAGTCTTACAGAATATTTAATGGTATGGCACAATTTTTTACCCCAATAATTAGTGGTTAAAATGAATTGTTGCCCTAAATGATTGATTGAATATTATCTTCTGCCTCCGCCAAATCCGCTGCCTCCACGGGAGCCACCGCCGCCTCCACCAAATCCTCCGCCACGGGAACCGCCACCGCCGTTAAATCCACCGCCTCGTTGACCGCCACCATTATAAGATGGAGCAGATCTTTCCTGGCGCACTGGTGCAGATTGCTGAAAATTGTTATTCTGCATAGGAGCTTGTTGTTGGTTGTAATTCTGGTTCATTTGCATTCTTTCGCTACTACGGTTGCGGAAGTTGTTGTTTTGGACAGGAGCAGATTGTTGTTGCTGTGGTTCATTTCTGTCCATTTGCACATTACGATCTCCACGGGAATATCTGTTGTCGTTCATTTGTTGAGCACCATTATTATTCATTCTTTGTTCTGATGGTGCTTCATTATAGAATCTGCCTTCGCGTTGGCGCATTCCACCACGGGAAGGGCTTTCAGCATTTATTGGTGCATTGTTATTGTTGAAGTTTGCATTTCTGCCGGCACGTTCTACGTTTCCGGACCTGTAAATATTTCCGTTAGGTTGCGTTGTGCGTAATGTAGATCTGCCGGTATTATTGCTGAAATTCCGCGGTGTGTTATTTCTAACACTGTTCATTGAATAACGGGGGCCATAGGTTACACTGCGGCCTCTGCCGGAATAATTGTTATATCCGCCGTTGTTGTAAACACCCGCATAATAACCATTCCAGTAATTGCCATAAAACCCGCCACCACAGCCATATCCACCGTAGCCATATCCGCTGCCCCATCCGCATGAATACGCAGAAGGGTAGTAGAAACTATTGAATCCATTATAGCCATACCATGATTGCCATCCCCAATAGGAACCCCAGTAAGGACCACCGCCAAAACTGACGCTTATGCCGGGACTTGCCCATGGGCTCCAACCCCAATAAGGGTCTACCCAATAAGGATTGTACCAGTAAGGATTATTGAAAGCACTATAATAAGGCCTGTTATAAAAACTGTTGTACCCGAATCTGTTTAACCGGGTAGCATAAGTATAATCATTGTCATCGTCGTAATCAACATAAGAATCGCCTGAATAATCAGTATTCTCAGCATTCTGGTCGAAATTCTGATCGCCTGCACGGTCATAATTGTCTGCTTGAGAAGTCTTCTTTTCTTTTTTGCGTTCAGCTTGTTTCCGCACATCAGAACCGGTCATGTAGATATCATCCTGATAAGTATTACCGCTTTGAGCGGAAACGGTTGTCAGGGAGCAGCAACCCAATAAGGTGATTAATAGTAAATTTTTCATAGTATGAATTGTTTGACTTAAAACAGCCTCTTAAAACTTTATCGAAAGTACTACATTTGCGCGCAGTATTTCCTAAACTAAGACTTAAAAAAAGCTGCAGCGTTTAATATGGGTAATTCATTAACAAGTCGTTCACAAGACTATTCACAGTGGTATAATGACCTTGTGTTAAAAGGTGGCCTTGCCGACTATTCTGCCGTACGTGGATGTATGGTAATCAAGCCTTATGGTTACGGCCTTTGGGAAAATATGCGTGATGTTCTGGATAAAAAATTTAAAGAAACCGGACACCAGAATGCCTATTTTCCGCTTTTTGTTCCCAAAAGTCTTTTTGAAGCAGAAGAAAAAAATGCAGAAGGTTTTGCAAAAGAATGTGCTGTTGTTACTCACTACCGCCTGAAAAACGACCCCAACAATCCAGGAAAATTAATCGTTGACCCAAATGCCAAGCTTGAAGAAGAGTTAGTTGTTCGTCCGACTTCTGAAGCAATTATCTGGAGCACTTATAAAAACTGGATTCAAAGTTATCGCGACCTGCCGATTTTAATTAACCAGTGGGCTAACGTTGTGCGCTGGGAAATGCGTACCCGCTTATTTCTCCGCACAGCAGAATTTCTTTGGCAGGAAGGTCATACTGCGCATGCGACCAAACAGGAAGCTATTGAAGAAACGAAGCAAATGATAGAGGTGTATGCTCAGTTTGCGGAAGAATATATGGCCATGCCGGTTTTGCGTGGAGTAAAATCTGCCAATGAGCGTTTTGCGGGTGCAGAAGATACGTATTGTATTGAAGCGTTGATGCAGGATGGTAAAGCTTTGCAGGCCGGTACCTCTCACTTTTTAGGTCAAAATTTTGCGAAAGCTTTTGATGTAAAATTTGCTGATAAAAACAATCAGATGGAATATGTCTGGGCTACCAGCTGGGGTGTTTCAACCCGATTGATTGGTGCATTGGTAATGGCGCATAGCGATGATGAAGGATTGGTTTTGCCACCAAAATTGGCTCCCCTGCAGGTTGTTATTGTTCCGATTTATAATAAAGATGAAGCCGTTCGTCAAAGGCTGGATGATAAAGCAAACGAGTTGATGAAAGAATTGCGCGCAAAGGATATTCGCGTAAAATATGATAATGATGACAGCAGTCGTCCGGGCTGGAAGTTTGCTGAGCACGAACTTCGTGGTGTGCCTGTGCGTGTAGCTTTAGGGCCAAGAGATTTGGACAATAATGTTGCGGAAGTGGCGCGAAGAGATACTAAAGAGAAACAAAGTTTATCGCTTGATGGTCTAGTAGAGAATATTGCACAATTGCTGGTGGATATCCAAAGCAACATGTACAATCGCGCACTGGCCTTCCGCGAAGAGAAAAGCAGCAAAGCTGATACCTGGGACGAGTTTGTGAAATTGCTGGACGAAAAAACGGGCTTCGTTTATGCGCACTGGGATGGGACTCCTGAAACTGAAGAAAAGATAAAGGAATTGACCAAAGCAACTATTCGTTGCATTCCTTTAGATAATCCGCAGGAAGAAGGCAAGTGTATACTTACCGGAAATCCATCCAAAGAAAGGGTGGTGTTTGCGAGAGCTTATTAATTGGAATGATTTATCCTTTTTTGATAATTTAAAAAGGTAGCGCCTAAAACTACAGGCGCTACCTTTTTATGTATACTTAATTATATTCCGGTTTTGAAGTTTGGTGAAATCTTTTAGGAGGTGTTATTTCTTTTGAGCAAACAACATTTTCCTGATTGATTTTGTAAACCTGGAATTGGTGGGATATCGACGGTTGCTTGTCATATTATTAAAGACAAGAGCAACGACAAACAGAATAATACATCCACTAAGAACCGGCGATAGAACATAAATATAGCCAAGTGCTTTTATTTTCTCTGAGCCGATAACCGCAATCAGGGCAGTTGCACCACCTGGGGGGTGTAGTGTTTTAGTGATTTGCATCGCCACGATGGAAAGTGCAACAGCCATCGGAGCGGTGATCCAGATAATGTCAGGCAATAATTTATAGACCGTTACGCCTATAATGGCCGATGCCAGATGGCCGCCAATCAGGTTGCGTGGCTGTGCCAAGGGGCTTTGGATTGCGCCGTATATCAGTACGCTCGATGCGCCGAAAGAACCAATGAGCAATACATTTTCTGTTTTGGCCAGGAAAGTATTTTGTAAAAAAGCAATCAATCCTATGCCGGCAAATGCCCCGATGAAGGACCAGAATTGCTCTTTACCATTCACCAGGGTTTCCTTGTAAACGATATAGCGTGAAACCCGGATGCCGCGTTGTATTTTTTCTTTCATCAATATTTTGTTTAATAATCAGCCTTCTGTCAGCTTTTTAAAATCTTTTTGAATGGCATTGATAATACGTTCAGGTATCTGCAGTTGTTTGGCGTTTTCTTCCCAATATGGAATACTGCTCTGTACTTGTGTTATCACGCCCTTATGATTTTTGATGGTGTATTTTTCTGCTATTTTTAATACATCGTCTAAGGTGATATCTATCCGTTTCCCGTTGATGGACAAGGCACGTGCGCTGCGCTTAAAATTGATCAGCGGGTTCAATGAGTAAGTAAGGTCGTAGGCTGGTGCCAGGTTCCATTTGTCATTTTCTTCGTCGTAAATAAAAGAATGGTTTTTTAGGTGATCGTCCATGTTTGCAAACACAATGTTGAATATCATTCTGCGAAACAGTTCGTCGATTTCCTTGTAGGGTAGTTTCAGGAAAATAGCCAGATCAAACAGGTTTTCGTAACTGGACATTTCAGGGTCGTTATAATCCCATCCCGTCATACCCGATGCAGTAAGGATATGTTTTTTATGTCCTTCGATGCGGTCGTAGCGCAGGGTTGCAAAATGTTTTTTGTCTATCAGTTTTGACGGCATCATTGTAATGTTTGTCTCCACCGCAGTGCGATAGTAGCAATATTCTATGATTTCGCGGTTGTATCCCGCATCGTCGTCGATGTGCAATTTTACCAGGTAATGGTTATAATCTTCTGAAAATTCAAGGTCGCCGGGAATAATTTTGCCACTTTCTATCTGTTCCGAAATCAGGATTTTTGGTCTTGCACCACCGGCCGAAGTACCTATTTTAAACACATTCAGCAGAGCCGACGTTTCCAGTCGTCCGCCGATGGTTTCCATTTTATTTTCCAATACCTTTTTCAAAACATCGGTAATCGCCTCAATATTAATACTGGTGTTTTTCGGGATAGCTTTCCCTGGCTTATATTCGAGCGCGCCCATTCCGCGGTTGCTCACATAAGTCAGTTGCTCCAGGATGGATATTTTTTCAAAGTTTTTTTGTTTCGATTCCAACCAGGTTTTGAAGATAATATTCCCAAACAAATCGGGTAGAGAGTCGGCAATCATAGGCGGCAATCCGCGAAAAGCCTCATTGTTGAACTTTCCGAACACTTGAACTTGCTCTGTACGCTTGATGAGCAAGGGGAACAGGTTTTTATATTTTCCCGATTTCAGGAATGCAGGATTGTATTGAAAAAAAGTTTTTTTCTGATCTTCATCGTGGCCGATTTTTCCAATCTCCTCCCCAAAACAAAATACGCTGATGATGTTGTTTTTAGACATAATCAGTATAAGGATTTGTAAGAATTATTTTGGGATTCGCTGCTGATATATTGATGGAAGCTGTCCAAAGCATCAAAATATTGCAACACTTTCAGCAAGGTATCTATTGTGATATTTTTTCCTGACTCCAGGTTTTGTATCGTGATGCGGGAAAGGTTCAGGGCAATGGCCAGTTCATCCTGCGAAAGATTTTTTTCTTTGCGCATTCCTTTTATCCACTCCCCTAAGGTCTCTTTTACATCCTTTATTTTTATAGCTTCAAAGCTCATAAATGTATAGTATACTATGCAAATATAAGCATAATCTACAAAAAAGATTGTTATACTATGCAAATTTTAAATTTCCATTATTTTGTATAGTATAATATGCAAAAATGAATTTTATTCCTGTTTTGAATAGTTTAATATACATTTTAAAATAAAAAGGCATCAATTAAATTGATGCCTTTGAAAAAAATGAAAAACTAATATTGTTCTGTATCGTTGGGGAATAGATTTCCTTTAACGTCAGAAATATAATGTTGAGTGGCTTTGGTAATTTCTTCGAAAAGATTGTGGTAGCGGCGTAAAAATTTGGGTGAAAAATCTTTGTTGATGCCCAACATATCGTGCATGACCAATACTTGCCCGTCTACGTACATTCCTGCCCCAATACCAATCACAGGGATTTTTAATTCTTCGGCAACACGCTTACCCAATGTTGCCGGAATTTTTTCCAGAACAATCGAAAAGCAACCGGCCGCCTGAAGTGCGTGAGCATTTTCTATCAACATATCTGCTTCTTCTTCTTCTTTTGCACGCACGGCATAGGTGCCAAATTTGTTGATAGATTGTGGTGTCAGGCCTAAATGTCCCATTACCGGAACACCTGCGCTCACGATGCGTGTGATGGATTCGCACTCATCTTTTCCGCCTTCCAGTTTTATGGCGTGGGCACCGGATTCTTTCATTACACGGATTGCGGATTCCAACGCTTTTTTGCTGTTACCCTGGTAACTCCCAAAAGGTAAATCTACAATTACAAGGCAGCGTTGAATGCCGCGCATTACACTTTGGGCATGATATATCATGTGGTCCAGAGTGATCGGTAATGTTGTACTGTTCCCCGCCATCACATTTGAAGCTGAATCACCAACGAGCAGCACATCAATTCCTGCAGCATCCAAAATGCTGGCCATCGAAAAATCATACGCAGTCAGCATACTGATTTTCTCATTGTTTTGCTTCATCCATTGCAAAGTGTGCGTGGTAACCCGTTTTATTTCAGAATGTACTGACATGCGAAAGCGTTCGATTAAATTAAGAAAGTAAAGGTAAGCGGAAGATTCTGAAAAGTAGTGAGCTCAGGGAATATGGAATTCTAAACCGGAAATTTTATTTAAACCGAGTATGATATATTGATTTTTCTAACTATTTTTGGAAACCCAACCTACTTGCTTATATTTACGTCTATTATATTTAAAAAGTCATCTTCCTATGAAAACAAGATTTCCGCTATTAATATTTATTTGTTTCATTGCGTCCCAATCCCTTTTGGCTCAAGCAAACCTGCCAATTCGTTTTTATGAAAACGGTAAAGTGGGTTATAAAAGCGCCGACGGAAAAACGATTGTAGCTCCGCTCTATTATGCAGGCAGTGAATTTATCAATGGTTTTGCTATTGTTATAAAAGATAATCTTCGTGGCTATATCAATGAACAGGGAGAATTGCAAATCCCTTTAATGTATCGCGATGCGAACCCTTTTTTTAGTGGTTATGCTTCGGTGAAATTTGGTAATAAGTATGGTTTCATTAATTCTAAAGGGGCCTGGGTTGTTGAACCTGTTTATGAAGAAGTGTATTCTTTCCAGGAAAATATGGCATTAGTAAAAAAGGATGGCAAATATGGTTTTATTAATGCCGACCTCAAAGAAATCATTCAGCCTCAGTACGAAATTGCATCGTCTTTTTCAGAGGGCTTGGCAATGGTGAAGATTGGATCCAAATTTTCTTTTATCAATCAACAAGGGAAACAAGTCATTAGCAGAACATTCGATTTTGCAGGCGTATTCCATAATGGTGAAGCTTTGGTTGGTCTGGGAAAAGAAAAATTTATGATTAATAGAAAAGGAAAAATATTGAGAGAAGTAGAAGATCACGAAGATCATGAAAAGGAAGAACGAGAGGAAAGAGAAAGAGAAACAAAAAAAAATAAATAGTCCATCCATCACCTGAAAAAGTATCTCTATGAAATTCTCAAAAATTTTATTCTTTATAATAATAATATTAAGTACTGTAAGCAGTAAAGCTCAAAGTGGCAATTGGGTTTGGCTTAAAGGGAGTGATGTGAAGGGGACCACAGGGAATTACGGCACGATAGGCGTGTCCAGTCCGACCAACGAACCACCACCACGTTATCAGGCTGCTTATTGGACTGACCTTAATGGTAAATTCTGGATGTTTGGCGGTGTGCCAGGTCTGAATGACTTGTGGAAATATGATCCGATAACAAACGAATGGACCTGGATGAAAGGGAATAAAAACGCTTCGTCTCTGGCTGGAGTCTATGGTACAATGGGTGTGCCATCTGTGCTGAATTATCCTGCTGGTGTCGGTTATGGTGCCAATTGCTGGACCGATGCTGCGGGCGATTTATGGCTTTACAGCGGTTTTGATATGTCCGGAACTTTCTCCAATGATATATTGTGGAGATATCATATCGCAACAAATGAATGGACCTGGATGAAAGGAACTAAAGCTTCTGCAACGATAGTAGTTTATGGTACCAAAGGGGTAGCCGCCGTCACCAATACGCCGGGTGAAAGAAATGAATGTAAATCAGCATGGGTTCACAACAACAAGCTATGGTTATTCGGTGGTATGGCCAATTCAAAACTTCGAAATGATTTGTGGAGTTATGATATTGCAACAAACAATTGGACATGGGAAGCAGGTACAAACTTGCCAGCAGACGCAGGTAGTTATGGTACAAAAGGCGTAGCGAGTACTACCAATACTCCGCCTTCAAGAATGTCATATACCAGATGGCAGGATGCCAGTAATAATTTTTACCTGTTTGGAGGATCAAGCACGTTTTCTCAAAATGATGTTTGGCAATATAATACTTCGACAAAAATGTGGACCTGGGTCAGCGGTACCAATCTTGCCAATGACAAAGGAACCACAAATCCATATTGTAAACCTAACGCAGGTGACGCTCCTGCTTCCAGGTTCGAAAACCAAACAGCACAATCAAACAGTCAGTGTACAAAAGCCTTCTGGACTTTCGGGGGCACAAACAGTTTGGGATACTTTAATGATTTGTGGTTGTTTAACACGGAAAATTTTGAATGGACTAAAGTAAAAGGTGGGGTAGGAACTCCACCTGCATCTAGCTATGGTGTCAAAGGTGTGGAAGCTGCCTCAAATTTAATTCCCGGAAAAATGGGATGCAGCGTCTGGACAGATAAGATTGGTGTTCTGTACGTATTTGGTGGCTATGGTTTCGATTCAAAGGATGGGTTTGCTCTGAGCAACGATTTATGGAAATTTATTCCTGATACAGCTTGCATAAAGACCAATCTTGTGGGTGGTGTGGAACTTACCCGGCCAACAGATACAGTTCTATGTGAAGGCGACACGATTAAAATACCATTACCCTTAAAATCGGCTGTAGATGTAGAACCCAACACAAATGTTCATCTGAATACAACTACCGGATTTATCGAATTTTTTGGCATTGGCTCCACCAAGTATACCATAACATCTAATTCTTTGGATCCGGATGATCCTTGTTTTATCAGCGATACTATTTCTTTTACAATTATTGGTTATCCAAGGCCTAAGGCTGATTTTTCCATCACTCCGAATAAAGCGTCTTTAAATAATCCCACCTTCAATTTCCTGAATAGTTCCAGTAATGCTGTGAGGTACGAATGGTTTTATGATGGAGCAATTATTTCAACAGATCTTGACCTGGTTTATAAATTTCCGGCAATTGGCAAGTTTTGTGTGACCCTTGTAGCGATTAATAAATGTGAACAGAGGGATTCTGTTACAAAATGTTGCTATGTGGTAGATTCGGTTTCTCTGATTCCTGTTTTGGACACGACCATCTGCAAAGGTGATTCTGTTTTGTATAATATTGCATCAGGATTAGGATATACGATTACCCCTGCCAACGATTATATTTTGGACACTCTCCGCCAGGTGATTGTTTTTAAACCTTCAGCAGATACCAGGTATACGATTATTACGAAATCTGTCCTTGCCAGTGATCCTGATTTTAAACCTGATACAATGTATGTTACGGTAAGAATGCAGCCTAAACCTAAAGCTGCATTTACGATTGCACCATCCATAGCCGATATTGAAAATCCGGTATTCAGTTTTGAAAGTGCATCCACAAATGCAGTATTGCAGGAATGGTATTTTGATGGAAATCTTATCTCGACAGAGCAAAAATTCATGCACTCCTTTCCTGAAATTGGAGAATATTGTGTGAAGCTTGTAGTGACGAACAAATGTGAGGAAAAAGATAGTGTAGTTCAATGCTGCAAAGTGTATAAAAAAGGCAAATTGATTATGCCAAATGTTTTCTCTCCAAATAGTGATGGAAAAAATGATGCAATAAAAGCGATATTAACCGGGCCTTACCTATCCTACAGTCTGAAAATTGTAAACAGATACGGAGAAGAAATTTTCTCAACTAGTGATCCTCTCAAAGCGTGGGATGGCAGGTTTAATAGTCAGAATCAGGAAGTTGGGGTTTACTACTATTTAATTAAAGTAAAATTTGATTATCCCGATTCGCAGGATGAAATGTATAAAGGAGATATTTCATTGATAAGATAGTATGCACTGGTATAAGTAAGAAGGAAATTTTTACCTTTGCGGCCGATGAAATATTTAATTGTTGGTTTGGGAAATATCGGAGCAGAATATGATGCAACCCGCCATAATATTGGTTTTGATATTGCCGATACTTTCGTGATGCAAAATGGTGGACAGTTTCGCCTGGACAGGCATGCCTGGGTAGCCGAATTCAAATGGAAGGGTAAAATTTTCATTGTTATAAAGCCGACTACCTACATGAACCTGAGCGGGAAGGCCGTAAAATACTGGATGGATAAAGAAAAGATTTCGATTGACAATATTCTGGTTTTGCTGGACGATTTAGCGCTGCCACTGGATACTTTGCGACTCCGTGGTTCAGGTAGTGATGCAGGTCATAATGGATTGAAAAATATCCAGCTGATGCTTGCTACCAATGCTTATCCACGATTGAGATTTGGTGTCGGTAACAATTTCCCCAAAGGGCGGCAAGTGGAATTTGTGTTGGGCAGATGGACTCCTACTGAAATGCCTGTTGTAAAAGACAAGATCCTGAAAAGCTGCGAAGTCATTGAAAGTTTTGCAGCGGTAGGATTGGCAAAAACGATGAGCCTCTTCAATAAATAATAAAAAGGGCTGACAATTTTTGTCAGCCCTTTTTATTATGGTATAAAACGCTAAAGTGCATCTGCAGCAAAAGTATTACCCTGATTAATATCGCCTGTTTCAAATCCTTTTTTGAACCAATACATTCTTTGTTCGGAAGTGCCATGTGTAAAACCGTCCGGTACAATATAGCCCTGCGCCTGTTTTTGCAGATTGTCATCCCCAATAGCGTGGGCAGCATTTAATGCTTCTTCAATATCACCGGGTTCAATAATTTTTTGACTGGTTTGTGCATAGTGGGCCCAAAGTCCTGCCAGAAAATCTGCCTGTAATTCCAGTCTTACTGATAATTTGTTTGCTTCGGCCTCGCTAAGTCCTTGTCGCTGCTGTTCCATTTTGGCAGAAATGCCCAGCAGGTTTTGCACATGATGACCCACTTCATGAGCTATGACATAGGCCATAGCAAAATCACCGGGAGCCTTAAATCTGTTTTGCAATTCGCTGTAAAATGCCAGGTCGATGTAAGCTTTATGATCGGCAGGGCAATAAAATGGACCCATTGCAGCAGCGCCTTGTCCGCAAGCGGTACCGACCTTTCCGCAGAATGCACTAAGAATTGGCGGCTCATAAACCTGCCCCATTTTTTCAAATTCAGTTTTCCATACTTCTTCCGTACTGGCCAATGTGACTCTTACAAAACTCATGTATTCGGAATTCTTGCTTTCATTGGTTTCACATACATGTTCTTCCGTTCCGGATGTTACATTTTGTAATTGCCCCATCAAGGCTGATGGGTCTTTTCCCGTGAGCAGCGCAATTACAATTACAATAAGGACGCCTATACCCCCACCAATAATTTTTTTTCCACCGCCACCACCGGTACTTCCGGTCAAATCTTCAAAATTTGTGCTTTCGCGTCTCCCTTTCCAAAGCATATGCTATAATTTATAAACCAAAAATAGGAAATTTAGTATCCAATGAAAGGTATTTACCCACATCATTTTTTTAAAAGAAATGGATGACTATTTTTGTGCCATAACCTTATAGAAGCATAAATGGAAAATTCAAGATTGCAAGATGACTTGCTGAAAGAATTTAAGCAGGAACGGGAGATGATCGTTACCCAGCTTGAATTGTTGGATCCGCTGGCCGTATCTTTAAGAAAACCTGCAGCAGCAAGGGTTCTCAACAGTATTTTTCTTTTGGTTCTTGAAGGCCTGACATGGCTTAGTATTGTGGGTGTTGCTTCATTTTGTATTGTCAGAGATAATATTTATCCTTTTTATATTCTGACCCGCTTGCGCACCAAAGCAGATAGTATTGGATTCAGTGCAAGGGATGTGAATTTCCTGTATTGGAGTATAGTTGGCTTTGCAACAATTATCGCTTTTTTATTATTTATTATTGCCCGAAACCTTGCCCATATCCGTAAGAAAAACGCGATCCTGCAAATGGCAGCAAACAGAATCAAAATTGTAGTAGGCGAGCAATTAAAACGAAAAGCTGCTGTAGATACCATCGATCAGCGACATTTCGGTATTTTGGAACCTTTACCTTTATCAGAATTAAAGAGTACCACAGTGCCTAACCCAGGTCATTAATTTTAATTTCGTCCTGTGTCAGCTATATATCTAAAAGGATTTAAAACTTACCTGTCGCTGGAGCGTTCAATGTCAGTAAACACCATTACGGCGTATCAGCATGATGTTGCTATGTTAATGGCATTCATGCTCGAAAAACAAATTAATATTACCGAGCTTATGTTGCCAGATTTGCAACAATTTGTGCAGCATGTTGCAGAAATGGAACTGAGCGCAAATTCGCAGGCCAGAGTTTTAAGCGGGGTTAAATCTTTTTACAAATTTCTCCTTCTTGAACAAATTATAAAAGAAGATCCGACAGAATTATTAACTGCACCTAAACTGACCAGGCCATTGCCAGTTGTGTTATCCATCCCCGAGATTGATTTGATGGTGGCAGCAATTGATCACAGTAAACCAGAAGGGCAGCGCAACCGGGCAATTCTCGAAACAATGTACAGTTGTGGATTACGGGTTTCGGAGTTGATTAACCTGACCCTTTCAGGATTGTTTTTGGATATTGATTTTATCAGGGTTGTGGGTAAAGGAAATAAGGAACGTTTGATTCCTATTGGTGGTGAAGCTATCCGGCAGATTAAAATTTACAGGGAGAATATCCGAAACCATATTGACGTGAAAGAAAAATTTTCGGATACACTTTTTTTGAACCGGAGAGGCAGCGGCCTCAGCAGGGTGATGATTTTTATGATTATTAAAGATCTGGCAGCAAAAGCCGGGATAAAAAAAAGTATTCACCCCCACACTTTGCGCCATTCTTTTGCAACTCATCTGGTGGAAGCCGGTGCAGATTTGCGTGCTGTGCAGGAAATGATGGGGCACAAAAGCATTACTACTACTGAAATTTATACCCACCTCGACAAAGGCTATCTTCGCAATACACTGGAGCAATTTCATCCCAGGTACAATAGCTAAAAATTATCCTCAAAGTTGCAGCCAAAGCTTATTTTTGGTCAAATAATTTACAGCTGTTTTTCAATGGCCACTTTAAGAAATTTATCAAAAAGCATAAATAATACCGGATTTGGTGTCAATGCCAATGCCGAAGGAGGCCGTTTGGTCAATAAAGATGGTACCATCAATTTGCGGAAAACCGGAATTTCATTTCTGGAGAGAATGAGTTGGTATCATGTTTTACTACGCATGCCGAGGATAAAATTTCTGATCCTTGTTTTTGCATTTTATACAGCAATCAATATTTTATTTGCTACTGTTTATGTAGCCATTGGTATTCAATACCTGAAAGGAACAGACCCTGGTGGTTCTCTGGCTAATCAGTTTCAACAAGCTTTTTTTTTCAGTTCGCAAACACTTACCACAGTAGGGTATGGCCATATTAGCCCCGATGGTTTGGTTGCTAATATTGTAGCGTCTCTCGAATCTTTTGCCGGTATTATGTCTTTTGCATTGGTTACCGGACTTTTCTTTGCCCGATTCTCAAGACCGAAGGCCTATCTGAAGTTTAGTGATAACATTCTTGTATCTCCTTATAAAGACGGAAAAGCACTTATGTTCAGGGTTGCTTCACAAAAAAATAATCATCTGACGGATGCCGAATGTCAGGTGACGACTGCCTTTCATGTTATGGAGGACGGTAAACGGGTAACAAAATTTTTTCAACTTCCTTTGGAAATAAACCGTATCAATTCCCTGGCCATCAGCTGGACCCTGGTACATCCTATTGATGAAAACAGTCCTCTTTTTGGAATGAGTGAAGCTGACCTGCAGGAATCGAATATCGAGGTGATGCCGGGCATCAAAGCATTCGACGATCATTATTCCAATACGGTTCAGCAACGCACCTCCTACACTGCAAAAGAACTGATTTACGGCGCAAAATTTCTACCCACATTTCAGCGTTCGCCTGACGGTGGTCACACTTTGTTGGAACTGGATAAACTCAATCATTACGAGAAGGTTGCGTTTTAAATAAATCAGGTCTTTTGCTCAAACCTTAATTGCATCAAGTAATTAAGTAATTTCGCACACAATTCAATAAAAATAATAATGATTACCCAATTGATTAAAGAAGCTGCTGTTGCAGCTTTACAGCATTTTTACACCGAACAGGAATTTACCGTTGATAACGTAAGCGTCAATGAAACTAAACCCGAGTTTAAAGGAGACTATACTGTTGTGTTATTTCCTTTTGTAAAGATGCTGCGACAAAAACCGGACGAATTGGGTAAGCAATTGGGTGAATATTTAATCCAGAATAATCCTTCGCTTTTTACAGCATATCAAATTGTTAGTGGTTTCCTGAATCTTACTGTCAGCGATGATTTTTTTGTATCAATGCTGCAGGAAAACTGGCACAATGAAGCTTTCGGAACCAGCAAAGCTTCTGCTAAAAAAGTAATGATTGAGTATTCTTCCCCGAATACCAACAAGCCTTTGCACTTCGGGCATTTGCGTAATATTTTCCTGGGTTATGCTTTGGGTAATATCCTGAAGCAAACAGGAAATAACGTTGTAAAAGCCAATCTGATCAACGATCGCGGTATACATATCTGTAAATCGATGGTCGCATGGCAGCGCTATGCCAATGGCGCCACACCGAAAAGTACAGGCATCAAAGGGGATCATTTGGTAGGTGATTATTATGTGAAATTCAATGATGTTTACAAAGCGGAAATTGCTGCTTTGGTGGCTGAAGGAATGGAGGAAAAACTTGCTGAGAAAGAAGCTTCAATCATGAAGGATGCGCAGCAGATGTTGCGTCAATGGGAGGCTGGCGACAATGAAGTATATAGCCTATGGCAAACGATGAATGGCTGGGTGTACGACGGATTTGAAGTCTCATATAAAAGATTGGGCGTGGATTTCGACAAGATGTATTACGAAAGCAATACTTACTTGTTAGGTAAAGCAATTGTAGAAAAAGGTCTTGAAAAAGGTGTCCTGTTTAAAAAAGAAGATAACAGCGTCTGGATAGATCTGACTGCAGATGGTCTTGACCAGAAGTTGCTTTTGCGTGGTGACGGAACTTCTGTTTATATGACACAGGATATCGGAACTGCAGTATTGAAGTATGATGATTTTAAGTTGGACCAATCTGTTTATGTAATTGCAGACGAGCAGAATTATCATATGCAGGTTTTGAAATTGATTTTGTCAAAACTTGGCGAGCCTTGTGCTGATGGTATATTTCACTTGTCGTACGGAATGGTAGAATTGCCAACAGGACGTATGAAAAGCCGCGAAGGGACCGTAGTGGATGCCGATGATATGATGGATGAGATGGTGCGTATGGCTCAGGAGCAAACGGAAGAAAATGGTAAAGCGGATGGTTTTTCGGCTGAAGAATTGAATCGTTTGTATCAAATGATTGGGATGGGGGCTTTGAAGTTTTACTTGCTTCGGGTTGATCCTAAAAAGAAAATGATTTTTGACCCTAAAGAATCAATTGATTTACATGGTTTCACTGCGACTTTCATACAATATGCACATGCGCGTATTTGTTCCATTTTACGGAAAGAGAATTTGCCTGTAATGCCTGATGCAACAGCATTTCAATTGTATACAGCCACTTTAGAGCTTGCCAAGGCCGAGAAAGACATTATTGTTAAACTGGAGCAATATCCGGGAATTATGGAAACTGCGGCTACAGAAATGAGTCCTTCTGTTTTGTGTAACTATACTTTTCAACTTGCACAGGCCTTCAATACTTTTTACGATCAGCACAGTATTTCAAAAGCCGAAAATGAAGAAAAGAAACAATTGCGTTTGATGATGATTATTATGACAGCAAAAACAATGAGGCACGCTATGAGCTTGTTGGGAATAGCATTGCCGGAGAAAATGTAATTAATTGCAGCCGGATATTTTGAATCCATAATAGAATACAAATAACCATACAATTCCTTTAATCAGGAAAAAGAGAAAACCTGCGACTCCAATGCGTTTGAGCCAGGTTTTCTTTTTAGTATTGGGATTGTTTATCTCCGGGTTTGAATTTTCCAGTTGCGACAAGGTATTTTCTTTTAAGATTCAAAAATAACATTGGTATGACAATTCAATTTCAAAAATCGGGAATATCTTTATCGGCATTTGCATAAAACGGAAAAAATATCTTGTCAGATCCCATTAAACATATAAAATCATTTCGTTATTCGGCTATCGCGATCAGGATTGCCATGGTTATTCCTTTTGTTATATTTTGTATTTACTATCTCTCCCATTCCAAGGCTGAATTATCAGAAGATTTTTTAGCCAAGGGCGGTTGTTTTTACAGGCAGGAAAAATTTTCTACCATTACGTTCAACGAAGCAGTCAAAACAACAGGGAATATGTTGTGTATTTTATCTGTCCCGCTTGTCCTTTTTTTTTCGTTTTTTATTTTTCGTTTTTTCAGTTTTAGTATTTTTAGAAAATCACTTGAGTGGCTGAAGGCATTCAAAAAATCTTTTCTCTGGATAATTGCTCTGATAGTTGTATGTATTGCATTCGCAGCTTATGGTTTTTCTCACAACGCAATGTGTACTGATGAAGCTTTTTCTGCACTCAATTTTGCAAAACAGTCATTGGTAAGGCTTATCAGTTATTATCCCATACCCAATAATCATATTTTCTACAACCTGCTCAATCATTTCTGGTGCAATTTTTTCACCAATTCATTTGTGTCCGGTCGTGTGCTTTCTATTGTTTTTTATTGTTTGTTGATTTGCGGGAACTTCTTCCTGTTTTATCATTTTACTAAAAATAACTTCATTTCTTTCCTTTGCTGTTTGTTGTTATCTCTTCAATTTATTGTGTGGGGGTTTGGCCATCAGGGCAGGGGTTATGCATTGTGCCATTTATTGCAATGGATTGGGTTTGTAAGTTTTTATTATTATTTCTTTTCAAACAGAAATTCAAAACCTGAGGCATTAGGCGTTCTGATTTTTTGTAACATAATAGGCATGTGGACTGTGCCTGTTTATCTTTATTTTATTGTCTTCCAGGTTTTCTCTGCAACAATTATTTGCCTGTTCAGAAGAAAATTGTTTTTTCAGTTTTGGATGGCTTTATTACTTTCGGGAACAGGTGTTTTTTTAGTTTATTTACCGGCTTTTTGTTATTCCGGCATTGAATCCTTGCTTGGCGGAGGATATAATACCGGCAAGAGTTTGTCTGAAATTGGTAAGATTTCCTGGGGGTATTTTTACGATTTGGTCACACTGCAAACGTTTAATTTTTTAAACCCGCTTAAACCATTGGCGCTGGTGTTTTTTATCCTGCCATTTATCCTCATTATTTTCTTTAGGAATTTATTTGCAAGCTTTTCAAAGTTCGTTCTCTTATATGGGTTGATTTGGATATCGATGGTTTTCATGGTTTTAATTATGAGACAATTTCCTGTTTTCAGGGGAATGGGGTTTCAGATGCATTTTTCATTGCTTGTTTTATTGTTGATTGCCGGACATTGTATTGTCCGGATTCAAAAGCGTTGGATAAAACCCGTACAAATTTTCCTGGCTGGTCTGACACTTTTTCTATGTGTGCGAATGATGAATTTTAATAAAGAAATGAGTCCAACAGTATTGTATGGGCAGGATACACGTGCATTTCTGAATGGATTGGAATCTCTTCCACAGGATTTTAAACCTGATGCTACCGTCTGGTTGTCGGACGAATCCTTTATGTGGCCATTTGTATTGAAAGACTTAAAAAATGTAGAGAACTACGATTGCAATTTTAATTATCAGGATATCATTTTTCTTTCAGAAGATGATAAGCCATTACCGGAAGCTGTGATGCAGCATTATAAGGAAAGAAACCGGGCTGCCTGGTTTATAATTTATGAACGGAAATAGCGGAAATTTTGTTTCTGCCATGACTAAATTAAAATCTACGTTAAAATGATGCGTGCACAAATAAATCGTTGTAGGTTTGGCTTGCTGCAACTATCCTTATGAAAATACAACGCGCATCTTCTGTAAATGAAACAATTGCCAAGCTGATATTTCTGGTATTGCCTACTGCATGTGTTGGCTACTTTTTATTATGGAACGCCAATCATTTTTATACCATTCTGCAAAATAATGCATTTGAGCAGACTACTTATTTTCTGGCCGGAATGGCTGGCGCCTGCTTGTTTTATGCATTTCGTTTTCGATTTCTCACAACGTTTGCCATTCTTGTTTTTTCTTTCACGCTTATCTATCAAGGTCTGGACAAAACCGCTATAGGTGAGTTTGATACCTTTTTTATATCAGTCAGGTTTTTAATTTTCAGTGTATTGTTTTCTACAGGATGCTTACTTGGCGCTGCCTTTGCCCGTTGGAGATACGCACATTATTTTATAGGTGCCATCTTTTTGGTTTCTAGTATAATATTAATCGCAAAGGAAAAAACCGATTCTCTGCCTCATTTGCTGCAGGCCTTTTTGCCGGCGGTGCTGTATTGCTTTTATATCATTTTTGCTGCCGAGCAGATTTATAATTTTAAGGATAAATCACAAAAATTCTGGTGGTTTATGACGCGCAGAATTGCCTTGTTTTTATTGTTGATTGGTCTAACCGGTGCCATTATTACCAGGCAAATGAAATCGAAATTTGAAGCAGCTGTCGCAAGTGCGGGTGGAAAAGGAGAGAAGGGTAGTGAAAATGGCATGCTTAAAAAGAATAAGGACGGTAATTTTGACCTGAAAGACTATTCTCAGTTGCGCAGCAATCAGGGGCGCAGCAATGAATTATTATTTGCTGCTCATATTGACAATTTTTTTCCGGGTACAGATATACCCAACCCTCTTTATCTGACGGCATTCTATTATACCAAATTTGACACGACAACTGAAACATTTGAACGGGATGCTAAAATTCCAAAGAATGATTTGTTTGAACCTGATCCGTCAAAAATTCCCCTCTATGCAACGCGCGCTGATAGTGGCGTTTTAGAAAATGGAATGAGCGACAAGGCAAGAAAAGTGGTAGAAATTGAAGTGTATAGCAAAAGCCTCTCACCGGAGACTTACCTGGCGCCCAATACCGGATTTTTTGTTCAGCCAATAGCTATTGAAAAGGATTTTCGCGGACAATTCCGTTCAGCCTATCGTGCAAAAGGGTATGTGAGTGAACTTAATTCAGCCTACTTTATTTATAATGCAAAGGATCCTCAGATTAAACAATTTCAGGAGCAAAGATTTGCGGTTTTGCGGAAGGCGGAAACTTATGCAAAGGTCGACCAGGAATTTATGGCATATTATACCAAAATGCCTTCTGATGCCAAGTTTCAGCGAATTACGGCTCTATCCAATAAAATTGCTGTAAATGCAAAAACACCGGTCGATAAAATGCTCGCTATCAGAGATTATTTTTTGTCAAAGGATGAGGAAGGAAAACCACTGTTCTCCTATACAGATAATCCGGGTGTGCCTGGCATTCCAAGCTCTTCCAAGCTGATGTATTTTTTGTTTGAAAACCATAAAGGGTATTGTGCTTATTATGCAGGAGCAACCTTGTTTATGCTACGTTCTCTGGGTATTCCTTCCCGGATTACTGTTGGTTTTCTGACCATAGACCGTAGTGATAAAAACAAAGGGTGGTACTGGTATTATGCTGACCAGGCTCATGCATGGGTTCAGGTCTATTTTCCCGGTTATGGCTGGTTGGATTTTGATACTACAGTAGGTGACGATGAAGCCCAACAAAGTCCCAGCCCGGATGGCACACCGCCTATGCAGCCTCCGCACGCCTGGTTTGCCGGCGAAGGGCAAATCGTTTCAATTGATACTTTGAAACGGACAATGACGTTAAAAATTGGACAGCTTCTTTTTCATGATAAAGAGTATAAGGTGAAAAAGGGTAGTGTTGATGCATTGCTGGACGTTAGTATAGCCAATATTCAAAAAGATAGTGTGAATATTGATTTGAAACAGGTGCATATCGGGGATTCGGCAACTGCAGTAAGTTATGCAGAAGCCCTTAAGAAAATGCCTGATGGAAACGACGGAGAAAGCGGAGAAATGATTTTGGCAAGAATGATTGCTCCTATACCTGTTGACGATATTTACATTAAAAAGTCGCCGGACCAAATAAAAGAGGAGCAGCTTCAAAAGCAAAAAAGCCTGAAACTTGTTTCTTATAAATTAATGCTCATTCAATTTGCTGCTGTATTGGGTGCTTTACTAATATTGTTTTTTGCAATTCCAGGCATTGTTTTAGCTTGGTACAAATGGCGAATCAAAACGGCTGAAACGCCGGAGCAGAAAGCATATTGGCAATATCGTGGTTTCGGCTATTATCTTCATCAGCTTGGCTATTACAGAGGAGAAATTACCCCTTTGAATTATGCGCGGAATATTGTTGATGCAAGGTTTGGTACGAATTTTGCTGGCTTTATGAACCGTTATTTAAAAGTGAAATACACTGGTCAGAAAATGAATGAGAATGAAATCAGAATGACTAACCACTTCATGGCAACAAGTATCGAGAAAATTAAAAATCAAGTACCATTAAAGGTTCGGCTGCAATCTTTCCTGAAACCATGGCAAACTTTCAATTATTTTTCAAAAAAACAAAACAACGAATAAAAATATTTTATGCTTTTTGGACTTATCAGAGAAAGGAAGAACCCTCCCGATACCAGGGTTGCATTTACACCGAAGCAATGTGTGGAAATTATGCAGAAGTATCCAGAAGTGCGCATCATTGTTGAGTCTTCGCCGGATCGATGCTACTCTGATGAAGAGTACAAGGCAGAAGATATTGAGGTGGTGTCAGATATGAGTCAATGCGATGTTTTGATTGGTATCAAGGAAGTTCCTAAAGAAGAATTGATAGCCGGTAAAACCTACTTTTTCTTTTCTCACACCAAGAAGATGCAGCCTTATAATAAGCCTTTGATGCAGGCTCTTATACAAAAGAAAATCAGGATGATAGATTACGAATGCCTCACGCATATTGATGGTCAGCGTATTTTGGGATTCGGTTTTTTTGCAGGAGTGGTAGGGGCACATAATGGCATATTGACTTATGGTAAAAAACATGGGCTGTATGATTTACCTAAAGCAAATGATATTAACAGTTACGCTGAATTGCTTTCCTTTTATGATCAGTTGAAGCTGCCGAATTTTAAAATTGTTGTTACCGGTTCGGGAAAGGTAACTTCAGGTATTCTTGAAATCATGTCTCATCTTGATATTCAATCTATTGAGCCGGGAGATTTTATGGAAAACGACTACGAATATCCTGTTTACACACAGCTTAAAGGTAGTTTCCTTTATCAGAATAAAGAAACAAAAACATACAACCGGGAAGATTTCCATAAGAATCCGGATAAATACGAAAGCCTGTTCCAGCAGTATATTCCACATACAGACATACTCATTAATGGTATTTATTGGGATAAAAAAATTCCACGGCTGTTCGAAAAACAAGATGTTTCGCGGAATGATTTCAGGATTAGCGTGATTGCTGACGTGACTTGTGATCCTGACGGTTCTGTTCCGGTAAATGTTGGAGCTTCAACAATTGCAGATCCTGTTTATGGTATAGAAAAGAAAACCCTGCAAAAAGTTGATCCTTTTCTAAATACGAATGAAGTAATCGATATTATGGCGGTGGATAATTTGCCGAATGAACTTCCACGTGACGCTTCTAAATATTTTGGTGCACATTTTGAAAAATATGTTCTGGATTCTTTGTTGGAAGGTTATGATAGTGACCTGATTCATCGTGCTACCATTTGTTCTGATGGTAAATTGATGCCCAGATATGAGTATATGAAGGATTATGCCTATTAAAAGATTTTTTTTTGTCGTTTAAACTTTGTTTTCTGCTTGGGGTCTTAGGTGTGTATTTAATGATAAAGACATTTTTTTAAAACACACAAAAACTACAGTTATGAAAAGTAAATTCTTTTTAGCAGCATTCAGTTTATTTATGGTAATGGCCAACTTTGCAAACGCTCAGGGACGTGGTCATCACAACAGAGGTAATGGAGGTTATGGCAACAACCAATATAATAATGGTCAGTACAATAATGGCCGGTATAACAATGGTAATTGCAACAATAACAATGCTTATTACAACAATGGCAATTGTGGTAACAATGGTGGTGGAAATGGTTACGGTCGGGGAAGACGTATTTATCGCCGTCCTGCCAACTTTTGCCAGCCTGCTCCGGTGGTAGTGTATACACAACCCCCTGTTTATGTCCCACGCCCCCGTATTTATGGTCGTCCAAGAGTGAACATTAATATTGGTTTCTAATAGAGATTAATTCTCAAAAATAGCCTCAGTATTGCATCTGAGGCTATTTTTTTTGCCCTGTTTACTTATGTAAACTTTAGGGAAAGTGATATAGAAGAATCGGGTTTGAGCACTTATATTTGTGGCAACGCTTTGAAAAGACTTTTTAAAATACTGCGGAATATTTTTCTGACGCTTATAGCGCTCATCATCCTTGTGTTGGTGCTGATCAATATGAGTTCTGTACAAACCTATCTTGCACAGCGAGCAACAAAGGTTTTGTCTGAAAAATTAAAAACCAATGTTTGGGTTTCTAATGTTCGTATCAATCTGCTTAACAACGTATTACTGGAAGGACTTTATATTGAAGATCAGCATAAAGACACTTTAGCCTATATCGGGAAAGCACAGATCAGAGTCACTGATTGGTTTTTCCTTAAAAGTACTACGCCTGTTGTGCATTACATCGGGCTTACAGACGCTTATATCCGTCTGAACAGAACAGACTCCTCCAGTCTTTGGAATTATGCATTTATAGAAGATGCTTTTTCTGACGGAACCAAAAAGAAAAAAAAGACAAACACGCCGCAGGAATTTGAACTGGATCTTGAAAAACTATTGCTGGACAATGTGCGTTTTCATATGGACGATGCATGGGGTGGTTACGATTATGATATAGATATAGGGAGCTTTGCAACTAATGTAGATGATATCAATTTTAAGAAAAAAACCATTGAAATCAGCAAAATCCGAATGGATATGTCCTCCATTCGTTTGCGTGATTATGTAGGAGGAAAACCTCCTTCAGTAAAGTCAAAAATTCAGCTTATTGATACAACTCCATTTAATCCGGATAAATGGAAAGTAAATATCGAAGAAGTAAAATTCAGCGATTGCCATTTTGCTTTTGTTTCGAAATCAGAAAAAGCATATCCCAATGAGTTTGATCCGGAGCACATTGAAATTAAAGAACTGAACAGTGAAATACAACACCTGAAAATTGCAGGGGATACACTCAATGCTAAAATCAATCATTTCAGTGCAAAAGAACGTAGCGGATTTATTGTAAAAGAATTACAAAGCGAAGTTAGTGTTTCACCAATAGCCTCTGTCTGTAACGAATTATATCTGGAGACCAACAACAGTAAAATCGGTGATTATTACGCGATGCACTATGATCGCTTCCCTGATTTTCTGGATTATATTGCTAAAGTAAAAATGGTCGCGCGGTTAAAAAAATCTACAGTGGATGCAAGGGATGTGGCATATTTTGCTCCACAGCTGCGCGAACTTCCTTTGACGATGGTCAAAGCATCCGGAGAAGCTGTTGGTACGGTAGATTATCTGGTGGCCAAAGATTTAAACCTTAGTGATGGTTTTAGTACAGTAAAAGGAGATCTCACCGTAATCGGTTTGCCGGATGTAGATAAGACGATTTTTGATTTTCAAAAAGGTGAAATTTTTACTACCGGAAGCTCTGTTATTAAATATGCTCCCGGCTTAAAAAACAATCCCAATATCAATTTGAACGCCCTTGATTTTGCTTACTTTAACGGAAGCTTCAAAGGTCTGCTGTCTGATTTTGCTACAAAAGGAACTTTTAAAACCAATCTTGGCGGGATTGTTGCAGATATTAAAATGAAATTACCTGCCAGACAACAACCGACATATTCCGGATCAATCAGTTCACAGGCATTTAATATTGGCTTATTATTCCGACAACCGGCTTTGGGCACTACCACTTTTAATGCTCAATTGGAAGGGGCTAGTTTTGACCTGAATGGTATTAAGATTAAGGCAGCTTCGAAGTTTAGAGATTTTACTTTTAATGGTTATACTTATAAAGATATTGTTGCTGACGGAACTTTTGATAACAAAAAATTTGACGGAAAATTATTGATCAATGATTCCAATATTGCATTGGGTTTTTATGGGAGTATCGATTTGAGCCAGCAGGACTTGATGATTAATGCGACCGCCAACTTGTTGAACAGTAATTTGCAGGCTTTGAATTTTGCAAATGTACCAACAACGCTTTCTGCGGATTTCGATTTGAATTGTTCAGGGAAAACCATTGACGACTTCATTGGAGCTGCTAAATTGTATAATATTAATTTGCTGAGAAATGCAAAGCGGCTTGACCTTGATTCAATCAATATCAAATCTTATGTGGATGCATCCGAAAAGCATATTGACATTGAAAGTAATTTGCTCAGTGCAAAAGTAAATGGCCGTTTCCTGTTGACGGAAATTCCAAACTCAATGCAATATTTCTTAAGTCGCTATTTGCCAAATTATATCAAAGGCTCTGGCAAAATTGCAGCAGACCAGGATGTGAATTTTTTAATCAATACGCATCAGGTAAATGACCTGATTGCCGCTTTCAGCAAAGACATTAGCGGATTTGACAGTTCAAACATCAAAGGAAATCTGAACACCATTAATCAGACTTTGACTGTGGATGCTTATGTACCTTATGGTAAAATAAGTTCACTGAAACTGTATAATGCAACCCTTACCGGAAAAGGAGATTACAATAAATTGAAATTGAACAGCACCATGCATCAATTTATTGTTGGAAAAAATCTTCTGAACACTTCTTTGGTTTTGGATGCTTCTGTTGGAAATGATTCATTGAATTACACCATTGTTACAAAATCTGATGAGCAATATGGAACGGCCAAATTGAGTGGTACTGCTTTTGCCAAAAATGATTCGCTCTACATGAGTCTTTTACCGTCAGAATTTTATATAAATAATGCAAAATGGGAAATTCCATCGGGGAATCAAATTGTCTACGCAACGAAATATTTGTTTATCGATAAACTGAAAATAACCTCCGGATTACAGGAAATTAATTTCAACAGTGAAAATACTGCAACAACGCCAGCACTCGTTATTCGTTCGACCAATATTGATATAGGGCAACTGGCCAGTCTCACACCAATTGCCAGCTATCAGCCGGATGGAAGAATCGGTGGAACAGTGCGCATTGAAGAATTATTTGGCGCTCAAACAGTAGCTGCAGATATGGACGCTACAGGTATGAAATTTGGATTGGATACCTTGGGCTCTATTAAATTAAAAGGGGTTTATGATGCGGCTAAGCAATTGGTATCTCTCGAAAGCCCGAGTGGAATTTTTAATGATAAGTTCTCTTTAAAGACAGAAGGAAATATTTCTTTTGATAAAAAGAATAAAGATCAGATTGATGGCAAAATCAGCATTGCCAATTTCCCTGTTAAGTTGTTAAGTCCTTTCCTGAAAGGGTACGCCAGTAAGTTGAGTGGTATAATAGAAGGTGATGTTGACCTGAAAGGAACGATGGATAATCCTAAGCTTGATGGCGCGCTCAGTCTTGTAAATGTAACGGCGAAAGTAGATTATACCGGTGCGTTTTATACTATTCCAAAAGGAGTTGTAAAAGTTGAAAATGAAACCTTAACCCTCGATAACATAGAATTGCTTGACGTGTATAGAAACACAGCTAATGCCACGGGATATGTAAGATTTGATGTGCTTAGCAATCCGAATATGAATATCAGGTTGAAAACAAATCAGTTTGAAGTAGTTAATCTTCGCGATTACGAAAATGAATTGTTTTATGGTCATGTTATTGCAAAGGCTGATTTTACAATTGCAGGTACTATCAGTGATATGCGGATGACTATCAACGCAACTCCAACCCAAAAATCAAGTTTATTTATACCTTATAATGAAGCAGGAGATATCAGCAGCAGTACTTATATCACCTTCAAATCTTACGAAAAAGTGCAACCTCAACGTGTGAAAAAGGTGAAGGATAAATTGAGTGTCAGGATATCTGCAGTGTTAAATCCATTGATTGATGTAAGCCTGGTTTTGGACCCGACCACTGGAGATATTATTAATGCTACCGGAACAGGTAATTTATCTATTAACGTACCGGCCAATGATGATTATTCGATGTTTGGTACTTACAATATAGACAGGGGGAGTTATACTTTTACATTCCGTCAGGTGCTTAGCAAAACCTTTAATATCAATTCGGGTAGTGCAATTGTTTTTGGTGGAAATATATCCAATACACGGTTGAATGTAAATGCTACTTATCCAACCCGTGCGAGGCTATACGATTTGCTGGATAAAAATGAGTTGTCCCAGATAGACAATGGTTCGGGCGAAATGACCGATGCACAGACGAGTCAGATTGTCAATATCCAGCTCAGAATGCAGGGAACGCTCGCCAATCCGGATTTGAGCTACCAGATAGAACTTCCTGAAAAAAGATCTTTGGGTACGATCGGTTATGCAAAACTTGAAAGAATAAATAACAGTGATAAAAGTAAATTGACGGAGCAGGTTGGGTCACTGCTATTGCTCGGCTCCTTCATCCCTTCGCAAGGTATTACAAGTACGCTGGCTGTAACTGGCGCAAAAAATACCCTTGGCGAAACCATTGCCAGCCAGGCATCACCTGTGCTTACCAGCGCATTGAACAAATTATTGGGTGATCAGAAATTACAGGTATTGGTACAGTATAAAAGTGTTGGTCAGGATGCGGTAAATGGCAATGCAACTGCAGCCTCTAATGCAGCTGATAGCAGAAACCAGGTTAAATTTGGAATAGGTAAGAACTATTTTAATGATAGATTAAAGCTGCAGTTTGGAAGTTCATACGACTGGGGTAGACCGACGTCAGTGAATTCAAATACAAGCAATTTTAATCTTGCAGGAGATTTCAGGGCACAGTATTTACTTACTGCTGACGGAGGTATCAGTTTGCTGGGTTTCAGAGCAAGTAATTATGACTTGTTTTATGGAAAAAACGTTGAACGTAATGGATTAGGTATCAGCTTCCGGAAAAGTTTTGACAACCTTTACGAGTTTATTCATTCCAAAAAAAGAATTCAGCGTGAACAGGCCGAAAAAGCCAATGGTATAAAACCATAATCCACTATTAAGGAATCATATTCAGATAAGTTTGTGCAGCAGTTTCCGTAGGTTTCACATCCCTGGCAATAATTAAATATTGCTTTGCAAGTTTGTAATTTTTGATGTCAAAGAATAAAATACCCGCAGTCAAATTTGTGATGTAATCACTTGGATAAGCCTTCAGGCATTGCTCAATTATTTTGTAAGAGGTCTCCTTCTTATTCATGGCCAATTTCGCAAAGGCAATCATTGCAAAAAATGGAGGTACATTCATCGGATGATTTAAATCCACTTTTACCTGATTTATATACTTATCAAAAAATGAATCTGCAAGCGCATAATTTGAAGTTTGAAATGCGGTATAACCTTTAAATAAGTATTTTAAGGTGTCTTTTGTAATATAGGAAGCAACTCTATTCCCTATATTAATTGTATGGTAGGTGAGTGGATTAGGAAAGCAATTTTCAATATATTGGGGTTCAAGGAAAATATTGTTGTAAATAGTATAAGTTCCCTTGGCTCCGAATCCTGATTTTTCACCCAACATTTCAAAACCCAATTTTAAACCCGGATATCTACTTTTTACATAAAAATTAGAAAATGTATAAGCATTTGTAGCGATAATAATACTGTCTTTGGCTTGTTGTACCGGTTCGTTTTTAACCAGCCAATCTATAGCTTCTTTAACAGAAATCTGCCAGTAATCTGCATCATAATCTCCATAGGCTTTATCATAGCCACCAACAATTTCATTGTAGTATGCATATTGATATGGATTGTTTTCCATACACCATTTAACCGGTCTTACATAGCCGGCAAGAATCAGGCCTAATGCTATGTATTGATAAAGGGGTTTTGAAAAATAATCGAACACCATTGCAATACCAACACTGCAGGCTATGACAATGGAAGGATAGATGAACAATAAATGCCTCCAGGAATTGTAGAGGGGCATCTTGGAATAAATAGAAAAGATAACAGGAAATATGCCGCTTATAATTAAGAATAAAATTGCGTTTTTATGAACTGTCTTTTTCCAGTTTGCTATTAGAACGATGAATCCGGCCAATAGCAGCAACTGAGTTGCTACAGGTATAGTAATAGACATCATCCTGAGCAAATAGCCTTTTGGTAATTCTAAAGAATTCACATATTCTCCATCATAGCAAAAGGAAATCTTTTGTGGAAATTCTTTGACAACGTTGATTGTTTTTAGGATATTTTGAGCAGGGTTTTGCAGAACGAATGGCCAAAGCAAAATCATAAAAATAAAAGCAGCTACAATTACACCCGCCAGTCTGGGCAACCATTGTTTCACACTTTTTAAAATGGATTTATCCCTGTAAAATTCGAGAATGGCATATATACCTATAAAACCAATCATTAAAATCCCACCAATACGGATACTCAGCAAAAACCAAAGGCTGAAAAATAGACCAAAAAGGGTTTTCCAGTCTGGTTTTGGTAAGCGCTCAAAAAATAGGATGGCAAAATAAATGCAGGCCACATAGGCAGACATAAACGGAATATCTTTGGTGTTGAATATAGCTAGTCCGTATAGTATAGGTGTAAGATACAAAAGCCAGATTGTAATTAATGCAGCTTTGTAATCTTTAATTCTTTTTGTAATTAATCCTGAAAACAGCAAGCCGAGAATGGCGACAATCTGGTTAAGTATATGTCTGGTATTATATTCATAATGATCACCGATCAGACTGGTAATTCCTGTAGCGAAATACTCAAATCCGCTTCCGTAATAGGGGAGTGTTGGTGGTAAAACTACGCCGTCATTATGGTTGGGATGTAAAAAGGTGGTATCCTTTCCTCCACTCGTGTAATAGGCTATATTGGCTTTACCATAGATATTCATATCCATTTCATCACTATTGAAACCACTTTCGTAGCCTGAAATGAATAAAATGCCTAACATTACTAGTAAGGAACCGTAAAAAATTTTACGTAGCAGAGATTCGTTGGATGATGAAAATACCGGATTGATAACCGGTGCATTAGTTTGGTTTGCAGGCTTATTCATTTCTGATGGGTTTTTTTAATCGCTGGGCAAGATACTATTTTAAATGATTTATAAATAGTAGGATTAGAATTTATTGAACAGATAACAAAACAGCCATAACCTGCTTAAGGTTATGGCTGCAAGTTTATTAAAGCCTAAACTGCCTTATCTGCCTGATATTTTCGTTACCCTTTGCTGGTTAATTAATTTGTCATTATCAGAAATAATAAACAAGTATATTCCGTCAGGATAATTACTTAAATCGACCATTTTGCTGTTTTTCTGCACCAGTATGGTTTTGCCGGTCATATCTTTTACTTCAATATTGATGGCAATAGGACTTTCAACTGTTACATTACCATTGGTTGGATTCGGATACAAACGGATTTGATTGTCAGTCGCAGAGATTTCGTCCAGACTTAAAGATTCATCCAGTATTTCAATTGGATTAGACATTCCTTTACAGCCGTTAGCATCTTCTACATATACTTTATACAATCCTTTTTTAGTGAGATATACCGTTGAAGTTCTGCTAACAGTGTCTGTTCCATTTCTTACCCAGATATAACCCGAGTAAGGGCTTGATGTAGTAAGTACCAGGCCGCTTTTTGAGATTGTCGGAGTTGGTGCCGGCAAAATTGTAACATCAATTGTTGATGAAACACTTACACAACCTTCAGCAGATCTCACTTTTACCTGATATTTTCCTGCTGCTTTCACGAGTTGATTGCTGTCTGTCATTCCTACAACGGTCGATCCGTTTTTGCTCCATTCATAAGCAAATAATCCTGATGGGGCTTTTAAAAGTACGCCATCATTTTCGCAGGCTGTGGTTCCGCCCGGAACTTTTATGACTGCTGCAGGTACAGGATTTACTTTGATGAAAACGGTACGGGAAAGTGCAGGACAGAATGAACTTCCATCAAATGCACGAATCTGATAATAGCCAGTGGTGTTTACTAAAATTGAATTACCGGTCGCACCAGCTATCGGGCTGTTATTTTTGCTCCATTGATAAGTCACGCCGGGTTTGCTGGCAGTTCCAAAAAGTGTGATTGACTTTCCTTCGCAGATAATACTGTCTGCGGGGGTGGAAACAGATACAGCATATCCTGGATCATTGATGTTTAAAACAATCTGGTTAGAATAAGAGGGACATGGAGCAACCGATGAACTGGCTTTTACCATGTACGTTCCAGCTTCTGTAATACCGATATCGCTGAATTTCCATCCAGGAATAACAACACTGTCCTTCATCCAGTCGTATGTGGTACCGGAGAAATTTGTAGCATTGAATTTTACTGTATCGCCAAGGCAAAATGTTGCAGGACTGGTAGATGGACTTATACTAATCGGAGGGTGTGCATTCAATTGTGGCAAAACGAAAATCGGGCTGAATGAACTGTCGCCTGTATTGGTGCAGACAACAACAAAACGATATTCATATCCGCCAAGGGTATCCGAGCTTAAAATTTCACTGTTAGCGCCCAAAACATTGTTCCAGGAAATAGGAGAGCTAAGATCTCTTCTTTGCCATTGATATTTGATACCCTGAACAAATGTCGGTGTTGCGCCGCTTGCATTCAAGGTAACCAATGATTTTGGACAGGTACCCGCGCCGGAAGGTATTGTGCTTGTAATAGTTCCCGCATCTGGTTTGCCATTGCAGGGTCTGAATTGAACACCAATATCGTCAATACTCAAATACCATGGTACTGAAGTTGCGTTACAATATATGCCAAAATAGAATGTGCCTGTTGCCGGGGCAATAATCGTGTCGGTATATTGCTGATAAGTCGTATTGATAGGTGTGGTCAACATTTTCAGACTGGTTGTCATACCTGCAGCAGTGGCATCTGTTCCCATTTTTACACCTAGTGTATTCCATCCGGTATATCCATCTGTAATGTACCAGAATGAGATGATGTATTGATATCCTGCTTTCAGATTCATTGGTGGCGAAAATAAATAATCATCACAACCCCATCTGAAGGAAGCAAATTTGTTGCCTCCTGGCGTATGATTTGTCCTGAAGTAGGTTGAAGGTGCTGTATAAGTTTGGACCAGTGTTCCTGTAGAGCTCATACATGTTGGGAGCTGGTTATTTGCTGTAATAGATTCAAATGTTTCAAAATATGGAGGCTCGTAAGGTCCTGCCAAAACCAATACCGGAGAAGAGACGGCAGTCTCTCCCGTAATAGTACAGGTTACGATACATCTGAAATAGGTGTTTTTATCAATTGTTCCTGTCTTAAAAGGAATTTTATTGCCATCAAATGAAGGTCTTCCGGGATCGCTTCCCCAGGTTCCGCCAACAGTAGAATCCTGCCATTTATAAGTATAGCCGACTGCTAATGGCAAATCCGGCAAATCCAGATCAACAACACCGGAACCGCAAAGTCTGTTTGGTGATGCAGACGGTATTCCGGGAGTTGGTAATCCCGCGCAATCAGGTACTTCCTGCAGACTGATATCATCAACACTCAAATACCAGGGTACGCCGTTGGCTTTTACTTTAATACCAAAATGCTGAACTCCGGATGCGGTAGCTACAAAACTGCTTTTGTATTTTGTATAGACAGTGCTGGATACAGCAGTGATTGGTGTCCCCAATGCTGTTGTCATTGCCCCCTCTACCGGTAATGAACCATAAGCTGCTTTTAATGTATCCCAACCTGTATATCCGTCTGCAATATACCAGAACGAAAATTCGTAGGTTTTACCTGCGGTCAGCATTATCGGAGGAGTATAAATCCAATCATTAGATGAATACCTGAAAGCGGCATATTTGTTGCCGCCAGGTGTATGATTTGATCTGTTGTAAGTTGAGGCTGCGAGATAGGTTGTAACTAATGAACCTAAACTGGTTGAGCTCATGCAACTTGGTAAAGTGTTTGCTGCGGTAATACTTTCAAAAGTTTCGAAATAGGGGGGCGTTAAAGCACAGCTTGTTTCAACTTTTACTGCTGAGGAAAAATCACTGCTTGCGCTGGCTATACACGTAATTTTTAGCCTGTAATATTGCGTATTACAACTTGGAGGAACAATTGCAAGATTATCTGTTGTAGCGCCTGCAACAGCAGTCCATGGACCAGTTGCAGATGATGAAACTTCCCACTGATAAGCAATACCTGAACCACCTGTGCTACCGGTAACGGTTAGTGTAGTGCTGGTTCCGCCGCATATTAAAGAGCCTGCAGAACTTATTGCTGTACCACCGGTTGGAGCACCAACGCAAGGTGTGAAAATTCTGAAATTCGGAATAGATGCTGCACGGGCAGATGCTGTCGGAGGAGATGCAGGATCTGGGTTTGTCCCATCACTGCGATACATAATGGAACGGAAAGTGGTGGTTGGCGTTGTGGTTGTGTTTTGCCATCCGGCCGTACAAGTAAAATCAGGTGTGTTTTCATCAATCGCAATGACAACATTGCTTACTCCATCCCAGATAAAAGGAGTTGCCAGCGTAATATTATACCAACCTGTTGATACCGGATTTATTGTGCCATCATAAACTTTAGTCATTCCTGCTACTGGTAACCAGGATGTAGTTGTACTAAAATTGGTAGCCGAAGTGTTGGCCATATAGATTACCCAGTCTTTCCACTTAGCCGAAGCTACGAATGTTGTAATATTATATTGAAGGTTGGCAATGGTTAAAGACGAACCGGCTGTTGCACCGGCAGCTATTAAATCACTTGCATAATAAATTGTTTGCGAATAGTTGTAACCCCAGCAGGAGTTAATGGGGTAAACTGTGGATGATGCTGTGCCTGTACCTACAGTCAGGACAGCTGCTTTGGCGTTTTTTGCCCCTAAAAGAAGGACGAAAAAGACCAGTATGATGCGAAGTGGAGATGAATTTTTCATAATGTGCTTTTTTAAATTCCGATATATTCACAATATACGACAAAGGTAATATTGTGGTATAACCTTTTAGCAAATTATTTAATATTTTGCTTTTCAGTAACAAGATGCATATAGAATATTACTATTGCTGTATTTATTTAAACTATAAGTTTGTTTTCGTTCAAGGGAGGGATGGAAGAAAAGAAGATGTAAATCAAACGTGATTGTTTGCTGATGCAGAATTTTTATTTGAAAAATAATTAATGCAATCCAGTAACGGACCAGTCATAAAAGTTGTTACCAATGCCATAATTACCATGATGGCAAATAAAGATGGTGAAAGTATTCCCAAATCGTAACCGATGTTGAGTACAATGAGCTCCATCAATCCACGGGTATTCATTAATGCTCCAATTGAAAAAGAATCTTTCCAGGTTTGTCCGGTTAGCTTTGCCGCAAAAGCACTTCCACCAAACTTTCCCAGTACAGCAACAAAAATAATAAGTGCACAGGCAGCCCAAAGATATCCTTCATTCAGCAATCCGATCTGAGTACGAAGTCCTGTAAAAGCAAAAAATAAGGGTAACAGAAATGAAATACTTACATCCTCCAGTTTTTCCATTAGTTTTTCTTTTACACCCGTATCTCTTGGCATAATAACACCTGCAAGAAAAGCTCCAAATAATGCATGAATACCAATCACTTCGGTCGTATACGCGGATAGCAGCAAAACCAGGAAGGACATCACCACGGTAGTTTTGCTCAATGCGTCAGTTCCGGAATACTCTTTCCCTGCTTTCCTGATGAAAGGTTTTATGAGATAAAACATTACCAATACGAAAATTAAAGCAAGTATTACAGTCAGTAATGCACTTACAATGCTCCCTGCTTTTACAATAGCAATCACCACTGCTAATATGCACCATGCGGTGACATCATCGAAAGCTGCACAGGCTATAGTGATGATGCCGAGTGGGGTTTGGGTCAATCCCCGCTCCTGTAGTATTCTGGCCAGTACAGGAAAGGCAGTAATGCTTACGGCAATTCCCATAAATAATGAAAATGCAAGAAAACTAACATTAGCCGGAGCAAATTCTTCATATAAAAAATAAGAAACCATCACACCCAGAAAATAGGGGAATATTATACTGGCATGACTGATGACTAATGCATTTTGAGCTTTTCCTTTGAGTTTGTCAAGGTCCAGTTCCATGCCAATAATGAACATAAAAAAAACAAGCCCGATCTGGCTCAGAAATTGCAGGTTACCCAATGAAGCTGCAGGGAAAATAAATCCGGAAAATTCCGGAAAAATTAAACCGACGATGGAAGGACCAAGAAAAATTCCTGCCAGCATTTCTCCGATTACGGAAGGTTGCCTTATTTTGCCTATCAAACTTCCAAAGAGTTTTGAAACAGACAAAATGACGATAATCTGCAGCAATAAAATGCCTAAGGGGCTTTTTATATTATGCAGATATTGCAGCCATATAGTTTCATCTTTTGGTGCAATAGCCGAAACGTTCGGTTTGCTAATGGAAAGATTATTTGTGATTAGTTGATTCTGACTGGCAGGTGTTAATGTTTTTCCTGCATCAATAACAAACCAGATTAAAACTGCAAAAAAGCCAATCAGCAGGGTATAAATAAGTAGGTTTTTCTTCATGTGATTCATTAAAATGCTCTTCGCGCAAGGCCAACCGATTCTTACAAATTGACCTAAACTACGATAGTAAATTTCAGCGCTTCAAAGGTAATAAAACACATGAAGTATCGTAAGTTTCTTTCATTAATTGATTTCAATGATTTCGGTGATATTCAATTGTTCTATAAAATAATTATCATGAGAAACAACAAGGATGGTTCCTTCATAATCTCCAATGGCGTTTGTCAGAATTTCTATGTTTTGCAGGTCAAGATTATTGGTTGGTTCATCCAGGATAAGCATATCCGGCGCCTGATTGCTGATGGTCAGGCAACAAAGAATTAATCTCATTTTTTCCCCGCCACTGAGGGTGCTGCAATGTTTGTCCCAATAAATTTTAGTGAATAAAAAACGGTTTAACCTGATTTTGATTTCGTGTTCCTGTAATCCGCTTTGGTTGAATTGTAAGGCCAGTTCATAAACAGTCAATTGATTGCTGAGTAAGGAATAATCCTGGTCTATATAGATGGTTTTGGTGTTTGCCCTGTATACTTTGCCCCATTTGGGTTCTGTTTCACCGAGGATTATTTTTATCAGTGTTGTTTTCCCTGAACCATTGCTACCTTTTAATGCAATCCTTGCTCCACTCGTAATTTCCAGATTCATATCTGTTCCCCATATAGGAAGCTGGCCGTAAGTGTGGTTGATATTTGTTGCCCTGAATAGTGTTTTCCCTTTATGTAAATTGGCTTTGTCAAAACCAAGTTTCATTTTATCAATCTCCGGAATTTGTGACCTCAAAGCATTGAGTTCATCGTTGATCGCTCCGGTTTTTTCAGCATGAACATCTTTAATCCGGGAAGTACTTTTCTCCGCATTGTTTCTCAAGGTGTTTAAGGCAATGGTTGGTACGCCAGCTTTTATTTGCTTTTTCTTTCCGCGCGCATCCAGCTTTTGTTGTCTTTCTGCCGTTTCCCGTTCTGTATCTTTTGCCTTGCGCAACAATTTTTCTTTATTTTTTAGTTCATGGCCCAGGGCCTTGGTTTCAATTGCTTTTTGGGTGGAATAAAATTCATAATTTCCTCCATATGCTTTTAAGCCGTTTTTACTCAATTCATACATTTCGGGCAGGAGTTGCAGCAATTGCCTGTCGTGACTGACAACTATAATGGTTGCAGGACATGAGTTGATAAACTGATATAATTTTTGCCTTGCTTCCAAATCAAGATGATTACTGGGTTCATCCAGCAAAATAATTTCAGGCTGATGGATGAAAATGCCTGCCAGAAATATTTTTGTCTTTTGTCCTCCACTCAGATTTTGAAAAGATTGAGTCAAATCAATTTCGTTGAGCTTCCAGTAGGAGAAGGCTTCTCTGCAACGCTCTTCGAGAGCCCAGTCTTCATTCAACATTTCAAGATTCTCCTCTGATACATTACCATTTAGAATTGCCTGCAATGCATTTAGTTTAGACTCTATTCCTAAAGCTCCACCAATTGTCTGTTCCGAAAACCCATCAAAAAGTTGTGGAACATAGTACGGCCTGGTCCTGGCTGTAATAGTGCCACTTGCCGGGGTAAAAATACCGGCAATGACTTTAAGTAAGGTAGATTTTCCGCTACCGTTATTACCGATTAAGGCAATTTTGTTTTGCTTGTTGAGCGAAAGATTAATGTCGCTGAAGAGCACATCTGTGTTGTGATGTGCATAGCTGATATTTTGTAGTAAAAGCATCATTTCTGTTTTAAAAAGTGAAATAATTCCGTGAGCCTTTCCGGCTTCCGGATATTTTATTTTTAAAGAAATGGCCTGTTACATTTTTTGTGCTGATTTGAAATGCAAACGTACAATTTTAAGATTATACGTTTGCTGTATTATAGAAAATTTGACTTTCTTTTATTTATTGTTGGCTGGCAGCTTTGTTCTGTTGTAGCTGACGGTACACGCCATCCCAAAGATTGATTCGTTTTTGCAAAGATTCTATCGTTGCCTGTTCAGCTTCATTCCAGAATTGCTCGTTGTTGTCACATAGGTTAGCAGTCATTTGCAAAGCCAGCTGACTGTGATGATCACCATCCACTTCAATGTGTCTTTCGAGATAATATTTAAATGTGGAAATGCTGTCGGGAAAGGTTTTATGGATATCATTAACCAGTGAAAGAAACATTCCCGGAATCAAATCTTCCCGTCCAAACGTAAAAATGGCTGACTGCAAATAATCTTTATTACTGTTGATAATTTTAAAGGTAAAATCTACAAACTCTTTCGCTTCTGCAGGTGTTTCTGAAATAGAAAATGCATTTCCGAAATCACCGGATTTTTTCAATTCTGTTATAAAGCTTTCAATTTGAGCAGTGTTGGCCCCGCATTGATGCATTGCATCCAGGTATAGTTCAAAATGGCTTTTGCGTACACCCTTATTGTCAACATCTGATTCTTCACCAACTACAATTTCATTGATTAAATGGCGGGTGTCTGCAGAGCCTTTCGGAAACCAGGGAACGGAAGTGCAGGTCAGATTATTTTGCAAGGCTTTCAGCAGCGACATAAAATCCCACACCGCATACACATGATATTGCATAAACACTTTCAGGTCTTCCAGGTTGCTGATGGCCGAATACACTTTATGGTCAATGATTTGCTGTCTTAAAGGCTCCGTTGCAATCCTAATTTTTTCTATTTGTGCGTTCATTTGTTCGATTACTTGTGCGCAAATGTAATGGCTCCCGCAATTTTGAAACGATAGAAAAAAGTTATTTACTGTATTAGGGGTTTCAAATTCTTATGTATCAATTGAAGCAATTTCAAGCCAATACTTAAAATGATATAACATTTTGTTGTGATAATGTAATGTCAAAGGGGTATGCCAGCTGCATCTTTGCAATAGGAATTTTCACACTTTTAAATTCGTATTTTATGACAAAAGGAACTTTCATGCTTTTGCTGATTTGTCTGGCCAGCATTATTTCTTTCGCAAAAAGTGATACACTACTCAGGAGAAATAGTAATTCTTTTACTTTCTCAAAAGATATTTTCAAAACCCGGAGCTCAGGAACGGTAATAATAGATGAAGTAAATTATGGTCTGTTGGCAATCGAAAGGCCGGGTTCAAAATTTATCTTCTGAGAACAAACTGATAAAGAGAAAGGACGAAATCTCGATTTTCGTCCCTTCTTTTTTAATTCAATTTTTATTATTTGCTTTGATTTACCATTTGTTGGCACTGTCGGGTTTATGAATACTGCGGTTCATCGTATCAGCCAGTGGATTTTTATTGTCTCCTTGCCAATGACGCCCAATGGTATCCATATCCTTCATTGCGCCTTTCTTATTTTTCTTTTGTTTTTTTGAGGTGTCATTTTGAGCGACTGCACCTGTTCCTGCAAATAGTATTGCTGTAAACAATGCAATGGTTATCTTTTTCATACAATTCTGGTTTGGTTAATTTCTTATACAAAATTGCTTTGAAAGACCTTTAAAGCTATTACAGGATTGGCTTTCACATTTACAGGATTTCAAGAGTTGTTTTAAAGGAACGTTAAGGTCTATAAATAAAATCCTCCGGCTACTTCAATTCGTTGTCCGTTAATCCATCTGGCGTCTTCTGAGCAAAGAAAAGCTACAACTCCACCAATATCTTCGGGCAAACCTACACGGCCCAAAGCAGTCATGCCTGCCAGCTGAGCGTTGATTTCTTTATTATCTCTAGTGCGGCCTCCGCCAAAATCTGTTTCAATAGCACCGGGTGCAACTACATTGGCTCCAATATTTCTTGCTCCTAATTCTTTGGCCAGGTAACGGGTAAATGACTCAACGGCAGCTTTCATCGAGCCGTATGCTGAGGATCCGGGAAACGAAAAACGGGCCAATCCTGATGAAATATTAATAATGCGGCCACCGTTATTGATAAAAGGCAATGCCTTTTGCGTCAGAAAGTAAACACCTTTGTAGTGAATATTCAGAGCGGCATCAAACTGTTCTTCTGTGGTTTCGGCAAACGGGGCGTATAATGCTGTGCCGGCATTATTAATCAGGAAATCGAAATTTGGCGTGCCATACTCTAATTCCAGGTACTGAACTGCCTGTTGTATGAAATTGTCGAATGAGGAAATGTTGCCGGCATCCAGTTGAAATGCTTTTGCTTTTTGTCCTGATGCCTGAATTTCTGCCACCACTTTTTCTGCTTCTGATAAATTGGTGTTGTAAGTGAGTACAACATCGATTCCTTTTTTAGCCAATGCCAAAGCCATATTTTTTCCCAGGCCACGGCTGCCACCTGTTACCAATGCAATTTTGTTTCCTTTGTTCATGTCTGTATCTTTTTATACAGCAAAGGTGGTTCATATTATATCCGCGGCATTGCAATCATCAATCCATTGTTTGCAAAAATCAAATAATCTGCTTAAGAACGGAATGCAAGCGGTGAAAGTCCGGCATGTTTTTTAAAGAAATTGGAAAAATGGGCCACTTCTTCAAAGCCCAGTGCATAGGCAATTTCTGAAATATTCCATTCGGTTTGCTTCAGTAATATTTTGGCTTCCTGTGCAATGCGGCTGGCTATAAAATCAGTTGTCGTTTTCCCGGTTTGCTCTTTCAGCACTTTATTTAGATGATTGACATGAATGGCTAATCTGTCTGCGTAATCTTTTGCTGTACGCAATTCCAATTGTTGTCCGGTAGAAGTTATCGGAAACTGTCGCTCCAGCAATTCTACAAATAAACCCACAACCCTTGTTATGGCATTATGAGGAGTGTATAAAGCAATGTCGGGTTGCAACTTTTGTCCGTAATGAATCAATTCCAGTACATAATTCCGGAGTAAATCATACTTATACACATAGTCACCTGCCAGTTCCTGAAACATTTTGTCATAAAGGGTTTCCAGCTCCGCAACCTGTGTTTCGTTCAATTGAAATACCGGATAACCACCCGCTTTAAATATGGGTAGCTTATCCAGCGCAACACCATTCTGAGACGCTGTCAGAAACTCATGCGTGAAGATGCAAAAACAGCCGGATTGATGCTCGTTCTGGGGAACATAATTGTAAGGGACCTTCGGTGAAGCAAACAGCAAGCCGTTTTCTTTAATTTCAATCATTTTGTCGGCATACTCTGCACGGTTGTGTCCTTTTATCAGGCTTATTTTATAATAAGTGCGCCTGTTGTAGGGCATTGTTTTGGTTTCCTTTACTTTCTTTCTTACGCTGGCCGTATTGAAAACATTGAAGTGGCCAATGTCTTTATTGATGCCCTCTGGTAAAATGGTGTTCAGCTGATTGTCATCGGTAAAACCCATGTCCCGGTAAAAATCCTGTAATGAAACGATTCCTGCCATTTGCTATTGTTTTGCGAAATTCAAATGTAAGAACTTGGTAGGTGTTAATAGGCAATTTTGATTCTGATTAATTTTTCAATTGCGGGAATGATTGTTTTGTCTTTAATTTCAATGCGGATTCCCCGGCCTTCTGCATATGCTTTGGCCGCGCTTAATTCTTCTTTGATAAATGCAGGCAACTCGCTTTCCAAAATCTTATCCATTGCTTTCTGCCCAAACACAAAAGCTGTTTTAAAGAATTGATCTCTTGGCAACAGGTAGATGATGACGCGTTTTTTGTCTTTTATCCGAAAGCTCCAGCCAAACTTTTCGCCGGAAAAATTCCATTCTTCATTAGCAGCAGGGTAATGCTCTTTGGTAAATTGTTGAAATTGTTTCCAGATGGGGTAAGTATTGCCCAATGCGGATTTCAGGTGGTCTTCGGTTGGGGTTTGGTCTTTGTCTGTAAATATGCTTTTCATCTGGTTTTAAAATTATGTTTTACCAGCCTTTATAGGCACCGTAAATGAAAAAGGCGTTGGAAATGACGTAGGCTATAAAAAATACAACAGACATCTTTTTATCAAAATGTCTCGCTTTAATGGCTTTGCCATTGGTAATCAATTTCAGGGAAAAGGCGGAAGTCATTATCACACCCAGGATGAAAATAAGGGTTATGCCATGCAGGGTGTCCACCAGGGTGAACGAACTCGACTCGGGTAGGGCTGCATCGATAATATATTTATTACCTATCACGCCAAACAGTGCACCCACACTCAGTCCGAAGCGTGAATCGATGCTGTCGGTATGAATAAAAAAGCACATAAAGGAAATGAGGAAGGCCACATACATACCCAGGAACATTTTCCAGAACAGACCCAATGCCGCTCGGCTCAGGATGATTTTCACTTTGAAATTACTGTATTCCGAATGTGGTTCTGTCAGGGAGGCATCGCCAAAAGCCGTTTCATACACTTTTTTTCCGGTCGACATTTTAAGGCTGTCAATGTTCCAGCCGCGCAATGTGAACCTGGCGTCAAATTGCTTGCCAAAAGTATCAGCCACAAAAACAAGTGATTTGGAATCAAATTGTGAATTTTCTATTGAAAGCCGCAAAGTCTGGTGGTCGAAAGGAAAATTATTGATTGTCCAGGTGTCTTTCATCACACATTGCAGTTTCATCAGGATGTAGATTTCACCATCTGTCGAATCCACTGTTGTAAAGGATTTGACCATGGTTTTGGCTTGCGGTATTTCCAAGTTGTCTGTAAAGTTGAAATCCTTGTTTTTATACTTTAGCCACAACCAGAAATTGGTGGTGTATTCCTTTTCTTTAAAATCAATATTGTGTATGCTGGTGATATAGATTCCGACACGCACCGTGTCAGGAGCTGTTTCCTGCGCCTTGCTTTGGGTAGTCATTAGCTGGCCAGACAGCAACAAAAGGAATGTTAAAAATTTGGCGAAAGTCAGTTTCATTCAAATAAAGATAATGAACTTGGGGAATGCTACAGCTCATTTTTTGATGTCTTATTCCACCCCAACTATTTTACTCCGCCGTTCCAGCAAAACAGTATCCCTCCAGGTATCTTTCATTTTGCCGATGCGCTCTCTGTAGCCGATTATTCTGAATCCTGATGTGGTATGAATATGCAGGCTGGCTTTGTTTTCCGGGAAAATGCCCGCTTGCAATGTCCATAAATTTTCCTTTTCGCTGGCGGAAATTATTTTTTCCAACAGCCGCATTCCAATCTTTTGCCCCCTGAATTTTTCACCTACATAAACGCTCACTTCGGCTACACCGGCATACACACAGCGGCCCGAAACCGGCGACAAGGCTGCCCATGCTGCAATTTCATTGCCGGAAATCGCAACAAACCTGCAAGTCTTTAAGTGTGCCTTATCCCAATCTTCCCAAGCGGGGATGTCTTCCTGAAAAGTCGCATTCCTGGTGTCAATTCCTTGTTTGTAAATGGCTGCAACGGCATCCCAATCACCGGCTTCCATTGACCTGAATTGTAGTGTGTTCATTTTTTGGAACTATTTATGCTTTTTGTTTCAAGTAATGTGGGTGAGTGTCCGCGCCCAATAGCGGGGCACATTATATTCCTGTTAATGCCTGGCAGGTTTTTTAGCAACACATCGCGCATCAGCATCGCAATTTGCGAAATACTGTGCTCATAATTGGACAGAAAATTGCTGACTGGCTCCGGGATTGACATCTACGTTTGTATTGCAGCAAAGTTAACTGTAGTTTTTTTGGAGATGATTTTTAAATATTGGGTTTGAACTTCTTTTTCAGATAGAATATCAAAAAAACAGCCAGATAGAAATAATCCATCTGACTGTTTAATATTTAATGAAAAGCAACGCTGTTTAAAACCACCAGGTTGCTTTAAGACCCATTGTAACAGTATTAAATTCATAATAGTTATGAACACGGTAGTTCTTTAAATACCATTTCAGTGTAGGCTCAACAGAGAACAGGACTCTTTCTTTTCTTAATACATTATAGCCACAACTAAATATTGGTGCAAAATTTAGCATTGTCCCATTATAGTCGACTACCTTATTAGTAATTATCCCGTTCGTATATTCTGTCCAGCTCTCTGAAATGTTTTTAAAAAGGTAAGCACCTTCTAAGCCGCCTGAAACTGAAAACCGTTGATTTTTACTGATGTACTGTAAAGTTAAAGGCATTTGTATTTCCATAAACCAGTAATTAGTAAAATCAGTTCCGTCTATGAAACTCCGGGTTGCGGTATCATAGTCAAACTCATAGTTTAAGCCTGTAATATTAAACCTGCCACGCTTTAACCCATAAGCAACTCCACTCACCAAATACAAATTTTCCTTTATGCGGAACTTACAATTTAAACCAGCGGAAAATCCTGTCATACCGACTACACTACGCTCAATAAAGGACGAACCACTAAACAGGTCATTCTTTATTTGAGAAAAATTAGCTTCCGGTGCTATATTCACACCAAACCTGGGGCTAATCCTATCTTTAAATTTTGCTGCATCATTTTGTGCCGAAGCCGTAAGTGCAGACAAAAGAAATAAGCATAATAATCTAAAGTTTATCCGTTGCATGTTTTGTAGATTTATTTTTAAAATACCAGGTTCCTTTTAATCCAAGATTGATCATCTGCCCCTTCTCTTTCAGGTATGAATCCCCATAATTTTTATAAAACACTTTACACAAGAGTTCTATCGAGGCCAATGTTTCCGCTGAGGATTGAAAATTATATCCTAAACCAAGTATCGAACCAACATTTATTTGCTGTTTATTATTCCGGATAATTTTAGCTTCGCCTCCTTTGCCAAACAGATATTTCCTTTCAGTTTGATTCCCTATCCCAAAAGCAAAATCAACGCCAAAATTTATAAAATATTCATTGCTTCTGTTATTGATAGAAACATAAACCGGAACATCTATCTCTTGTATTTTGTAGTTTGTAATTTGTTGGGACACCGAAGTGTATTTCTGCAACATAGTATCATAGTCAGGCTTTAATTCAAGGCCTGACTTGATAAACGTGCATTGTTTCAACTCATAACCAACTGTTGATACTAAAAAGATATTTTTGCTCAATCTGTATTTTAAGCTCAAGCCAACTGAAAAACCAAATTTCCCCTTTGTCTTATCAGGATAGAATAAGGATTTCTTTTCTTCTGGAAGTCCCAGAAAACTATATTCCGGGGAAAGGAAGCCTCCCAAACTTAAGGCATTATTAACCTGCCCGAAAGATATACTTTTGGTAAAATAAAAGACAATAATAAATATATGCTTTTTCATGAAATAACATCAATGTGAAAGGAGAACATCGCCTTTATACAGCTTTGTGCAAGATATCTCACTACAGAATTCGATAACATAACTGATAATCCCCCCTCTATCCCAAACCCACCCGGCTCTAACCCAAACCGGTTTACCTTTTGGCTTGCTCTGTTTAGCTAAGCGGTGGCTCAGTTTACCCCAAATGGTAAGCCGGTTTACCTCAAAGCTCAGTTGGTTTACCTTTTTGGCCCCTTAGTTTGGCTTAGGGGGTGGGTTAGTTTACCCTGAAGGGTAAGCCCGGTCAGCTCTGAACTGAATCAGTTTACCTTTTAGGTCACTCAGTTTAGCTTAGAGGTGGGAGGGAGCACCTCCGGGGTAGGACTACCCACCAAAATGGTCATGATTATCAGTTTAATGAATTAAAATTTATATATAACTAGTATCTGTTTATCACTTCAAAAAATGATTCATAGCGCTTTTGTCTAATAAGCTTCATCATTTTGTTATAACCACAGCATCTTCTTTTTCTAAGCGTCTGGCGCTGCAGGTGTTTCTGGGCTTTGTGTGCTGCTGCCCTGTCCTTTAAAACGCTCCCTCAGTTTTTTAGCAATACCCTCTGCTCCGCGGATACCCGATGCCTCTGCAGCTTCCACCAGCTTTTTGGTCACCAGGGCGGTGCTGTAAGCTTCGCTGCCTGCCACCATGCGTGTGTTATCTACCTGCGACAAAATATTCTTGAGACGGGAACACAAGGTTTCAAGCTGTCCGAACATTTTCATATCACTTTCAGCATCAGATGGTTTGAGGAAGGCAGGCAATATCTGCCCCATTATCGGATGCCTCATTTGATTGATGGCGTCAAGTGTAAAATCTTTATTGTCCACATTGATTTTGGGCATCATAATGCGCTCTTCGGCGGTTATGCCAACAATGTAGGGGCTAAGGGCAGCTTCAAAATTGTTGAGAATGGTTTCTAGGCTCAGGAAAAGCGGGTCGGGAAGGGAGCCCGGAACCCTATTATTGTTTTCGTTCATAAGTATTGATTTTTTAAAGATGAATTGAATATTCATTTTCCTGCAAATATGATACCATACTTTTTGGGTAAAAAACCAATAAAATCATTATTAATGCGATAAAACTCTATTATATTTTTATAGATACGTTTATTGTTCTGCAAAACAATTATTTATCATAAAAGAACTTCGATACCATTTTTTGAAATAATGAACATTTTACGATATAATTTTATAAAAATATATTTCAACCGGGTTGCACCCAACAAAAAAGCCGCTTCTTTCGAAACGGCTTTTGTAAGGATTAGGTGTGGATTTTTATTCCATATCCGGTTCTGCAGCATTATCGTCAAGGCTGATAATGTCGTGGTTCAATAGTTCCAGTATTTCGGAGGCCGATTCTTCCACCGGAATCGGCTGACTGATATTTTTGAGGTAAAGCACAGCGCCCAGGCCGTCTTCGCGGATGGCTACCAGCTCTTCAACATTTATATAGACGAAATCGGTTCCTTCAGAAGTTAATTTTAAGAGTGTCATTTTTATAGTTTTTCTAAAGGTAAAAAATTTAGGGAATTGGTTTTGAAAATTTCGTGTTTTTTCCCCATCATTCGTTCGTGAAAAAAGCAGGAAGTATGACTATTTCCTGCTTTCTTTTATCTGAAATCTTTTGTCTGAAGTCTATTTCGCTACCTCAATTTTCACTTTCTTATTTTTGATACGTTCGTGCTTGATCAGCTCTAAAGCAGCTCCTAATTTGTTCTTACGTATAGCTACAAACGAACTGAAATCTTTGACTTCTATCAGGCCGATATCTTCTTTTTTCAACTGGCCTTTTTGTGCCAGGAAACCAACAATATCCACTTTGTTTACTTTGTCCTTTTTGCCTGCGGCAATAAATACTGTGCTCCATTTCGGGCGCTCAGGCAGGGGAGAAGATTCGGGTAAGTTGATTTCTTCCACATCGGCATCAATGTATTCCGGCATTTTCTCTTCTGAAGATAAAATAAGAATAGCCGTTCCGCTGGCGTCCATACGGGCAGTACGTCCGTTACGATGGGTGAAGATGTCTTCGGTGTGTGGCAAATGATAATGAACAATATAACGGATGTTAGGAATGTCCAGTCCGCGGGCGGCAAGATCAGTTGTAATCAATACATCCGTACTGCCATTGCGGAATTTGCACAAAGCAGAATCGCGCTCCTGTTGTTCCATTGCTCCGTGGTAAAACTCATTGTAAATCCCTTTATCCGTTAGCAGTTTGCTGCAGCGCTCCACCGATTCGCGGTGATTGCAGAAAACAATGGTGGAGCGGGCACCAAAATAGCACAGCAGGTTAAACAGTGCGTCTATCTTGTCTGTGTCTTCAGAGTGCAAAACCTTTATGGCCAGTCCGTCCACTATTTGTCCTTCTTCAGATAAGTTGTTGATTTTGTGCGGTGCGTGCAATCCTAAAAATGCCGGAACTTCCACTGCTTCGGTAGCAGAGGTTAGTGTTCTTCTGTCCAGGTTTGGCAAAGATTTTACGATAAATGAAACCTCATCAGTAAAACCAAGTTCCAGCGATTTGTCAAACTCATCCAGCACCAGGAAGGTGATGGTATTGGTTGTAATATTTTCTCTGCGGATATGATCGGCAAGACGACCGGGTGTTCCGACGATGACAGCCGGCGGCTGAATCAGGTTATTCTCTTCCGTTTCGCGCAAATGCCCTCCGTAGCAGCAGGTAATTTTAAATCCGGTTCCCAGGCTTTTGAAAACTTTTTCTATTTGCATGGCCAGTTCGCGGGACGGAACTATGATCAGCGCCTGTGTCTTTTTATTCTCCGGATTCAGCTGTTCTATGATGGGTAACAGGAAAGCGAGTGTTTTACCGGAACCGGTATCAGATAATAAAACAATATTTTTGTGTTGTTCGTGTGCTTCAATGCTTTCGGTTTGCATTGGGTTCAGCGACTCGATATTCAGATTATTCAGAATAGTATCGAGTGAAAAATTTTTGTGTTGCATTGCTGCAAAAGTACTTAGTAAAAAGGGTTAATGAAGTTAAAGAAGTTAATTAAGTGAAATAAGGAGTCAAAATCAAAAAAAAAATGGGTTAATTGTTCAGATTTTGAACAATTAACCTATTTAACTTAATTAACTCAATTAACCATTTGCCGAATCGTTTTTCTTATCCAGCAACAGGATATTGTATACTTCTACTTCTGTGATGTATTTTTTTACACCTTCTTTGTCCAGGTAATTGCTGTGTATCAGTTTGCCTTCCACCAACACCTCGCTGCCTTTTGTCAGGAGTTTTTCGGCTAATTCTGCTGTTTTGCCCCAGCAGATTACGTTGTGCCATTGTGTTTCGGTGACGTACTCGCCCTGGGCGTTTTTGCTTTTCTCACTGGTGGCAATACTCATTTTTGCCAGTTTGTTTCCTTTCTCCAGGTTTTTGATTTCCGGAGCTTGTCCCAGGTTGCCCAATAATTGTACCCTGTTTTTCATCATACTTGCGTTCATCATCTTGAAATTTTAATTGTGAGTAAAAAATTGTTTTGTGTCTGGCGATATTGCCGATGCAAAGATGGGATGACAAGGAAACGATACTCGGTATTTAAGCATTTAACTACGGATGTAAGTGTTTATAAGCGTTTGTAAACGAATAATAAAAGTGTATCTTTAGGCTTATGGAGCAAAATGAAAGACTTTGCCTGAGCTGTGGCAAAACCCTGAAAGGCAGACTGGACAAGAAGTTCTGCGACGACAATTGCAGAAATGCTTATAATAATATCCAGAACAGCGACAAGAATAATTTTGTGCGCAACGTGAATAACATTTTGCGCAAAAACAGGCGGATTCTCGAAGAATTATTGCCGCCCAACGAAAGAACCGTCAGTGTGCTGCGCCAGAAACTGCTTGAAAAAGGTTATGATTTTAATTATTTCACCAATCAGCTGATAACCCAGAAAGGGACTTATTGCTTTTGCTATGAGTATGGTTACCTGCTGAAAGAAGGGGAGTGGATACTGCTGGTGAAGCGGAAAGAAGGGAGTTAGTAAGATTTATTTGCTGACCCTTTTCTCCGACAATAAAATCCTTGCCAGCAATACGATTGAAATATAAATGGGCGCCATCATATAGTAGCGGAATGCAAATGGCCCAAACATATAAAAACCAACAATAACCGCATAGAGCATTCCCAGCGACACTTCATAGAAATTGACCCTGTGCTTATTGCGTGCGTAGTAAAATAAGCCAGTAAACAACAACAATAACATGGTGCTTGCCTGTATTATCCTTGCTGCAAAAACTTTGTGCTCGGGAGTGCCGTCCACTAAATGGTCAATTTGAGGACCAAAATAAACACCCCAACCAAAAGTATATTTATGGTCGCTCCAGTCGGCAATGGCAGCAAAATTATGATAAGCCAGGCTGTCGATTATCAGTGAAGGATTTCTGAGTAGAAATGGAAAGACAAACAAGACACAAACTATTGTGATGATGATGCCGGTGTAAATAGCGGTTTTGCGCATGCCATTGTTGAACAGATACAACAGAAAAAATAAGGGTAACCAAAAAATAAGGGTGTAGCGCGACAAAAGGCAAAGCACAATGCCGACAACTACCAGCGTTATGTTTTTCTGCATCAAGGCAATAGCCAGAAAAAAATAATAAGCAGCAATAACGGTCTCGTAGGTAATGGCTATATCTGAACTAGCATACAGAACAAAGATGTAAAAAACGGCTCCAGGTAAGAGTGTTAGCAATATGTTGATTGGCAGGCTCTTTTGCTTTCTTACAGAAAGAAAGGCAAACACAAGGCTCGATAACAACAACAACAATATGCCACCCCAGCGCGGGTCTTTGCCAAAACTATCCGAAATGCCAACCGGCAACCAATGCAAAGGCATATACGCAGGATAGGCAGTATGCGTGGACAATTCAATAAACTGATAAGGCATTTTGCCATGGATAAAATATTCGTATTGTTTGATGATTAAAGGCAACACATCTGAATGTTGAATCACATCAGGAATAAGATATCTGGAAAAAAGGCTGCGGATATCCGGCAAACAACAGACAAAACAAATCAAAACAAAAGCCATTGCTCCAAACCTGAAAGTTTTATTGACTTTATATGCACTGAATGACGAATAGTCGGTGCTGCGAATGCTGATAAAAAAACAAATGGTAAGGCCGGCAGCAGATAAAAAAAGTCCAGTCGGGTTGGTATACATATCAAATACCTGATTGCCCCAAATAACAAAATAGACCTGAAGGACAAAAAACAATAGGCTAAGGAAACGTAATGCTTTCATCAGACAAAGATGCTTTAAAATTCTTAAATTGATTGTTGGTGCAGTTATTTGTTCACTAACTTGTTATTTCTCCATTAAGAAGCCCAGCACATATTGATTGATTTCCTTCTTTTGCTCTTCATTTCCGCTATTGTCCATATTATTATGTGCGGTGTTTTTGAGTGGTATGATTTTCATGCCGTAGGTTATTTGTTCTGCTGCAGTGGGCAATACACCTTCATCGGCTGGCTGGTCGCTGGAGCGGAGCGAATAGATTTTGGGTTGTTTTGTTCTGGGGAAAGCAACACGCCGGTTGTCCAGCGAAATAATTTTGTCCACCAGGGCAGGGTATTGTTGCCCGAACAGCATAGACATATCGCCGCCATTGGAATGGCCCATCAAAATAAGGTGCTTGTAATCCAGTCTAGGGTAAGTCTTTTTTAATTCATTGAGTACAAAGAGGATGTTTTGCACGCCACGCTCCCAAAACGGACGCCGCACAATCTGTATGATTCCATCCCGCGGAATCAAATCATCTGTTGGTAATTCGTGCTGAATGCTGGCGACAAAATATCCCTGGGACGCTAAATAGCTTGTGAGATAAGAGCATTCTTTATTCCCGCCGGCTTTGTTGGCATAGTAGCCATGGCTAAAAATGATAAGTTGCTGTACGCAATGCTTCGGCGCCTTAGGTAGATATAACGCCACCGGAACAGAACGGTTCCTGGCCTGGTCAAACAGCATTAAGCTGTCCGCTCTTGTCGAAACGGTCTTTGTAGCAGTGGACGCCACTTTTTTATTACCGGTGCAACTTAGTAAAAGGATACACAAGAGTAAGCTTATGCAGGTGTATTTTTTCATTGGAGGGCTTAAATAGTTTTGCGTATCTACACATGAATGATTGTTTGTTCAAATAGCAATGCAGCTGGCTAATGCACTTTTCACTACAGATTCAAATGTAAGGATATGTTATGCAAATTGCCAACGAACAGGAAAAGTCTACCCAAACCAGTAAACCGTTTGTTCATCTTCAACAGAAAATATTTTATTCTGAAATTTCACCCCAAGTGGGAAAAATGATGCGTTTTTTGGCAAAAATGATGTGTCCTTTGCCATCTCCTTAATGAGATATGCCAAAGTTCAATAGGGATATGCCAAAGTTCAATAGGGATATGTCAAAAACCACAAAGGATATGCCAAAGTTCATAATGGATATTCCAATGTTCAATACAATTATGGCAAAAACCACAATGATTATGGCAAAAACCACTATGAATTTGCCAAAGTTCAATAGGGATATGCCAAAGGACACAATGGAAATGGCAAAGTACACTTTGAATTTCACCTGTCCCGGGTCTGTTCAATAAATTGTGTTAATGATTAAATCTGTCTTCAGAAAAAATAATGAAATGCTCATTACCGCATCTCCCAAAAAGAATTGCTTTACTTTTACGCCTTCTAAACCATAATGATGCTAAGCAACAACGATATACTTAAAAAGCTCCGTGTAGCCCTTTCCCTCAAAAACGATGACATCATCGAGATATTGGCTTTGGTCGATTTCGAAATTTCGAGAGGAGCTTTGGGCGATTTGTTCCGCAATGAAGACCACCCCGGCTACAAAGCTGCCGGTGACCAGGTGTTGCGCAATTTCCTGAACGGGTTGATTATCTACAAAAGAGGAAAGAAGGATGATGCTCCTTCTGACACAAATCCTGATAAGGATGACAGTAAAAAGTAAATTTAAAAAACGATTTCAATAAAAAAAGCGGACATCAAAGTCCGCTTTTTTTATTGAATAGTGTGAAAAAAGTATTTAGAATGAAAGCTGGTATTGCATGACCACAGCGCTTTTACGCTCAGTAACGCGATATTCTGCAGCGGAGTTGATCATGAAAACCGGGCGGTTTTGATAAGCCAGCGTCAGTTTTGAATTATGGCCCGAAAGCAGGAAGTTGACACCCATATCATAATAAATCATCGGATCGGACAGTTTTTGCAAACTGGAATATTGTACACTGGCATAAGGCATGATTGTTCCTGCTTTGCCCAGTAAGTCATTTTTGAATTTATAACCTGCCTGCGCATATACATTTTGCCCGGTTCCATACAGCGGAGCACCATTGCCTGAACCGTTTAATACAGCAGGGTTGCTGTTGCCTGTTGCAGGGTTGAGCGGTGCTGTATTGCGGATATAATTTTTACCAAAATCATAATCGGAAAACGAAACATAAGCACTGATGGCTGTGCCTTTTTGTTTGTCGAGCGGAGCATCATAGTAAGCGTCTATGGCTAACAACCGCATGGTCGATTTCACCGTATCTGTTCCGTTGTCTGCCAGGCGTATCATAGCATCAGGCTGAACAATAAAACCTGCACCAACATTCAACACTCTTTTTGCCCCCAGGTAAGTGCCGGTAGCATAAGGCAGCATGTTCGATTCTTTATCGAATAGTTGATATTGAAAGTAGGCCTGTGTTTGCAATTTGGGAGGAGCAGTAGAGAAATTTGCATTTTGGGTCAGCGTATTGTAAGATGCAGGATTAGCAATATACGCAGCCGATTTCTGGATGGCCAATGGGTCAGTAACAATTATGCGGTAATCAAATTTTCCAAACTTACCTTTTGCATACACACTTAGTTTTCTAAGAAACTGGTCTGTCACATCATTGGTTGCTTCCTGATAGAGCGGTAAATCCAGCCCCATAATATTGCCAACAGACGAAGAGGCAAAGCGCGATAAACCAGTCCAGCCGGCAAGGCCTGCACCAATGGAAAGATGCTCATTTACTACTTCATATTCGCCAACGGCATCGTGCAGAAAGAAGCCCGCTTTCCGTTCGGACAGCGCATTGAAATTATTAATGCCAAGATGCACATAAAGAAAAGTGTGTCGGGCAACGGGTCCGTACAATTGAAGCCTGGTGCGGCGAATACCAATATCCGCTTTGCTTTCCTGGCTTTGGCCATTCAGAGTTGAGCCGGGGTTGTTTTCATTGTAACGCAGCCAAACCTGGTTGAGCATGCTTATTTTCAGATAGCGGGAGCCATCTTCATTGAAGTTTAGTTTTCCGTCTTTAAAATTTTGAGCGGATCCTGCTATACTACTGCATAATAATGCTGATGCAAAAAAAACTGGAAGTATCCTCATCCGATATGTTTATGGTGTTTGGTATGTGTATGCGGCAATAGGGTAAGCTCAAAAATCAGTGCGGGTCGGCTTTGGCTTTTAAATGTGGGAATCTGATATCCGGCAGATAATGCCGTGGCAGGAAAGACGTAGTATGCCGTGCCGATGATGAGGTCGCCAAAACTATGCTCACCGCTGATAAAATCACTTTGGAAATACCACTTTTCTTTGATGATTGATTTTTCCACACCCAGTTGAATGCCGGCTATATCATGGCCCGCCAGCCTGTGTCCGGGCCCAAAAAAAGATGTGGTGGCATAATAGATTCCGGCCACACATTTTAATCCGTTCAGTGTATCGGTAAAGCAGTAATTGCTGTAATAATTGCCACCGGAATGTACTTGCCTGCTGGTGGTGATTCCTTGCTGAAAACCAACAGCCAGGGCCATTTTGGGATTGATGTCCCATCTTTTTTGAACGTTCAGCATCAGGAAATCATTATAAGGTGCTTTGTCTGTTTCCTTTTCTATAATAGGCCTGCCATTTCTGTTGAGGGTAAAGCCAAAATAATTAAATCCGATTTCAAAGTTTTTGCCCAGCCCGGTGCTAAAAGTAGTGTTGCTTTGTACATCCTGCGCTGTGAAATTCAATTGCTGCTGGAAAAAAGTTCTCTTCGCCGGTGTAATTTCTGAACTGATGACGTTGAAGAAATTTTGTTGCGCAAGCCCGGTTGTAGTGGTGCCCAATATAATAAAACAAAAGCCTGCAAAAATCTTTTTCATTTAAAAAAGGCTAAGCTGATGATTTAGCCGCAACAAATGTAGTATCTACCTGGAATGGAAAAGTACCCTTAACATCCCATTTGTATAAAATAAGGGCGAGGGTAGAATGCATCAGAAATACGATCAATATTAAATCGTAATAGAAAGCAGATTTATTTCTTAATCACCGCCAGTAAGCTAAATACCCAACCAAGGATAAAAAACAAACCACCGATTGGAGTAATGATACCAACACCTTTCAGTCCAACCAATCCGTTCATTTGCATAATGGACAAAGCGTACAAGGAGCCGCTGAAACAAATAATGCCCAAGGTGAAAAACAGGGTAGCGAGATTGATATTGTTATTGCTGATGTGAGCACTTAACAAGCCAACAATGATTAGCGCAAAGCTGTGGTACATATGATAGCGCACACCCGTTTCGAATGTTTGCTGTTGGCTCAGTTCCATCATTGGTTTGAGGCCGTGGGCTGCAAAAGCGCCAATGATTACACCGAGTGCTGCAAATATAAATCCTAAAATAAGTGCCGGTTTGTACATTGTAATAAACGTTTATAATTTTTGTTGTGAATGATTTTTGAAGTGACGATTTGCTGATAAATACAAAACAAAAATACTTAAACACCAAAACCAATAGCCTGATTTTAGATGTTGTATGGTCCCCATTCGTCCATTTTCTGAAACTAAAATGTGTGACCACATTACGAAAGACAATGAAATTAAGAATGAAATCAAAGCAATAATTACAGAGACTTTATTATTCAACCATAAAAGCAAAAGGGCGATAAAATAAAATGGGTTCGCAAGCCAAATGATAAATTCACATAATCCACCACCTAATATCGCTAAACCTCCCATAAATAATACTGATGTTGATGAGTAATTTTTTAAAACGTCAACATCAATGTAAACAAATGCATCTTGGCCTAACGAAAATAAGTATATAGCGAAACTTGCCAGAGCAAATTGTTTTCGATTATCTTTAATTTTCAGAATCATATCATCTTCAAATCTAAATAACCACAGTTCCTTCCAGGTCGAAGTCGTAGGCTTTTTCAATTTTTACATTCACAAACTCCCCGATTTTGATAGGTTTGTCTGATTTGATAATTACTTCATTGTCCACATCCACACTATCGTATTCTGTACGGCCAAGGAAACGGCCGGATTCTTTTTTATCTACCAACACCTTCAAAGTACGCCCGATAAAATCCTGATTTTTTTCGTAAGAAATTTCCTGTTGTACTTCCATGATTTCCTGTGCACGACGTTCTTTTTCGTCGGCAGAAATATTATCTACCAATTCGTAAGCACTGGTGTTTTCTTCGTGGGAATAAGTGAAAATACCTACACGGTCAAAACGTTGTTGCTCCAGAAAAGCTTTGACCTCATCCACATCATCTCTTGTTTCGCCCGGGAAACCCGCAATCAGCGTAGTTCTCAGCGCTATGCCAGGAACCTTCTCGCGGATGGCATCCAACAGATCAAGCATTTCCTGCTTGTCCATCTGGCGTTTCATCGCTTTAAGCATATTATCGGTGATGTGCTGCAAAGGCATATCCAGGTAGTTGCAGATATTGTCGCGCTCGCGCATTACATCCAGTATTTCCATCGGAAATTTGGAAGGGTAGGCGTAGTGCAAACGAATCCAATGCAGGTCGGGAATGTCGCTCAGGTGTTTCAATAATTCCGGCAGGGCACGTTTTTTGTAAATGTCCAGTCCGTAATAAGTAAGCTCCTGTGCAATGAGCATAATTTCCTTCACGCCCATTTTGACAAGGCGCTTGGCTTCTATAATAATCTCTTCAATTGTTTTGCTCACATGGCCACCACGCATCAGTGGGATAGCGCAGAAAGAACATGTACGGTTGCAACCTTCAGCAATTTTGAGGTAGGCATAATGTTTTGGTGTGGCCAACAGACGTTCGCCCACCAATTCAGTTTTATAATCTGCTTCCAGTTCTTTCAGCAACATCGGCAGTTCCATTGTGCCAAACCATGCATCTACATCAGTAATTTCACTGGCCAGGTCTCCGCGGTAACGTTCGCTCAGGCAGCCCGTTACATATACTTTATCCAGTTTGCCCTGCTCTTTCAGCTCCAGTTGTTCCAGAATCGTGTTGATACTTTCTTCTTTTGCTTTATCGATAAAGCCACAGGTGTTCACCACCACAATATTGTGGTCTTTCTTCGAATTTTCGTGCACCACAGCAATATCATTCGCAGCCAGCTGACCACTCAAAACTTCACTGTCCACCAGGTTTTTGGAACAACCTAGCGTGATGATATTAACCTTATTTTTTTTGAGCGTTTTACTTTTCACCTCAATTTCTTTTTACTGACTGATAAAATATTGGAACCTACTTTTTCCTGAAATAAATACGCACCGGAACACCGTTAAAGTTGTAATGGCCGCGTAGTTTGTTCTCCAGGAAATTGCGGTAAGAGTTGCTCAAAGCCTCCGGATAGTTGGCATAACAAGCAAATGATGGTGCTTTGGTAGGCAATTGACGCACAAATTTGATGCTTACATTATGTCCGCGCGACATTGGCGGCGGGAAACGTTGGATTTCTTTCAGCATCACTTCATTCAGTTTTGAAGTAGCGATTCTGCGTTTCAGATTGTCGTGCACTTCAATTGTTTTTTCCATCGCCTGGAAAATCCTTGTTTTGTCCATTGCAGAAATAAATACTACCGGAACATCATTGAAAGGCGCTAATTTCTCTTTGATTTTTTTCTCGTAATCGCGGGCAGTGTTGGTTTCTTTCTCATACGCATCCCACTTGTTTACCAATATTACAATACCTTTTCCTTTGCGTGCTGCAAGGCTGAAGATATTGATGTCCTGCATTGTAATGCCATTCAACGCATCAATAACCAGCAAACAAATATCTGCTTCGTCCATGGCACGGATAGCACGGATAACAGAATAAAATTCAAGGTCTTCATGAACGTTTTTCTTCTTGCGCAATCCTGCAGTATCAATCAGAACGAATTCTTTTCCAAAAAGCTTATAATGCGTATGAATGCTGTCTCTTGTGGTTCCGGCAATGCTGCTCACGATGGTTCTTTCTTCACCGGTCAGTGCATTCAGCAGAGTTGATTTTCCTGCATTTGGTTGGCCGATAATGGCAATTTTTGGTACGTATTCGTCTTGCTCTATTACTTCGTTCTCTTCATCTATCTGATCAAAGTCTTCTGTAGAATCGTCGTATGCTTCCTCTCCACTTTTCTCCCACTCATTCTCCAGTTCCGCATCCGTTACCTTGGTACGTTCTCTTTTCATCGTACGTTTCACGCCGCTTGATGCCATTTCAGCATCATCGGGCATCAAGCGCACCACTTCATCCAGCAACTCACCTGTTCCGCTACCTGAAATAGAGGAAACAAAATGGACGTTATCAAATCCCATAGAATAGAATTCGGTTGCTTCAAGCATTCTTGTTGAATTATCTACTTTGTTGACTACAAGCAACACCGGTTTTGTGCTGCGGCGCAATAAATCGGCCATGTCATCGTCCAGATTGGTAATGCCTACAGCGGTGTCTACCACAAACATCAGGATATCAGCTTCGTCAAGTGCTATGAGCACCTGCTTGCGGATTTCGCGCTCGAATACATCTTCGCTGCGGGAAACGAATCCACCGGTATCAATTACATTAAATGTTTTGCCATTCCAATCGGCAACGCCGTATTGACGGTCGCGTGTTACACCACTGAAATCATCAACAATCGCTTTGCGTTGTTCCAACAATCTGTTGAAAAGCGTTGATTTTCCCACGTTAGGTCGTCCAACAATCGCCACTGTAAATCCTGCCATTTGCTCTTAAAATTAGTGTGCGAAAGTAAGGCTTTTTAGGCGTAAATAAGCCATTCATTTAGGTTTGGCTAATGTTTGGCAATTTGGTTTTAAGCTTCTTTGAGGCTCAGTTTGATTTTGACAATCCTCATTTTGTCGAGCTCAACTACAGTGAATTCGTAGTTTTTGTAAGAAATAACATCGCCGACTTTCGGGAATTTGCCGGATATTTCAAGTACAAGCCCGGCCAGCGAATCACTGTCGCCGCGTGCATCTTCAAATTCATCCGGTGAAACGCCAATGTAGCGGCATACATCATTTATCAGTGTTTTGCCTTCTATGATGTAATTATTATTATCAATTTTTTTAAAATGAAGGTCATCTTCGTCAAACTCATCTTTGATGTCGCCTATGATTTCCTCCATAATGTCTTCCAGTGTGAGAATACCGCTGGTGCCACCGAATTCATCTACCACGATAGCAAAATGAATCCTTTTTTGCTGGAATTCTTTCAGCAAATCCTCAATTAATTTCCCTTCGTGCACAAAAAATGCAGGACGGATTAATGCATGCCATTCCAGGTTTGGGTTTTCGAAATGTGGTAAAAAGTCTTTCGTATTGAGCATGCCGACAATCTTATCCAGGTTGTCTTTGTAAACAGGCAGTCTGCTGTAACCCATTTCAATCGCATATTTCTGCACTTCTTCAAAGGTTAATTCCTCTGAAACCCCACTTACATCCATACGGGTGCGCATAATCTGCTTGGCAGTAATGTTGCCAAATTTCAGTATCCCTTTAAAAATATTGACTTCTTCTTTGGTTGCTGAAGGCCCCACCGTAAGTTCAATGGCCTGTTCGAATTCTTCTTTACTGAAATTAGCTTTTTTGTTGCCAATCCGGTGTTCTATGTATTTTGAAGAAGAAACAAAAAGACTGCTGATAGGTTTTAGAAATTTGGTCAGCATGACTAAAATCGGAGCGCAAAACAAAGTCATTTGCAGGTTATTCTGCGTGGCATACACTTTAGGTAAAACCTCACCGAATAATACCAGAAAGAAAGTAACTGCCACGACCTGGATGAGAAATGAAGACAGTGGGCTGATATTTTGAAAAAGATCTTTAACCAATAGATTAGTCGAAATAACAATTGCAATATTCAGGAAATTATTGGTTACCAAAATAGTTGCCAAAAGCCGCTGAGGCTGGTCCAGTAGCTTGATGGCCTGCCTGCTCGAAGACGATTCTTTGCTCATCAACGTATTGATGTCTTTTGCTTTAAGCGAAAAATAGGCGGTTTCGGCACCGGCTGTGATAGCAGTTAGCAGTAGTAATATAGTAATGACGATTAATAATATAGTAACCTGAGAAGAGGATACAGCATTTGCTGCATCCAGCAGTAAGGGATTCGAAAATAAATTACCGGAGGGAATACTATCCAAGGGAAATATTAATTTGGTTAACTCATTCAAAGATATAGAAAGGAGGGAAAATTTGATATTTTATTTGCAAAAGCTTATTTTTGGCTATAAAAGTAAACTATGAAAAAAATATTTATGCTGTTAGGATTTGCCGGTATGTTCTATTCGGCGGATGCTCAAACTATTGTAGGTGCCGACATGGAAACATGGAAATCATATACCTCTATTCTTACTCCATTGACAAGGCCGGATGGATGGTTTACCAGTGATTCTTTATACAGCATCCTAAAGCTGGCAGCCGGAAAATCTTATACCGGACGGGTTACTAAGTCCACATCTGTAAAGCATGGTGGTACAGCCTCGGCTAAGCTGGTTACGTCAACGGATTCTCTTCCATCAATAATGACAAATGCTAAATATACTATTGACCTGGGAACTGGTGAGTTGACTTACTCCGGCGGTACAAACGTTACCAAGCGGATCAATTTTGTAAATGCATGGACACAATACACCCTTCCGGGATCTGATTCGGGATATCTGGTAGTAGAAGCCTACAAAAACGGCATAGGTGCCGGTGGTGCTGATTCTTTGGTGGGATATGGCGAAATGCCCATTATTAAAAGTGCAGGTTTTAAGAATACGAGTGCCGAAGTTGAATATGACAATGCTACCGTAGTGCCTGACAGAATTATTGTACTATTCATTACCAATAATTCCGATGTTCCTGCCGCAGGCACAGAGTTGTATGTTGATGATATTACATTTACAGATGTGACCGGTATTGAAACGCCAATATTTAATGACGCTGATATTAACGTATTCCCTAACCCTGCAGTCAATAATTTACAAGTCAAGACATCTTTAAACCAGAAGATGATATTGAATCTGTATGCTTCAAACGGGCAGTTGGTGGCTACTCACCTATTTCAGAAAAACGCAGATATTGCTGTTTCAACTCTTGCATCCGGAACCTACATTTATGTGATTTCAGGTGTAGACGGACACAAATATTACAGTTCAACCTTTGTCAAACAATAATATTAGATTATCCTTTAAGAAGAGACCCTTTTTGCTTTGTCAGAAGGGTCTCTTTTTTTTGATCAAAATTCCCCCAATGTGGGGGGCGTGATTTGAATGTTTTACGATTACATTTGTAACCTTAAAAACAAATTATTTATGAATTTAAAACCTGCCGTAATTGCGCTTTCCGCAATATGTGCTTTCGCCTCCTGTGGTGACGGAACAAAAAAAAGCAGTTCGGATGCCAATGCTGTAAAGCTTTTGGATCCGGCTAATATTGACAGCTCCGTGAGTCCTGCAGAAAACTTCTTTATGTATGCCAATGGTACCTGGTTTAAGAAAAATCCGATTCCTGCCAGCGAAACAAGATGGGGTAGCTTTAATACACTGGAAGAGAATAATTATAAAGTTCTTCATGAATTATTGGATGCAGCTGCTGCCAATAAAAGTGCAAAAGCAGGAAGCTCTGACCAGAAAGTCGGTGATTTTTACCGCAGCGGAATGGATTCTGCAACGATTGAAAAAGCCGGATTAACACCATTGACGCCATGGTTGGCCCGTATCGATGCAGCTAAAACATCAGAAGATATTCTTGCAGAGATTGCAAAGCAACATTCTGAAGGAATTGGCAGTGTATTTGCATTTTATGTTTCTCCGGATGACAAAAATGTAACCCAGCAAATCTGTCAATTGTATCAGGCAGGTCTTGGTATGCCGGATCGTGATTATTATTTCAATACAGATGCACGTACAGTTGCTATCCGCGATGCTTATAAAGCTTATCTCACCAAAATGTTTGGTATGATGGGAATGGATGAAGCAACTGCTATCAAAAGTTCGCAATCTGTTTTTGCTTTGGAAACAGCTTTGGCCAAAGCCTCGATGACCAGAGTGGAAATGCGTGATCCATACAAAATGTATAATAAATTCAATATTGCGGGTCTCAATAAAGTGACACCGAATATGGATTGGAATAAGATCTTTACCCAACTTAGAGTAACCGGCCAGGATAGTATGATTGTTGGTCAGCCGATGTTCTTCGCAGAGGTAAGCAAACAATTGAAAGCAACACCGGTTGATGTGTGGAAAGTGTATTTAAAATTCCACCTGGTGAATGGAATGGCTGCTTTCCTGAGCAGCAATTTTGATAACGCACGGTTTGATTTTTATGGTAAAACTGTACGCGGTCAACAAGTGCAAAAAGACCGCTGGAAGCGCATCCTGAAAGTTGTGGATGGTTCGATTGGCGAATTGCTGGGTCAGATGTATGTTGATAAAACATTTAAACCCGAAGCCAAAAAACGTATGCTTGATCTGGTAAATAACCTGCAAAAAACATATGGTGACCGCATTATGCGCCTGGATTGGATGAGCGATGCTACCAAGCAAAAAGCGATGGGTAAACTAAATACATTTATCAAAAAAATCGGTTATCCTGACAAATGGAAAGATTATTCAAAACTGGATATTGTAGGTAATGATTTTGTGAAAAATGTAATTGCTTCATCAGAATTTCAGTATAATTATAATATTGGTCGTTTGGGTAAACCTGTAGATAAAACAGAGTGGGGTATGACGCCTCCAACGGTGAATGCTTATTATAATCCTGCCTTTAATGAAATCGTTTTCCCGGCCGGAATTTTGCAATATCCTTTCTTTAGCGATGCTGCTGACGATGCTATTAATTATGGTGGAATTGGTGGCGTAATCGGTCACGAAATGACACACGGATTTGACGATCAGGGCAGTCAGTATGATGAAGAAGGTAACCTGAAAAATTGGTGGACACCAGAAGATTCAAAGAAATTCGCTGCTAAAACAGGAATGGTCGTAACTCAGTTTAATAACTACACCGTTTTAGATTCTGTGCATGTTAACGGCCAGCTTACTTTAGGTGAAAACCTTGCGGATCTTGGTGGTTTGGCTATTGCTTATGAAGCATTCAAGAAAACTAAACAAGGACAAAGCAATGAGAAAATTGATGGTTTTACACCTGACCAGCGTTTCTTCCTTAGTTGGGCACAGGTGTGGCGTGCTGCTACCCGTGACGAGGAAATGTTCAACCGTATCAAAACTGATCCGCACTCTCCAAACCTTTGGCGTTGTAATGGTCCGTTGAGTAATATGCCTGAATTTTATGCTGCTTTTGGTGTAAAAGAGGGCGACAAAATGTACCGCCCTGACAGCCTCCGTGCAAAAGTTTGGTAATAAGTTTAAGTAATTAAAAATGACAATAAAAAAAGGATGTGCCGTTTGGGCACATCCTTTTTTTATTTGGAATAACCTGAGTTTGTTAGAATCTGAAACCAGCTTTAATACCGAATTGTACTAAAAAGGCAACATTATCTTCAATGCCATTAATTTGATTAACATAAGAAGTTCCCATACCCATTTCCAAACCAAGGTAAACTTTTGGTGTAGGGTTGATATTCAATGAATTGTTAACCATAAAGCCCATCACAAACCGGTCATTACTTACATAACTATTATAACCGGTTAGGGGATTGTATTCATAGGACCTGGTTGTACCGGTACCAAAAGCCAGAGAAGCTCCAATACCATAACGAACAACTCCAAAACCTGTCGGATAAATTTTTATTCCCGGAGCAACTGCAAGGAAATTAATTGCTTGTGAAGAATTTCCACCACCATAAGGATATGGGTCATAATCACCTGATAGGTTATTGTAAAAATAGGAAATTGGCAAGACAAAAGTGAAAATGCCATCTTTATCCAATACCCGCTCATATCCCAATCCTACTCCAATTCCTACATTAGATAGCGTCATAGGAGAAAATGTAAGGATGTTTTTGCCATATTTTGGCTTTGAGCGCGGAGTGTTGGAGGTCTGCATTCTTACATTGTATTCTTCTTCAGTGCCGTTTGCATATTTAATTCGCGACAATTCAGCTTTTTTGATTTGATAATCAGGGCCGTCAGGATTGTTAAATCTTTTATATGTTATGACATTTTCATTAACTGATTTTACTTTGGCGTCAATGACATCACCATTGGTTTTGTACATTTTGTCCTGTGCTGTTGCAGCGTTTGCCACTAAAACAGCGACGATTGCGAGATAGGTGTGTTTGATTTTCATAAAAGTTAAGTTGTATTTTTCTAATAACGTCGGTTAAAATCTATTATTATAGCGAAAGTAAAGTAAATGTTTCTAATCGGCGTATAAGCACAAGTAATATCGCGTTAATAAATTGTTGAGAATATTGTAATATATGAAATGGGGCTTTGATCACAACAAAAATGTGAAATGGAATTATTTGCTATTTTCTATATTAGATAACCTGAAAAGTGGATATTTATAATAAAATTTGTCAAAATGTAGTGTACAATATACTTTTTATTGATGCATTTTATAATTCAGCATATTAAAAATGTATATTTTATCGAGTGGCTTTACATGAAGTGGTCAGGGGAGAGAAATGATAAATTGAAAATTTAATTGTATAATTAGATGATTTGCAAATATTATTTACTTTATTTTATTCAAAAGAATAATTTTCGTTGTAACCATACATAGAGAAAAGAGGAGAGAAACGAAGGCATTACAACCTTTGTATGCAAAAGGTTGTAATTTTTTTAGCTGGTGCCTTCCAGCTGAGGCTCAGCGGTTTTCATATTGTGAACCTGCTTTTTAAGGCTTTTATTAATCAGGAAGCAGACTTTTCGGGATTAATTTCCTGGTTGTCTATCTGATAATGATTATTGACATCTGCTCTCAATTCTGACAGGTTATTGCCATATTTTTTGATCCATTTTATTATAGATACGTGGCTCACATCAAGCATATTGGCAATTGTAGTCACTTTCACTCCTTCAAGGTATAATATCAATGCAACCCTTTTTTTACTCGAATCGGCCGCCGAAGACTTCTTCTCAACAGTGAAATTGTAGTTGCAGGACTTGCATTTGTATCGTTGCAGGCTATTAATCAATCCATTTTTTATATACAGCTTGCTTAAGCATTTGGGACATTTCATAAGCACATCTTATTGGTTTCTCGCACAATTATAGCAAAAATTTCCTAAAGACCATGTGAATTAAGATAATAAATTTCATAGCTATATTTGGTTACGAGTTATAGGAGTTTTATTAAACTATCAATAAAAATTTTTAGAACTCATTAGATAGTTTTGATTTATAGTATACGATTATTACTAATTAAATAATATGAAATATTCTTTTTCGAGAATTACTTTCGCCTCAAGTTTTAACAAAAACAAGTATACTAACTAATTGAGTACAATTAAAACGAAACATTATGAACAAAAACTACCCACACTTTAAAAGGTTTTTACTGTTGGTTGCGGTGCTTTTATTTTCTATCTCGGACAAATCAAAAGCCCAATACGACGTTTACGCCAACCAACTTATCAGCAACAGTACAGATATCAACAATCCTTCGCGGGTAGTAGATGCGGACCAAACCAACTATGCTGATATCAATACATTGCTTGGTGTATTAGCCACATCTGAAATTCGTGTTCGTTTTCCGGAGTATGGTGCTGCAGGTGACGTTGTTAACTTCACGGTGCAGGGCAACACTTCTTTATTAAGTACATCTGTTCTTTCAGGTGTGACGATTAAATTATATGATTCTGCGGGTACCGTTCCGGTAGCTACAGGTTCCAGTTCAAGTGTACTGCAATTGTCTTTGCTTGGACTTTTATCTTCGGGTAGTTCTATTTATAATTTAAAATTTGTAACTAATCCGGGCGGTTCGTATAAATTTAAAGAGGCCAGAATTGAGCTGAGCAGCGTTTTGGGCGTTGGTCTTCTTTCTGAATTACGTTTATACGGTGCTTACTTCCAGCGTCCTTGTCCTCCGGTATATGCCAATGGTGTTACTGCAGGCAGCACAGGCCTTTCTTTATTAGGAGATGTAGATAGTGCTTCAAATGTTGTTGACGCAAATCCTAATAACTCTGCCAGAATGTATGCTATTGCTGACATTCTTGGTTTGGGTGGTTCTTATATTGACGTTACCTTTCCTAAGTTTGGTAAAGCCGGTGATTATGTTGGTTTTACAGTTGCCAACACAACTGGTCTTCTGGATCTTAGCCTTTTAAGCGGTCTTACTATTATTACTTATGACGCATCAGGATCAGTAAGAGAAACAAAAACAGGTTCTTCTTTATTGGATTTGAAATTGCTTTCCGGAACATCGGACCGATACTCTGCCGGTTTCCAGACTACACCTGGTTCTTACCGTATTTCTAAAGTAAGATTGTTAAAATCGGGTGTGCTTGGATTGTTGAGTACTATCCGCGTTTTCAATGGCTTCTATTATACTATCAACCGTCCTCCGGTTTCTGTTTCTACCAGTGGCCCGGTTAAGTTTTGTGCTGGAAGCAGCGTTGTTTTAACTGCTTTTGATTCTCTGGGTGCGACTAACTATACATGGAATACCGGCGCAACTACTGCTTCTATCACCGTTTCAACAGCCGGTACTTATTTTGTATCGGTTACCGATTCTTTTGCCTGCGAAAGAAGATCTATTCCAATTGTTGTAACGGTTAACCCTAATCCTACACCGGTTATTGTTGGCGATTCAGTATTATGTTCCGGTACAGGTTCTTTGACTGTTACGAAGACGTATCCGTTCCATTTGTGGAGCACCGGTTCTGCATCTGCATCTATCTCTGGTGTGAAACCAGGTAAATACTTTGTAACCGTTACCGATTCCAATACATGTAAAGGTGCGGATACAATTACGGTTATCAACAATCTGCTGAATGTTATGCCGACCATCACTCCGTCTACCTGCAGCAATGCTTCTAACGGAAGCATCAGCCTTACGGTTTCCAACGGAAGTGGTAATTATTCTTACAGATGGTCTACCGGAAGCACTGCTTCTTCTATCACAGGCCAGAAAGAAGGTTTGTATACCTGCATCGTAAAAGATAATATCTACGGTTGTTCTTTCAACAAAACTTTCAGCCTTACTTCTTCTAACACGCTTACCACTAAAACTTCTGTTGTGAATACTTCTGCCTGCGGCAAAACAGATGGTTCTGTAACCCTTAGCGTTATCGGCGGAAGCGGTACGTACACTTACTTATGGTCAAATGGTGCAACTACAGCTAACCTGACTGGTGTAGGTGCAAATATTTATACAGTTACTATTACAGACGGAACTTCAGGTTGCAGCAAACTTGATACTGTTGCCATCGGCGACGGTGGAAACACTTTAGTTGTTACCCCAACGATTACTAATGCTACTTCCTGCAATACTCCAAACGGTGCTATCTCGGTAGCCGTTACCGGCGGCAGCGGAACCTATACATACAAATGGAGCACCGGTGCTACTACTGCTTCTGTAACAGGCCTGACTGCTGGTAATTATTATGTTGTTGTAAAAGACGGCAGCAACAATTGCGCTAAAGCAATGATGTTTACCGTGAATAACAATGGTGCACTCACTGCCAATGCTACAATTGTAAAAGCAGGTTGCAACAAACAAAACGGTTCTATCACGATTAATTCTGTAAGTGGTGGTTCAGGTAACTACTCTTATTCCTGGAGCACAGGTGCTACTACAGCTGCTATCACCAACCTTGCATCTGCGACTTATATTGTAAATATCACAGACATCACAAGCGGTTGTTTCAAACAGGAATTCTTTACCGTAACAGATAGCACAGGTCCTACAGCTACATTGGCCGTTACTCAACCTGATTGTAATACCAACGGAAACGGTGCAGTAACCGTAACTGCTGCAGGAACCAACAATGTTTATTTCTGGTCAAATGGTTTCACTACCAAAAATGTGACCGGTTTAAAACCTGGTACTTACACGGTGACAATTTATGATACCGTTACTTTCTGTACTTCAGTATATCAGGCTGTATTGTCAGTGAAAAATCCGATTCGCCTGGTGGCCAGCCCGATCAGCAACACCGGTTGTGCTACAGCATTGAACGGTGGTGTGAATGTAACCGTTACAGGTGGCCTTGCTCCTTTCACTTACAGCTGGAGCGGCTCAGAAACAACGAAAGATATTACCGGTAAAGATGCAGGTACTTATAACCTTACCGTTACTGATGCTAATGGTTGCAACAATACTATCTCTGCGGTTGTTGTTACAGACACTGCTAAATTGTTGAACGCGACTGTCGGAACAATTACACAATCTACTTGTAACTCTGCTACAAACGGTGGTGTGACGGTAAACGTAAGCGGTGGAAAATCACCTTACACTTACCTGTGGACACCAGTTGGTGCTACGACTAAAGACCTGACCAACGTTTTGGCTGGTACTTACAACTTAAGAGTAACGGATGCTGCAGGTTGTATCAAAAACCTGACAGCAGTTATTATTACAGATACTTCTAAAGCAATTAAAATCACCACTACTACTATTACAGACGCTGCCTGCTCCGGTAATGCTACAGGTGCTATCAGTGTGAATGTAACCGGTGGTGTTGCTCCTTTCAATTACTCCTGGACTGGTGGTAAAACAACAAAAGACATCACTAATCTTGTTCCCGGAACATATACTTTAACTGCAACAGATGCGGCCGGTTGTTTCGCAACATTTACTGCTGTTATAAAAGTAGATACGGCCAACCTGATTAAACTGACTGCTACTTCCGTTGTAAAAGCTAAATGTGCTTTGAGCAATTCCGGTGCTATTACAGTTGGTATCACCGGTGGTAAAACACCATTCTCATTTATGTGGTCAAATGGTGCTACTACCAAAGACCTGAGTGCTGTTCCTTCAGGAACCTATAACCTTACCGTTACCGATGCAAACGGATGTTCTGCTTCATTGAGTGTGGCAGTGGGTATCGACACAACAAACAGCATCAACACCAAAATTGATTCTGTAAGAGCAGTGGGTTGCCTGAGCACAGTTTCAGGTGCGGTATTTACAAGCACTACAGGCGGAACAACTCCTTATACTTACACATGGTCTAACGGTGCTACTACTGATGACATCATCAATATTGCTACCGGTTCTTATACCCTGATTGTAAGAGATGCTGCCGGTTGTTCAGATGTGGTTACTACTACGGTTGCCAATGCTCCTTTGCTGGTGGTAAACGGAACTGCTACAGATGTAAACTGTAATGGTGGCAATGACGGTAAAATCAATGTAACCGTTACTTCAGGTAGTGGTTCATTCTCTTACAGCTGGAGCGATGGCCGTACAACGGGCAACCGCGACAGCCTGATGGCCGGTACTTATACAGTAAAAGTGACTGACAACAGATATGGTTGCTTTGTGAATAAATCCTTTACAATCGCGCAGGCAGATTCGCTGGTGATTGCAGGTTCTGCAATGAAAGATTCCTGCCTGCCAGGTTTTGATGGTTCTATCACAGTTCAGGTGACAGGCGGCACAAATCCTTACACTTACAGCTGGACAGACAATGTTTCTTCAAGCTTCACAGCATCAATGCTGGCACCTAAAGATTACACGGTAACGGTAACAGACAACAAAGGTTGTATGGCTGCTGCTACTTACACGGTATCTTCTGCCAACTGTGATTTCACAATCAATATCCACGATGTGATTACACCGAATGGTGATGGTAAGAACGATGAAATGGTAATTGAAGGCATCGAATTCTATCCGAACAGCTTATTGCAGGTGGTGGATAAATGGGGTGACCTGGTTTACGAAAAACGCAACTATGACAACAGTTTCAGAGGCGTAAATTCTAAATCCGGTAACGAATTACCTTCCGGTACTTACTACTACATTTTGCAATTGAATGAGCAAAACAAACTGGGTGGTGAAAATACCTTCAAAGGTTCATTACTTATCAAACGTTAATCCCATTCTTTTTCAGTAATCCTAAAAAAGTAAAACAATGAAGCACTTTATAAAATATACAGCAATAGCAGTAAGCCTTTTATCGCCTTCGCTTACTAAGGCACAAACAACGGTAACACCGCACTATTCGATGTTCATGTACAACAAGCTGATCTACAACCCTGGTTATGCGGGAAGCAGGGATGCTACTTGTGTGAACGCTTTGTACCGCTCGCAATGGGTGGGCATTGATGGTGCTCCGCGCAACTTCAGTGTAAGCATCGATGGCCCGGTGGGTAGTTATATGAAACCATTTCGTCACGTAGCACTCGGCCTGAGTGTTAATAACGAAACGGCTGGTGTGTTGAACAACACCAACATCATGGCTTACTACGCTTACCGTATCAAGATGAAAAACTCAATGTTGTCTTTCGGTTTGCAGGCAGGAACTTCAATGTTGTCTGCTAAATATAGCGAACTGAATCCTTATCAATCGGGTGATGCATCTTTGACCAAAGACCTGAAGAATGAAATGTTGCCCAATTTTGGTGCAGGTGTTTACTGGCGCGGAGATAAATTCTACCTCGGTGCTTCTGTTCCCAACCTGTTGGAAAACAAATATGACAAAGACAACAAGGCTGCCAACAGCGAACAGAACAAACAGGTGCGTTCTTATTACCTGAGCGGTGGATACGTTTTCACACTTAGCGAAAGTTTCAAACTGGAGCCACAGGTATTGTTCCGTTATGCAGGTAACGGTACGTACAACCTGCCTGCCAGTGCGGATTTCAACCTTTCGGCAATTTTCTACGACCGTATAATGATTGGTGCTACTTACCGTACCGATCAGTCTGTTGCAGCAATTGTTCATTTGCAGGCTACCAAAAATATCAACGTTGGTTATTCTTATGATTATGCCACCAAAGTGTTGAATGGTTATAACAGTGGTTCTCACGAAGTAACCCTGGGATTTGATTTTGTAAGAGATAACAACAAGTACATCAACCCTCGTTTTATCAAATTATTCTAATCCAATTATTCCTCACATCAAATGTATATTCAAATGAACCGTCTTTATACCAAAATAGCTGCCACAGTTTTGCTCGCCGCAGCGACCAGTTTTTCCGCAACAGCGGGACCAGATAATAATGATTTGATCAAGGCAAATTATTTATACACGCATCTTGCTTTCAACGAAGCTATTCCGCTGTATGAAAAAATTGCTGAAAATATGAATGACCCTCAGGTGTATGCTATGCTGGGCGATTGCTACCGCCTGACTAAAAATCCACAGCAGGCAGTCGTGTATTATGCCAAAGCAGTAAACATGAGCGGCGCTTTGCCACTTACCAAACTGCACTATGCTCAAACCCTGATGAGCCTTCAGCGCTACCAGGATGCAACACCTTGGTTGATTCAATACCAAAGGTCTAACCCTGCTGAAAGAAGGGTAGCCAACCTGATAGCCGGTGCTGAGAAGGCACCAGCGATGTATGCTAAAATACCGGAAGGCGCTACCAAATTCCTGAACTTCAATACAGACGGCAACGAATTCGGCCCGGTGTTGAAAGACGGCGAATTGCTGATTACAGCTGATACTATATTGGAAGGAAGAAGCAAAACGGACAAATGGACCGGCAATCCATATTACAATATGTATGCGATCAAATGCGACAGCATGGGCTATTGTGCTGAATCGTTTGAGAAAATCGGTAAGAACCTGAACTCTAAATTTCATGATGGTCCTTTGACCTTTACGGCAGATGGTAAAACCGCTTTCTTTACCCGCACCAACTTCACCCGTACTGTGTTTGTAGACAATGCGCGCAAAGATGCCAACAATGTGGTTCACCTTCAGATAATGGTGGGAACCGGTTATGATAATTCGAGCAAAGAGTTTGAAAAAATCAAACCTTTCGAGTTCAACAGCAAAAACTATTCGACTGCTCATCCTACTGTCAGCCCAAGCGGAAACACGCTGATTTTTACATCGGATATGGCTAATGGCGAAGGTGGTTCTGATCTATACATTTCACGCAAAGATGCCGAAACCGGCAAATGGACTGCACCAATGAACCTGGGTAAAAGCATCAATACAGAAGGTGAGGAAATGTTCCCTTACCTGCAGGATGACAATACCCTTTACTTCTCTTCAGACGGACATCCCGGCCTTGGCGGACTGGATGTGTACAAAGCCAGCTGGAACCCTTACGACCAGGTATTTGGTACTCCGGAGCATATGGGTATTCCTGTCAACTCAGCTTCTGATGATATGTCTCTGACACTGATAGACAATGGCAACAATGGTTATTTTGCATCAAACCGTGTGGCTCCAAAAGGTGGCGACAACGTGTACATGTTCAACCGCCAGGAAACTTATCTGAACCTGACTGTGATTGATGAATACAACGAAAACCCGGTGAGCGGTTCAACTGTTTCTATCGAGAGCATTCCTGACAAAAGAACATTTACTACCGGAACTGCAGGTACATTGTTTTCAAGAGTTTATCCTCAAACCAATTATGTGGTAAAAATCAGTCGCCTGGGCTATGAGCCAATCACGGTCGATTTCTCTACCATCTCTAAAAGAAGTAACGATACCATCAATAAGTTTGTGAAAATGAAACCAAACACACAGATTGGCTACAGTGCTGTGATATTGGATAAAGTTTCGGGACAGCCTATTGAAGATCCTTATGTGGTGATGACCAGAATCGGTGGCGACGCCAAAGTAGACTCGGTGATGGTACCTACCGGAACCAACTTTACCGGAACTATGCAAACCAACGCAGAATACCAGGTGTATGCGGTGAAACCAAACTACTACAGTGACGAGAAAATGATTTCTACCAAAGGCATTACGCCAGGTACTAATGATGTGATCATCGATACCATCTTTATGAAAAAACTGGAAGTAGGTGCTGTTATCCGTATTGAGAACATTTATTATGACTACGACAAAGCAAATATCCGCAAAGATGCTGAGCCTTCTTTGAACCGCCTGTTTGACCTGATGACGCAGAACCCAAATATCAATATTCAGATCAATTCTCACACCGATTGTCGTGGTGCGGATGCTTACAATATGAAATTGTCTAACGCGCGTGCTGCTTCGGTAGTGAAATTCCTGATTGCGAAAGGCATCAGCGGAGAGCGTATGCAGTCAAAAGGATTTGGTGAATCGGCACCTGTGGAGCAATGTGCTAATTGCAAACAATGCAGCGAAGCACAGTATCAGCAAAACAGACGCACTGAATTCCAGATTTTAAAAATGTAAATTGAAACTAAGCGAAAGCGAAACCGGACCACTTGATTGTGGTCCGGTTTTTTTATGTGGATGGCTTCCCCACAGTTGTAGACCTGCAGGGATTTTTTTGTTTTAGGAATGGAAATCCGTTTTATCTTTAGTTCGCGAAGTTTTAGAATGTCATCATGAATACTGGGAAATGCTATTTAAATTCTTTATGCCTTCACCTAATTTTATCCCAATGAAATTTTTTTTAAGCATTTTTTTTATAGCATTTAAAAGTGTAAAAGATAGGAAAAATAAAGTGCGAGAGTCGTTTGTTATAATTTTTGGGATTTATAGTTTGTTTTTATCTTTTCCTTTAATAGGAATTCTTATTGATAATACGAGGCAGTATAATTTTCCAATTGGTTATTTCAAGGTTCTCTTATCTATTGTGATAGGAAGCATTCTTGGATTATCGACATATAAATTAAATAAGTTTGCTAAAAAGCGCTTAGCTAAGTCTGAGGACTTATTTAGATCCATCTCCGTTTTTAAGGCTAGAGTAATTATAGCATCACTTGTTCTACTAATTTTTGTTTATTTATTTGCCCTTTTTTCTTTTATTAATTAATAAATGCTTATCCCGCTGACGCAACTATGCAGCGTTAGCAATAAAACATAGGTAACTTGTGGCGGGGGAAGGAAGCCAAACCACAACGCGTCATTGCGAGGAACGAAGCAATCTTGAATATGCTATATCATGACTAAAATTCATTACGGAGGCTATGTTTATATCTTATGCAATACAAAACGCACTGTATTATATACAGGTGTTACATCGGATTTGTTTAATCGCATTCAACGGCATAGGCATCACATTTATGGGAATAGTTTTACGGCAAAATATAATTGCACACGGTTGGTTTATTATGCCGCTTTTGAAAGAATAGAATCGGCTATTGCAGAGGAGAAAAGAATAAAGGGTGGGAGCAGACAACAAAAAATAGATATGATAACAGTTATGAATCCCGATTGGAATGATCTGTGGAGTCAGGTACAGCATTGGTGAGGGATTGCTTCGTTCCTCGCAATGACGTAAGCGTGTCAAAAAAAAAGTACAGGCATTGCAAAATAATCAGCAGCATTGTGTCAACATAGAAACAAGTTCATAAACCAAACCACATGCGTCATTGCGAGGCACGAAGCAATCTGTTTCGCTGCACACCAAACCTCAGTGCTACCGCTGTTCGTGATGTTCCGAAGGGTACAGATAAAGGAGATTTGCAATCTCCATAAACAACTAAGGAAATAAAAATGCCACAACAAATCTGTTGTGGCATTTTGAATTGACTGAATGCAGAAAGATTATTCGTCATCTTCATCATCTTTCACCTTTTTATGAAAGGTATAGCGAACGCCTACCCTGGCAGGGATGTACCAAAGTTTATACTCGAAGGGTTGCTCGTAACCAAATACGCTTGCTTTGGCTTTAATAGAAGAATACCGCGCGGCCACTTCGAAGTTGAGATTGAAGTTTTTATTGAGTTCATACCCGAATTCCATTTGTGCACCCGAGGCAATATTGGTACTGGTTGTTTTGCCCACACCACCGCTATGCATTTCCACCCCAATAGTCTGGGCCGGAATAATACCAAATATGGCATCGGTATTGGTCACCAATATGCCGTTATCTTTTCCAAATCCGGAAAACAGGATACCGGTCATCACACCTACCTGGAAAGTCAGCTTCCGTGTAAAGTTTGTTTTGTAATTGATAAAAACATGAGGCGTAAAATAACGGCCTGTTGCAGCAGCAAAGCTGGAGGATGACACAATGGAGCTTAGGCCGGTGATTTCTGTCGCCTTTTTGGTCTGATAGTTGCCATAGTCAAAACCGATCCCTGCATTCACATGCTTTAAGGTATAACCCAGCTTGAGCGAGGAAGAATAAGTAAAGATTTTTTTATTGTTGTAATCCGTAGATCCGGCAGCCATTGTGTTTTCGTAGTCGGAGTGATGCGGTCCGGTATGAAAAGTATAACCGCCATTGACGGCAACGTTAAACTGTGCATTGGCCAATAGTGGTATCATGGCGAGTGCAGTAAAGATGGATTTGCTGAGCATCGTTGTTTGTATAAAGATTGGTTTAGTGTTATTGCATGACTACAGTGACAATGTCGGCTTTGTAAGCTTTCTCCATTTCGGTTTTGAACTCAGAGAACTCGGCCGTTTCAATATTTTCCTTTTTTATTTTAAACTTCTTGTCAATTTTCAATTTGTCGGCAGACAGGGCATACGCAATTTCGAAATTGAAAAACTTATTGTCCAGTTTGATATTGGTTGGTGTTTTATACAGGCTTTTACCCGCAGGGATATCAATAATAACTTCATTGTTGCCACCCATCAGAAATCCGGCAAGAGCGGAATAGGACAAATCGGTATTTCTTTTGTCATTGGCAAAAACAGATTCTTCCACCAGCTTGTTGAGGTAAGTAGGCACTTTGTAAATTTGTAAATCGGCCACATCAATATACATTTCATTATTGCCGAGGGTATAATTCATTACAATAGAATCATTGTTCAGCTCTTTGGCATTATAGGAGCAGGAATACATTTTACTGTTGGGCTTTAGGGTAGAAATGAGTTTGAGCAGCGCCGTGTTGATGAGCGTACTGTCGGCCTTGCTGAAGGCATCTTTGAGATAAGCACTGGTGATGCCCACCGCTGCGATATTTTCATTGATGAGCACATTGCCCTCCTCCACTTTGATGCGCGAGACGATATTCATAAAGTCGCCCTTTTCTGCATTATATACAGGGGCAATTTCACTGGTTTTCTCCGGGTTCACTTCGAGCCCGAATCCATAACTGGAGTAGCTGGTGTTGCTGCCGAAGGGTAGATATTTAGAGGTGAGTTCTACATAAAGCGGCTTGCCATCAGGATATATTTTAGCAATACAATGGTTGAAGGCATTGTTGGCAAACTTATTGTAAACAGCCGCGCTGTTATCCATTGCCACCAAAACGAAATTGCCTTTAATGCCGATTTCTTTGCACATCAGCAGATAGAGTGCAGCCATGTCTTTACAGTCACCCAGTTTGTCTTCCAGCACTTTGTTTGGCATTTGCGGAACAAAATTATCCTGGCGGAAACTTTGCGAACTGTAATTGATATTATTCTCCAGCCAACTATAGAGCAATTGTGCTTTTTCGTACTGGCTGCCTGATTTATTGTTTTTAAGAATTTCCTTTACCAGGTTACTCACACTGTCGTGCGGAACAAGCGTTGCTGCCGCAATGTCCCAATACCATTTTGCAATCTCGTCCCACGACTGATAATTGCTGAGCGCCATATAGGTATAGTTGGCATAGGCATTGGAGCTGTGCAATTCGGGTTCTACAAACAATGGGTTGTGTGCAGAGACCGTATACATGTCAAACAGTTTGTTCCATTCTTTTTTCTCTACTTTAAATTCTTTGGTGTTACCAAAAAACTGTGGTGCAGCTTTCAGGGATTTGCTGACAACAATCTGATATTCGGATTCCACCACCGGCGCATTATTATTGATCGTCACCACATTTTGGTAAAGTGTGGTTTTGATTCCCCCGGAGCGCGAACCGGATTCTTCTTTGATGCCGATAATGTCACCCACCTGGAGGTTTGGCAATACCCAGGTTCCATAACCTTCGGGCAGATTTACTTCGCCATTTTCTTTAAATATCAGCAGCTCAGAACCATCGCCGCTGCTCGACAATTCTTTGAATTCCTTGATGCCGGCATCGTTCAGTATTTTATAGAAATAGTATGATTTCGATTGGGTCAGCGCGCCTTCATAAATAATGCTGACTTCCTTTTTGTGCAATAGCACCCAGCTGCGGCTGCTGAAGTTTGGTGGCAGGATTATTTTATTGATTTTTTTAGCAGCATAAATTTCTTTCAATGTTTGCGGAGCCAGCACTTCAATCTCCATCTTCTCGCCTGTATTATCCCTGATTTTTTTTATCAGCTGATAATCCTGTGCATAGAGCGCCATCGATTTTTTGAAATATTCCATGGCCTCAGCTTTGTTGTCTTTGTCTATCAGCAGGTCGCCATACCGCTCCGTGATGTTAGCCGAAAACGGTTTGCGTATCATCAGCTTTTGGAACACCATTTCTGCAGAATCATATTTTTTACTGTTCTTATACATGTTGATTTGCGAATAGTAGTCCTCGTCGGAAAAACTATACCGTGCATCCCGCTGCGAAATTTTGAACCAGTTTGTGGTGTCATTTTTTTCGAGGTAATAATCGGCCAGCCTGTTGCTGAACGAAGTGTTGGTCATATCGGGCAATATGGATTGAAGAAATGCGGCATACTCTTCTTTTTTGCCCTGCGATTTTAATAAAGACGATTTATAATAATAGAGGTCGGTTTTGTTCTCATACTTTTTCAATCCTTCTTCTATCAGCTTTTCGGCTTCCGATTGCTCATTGTCATTGATGAGCTTCTCGATTTTTCTCATTTGTACCGTGTAATTGTTCGGGTACTTTGTTTCCAGTTTTATTAAGGCCTCTTTTGCTTTTGTTTTGGTGTTGTCATTTTTGGCATCATTATATTTTTGCATCAGGGTAGAGAAGCAATCTTCACAATTCTGGTTGAGATATTCATCCTTTGAACTGTAGCTGACATTGGATTTGTTATTGTAATAAATGTTGGAAACGTAATAGCTGTTGGGATATTTCTGTCTCAGGTTTTTTAGTGCCAGCAGGGTTTTGGTTTTGTCGCCGCTGCCATAAAACTCCTCTACGCGCATAATCTGCTCCAGGATGTCATTGGGGTGTTCTTTGGAATATTGCTCCAGTTCGGCAGCATTAAAGCTTTCCACATTAGGGTCGGTGATGACCGTCGGATTACTATTGTCTTTGCTGTAATTTTTATTGTCTGTGCTGAAGCTCAGGGTAGTAATTGGAACAAAATTTTTGTCTGAAAAGAAAACCTCAATATTGGTGGAATAGGTAGTCTTTTTGCCTGATTGTATTAGCAGTCGGTTATTGCCGGCTTTTAATTTTATGGAGAAACGGTAGGGTAAACTGCTGATGTATTCCACGTTTTTTCTGTTCTGGAAAACGAGTGCGTCGTTCAGCCAGCAGCGCACATCGGCGCCGGAAATAATGTTCAACAGCACTTCCTGGTCGGCAGGCGATTGGATAAATGTCTGCACGTACACTTTGCCGCTGTTATTCATTTCTATAAAATCGTGGGCATAAAACCTGCTCACATCTATCGGCTCCATCACCGGGAACCAATGCAGCTTAGCTCCGTGGCTGCCGGTAAATTCGTATGTTCTTTCCGAATGCGCCAATGCACCTTCATCGTTATGATAACCATATCCGTCACCATAATCGAAGCTGCCCTGCATTTCCCATTTGTTGCAATAGCCAAAGTTATTGTTGAGCACCAGGATAGAATCGAAATGATTGCTACGCTCCAGCATGTTTCTTTTCAGATGATGCAACGCAGAACTAATGCTTGGATGAACCTGTTTTCTTGCTGCGTAGAAATCAAGGATTTCATTGGCATATTTTGGATAATTGACAAAGCGGCAATCGCCCCAGAATGTGTAGATATAAGGATCCGGATTGTCCAGGTTTTTGATGCCCTGAACAAAATATTTTACTTTTTCCTCATCATTTTCCTGCAGCTTATAAATAACAGCAAGGGCAACGCCAGCCTTTCCCCGTTCTTTATTATTTAGGTCGTTGGCAATTTTCAGCAGGGCAGTTTCCGCTTCAGCGGGTTTATTATTCAGGAAGCTTTCTAATGCCTTATTTACAGTTTGGGTGCGGGCAGTAACAGCAGAAAGTAAAAGAAGCAGGGTGCAAAAAAGACTTTGTTTCATGGTGCTCGTAAAGGGTTTGCTAAGCGTAGGGCCGGGGCTTTGAGTAAATGTTAATCAAAACCAAAAATAGACTAAATAATCAAACGAAAACCAGCGTTTTTTCCGGTATACCCATAAACATCCGGCCATTTTATGGGTGGGATTTCAATAACTATTCAACATTAATCATGCTGTATTCCTTTCGCTGCAATCCAGGCACTTGTCCATGCGTTCTGAAAATTGAAACCTCCGGTGATGCCGTCTACATCGGTAATTTCACCTGCGAAATAGATGCCCTTCAGCTTGCGGCTTTCCATCGTTTGCGGGTCTATATCTTTTAGTTCTATCCCGCCACAGGTTACAAATTCTTCCTTGAAGGTTGTTTTGCCTTTCACTTCATACACATCGCGCAACAGGGTTTCAATCAGTTTGTTTTGCTGTGCTGCGGGCAAATCTCCCCATCGGATTGTTTCGGCTATGCCTATGCGGATGATAAAATATTCCCACAATCTTTTGGGCAGACCAAATGGATTTTTGTTGTGTACGAGTTGCTTGCCTTCAAACTGCCGCAGTGAGATTAACTGTTCGCGTAAATCTTCTTCGGTTGCCTCTTTCAGCCAGTTGATGCTGATATTGAAATGGTAATTTTTTTCTTCCAGTGCCCTTGCTGCCCAGGCCGAGCAACGCAATATTGCCGGACCCGAAAAGCCCCAATGCGTAATGAGCAATGGCCCTTGCTCTTTAAATTTTGTTCCCGCAATTTTTACTGAAGCCTCAGCAACAACACCCATCAGTTCTGTAATGGGATGTTTGGGCAAATTGAAGGTGAATAAGGATGGAACCGGGTTTTGGATTGGATGGGGTAATGCTTCAATCCAGCTGTATTGGTCTTTCTTCGGGAAACCTCCGGTGGCAATTAAAATCTTATCTGCAGTATAAGTGCTTTTGTCAGCAAAATGAATGATGTATTGATTGTCTTTTGGTTCAATGCTCAAAACACCTTTATGAAAACGAACCTGTACTTTTTGTTTTATCATTTCGCTCCAGATGCAATCGATAATGGTTTGCGAGTCGTTGCTTACGGGAAACATCCTGCCATCAGGCTCAGTTTTCAGTTTTACTCCTCTTTCTTCAAACCATCTGATGGTGTCGGCAGGATTAAAATGATGAAAGGTTTTCTTCAATAATTGCTTTCCTCTGGGGTATTTTTCCACCAGCGCCGGAAGCTCGAAACATTCGTGTGTAACATTACATCGCCCGCCACCACTTACTTTTATCTTCTGCATGGCCCGTGCTGCTTTTTCAAACACAATCACTTCGTTTGCTGCATCGAAGGGAATGTTGGCGGCAGCAAAACAACCCGCAGCTCCGGCTCCTAATATGGCTATTTTCATTTGCTAAAATACGGTTGGGTGAGCTTCTTCCTGTTCAAAACCTTCGTCCACCAACCATTTACGGCTGTCTGCCGCAGCGGTGGCCAATTCGTCACAACGGTTATTATAAATATTATCTGCATGTCCTTTTACCCACACAAATTTGATATTGTGCGCCAGGGACAACTGATGGTATTGTTTCCAGAGGTCGGCGTTTTTCTTTCCTTTAAAATTGGTGCGCAACCAGGACTGCAACCAGCGTTTTTCAACAGTATTGACTACATAACTTGAATCTGAATGGATAATGATGTCAACACCGGTTTTGGTGAGTGCCTGCAAAGCTGCGATTACCGCCATCAGTTCCATGCGGTTGTTGGTGGTGCGGCGATAGCCCTGCGACAGTTCCTTCACTTTAGGACCCCACATTAATATGGCTCCGTAACCGCCCGGTCCGGGGTTTCCGCGTGAAGAGCCATCTGTATAAATGAGGAGTTTTTCTGACATATTAATCGAATCTTCTGTTGAGCTATATTTGCGCACAAATGTAAACTTTGGAACGCAAAATAAAAGTTGGTGCTGTAAGTTATCTGAATACTAAACCACTGTTGTATGGATTGGAGCGCAGCAATATCAAAAATCAGATTGAAATTGTATTAGAATATCCTGCTATACTGGCACAAAAGTTACGCGATGGTGAAATTGATATGGCATTAATGCCTGTGGCTGCTTTGCAAGAAATTGAAGGCGCTGAGATTGTTAGTGATTATGGGATAGCGGCCGATGGAAATGTGGTTTCAGTAGCTGTTTTTTCTGAATTACCCCTTGACGAAATTGATACGGTTATACTCGACTATCAATCCAGGACATCTGTACGCCTGACTCAATTATTATTCAAAGAATATTGGAAAAAGGAAGTTCAGTTTGTACCTGCAGGACCAGATTTTATTGCTGATATTAAAGGAAAGACTGCCGGTGTAATTATTGGCGACCGCGCACTGGCTCAATTACCCAATTTTACATACAATTACGATTTATCTAAAGCATGGAAAGACCATACCGGTTTGCCCTTTGTTTTTGCCGCCTGGGTTTCGAATAAGGAATTGTCACAAGCATTTATCGCTGATTTTAATGCTGCAAATGCAATTGGATTAAATCACCTTGATGAAATTGCACAGGATAATGAGGTGCCCTATTACTCCCTCAAAACCTATTATAATGATAATATTTGTTATCATTTAGATGAAGAAAAAAAGAAAGGTCTAGCTTTGTTCCTTGAAAAAATAAGCAGTTAAGTATACTTCGTTATTATCTGACTGATTTTCTGAAAAACTACTTTAATGGACAACACATCATTTAGATTAGTAGAATGCCCGAGAGATGCTATGCAAGGCTGGGCGCACTTTATCCCTACCGAACAAAAAGTAAAATACCTGAATAAATTGTTGGAGGTCGGCTTCGATGTCCTCGACTTTGGCTCTTTTGTTTCGCCAAAAGCTATTCCCCAGATGGCGGACACCAAAGAGGTGATCCCGCAATTGAAACTGAACGGTAATACTAAACTGCTGGCGATTATTGCCAATACGCGTGGAGCGGAGGAAGCTGTGCAGTATGACGAGATTACATACCTGGGTTTCCCATTCTCTATTTCCGAAACGTTTCAGAAACGCAACACGAACAAAACGATTGCTGAATCTTTAAAACAAGTGGAAGAAATTCATGAATTGTGTGTCCGTCATGGCAAACAATTGGTTGTTTATATCTCAATGGGTTTTGGTAATCCTTACGGCGATGTTTATTCTGCCAGTGTGGCGATAGATTGGGTAGGGAAGCTAAGTCAGATGGGCATTCAGATTATTTCGATGGCTGATACCGTGGGTGTGGCCCAACCGGTTACTATTGCAAATATTTTTGAACATCTGGTGCCTTCCTTCCCGAACGTTCAGATTGGAGCACATTTTCATTCTGTTCCCAATCAATGGCGCGAAAAACTGGATGCAGCTTATGCAAACGGTTGTCGTTTATTCGACTCTTCTATAAAAGGAATTGGTGGTTGTCCGATGGCAAATGATGATCTGGTAGGCAATATTGCCACAGAAAATTTGGTGTATTGGGCAAATGAAAATAAAATGCCACTCAAACTTAACCAGGATGCTTTTGCTGAGGCGATGATCATTGCCGGAGAGGTTTTTGTGTAATATTTTGAAAGCACCTAAACTCTATATCTTCAGCGGCCTTGGTGCCGATCATCGAGTCTTTCAGCTGATGGATTTTGGACCTTATGAAATTCACCACATAAAGTGGATTACGCCGATAGAACGGGAAAGTATAGAAGCTTATACCCTCCGGATTTCAAAGCAAATTACAACTGAAAATCCTGTATTGGTCGGACTTTCGTTTGGCGGAATGATGGCGATGGAAGTGGCAAAGATCATGCCGTCAGCAACAGTAATATTACTGGCTTCGGCAAAGACAAGGAATGAACTGCCGCTGTATTTCAAAGTTGCAGGAAAACTTGGTTTACACCATTTATTACCCCTAAGCCTCCTTACCGGTTCTAATTTCATGACCAATTGGTTTTTTGGTGCAAAATCGCCTGCTGAGAAGCATCTTTTAGCCCAAATACTTGGTGATATTGACCATGTATTTCTTAAGTGGGCCATTCATCAGATTGTCAATTGGCAGAACTCTACCATTCCGGCGGCTACTCTTCATATCCATGGTTCTGCAGACCGGATTTTGCCAATCAGGTACACCAAACCTGATATTATTATCCCCGGTGGAAATCATTTTATGACCTTCAATCAATCCAAAGAGTTGTCACTGTATATCCAGAATTATTTACGGGGAATATCTTTTGTTAAATAGATTATAAGGCCGAGCCTGTTAAATTAAAGTTCTGCAACTTTTTTTACTCCTTATTCGTACTTATTTTAGCATTCCAAACCAATAAAATGATAACAGCTCCAATTCCTGTAGATGAGGGTAAACGCATCGCAGAACTCTATAAATATGAGTTACTTGATTCCGTTTATGAAGAAGAATTCGGCGATATAGTTAAGCTTGCTTCCGGCCTCTGCGACGTTCCTATGTCCCTGATTACTCTTATTGATATAGACAGGCAATGGTTTAAGGCAAAAGTGGGTATTGACGGGGAGCAAACCGAGCGTGATGTTTCTTTCTGCTCTCATGCTATCCTGAATAATCATTTGTTTGAAGTGCCGGATGCATATAGTGATGAACGTTTTTTTGATAATCCTTATGTTACCGGAGAGCCGCATGTCCGCTATTATGCCGGTATGCCGCTGGTCACCGAAAGCGGTTATAAATTAGGTACACTTTGTGTGCTGGATACTGTTCCAAGGCAGCTAACTGAAGAACAATACCTGGCACTGTCTGTGCTTAGCAAACAAGTGATTAAATTATTTGAACTGAGGGTAAAGAATAAGGAACTGGACCGTGCCAAGGAAGTGCAGCAAAAAATGATGTCCATCATGGCGCACGATATCCGTGGCCCGCTTGCATCGATGGAAATGATTTTGGATCAGCGAATAAAAACGGTTATTTCCATAGATAAAATGAAAGAAATTGAAGGAATGATTGCTGAACAATTGCACAGTACAGTGAGCATGCTCAATAATATTGTGGATTGGGGAAAATTGCAACTTAGTAATGAGGAAAATAACCAGGAGCACTTTAACCTTCACAAGCTTTGTGAAGATTGCTTTAAGACTGTTGGTATTGCAGCGCAAACCAAAAATAATCAGCTTGTCAATCAGGTTGATGAGCAAATTGAAATAACGGGTAACAAGCAGGGATTGGAATTTGTATTGCGTAATCTGATCGGAAATGCTGTTAAGTATACAGATTCGGGTGCCATCTTTGTGTCTGCAGATATACAGAACAGTAAGGTTTACATTGCAGTAAGGGATACAGGTGTCGGTATTTCTCCCGAAGAAATAGCATTATTGAAAGAGCGCAAATGGACCGTACAGAATACAGGTACCAATGACGAGAAAGGAACAGGATTGGGATTGCAGCTTATTCAGGGTTACCTGGCCAATATCAATGGTAGCATTATCTTTAGCAGCGAACCTGAGAAGGGAACTGAGGTGAGGGTTGTGATTCCGCAAGATTGATTTCTCTTTATGCTGGATTTTTATTAAACGGCCATTCACCGTTTCTTTTCGATTTGATAAAAAAGACAATACTGCCCAGCGTAATGACCAGCAAACCGGATAGTACCATCTTTGTACCCGTAGAAACCAGCACACCCAGCCATAATACGATAGCCAGGTAAACAGGTAGTGGAAACAAAGGCATTTTATAAGGGAAATTTGTTTCTTTCTTTTTGCGCCGCAATAATAATAATCCGATGGCCTGGCCAATAAACTGGATGATGATGCGCATCGCCAGTATGGCGGAGATAACATCTTTAAGTTTGAAGAGTAAACTGAAAACAAAGGCTACCGAACCCAATACCAGCAAAGACACATAAGGGAAATTGCGGGTAGGGTGCAGACGGCCAAACACTTCCAGGAAAGCACCATCTTTTGCTGCAGCATACGGAATGCGGCTATAACCCAATGTGGCAGAAAAAACGGAGGCAAAGGCAACCCACAAGATCAGAATGGTAAGTACAGCAGCAGCAGTATCGCCAGCCAGTCTTTGCATAAATAAGCTCAGCACAAATTCACTGTCTTTGGCTTCCTGCCAAGGAATAACACTCACCACACTGATGTTCATACTCAGGTAAAGTGCTGCAATGCCCGCAATGGAGAAGAACATGCTGCGTGGGATATTCTTTTCCGGGTTTTTTATTTCAGCACCCAGATGGCAAATGTTATAGTACCCCAGGTAGCTGTAGATTGTTTTGACACTCGCAAATCCTACGGCCGCCACCAAGGCATAATTCAATTGCAACCCGTCATTGATATGCTGAATGGGCTCAAGGAAATGACCGTGCATGATACCTCCGCCAATAATCCAGAAAAGTGTAGCCAATACGCCAATCCAGAGCAGCACACTGATTTTTCCGATCGTTTCGATGTTGCGGTAGAGCAGTAATACAATCAGAATAACGACTGAACCACTCACCATTTTACTATATATCGGTTCCAGTGGTACGAGGTAAGAAAAATAAGCTGCAAAGCCAATCGCAGCAGAGGCAATGACTAGAGGCGCCTGTATCATCGTTTGCCACACAAACAGGAAGCTCATATATCTTCCCGCATCATTTTTACCATAAGCTTCCTTTAGAAAATGATAAGAGCCCCCGGCATTGGGATAAGCCGCGCCCAATTCACTCCACACCATAGCGTCAACAAAAGATAAAACCGCTCCGAGAATCCAGGCGTATAAAAAGTAGGCGCCATTCATCAGGCCAATCACCATAGGTAGCGTAATGAACGGGCCAATACCTACCATATCTATCATGTTGATAGCGGTGGCCTGCGCCAGTCCCAGGTGACGTTGCATCTTTTGTTCTGCCATAATAAGCGTAGAAAATCTCTTGAAAAAATCAATGATTAAGGGCGAAAGGTACAGTATTCAGAAAAAAAGCAAAACAATCCTGCTATAAGAAAAAGCGATACCCAAAGTTTTGGATATCGCTTTCTTGAATTGGAATAAGTTCTTATAGTTTTTCCAGCCAGTTGAGGATATAATCAGCCTGCATTTTCCAGGTTGGCAGACCAACAACAAAATGGTTGATTCCTTCAAATTCTTTGTAATCAGTTACGGAGTTTCTGTCGGTGTATCTTTTGAAATTGCGCCGGTTGAGGTGGGCAGGAATAATATGATCCGTACTGCCGGCGATCATCAGCAAAGGATTGTGTGCTTTGTTGAAATCAACTTTTGCTGCGCTGGTCAGACCACCGCGTGCCACTCGTTTCGACTCCGGAATGGTGTTTTCTTCATAAGCTTTTTGCTGATCCGCAAGGCTCATTCCGTTTACAAATGCATATTGCCAGTCTTTGAAGGACATCAGGTATGTTTTATCTGAAGATGTGAACAATCCCAATGATTTCCAGCCGGCTTTCAGAAAAGAGAACTCGTACGGGAAAACGCCCAGGGGAGGTACAGAGTGCAATACGCTCGCTGCAACAGCAAGGTCGCGGTTCAATAAAATTTGTGTAATTAATCCACCCAAAGAGTGTCCGATAAGGATTGGTTTTTCAGGAAGTGCTTTTACAAATCTGGCATAATGGTCTACCAGTTCATTGAGTGTAAGGCGCGCCAAAGCAAGGTCGTTAGGCTGTGCATCCCGCAGTTCCTGCGCTGTCCCTTCTTTGTGCGGCCAGCTGGGTGCGTAGGTTTTAAACCCTTTACTTTCATAATATTTTTGCCATTCACTCCATCCGTGGTGGCTTACGAATGCACCGGTAATAAACACGATTGTTTTTGATTGAATCCTTTTCATAATTGTATTTGTTTTTTAAGTGGTTTGAAATCTGAATACAAAGGTCTATGCGTGGGATGTCAATCTTCTTAACCTGAGTTAAAATCGTGTCAGCCGTTCAATAATCTTTTTCGGATGCGGCTCAGCGATGGACCCTGGATGCCCAAGTAGGAAGAAATATGGTAAAGTGGAATACTGTTGAAGATTTCAGGATGTTGCTCAATAAGGTCGAGGTAGCGTTGTTCCGGCGATTGAAACAGAAAACTTTCCGTGCGGCGCATAGCTACATTGAAGGCCATCTCAGCAATGATACGGCCGAGATGTTCCCAGCGATGGTTGCTCTCGTATAGTTTTTGCAGGTGATTGATGTGAATATAAATGACCTGAGCATCTTTCATTGCTTCTGTATAATAATTACAGGGAACCTGGTTGATAAAGCTGTGAAAGGAGACAACGACCTGATATTGCGAAAAGAAGAATACATTTTTGTCTTCACCTTTTTCATCAATATAATACGTCCGGAAAACACCTTCCGTTATAAAGCCGAGATGCTTGCACACCTGCTTGTAATCATTGTAGAGTGCGCCTTTTTTGTATTCTTTGATTTCCCAACAGGGTCGCGACAATTCAAAGTCTTCAGCACTGATGCCGGAAATTTGCTTCAGGGCCTGAGCTAAAATATCGATGGGTGCAGGACTGTTCATTGGTGTAAATATACTTCATCACCGGCAACGAAATTTACTTCAGTTTTGATTTACATTTGTTGCTCTTTAACTGATGTAAATATGGACTTTGGAAAAGTAGATAATCCCGGAGATATAAATTTCGGACTACCGAATGATGCACCACAAACAAAAAAAGTATTAGCGGCGCATAAAACAGACCAGCCTTTCGAAGTGGCAGTTGGTTGTGCCAAATGGAATAAGAAGGACCTGAAGGGGTTTTATCCAAAAGGCACAAAAGACGAACTGGTATATTATTCCACACAGTTCAATTCTATTGAGCTGAATGCAACCTTCTACGGGATGCCTGATGCTGCACAGGTCGAAACCTGGAAGGAAAAGACGCCCGATAATTTTCGCTTTTTCCCAAAGATTACCAATACGGTTACGCATTTTAAGCGATTGATTAATGTAAATGAACCATTAGAACTCTTTTGTGATGCGGTGAGTCATTTTGATCAGAAGCTCGGGATGGTTTTTATGCAGTTGCACGACAATTTTGCACCAAAGGATTTTGAACGGCTGAAAGGTGTGTTAGAAAAATTCCCTGCAGGTATTCCGCTTGGAGTGGAAGTACGCAACGCGGCATGGTTTTCTGATCCGAAAGTGAGTGCAGAATTTGGCGACCTGCTGGAAAAACTTGGTATGGCTAATATTATTGTGGATACTGCAGGCCGCCGTGATATGCTGCATATGCGGCTTACCAGTCCTGTTGCCTTTGTTCGTTATGTGGGTGCCAATCACCCGAGCGATGTTGATCGTCTGGATGAATGGGTGCTTAGAATTAAAAAATGGCGCAAGGAAGGTTTGCAGAAATTGTACTTTTTTGTTCACCAGAATATTGAGCTGGAATCACCATTACTGGCTACTCATTTTATTGAAAAAATGAATAAGGAATTTAAACTGGATCTTCCTGTCCCTGCCAGGCAAAGTGGCCAGCAATCTATGTTTGATTAGTTATTAGGGCTTACTTAGCCATTTACTCAAGTCTGCGATTTCCTGTTGATTAATGGAATGCGCCATGCCTTTGTAGGTGTGAAACTCAGGATTCAGGTTCATTTGTTTCAGATACTTATTCGCTTCGGTAGCAAAGCTATAGGCGACACGCTCGTCTGCATCGCCATGGCCAATAAATATTCTGAGTTTTTTTAAGGATGGCGTGTTTTTTATCTGAACTTTTAATGGTTCGAATATTTTGCCGCTGAGCGGTGCAATACCTTTAAACAATTCAGGTGCAGTCAAACCCACTTCATAGCTCATCATTCCGCCCTGGCTAAACCCCGACAGATAGACTTGTGCGGCATCGGCCTTGTATTTTTTGATGATTGCGGGAATCATTGCTTTGATCTTTGCCACGCTGTTTGCAATGTCTTTCCTGTTACCCAACATCTTTCCGTCTGTCATTTCCATACCAAACCATTGATAGCTGTTGTTGCCCATAGGCATTGTTGCCCGCAGCGAAATGATGAGGAAGTTCTGCGGCAGATTATCCTTCAGGTCAAACAGATCGGCCTCGTTGCTGCCATAGCCATGCATTAAGATTAACACAGGCGGATGAGCAGATTTAATTTTTGGTTGCTGTACGAGATAGGGCAGGGAAAGATCAGTTTGCAGGTCTCCTTTGGCGAACAATAGGTGAGGTAAACTGCACAACAGCAGGAACAGTGTTTTAAAGATTTTCATGTATGATCAGATTTTGTTTTCAGGCAAATACCTTTACGCTGCAAACTTCTGTTTTTTTATTAATTAAAACTGAGTCGAACTTTGTTTTCTATCTACAACTTTTCTGTAAGGTATTTCCAATAGCGCAGGGGCATGTGCTGCCGGTGTAGTTTTGGATTGTTTCGGGAGGCAATGTTCACGCTTTTAAAATAATTACCCAACATTTTGCTCTTAACCATAGGTTCCGACTTATCTATTTTTCAATCATAATTCAGGGTGGAAAGGGGTGAAATTTGAGCGGTTGCTGAAGGATTCCATTGAGTTGCGAATTTGATTTTTCTCAAATCTCCCTGCAAACATTATCTTTATCGCCTTCAAATTTTGAAATATTAAAACAAGTAAACAACCCTCTAAAACAATACGGATGAAAAAAACACTTTTATTCCTCTTAACCTTAACCGCATTTGGCATTGGGGCAGGGGCGCAAAAAAAGCAAAAATTAAGCTCTATGGATAAAGAATTCTTATTGAAACAGGCCGACGGCCTTTATGCAAAATTTGAAACGGCGAAGGGGAATATTTATACTGCCCTTGAGTTTCAAAAGACACCAATGACGGTTGCCAACTTTGTAGGCCTTGCAGAGGGTCAGATGAAAAACACGGCCAGGCCGGAAGGCACGCCGTTTTACGACGGGTTGAAATTTCACAGGGTCATTCCTAACTTTATGATACAGGGTGGGTGTCCGCAAGGCACAGGATCAGGCAATCCGGGTTATAAATTTCCGGATGAGTTTGATGAAACTTTAAAACATACCGGTCCTGGTATCCTGAGTATGGCCAATTCCGGTCCTGGTACCAATGGCTCCCAGTTTTTTATCACCCATTTGGCAACGCCATGGCTAGACGGCAAACACACTGTGTTTGGTCATGTAGTAGAAGGAATGGATGTTGTGAACAAAATTGAAGGAAATGACTCCCTGAGCAGAATATTGATTCTTAGAAAAGGCAAGGCAGCAGAATCATTTGATGCGCCAAAAGTATTTGAAAAAGAATTGGGTGGTTTCGCCGAAAAAGCTGCTGCCAAAGCAAAAGAAGAGGAAGCTGCAAGGGCAATTGCTAATGCTGCAGCGCTGAAAAGATTTGAAAACGCGAAAACAACTGCCTCGGGATTGAAATACATTATTGAAAAAGAAGGAAGCGGCGAATCGCCAAGCGCTACTGACCAGGTGAGTGTGTTTTATAAAGGCAGCTTTACAAATGGTAAAGATTTTGACGGAAACTTTGGTAAAGCACCCATCAGCTTCAGATTGAATCAGGTTATTCCGGGCTGGACAGAAGGCTTGCAACTGATGAAGCCAGGTGGAAGAGCAATATTTTATATTCCTTACCAAATTGCCTATGGTGAGAATGGCCACCCGTCCGGTGTGATTCCTCCAAAAAGTGATTTGATCTTTGAAGTGGAATTAGTGAAAGTAAATTAATAATTTAACCGTTAAAAATGTGAAGGCCCGTCAGAGATGACGGGCCTTTTTTAATTGCCATACAATGACCTGAATTTTTACCTTATCCAACCGGAAATTTTACGTTCATCAACCTAAACGGTTTACGCCCACCAACCTAAAGTTTTACGTTTACCAACCTAAAATTTTACGTTGCCTGACCTAAATAGTTTATGTCTGCCAACCTAAACGTTTAGGTTTTTTTACTGGCTAAGCCCGGTTTCCTTAAAAATCAGGTGAAAAATTTACTTTTACGTTTTGTAGAGTACGCATTGACCTGAAATTGTACTGTCATTCGGGATGCGCAAGCCATCTTTATCCGGAACCTTTAAACACGCCATATTTATGAAATCAACAAAGATACTTGGGCTCAGAACCACCATCTACCAGGTTGGTGATATCCAAAAAGCAAAAGAATGGTATGCTTTGGTATTTGATACAAGGCCTTATTTCGATCAGCCTTTTTATGTGGGTTTCGATATAGGCGGATATGAACTTGGTCTGCAACCGGAGGAAAATCCGATTACAGAAAAACCGCAGAGTGTAGTGTGTTATTGGGGTGTAGAGGATATACAGGCAACTTATCAGCATTTTATCCGGACAGGTGCGGCCAGCCACGAAGAGCCAACAAACGTTGGTGGCGACATTATGGTAGCATCCGTGAAAGATCCCTGGAGAAATATAGTTGGATTGATATATAACCCGGAATTTAAGGCGAAGCCTTAATTTCCTGTTGAATGATTATCAATTACAGCCTGTTAGGATGTTTGCAGTGCATCCAATAATCTGTGATGATTTTCATGTGTTTCTTGATTTCTTCGTAGTTGTTCGATTTCTTAAAAAAGCCCTGAACAGTCATTTGTGTATAAGCTTCGTTTACCGTTTTTTCGTCGGCAGCAGTAGAGTAGAATACAAATGGAATGCTTTTTTTGCGCAGCTCAGGATGTTCATCCACACATTTTTTAAATTCAGTACCCGTTTGCTTAGGCAGGTTTACATCGCAGAGGATAAGGAATGTCTGTTTGTTGGTGGTTTGCAGCAAATCAAACGCTTCAATACAATTGTTGAGCCAGATTATTTCGTTTTCGATACCGATTTCGCGCAGGGCCTCGAACAGGAAATCCTTATCATCTTCATCATCTTCAATTATCAGTATAGGGCCGTATTGCATTTGCCGGAATAATTTATTTGTGAAACGAAATTAGTTCTAATAATGACAGTAAGTTAAAATAAGAAATTAGTTCTGCATAAGCACTCATCGAAAGTCACAGTCTTTGCTACATATGTGTAGCGTTTATTCCTTTAATATCTTAAGATTGAGACAATTGGCAGTGTCTGCTGATCTTGACAGCTAACTTCGCTATATGAAAAAATTATTGATTGTTTTAATGGCCTCCTTTATTGGTCAAGGCGCATCTGCACAGCTTTCTGTTTCGCCGGAGATTGGTTACCAATTCTCCAAAACCCGATACGAAATTGCCGGAGCCCGTGATAATGGAGCATTCAAACAGGGTATCCGCGCCGGAGCCAGTATTGGCCTTGGTGTGATGAGCCATTTTGAACTGAGAGGTGGTGCATTTTTTTCGGGCAAAGGCGGGAAGGCCGACTTTCTGGGATCTGATGTTTCTCATACCATTAATTACATAGATATTCCGGTCTTCCTGAATTATATCACCGGAAAAGCCATGGGTAATCGTTTCTTTATTGGCGCAGGACCCTATTGGGCCTATACCATTGGCGGCAGCAGTAAGGCGCTTGGTATAAAGAGGGATTTGGAAATCGGCTCTCAAATCACTGATGATGTGAAACCAATGGATTTTGGTCTTAATGCAAATGCCGGGTTTATATTGTTCAACGGTATTTATATCAAAGGGATGTATGCTCATGGTCTCAAAAATATATTGCCGGCCGGCAACAGTAACAATTCTATCCGTAATGCAACACTATCGGTGTCGCTTGGATATAATTATGTGTTTTAGTTCATATCGTGTAAGAATTAAGCGGAATGATGTAAGCCTGCCCCTTTATTAAATTCAACCTTTGTCTTCTTAATTGATAAGCTTAAAAACTAAACGAGATGAATAAGAAAGCGATAGGTTTGGTCAGTGCAGCATTAATCATTACCGGTGGTTTGATTTTGCATGATTTTTATAAAAAAGATAAGCTGAAAGGACTGGATCAATTATTGGCTTTCCTGAAAAAGAAAGCAAAAAAAGAAACCGGGATATCGGACTCCTCCACGGCTGCGAGCATGGCTCTTAAATAAGTGAACTTTTTTTTGTTGCTAACGATGTAAAGTTTAATTCGAAAATAAATGCCAATCAAACTCCTTTTATAATTAAAAGCTTTGGTTGGCATCTTTTCTGTAAATGTTTATTCCTATGAAACGGATTATAATTGTTGAGGATGATTCTGACGATCAGGAGTTTTTGACAGAGGCATTAATGGCTTTTGAAAATATCAGTTACACAGTTTTTGTGAATTCAATTGCAATGCTGAAAATGCTGGATGAAAGTGAGCATCCTGCTGATGTCAGCGCTATTGTAATTGATTATCATCTCCCTTTGAAAGGCGGTTTCGAAACATTGCTCGAATTGAAACGTAACCCGCGCACATCACATATTCCTGTTGTTATTCTTACTGCTTCCATCTTACACAACGATGAATGTATGAATGCAGGATGTTCCAGATACCTGATAAAACCCAGCTCTATGGATGATTACAGAAAAACGGCAAAACATATTATGGAGGTTGTTGCTCCCTGACTATAATTAAAAGCGCCCCTCTGCACAAGGGGTGTTTTTTATTTTGCTCCACATGCAAGGTTATTATAAATCCCAAGTTGCCAGGATAAGCAAGTCATTAGTTTGTATAAATTTGTGCATATGCCTTTTGATATCGCCACACCTGCTACGCCTGAACTGGAAGCGCTTTTTCCGACAAATGTAAGGATACATGATATCCCTTCTTATTTTCATGTCAATGCTTACAATCATCCTGATATTCCAGTGATGACCTCAGCGAATCCTGATGAAGTAAAAGGTATGATGTGGGGATTGGTACCCCATTTTACACGGTCCGTTGGCGAAGCACTCAGTACCCGTAAGAAATCATTGAATGCTGCCGCAGAAACTTTGTTTTCAGCGGAATTGTTTCGCAATTATGCGCCTCACAACCGATGCCTGATATTGGTCAATGGTTTTTTCGAATGGCGCAAAGGAGAAAAGAGCAAGACGCCTTACTACATTTATAGCCCGGACAGCAAGCCGTTCGCACTCGGTGGTGTCTATGCTTCCTGGGATCATCCCGACTGGGCCCGGCCTTACGGATGCAGCATTATCACCACAGATGCCGATATGCTGATGGCAGAAATAAACAATACAAAATTCCGCATGCCTTTGGTACTGCCACAGAATAAATGGAGCCAATGGTTGGACACCTCCCAACGCCCTGAACAAATCATGGAGCTGATGCTCCCATTTGACGGTTTGATGGCGCATCCCATCTCTTCTATTATCAGCGACCGGGAGATGGATAGTAACGTGCCCGAAGTGCAGCAGGAAATAATATTACCACCGGACGATTGGTTTTGATTTACTGGTGCTCTTCAACTATCCCGAAAAAGGGAAGAACTGCGCTATTGCCGACCACAAAACTGTCTGCCGGGCATTAAACCCCGCCTATTGCAAATGTGCTGTTAGCGGAAATATTTATCTTTCTTTTTTCAGCCATTCCCAAAAATCTTTATTCATCCATCCATTTCGGTTGGTACTAACAATTTCACAAATAAATAATCTTCCACTAGGTTCAGCTAATGGTTTGAGTCTAGTCATCCATTTCGCTATATCAGAAGTTGACCAAACTATATAATTGTTTTTATCATATTTGAACCAATCTAGAGATAAATTCATTTTTTTTGTAATTGTTTCTTCATCTATTCCTTCTTTAGGTTTAAGATAGATTTGGTAAAATTTGCCGTTATCCATTGTTAGCCTCCTTTCCATTTTGAATTTCTAAATCAGGTTGATTTGCTTTGTTTTGGATTGCTTCATCTATTATAATTGGAGTTTCTTCTGTCAAATTTGATGTTAAAGAAGGAAATGATCCAACACCTTTTGCAGCCAACTTTATTTGTTCGTGAACTAAAAATTCTGCACCTTCTAAAATCGCAGCTTGAGGATTATTATTTGCGAAGTTTATAAGTCTCCATAAGATTACAAAAGTTAAAATGAAAATTACTCCAATTGCTCCACAGCTTACCCAAATATTACCTGCTAATGCTGCAATACTTGCAATACATATCGACACAATTATCAACACTATACTTGCCTTTGCGAAAATTCCTCCTTGTAACTTTACTTTAGAGACATTTTGTATTAGTTTACTAAAATCTGTATCCATATTATTCTAATTTTTACAAAAGTAAAAAAATGATTTTTAATAAAAGTACTGTCGCTGTTTACCGCTAATTATCACATTTTCTGCAATGTTTCCAATAACTCGCCCCTTGGCGCACGTTTTAAATATAATCTATTCAAAATCTACATTATTTTAAAAGTCAATTTTAAACGTTTGTAAAGGTTTCAACGACCACAACATACAACAATCTTCAATAACTCGCCAGTGAAAATAGCACGTTATTTTAATGCAATTATTATCCTTTCCTTCATCAGTCATTATTGTTATATTGCAGAATATAACAATAATATCATCTTTTAGCCATAATTAGCTTCCGGTGGGAAATTTTTGTCAAAAAACCGGGCATACTCCATTTCTGCCTGAGCATCTTTGACTTCTGCCAAGCCATCTTTGGCTTCTGTCAGGCAGTCCGCGGTTTCTGTCAGGCAGTCCGCGGCTTCTGCCAGACCGACTATTACTTCTGCCGGGCAGTCTTCGGCTTCGGAGCGAGCATAATTGGCTTCTGCCAAAGCATATTTGGCTTCTGCCAGACCATAATCGCCTTCTGTCGGACCATAAGTCGTCACCACCCTGACATAAAAAAATGCCCCTCAAAAACCTGAGAGGCATTTTTAAAAATTTGTTATGTATTGTCTGCTAACCTGGATTTATTCTCAATTCAAGAATTTAACATTAAGCACTCAACATAGACTTATCGATATTCAAAAGTGCCCATTGGCGATTCTACAATCACTTCTTTTGTTTCGGATGCAGCCACATATCCGGAGATTTGAGCATCGATATTAAAGCTTTTAGAGATAGCGATAATGCTTTCAGCAGTTTGCGCATCGGTATAGATTTCAAGTCGCTGCCCCATATTGAATACCTGGTACATTTCCTGTCCGCTGGTGCCGGCCGCTTCCTGTATCATTTTAAATAAGGGAGGTACAGGCAGCAGGTTATTTTTTACCACGCGTAAAGCTTTGGGTAAATAATGCAGCACTTTGCTCTGGCCACCGCCACTGCAATGGATGATGCCGTGTATTTTATCAAAATGCTGATTCAATACCTGCAAAATAACAGGCGCATAAGTACGGGTAGGGGAAAGAACCATCTGGCCTACATTCAGCGGTGTTTCGGTTGGGTCGGTCAAAGAATATTTACCGTTGTAAACCACTTCATCCGGCAGGTTAGGGTCTACACTTTCAGGATATTTTGATTTGTATTCTTTGCGCAGCATTTCGTGGCGTGCACTGGTAAGTCCATTGCTGCCCATGCCGCTGTTGTATTGGTCTTCGTAAGTGGCTTGTCCGTAGCTGGCTAATGAAACAATCACATCACCGGCTTCCATTTTTTCTGTCGTCACCAGCTTGTCGCGGCGCATACGGCAGCTCATGGTGCCATCTACAATCACTGTACGAACCACATCGCCTACATCAGCTGTTTCGCCACCCATCAGGTGTACGTCAATGCCATATTGCTTCAGGCGGTCAAAGTAAGATTGTGTTCCGTTAATCAATTCAGAAATAACTTCTCCCGGTATCAGTTTTTTATTACGTCCGATAGTAGAAGAATAGGTGAATGGCCCTGTAGCGCCCACACACAGCATATCGTCAATGTTCATCACGATAGAGTCGATTGCAATGCCTTCCCATACACTAAGGTCACCTGTTTCGCGCCAGTAGAGGTAAGCCAGAGACGACTTTGTACCCGCACCGTCTGCATGCATCAGGTTGCAATACTCAGGGTCGTTGCCCCAGTAGTCAGGATATATTTTACAGAAAGCATTTGGGTAAAGTCCTTTGTCCAGTTTGGCAATAGCCTTATGTACATCTTCTTTTTGGGCAGATACACCCCGAAGGTTGTAGCGATTGTTATCGGTCATTTATAAATTTTGTGTGCGGAAAAACGCAAAGGTAATAAAATCAGTTTCGGGAATTACATCGGAGCAATCCAACCGGATGGATTCATTTTTGCAGAACCTTTCCAGACTTGGAAATTTAATACGGCAACACCGTCTTCATTATTCCCTACTGAACCAATAATCTGTTTGGTCGTTACTTTATCTCCTTTTTTTACATTAACACTATTCAAGCCACGGTAAACACTGAAATATTGTCCGTGACTTATAATTACAATTTGCCCGTCTCCTCCCATATTCAATACGCTGGTTATATCACCATCAAATACAGCTCTTGCTTTGGCGCCCTGGCTCGTCTGGATGTCAATACCATTATTCTCAATTTCAACTTTTGTGGCGATTGCGTGTTTATGTTTCCCAAAAGGATCAATAATCACTCCACTCAGTACCGGCCAAGGCAGGCGTCCCCTGTTGGCTTCGAAACCAGTTGAAAGACTGGCCACCTCAGGTGTGTTGGAAGGAGTGTATGTCGGTCGTGTTCTGTTGGGTGTGGTTCCGCCCGGTTTTACCGTTGTCGCTACAGGGTTATAGGGAGACGAGCCCGTTCCGGTTGTTTTGTTATTGTTGGTAACCGTCGGTTTTGGTCCTATTGGCCCATTATTGTTTGTAGTGGTCGGATTTGTTCTGGTGCCGCCGGCCAATATTACTCTGTTCGGGCCTGTTCCGTAAGCATTCGGATTGTTGGCGTCTGCTTTGGCAGCGGCCAGGGCAGCGGCTTTTTGTTCTTCTTCTGCGCGCCTTTTCCTTTCTTCTTCTTCAGCCTTCTTGCGGGCTATTTCTATTTCTCTCCGGATAGCATCACTGATGGCATTATCCAGGCGTTTGGTTACTTTCCTTTTATTGTCAATATCTGCTACCAGTTCTTTTTCGCGTCCTTTCAGTTCTTCCACCACCTTATTGGTTTCGGTTTTTTCCTGTTGCAACACCAGTTTTTGTTGTTCTTCCGCAGTCAGCAATTGTCCTTTTTGGTTTTTAACGGTACTCAGCACATTGATTTTCTGCTCAATTTTCGTTTGGGTGGATTTAATTTCATCCACCTGGTTTTTGCGGAATTCCCGGTATTTTTTCATGTACTTCATCCGGCGCATGGCATCGTTAAAGTCTTTTGCAGAAAAGATAAACGCTAAAGTATTGTAAGAACTGCGGTTGGCGTAGGCATATCGAACCGATTGGGCGTATCGTTCCTGTTGTATCTTCAGGTTTCCCCTCAATACCACCACTTCTGAAGATGAATTTTTAATGTCATTATCCAGGTTGCTCATTTCCATATTGATATTACGGATGAGTTTTTCGCGGGTATTCAGTTTGGCCTGCAGGGCATTCAGCTGGCTCATTGTTGCTTTTTTATCCTTTTTCGTAGCATCCAGTTGGGCCTGAGTTTCCTTCAGAGACTCAACAATCGATTGCCTGCGTTTCTCCAGTTCGCTGCGGGTGGTTTGCGCAGAAGCCGGCACAAAGGCCAGAGAAAAGATAAATAGGAAGATGCTGAAATACCGCATAATAGGTTTTGGAAAAATGGTAGAGCAACAAAAATACTTAATTATTTTTCAACGTTTTTTGGAATACGGTTTATTTTATGATTTAAGCCATTCTGATTCCTTAATTTTAGGTTCAATTTACTATAATTCAGGCTTTTTATATGCAAAATGCTATCAGGATAAGATTTGTCTTAAATACACTTTCGTTTTTATTTTTATGTAATTTTTCTTTTGCACAAACAACTGATATTTATTGCAAACAGGTAAATGACATAGCCCGTATGGAAATGCGTTCGCAAGAGAGAAAGCAAATGGAACATTTCTATAAAAAGACGGCTTCTGAGCTGATTGATGTGGTTTATCACCGTTGCGAATGGAATATTGATCCGGCTATAAGAGCAATTTCAGGAACGGTTAGCACCTGTTTTATCACGAAAACAGCCGCTACGCAGGTGGTGATGGATCTGGCCGATACGATGATTGTTGACAAAGTGTTGCGTAAGGGGGTTCCCTTAGCTTTTTCGAGAGGCGATAATACAGTCATTATTCAGCTTGGCACCAATCTTCCGGCAAATACTTTGGATTCAATCAGTATACAATATCATGGCATTCCCCCCAGTACCGGTTTTGGTTCTTTTACACAATCTACCCATTCAGGTGTCCCTGTATTATGGACCTTGAGTGAACCTTATGGTGCGATGGATTGGTGGCCTTGCAAAAATACCCTGGACGACAAGATTGACTCGATTGACATCCACATTACCTGCCCAAAAGCCTATAAAGGAATATCGAACGGTTTACGCCAAAGTGAAATTTTATCGGCAGATGGAACGAAACTGACCACACACTGGAAGCATAGATACCCGATGGTAAGTTACCTCGCAGCTATTGCAGTAACCAATTACGAGGAATTTAATCATACCGTACAATTGGGTAAAACCGCCCTGCCGATGCAGTCTTTTTGCTATCCCGAAAGTGTTGAGACATTTAAGGCCGGAACGCAAAATACACTGGATGCAATGTTGATATTTCATTATGCGTTTGGCGATTATCCTTTTATGAAAGAAAAATATGGTCATACCCAGTTTGGTTGGGGTGGAGGAGAAGAACACCAGACCAATTCTTTCATTACAAATATCGGTGAATCACTTTGTGCGCACGAACTGGCCCATCAATGGTTTGGCAATAAAATTACCTGTGGCAGCTGGGAAGATATCTGGTTGAACGAAGGTTTTGCAACACATCTGGCCAGCATTTATATGGAAGGGAAATATCCTCAGAATATCATGCAGAATAGAAGGGCCGAAATTTTGACCATTACCAACGACAGTGCCGGTTCGGTAAAAGTGGACGATACGCTGAGCGTCAGCCGGATTTTCAGCAGCAGGCTCTCTTATCTGAAAGGCTCTCACCTTCTATATATGCTGCGTTTTATGATGGGCGACAATACGTTTTTAACAGCTGTGCGGAATTATCAAAAAGATCCGGATGTGGTGTATGGGTTTGCGAAAACGAAAGATTTGCAGCGGCATCTTGAAAAGGAAAGCGGACTGAAACTGGATTCATTCTTCCGCCAATGGTTTGTCGGACAAGGTTATCCGAGCTATACTGTAGAATGGTCGGTACTGAGTGAGCGTACAGTCAAAATTAAAATGAATCAGAAGACCTCTCATTCTTCCGTTCGTTTTTTTGAATTGCCTGTAGCGCTGAAATTTAAAAATGCAGTTAAGGATACGACCATTGTGGTGGATAATAAATACAACGGTGAAACATTTATCCGGAATATTGGTTTTGATGCCGACAGTGTCTTTGTAGACCCGGAATATTGGTTGATCAGCCGAAATAATACAACTAAAAAAGTGGCTGATTTGGATAGCACAAAACCAAATCTTATTGTTTCACCCAATCCGTTTCAGGATGAATTTACTATCCTGATGAAAAATTTTAAAGGGTCTTCCTTTGAAATTGCCTTGTACAATATGTTGGGCCAAAAAGTTTTTTCCAGTCAGCAGACGCTCTATAAGGGCAAGGAATATGTAAGAATACCGGCAACGTTTTTGTCGACTGGTAAATATATACTGAGTGTGGTGGACGAAACAGGCGAAGCAAGTACAATATCAATTCTAAAAAGGTAGTACAACAACAAGATTAATAATGTTATAAAACTGCTCCGGAACGCCGGAGCGGTTTTTCTGTATATAGTCTGCTAAAATTTCCGATTTCGTGAATGCTGTAAGCCGCTTTGGCAGGGCAATAGCGCTTTTTACGCCAAATTTTCTTAAATTCGGTTCTGGAATATAGTTTGATTGAATTCGGATATCTACAGCGTTTTAAAATTCTGTGGAATGACCGGATTTTAAACTAAAAAAACACATTGCATATGAACTTAAATAATTTCACCATCAAAGCGCAGGAAGTCATTCAGGCTGCCCAGCAACTGGCTTACAATGCGCAGAATTCCAACATAGAAACCGCCCATTTATTACAATCATTATTGAATGATGATAATGGTTCTGTCTCTTTTTTGCTAAAGAAAAATAATGTCAATCTTAATCATGTCAACAATAAGCTGCAGGAATTATTAAACCGTTTGCCAAGAGTTCAGGGCACCGAACCTGCCCAGAATATCAGCCGCGATTTAAACAGCGTGGTGTTGCGTAGCTCTGCAAATCTGAAACAATTCAAAGATGAATTTGTAAGTGTTGAGCATTTGTTGTTGTCTTTATTGCAGGTGAATGATGAGGTTGGAAAGCTATTAAAAGATTCAGGCCTTACGGAGAAAAACCTGGTGGCGGCAATTCTTGAATTAAGAAAAGGCAGTACGGTGGATTCTCAAACCGCGGATACGCAATTCAACAACCTGAAGCGCTATGCCAAAAACCTGAATGAACTGGCGAAAGATAACAAGCTTGATCCGGTTATTGGTCGTGATGAAGAAATACGCAGGACCTTGCATATCCTTTCGCGCCGCTCCAAAAATAACCCGATTTTAGTGGGTGAACCCGGCGTTGGTAAAACTGCTATTGTGGAAGGTTTGGCGCACCGGATTATCAATGGTGATGTGCCGGACAACCTGAAATCAAAAATTATTTATGCCCTGGATATGGGCTTGCTGATTGCAGGTGCCAAATACAAAGGAGAGTTTGAAGAAAGGCTGAAAGGAGTGATCAAAGAAGTAGCAGAAAGTGATGGCGAAATCATCATGTTTATTGATGAAATCCATACCCTGATTGGCGCCGGTGGTGGCGAAGGGGCGATGGATGCGGCAAACATTCTGAAACCGGCCCTGGCACGTGGAGAATTGCGTGCTATCGGTGCGACAACACTGAATGAGTATCAAAAATATTTTGAAAAAGACAAGGCCCTTGAACGTCGTTTCCAGAAAGTATTGGTTGACGAACCAAGTGAAGAAGATGCCATTTCTATTTTGCGTGGCCTGAAGGATCGTTATGAAAGCCATCACCAGGTGCGTATTCTGGACGAAGCTATCATCGCAGCTGTTCAGCTTTCCACAAGGTATATTACGGATCGTTTCCTGCCGGATAAAGCAATTGATTTGATTGATGAATCTGCGGCCAAACTGAAGCTCGAAATGAATTCAATGCCGGAGGAACTGGACGAACTGGAACGCCGTATACGCCAACTGGAAATTGAAAGAGAGGCCATCAAAAGAGAGAATGATGAAGAGAAATTGAAGTCATTGTCCCAGGATATTTCTTTGCTGACTGTTCAGCGCGATACGTTAAAGGCAAAATGGCTGAATGAAAAGGAACTGGTCGATAAAATCAACCAATCAAAAAATACAATTGAGCAATATAAGCAGGAAGCTGAGCGTGCCGAGCGTGAAGGAGACTATGGTAAAGTAGCAGAAATCCGCTACGGGAAAGTGCAGGAAGAAGAACGTATCATGGCGGAATTCTCATTACAACTGGATGAAATGGACAGCCAGCATAAACGTTTGCTGAAAGAAGAAGTAAGCGCAGATGATATTGCAGAAAATGTAGCCAAAGCAACCGGCATTCCCGTGCAACGGATGCTGCAGAGCGAGCGCGAAAAATTGTTGCACCTGGAAGATGAATTGCATAAAAAAGTAGTAGGCCAGGAAGAAGCGATTACTGCCGTTGCTGATGCTATACGCAGAGGCCGGGCCGGATTGCAGGATCCGCGCAAACCAATCGGTTCCTTTATTTTCCTGGGAACAACCGGTGTGGGTAAAACAGAATTGGCCAAAGCTTTAGCTGAAGTTTTGTTTGATGATGAAAACATGATGACCCGCATTGACATGAGTGAATACCAGGAGAAGCATAGCGTGAGTCGTCTGGTTGGTGCACCTCCGGGATATGTTGGATATGATGAAGGTGGTCAGCTCACAGAAGCGGTGCGCCGCAAGCCTTATTCAGTTGTGCTGTTGGATGAAATAGAAAAAGCACATCCTGACACGTTTAATGTTTTGTTACAGGTGTTGGATGATGGAAGACTGACCGACAATAAGGGCAGGGTGGTGAACTTTAAGAACACCATTGTGATTATGACCAGCAATATGGGCAGTCATATTATTCAGCAGAATTTCGAAGCAGTGAATGAGCAAAATCTTGACGAAGTAGTGGATGCAACAAAAGAGCAGGTAATGGATTTATTGAGGCAGACATTGCGCCCCGAATTTCTCAACCGAGTAGATGATGTAATTATGTTCCATCCTTTGATGCGCAAAGAAATCAAAGGGATTATCAAAATACAGCTGAACGGTATTAAGAACCAACTGCAAAAACAAGGGATTGAACTGGAGTTTTCTGATTATGCACTGGAATACCTCGTTGAAAATGGATTTGATCCTCAGTACGGAGCAAGGCCTTTGAAACGGGTAATTCAGAAAGAAGTCATTAACCTGCTGAGTAAAAAAATCATTGCAGGCGAAATAGATAAAACCAAACCGGTACTGATCGATGTGTTTGACGGTACAGTGGTGATGCGGAATAACTAATGCGCTTTAATAAGTTTGTTTGAACAAAGCCGCTCCGAATTGGGGCGGCTTTGTTGTTGTGATCAGTTTGTTAATTCTAATGGTGTTAGCGTGCTACAAAGTTGGAAGCGATGTATTGATAGTTGTGCGCTCCTAATAACCGGGCAGTCGGAGTTCAGAACCGGACTCTGTTGAGTGTAGAAGTGGGGCAGGGGTACTGCAGAACCGGACAAGCGGAGTTCAGAACTATCCTTGCTGTAGTGCAGATGTAGGGGTAGGGTACTTCCGGCCGTAATACTGACAAAGGCTGGGACGGCCAAATTAATGGGTTACCCGCAGAACTTGGAGTGTACTATTATTACATTCAGATAGTTGACCTGGAGGGAAAAAGATCAATGAAAGGTGATGTCACATTGCTTAGATGAACTATGGGAAAATTAAGGAGTAGGGTGTGCTTCAGTTCGGAACCAGGAAGGGGGAGTTCGTTCTGACGTGGCGGAGGTGGAAAGGAGTGGTGACTGCTTAGGTATCCCGTATAGAATGATTTTCTTAATGCTGTATAGTACCTTTCCCGTTGCAGGCAATAATAACGAACTTTAATCGTTAGGGATAAAATTTTATCCTATGAAAACAGTTCTTACCTTATCGGTTTTTAGCATTTCAATGCTTTTGTTCTCCTGCAGTAAAAAAGACTACACCTGCCATTGTGAAGGTGGTTTTGATGGAGGAGGACAAATCATGATAATCAGTAAATCCTCCAAAGGGAACGCAGAGACAGAATGCTATTCAAAGAATGATGCGCCAGGTTCAGATGATGGATTTAGTAATTGCGAATTGAAGTAATCCGGTTTATTTAAATGAGCTGCCCGATTTTCAGGGCAGCTCATTTTTTTAACATTATTGGATTATTCTTTCCATTAGTTTCTGAGGATTAGCCAGTGCTGTAAATCCGAATTGCCTGTATAATCCGTGTGCATCATTCGTGGCCAAACGCCACACTTTAACGGCTTTCAATACCTCATGATTGAAAATAGATTGCATCAGTTGTTTTGAAAAACCATTTCCCCGGTGCTCTTCAATAACAAAAACGTCCATCAGGTAGGCAAACTGAAAATAATCGCTGACTACCCTGGCAAACCCAATCTGCTGCCCGCCGAGGAAAACGCCAAAGCACAATGAATGATCTATACAGATTTTCACTTCCTCAATCGTTCTCCCTTTTGCCCAGTAAGTGTTCGAAAGAAATGCATGAATAAAATTCAGGTCAAGTTTTGCTTTTTCAGTACTTATTTCAGTCGTTTGCATTCTCTTGTTTTTTAAGCCACATTGGTTTTGTCTTCAATATTTCTTTGTGGATTTTGCAATCCGCAACATGGGCGCCGGGTAAATATCCGATGCTCATCAGAAATTCATTTACAATCTCGCCACCGGTAAATTTGAACGTCTTTTTAAACAACTTTACCCATTCTTCCTTTGTTTTTGGATGATGGTGTTCCAGCCATTTTTCAAACGAACCAAATTCTTTTTGCAAAGCAAGAATGCTCTTTGCATTTTCTATGGCGGCATTTACTTTCAGTTTGTTTCGGATAATACCTGCATCTCCTAAAAGCCTTTCCCTGTCCTGTTCTGTGTAAGCGGCCACTTTTTTAATGTTGAAATTATGATACGCCTTCCTGAACGTTTTTTCCTTCTTTAATATTGTCTCCCAGCTCAGACCTGCCTGGTTTATTTCCAATACAAGCCTGCAAAAAAGTTCATTATCATCATGGATTGGAAAGCCGTATAATTTATCGTGATAGGCTTTGTGTAAGGCTTTTCTTTCGTCTTGCATCGTTTCGATAGCACTGCAGTAGGACATTTGGATATTTTTTTAAGTAGCAATAATACTTTGAACGCCTGATATTTTAGTCAGAACTTTTCACCTGCTTTAACCACCAGGGCGGAGACCGGTTTCCACCCATCTCCGCCCTGCGATAGTTTTTGTTTTTTGAATTAAAAGCTTAGTTCTTTTTCCAGACTTTTTGTGTCAGCAACAAGTTGCCTTCGGTATCTGTAATGTAGAACATATAGATGCCATCTGCATAATTCTGAAGGTCAGCTTCTGTTGCATTTTCGGTTTGCAAAATCAGCTTGCCGGTAATGTCGGTCACCTTCAGGTTTACTTTTTCACTGGCTTCGATGCTTACTTTGTTTTGTGTCGGGTTCGGGTAAAGTGACACTGATTTGTTTCCGCTGTTCTGCTCTCTGATGCCCAGGTTTTGCACGGAGAATTCGCCTGAAGTGGCATCGCAGCCGTTGATGTCATTCACCTTCACGGTGTAGATTCCGTCAAATGTTGGTACGTGGCTGCTGCCCGTTGCGCCCAGTATGGCTTTGCCGTTGCGGTACCACTGGTAGCTTGCATAAGAAAGGGTTAGATTGAGTACACCACCTACCATTACAATAGTTGGCGTTGGCAAAACAGGATAGGTGTTTACAGAGGCTACATTTGTGGTCAATACGCAGCCATAAATGTCTGTTACACGGATGGTGTAGCCACCGCTCAGGTTCACCGGTGTTTTGCTTTCGGCCGTATCGATGCCCATTGTCAGGCCATCTTTAAACCATTCGTATTTGTATCCGCTTCGGGCCGGCGATGCATACAGCATAAGGATAATACCATCGCAGATATTTACATCTTCGGGCGACAGGTGCGGTACGGGTAGTGGATTCCGGATGACAGAAACGGTTTCAGTGTCGGCGCAACCATAAATATTTTTGGCAATAACACCATAGTCGGCCGTCGTGTTTACAGTCAGTGTGTCTCTTGTAGAGCCAGGCATAGTGATGGTATTGCGATACCACTGGTAACTGATGGCAGTGGCCGAAATGGCTTTCAACGCTACACTGTCACCGACACAGAATACAAAAGCCGGAGCTGTCATAGTGGTGACGGTCACGACCGGAGAAGGGCGAACATTCACTGTCAGTGCAGCTCTTGGCCCTTCGCAATTCAGCAAAGAGGTTTGGCTTACATAATAAGTAATGGCACCCACTGTGCCGATAGCAGGAGTGAGGGTAGGCGAGCTTGTTCCGCCTGTAGCCAGGGTATACCATTTAAGGTTGATACCGGTAGCCGCCAGCGGAGAAGCCGGGACGCCCACGCAGAGGTCGATTGGGGTAACTACAGTTGGAGCTGCAGGTCTTGGATTTACCTGAACAGTTACTGTTGTTTTAGGCCCCTCGCACCCCAGTGAAGTTTTGTCGCTCACATAGAATGTATAAGTTCCCGGTGTTGTAGTAGCCGGAATCGGAGCAGAGGCCAAAGGAGCCAGTGCCGCATTATACCATTTGAGGGTATCGCTTGGCGAAGCTTTTGTTCCGGTAAGGGCAACCGAAATTTCGTCCTGGCAATAAGTAACGGGACTTGGTGCGGCAGGCGCAGCAGGTGTTGTGTTTACCATTACCGTAATGGTACGTTTTGCCCCTTCGCAGGCAAAGGAATTTTTCTGGCTTACATAATAAGTGGTAGAACCCACAGTAGCGGTAGATGGCGTTGGCGCACCGCTGAGCAAGGTTGGTGTAGCGTCAAACCATCTCAGTGTATCGCTGGCAGAAGCAGCAGTAGCGGTAAGCGGCACTGCAGGAAAACCCTGGCAATATACGATTGGCGAAGCCGAAGTTGGCAAAGCCGGTGTAGGATTTACCACAACGGTTATTTTAGTTTTATTTCCTTCACATCCCAGGCTTGATTTTGCACTGACCCAATAATCCGTAGAACCCACTGTGGCGGTGGAAGGTGTAGGTGCTGCAGCTAAAGGTGTCAGCGCAGCATTATACCATTTCAACGTGTCAGAAGAAGATGCTGCAGTAGCAGTCAGCGCAAGGGCTGTTACACCCTGGCAATACGTCACCGGTGTGGTAACGGTTGGAGCGGTGGCAGCAGGATTTACAACCACATTTATTGTTGATTTTGCACTTTCGCAACCCGTTGCATTTGTCTGAGAAACATAGTAGGTTGTTGTTCCGGCTGTAGTTGTCAAAGGGGTAGGGGCACCGGCTAATAATGTCGGTGTTGCATTATACCATTTCAAAGTATCAGAAGCCGAAGATTTTGTTGCGGTTAATGCTGAAGCAATGGCATTCTGGCAATAAGTAACGGGGGAACTTACCACTGGTGGTGTTGGAATTATTCCTGTCTGTTCTTCATAAGCACCCATATCAGGCAATCCAAATCTCGTACGATTTCTGATGTCGGTTGCAGGAGAGGTAGTCGCTGCATTTACAGCAGGTGAACATGGAATCAGTTCCAATCCGTCATCCGCAGTAAGCCAGATATTATCTGCTCCGATAGGGTTGGATGGATTCACAAACCTTGGATCAATGCTTAGGCTTGGTGCTGATAAAGACGCTCCTTTAACCAGGGCGTAAGAATAATTAACAGTGCCTGCTGCATCAATGTGTGTTGTTGCGCTGCCCCAGATAATTGTGTTGGTTATATTGGTCGTACTACCTGAGAGGGTAGTGATTGTATTGCCATTAGGTTTTGTTGTACTGGCTGTTGAGTTGTTGTAAAGTGTGCTGCTGTTCAGATTAACTGTACCAGCCGTATTTTTGATAGCACCTCCAGCATCAGCAGAAACCCCTGCAGCCGTATTATTTACTAAAAGGCAATTGGTGAATGTAGTACTGGCTGATGATTCATTTTGGTATGCACCCGCTGAACCTCCACTTGCACTATTGCCCGCAAATACACACAGGTTAAGATTTATAGTTCCCGTAGTGCTTTGTATGGCGCCTCCGCTTGTTGTGGCGGTGTTACTTGTAAAGATGTTACTGATGTAGGTAAGTGTTGCAGTACTATTATTGAAAACGCTTCCGCCAACACTGGCGTTGTTGCTGTTAAATGTGTTGCCTGTATAGCTTATCGCACAATTACCTGCATTATAAATACCACCTCCGTTTGTTGCCGAATTGGATTCGAATGTGGTGTTTATAACGGTGCCGGTGATATTTCCTCCACTGCCGCCCTGATTGAAAAGACCAGCTCCATTAGCTGCAAGGTTTGCGGTGAATTTGCAATTTTCAATTGTTAGAACGTTAACTCCGGTTAACTGTGTATTATTGAAAACGCCACCACCATTATTGTTTGCTCTGTTAGTGATAAATGATGTATTTCGCAGGATTGGACTTGTACTACCGGTAGACATAGCGGCAATATACATACCACCTCCAAAGTTTGCCGAGTTTCTGGTGATGATACAATTATTGATGAGCGGCGAACATTTGTTGCCACTTCCAACTCCATTTATCAAAATGCCCCCACCATCCTGGCGATTCATTGTTACACCAGCATAGGTATAAGAGCCAGACATCAGGTATCCGTTGCCACCTGTAATCGTGAAGCCATCCACAATTGTATTGGTATCGATTAGCAAAGAAGGTGCGCGTGCAATAATGGTAAGTACGTGATAACTGTTGTCAGTGCTGTCTGTAACTGTTCCCAGATTTCCGGAAAGTATAGTAGGATTTGTGCTTACAGAACGTGCCGATAAGGTTGACTCACCTCCGGCAAATCCACCATATAGTTTAATATTGTTGCGGGCAATACGGAATGAACTGTCACGTGCTGATGGATGAGGATAATAAGTTCCTTTTTTTACCCAGATTTCAATAGCACAAGTTGCTGGTGTTGCGTTGGCAACATTTAATGCTTCGGTTACTGTTTTATAAGCTGTTGCCCAGGACGTTCCGGCACCGGATGAAGCCACAGAACTATCAACGTATATTACTGGCGCTGCAACCGTCATGATTATTTTTGCTGATGTGTCCGATAAATTACAATCCGTGTTGGTCATTACCACCCAAATTGTATCGTTATGTATCAGGGCGGTACTCGAGTAGCTGGATGCTGTACTGACCACTGTTCCGTTTTTAAACCACTTATAAGTTGGTGCAGAGCCTGTTCCCGCTAAAGTAGTCGGGAAATTAACCAATGTTCCTGCACAAATTACATTACCGGGATTTGCAGTGATTGCAATGTCGGGAATGCTCATTGCGGTATCATTGTGCTCATAAGCTCCCATATCAACGTTTACATATTGTATCCGTGTGTCGCTTGCAAAATCTGCTGTCAAAGTGCCGGGCACCAATGAATTGAGGCCGGCATTTCGTGTAGGAGAACAAGGATAAGTTTTCAATCCATCGTCAGATGTTCCCCAGATATTATCAGATCCATCTGCGTCCGATGCATTTACAAATTGCGGATCGCTGCTCAGGTTAGGGGCAGTTAGTGCCAGACCTTTTACCAAAGAATAATTATAAGAAGTAGTTACTGTGCCCGAAGTTCCGACGTGCTGTGCTGCGCCACCCCAAACAATACTATTATTCAGTGTAAGTGTTGCACCATTTTCTGCCCAGATACTGTTTGTATTGGGCTGCACAGTACTGGCTGTGGTATTATCAGAAAGGGTAGTGTTATTAAGAATGACTTTACCCTGCTGGATATCAATTGCACCACCACCACCACCACCGGTATTGCTGGTGCTATTATTGGCAAGAACACAGTTGGTGATGTTTGTGACAGATGCCGTATTATAGTTCAGAATTGCAGGTGCATTTGTAAAGGCTTTATTATTAAAGAAAACACATTTAGTGATGGAAAGATATGCTCCCCCGGCATTTTCAATACCTCCTTGTGTATTGGAGTAATTATTTAAGAACCGGCAGTTGGTAATGGTTGAGGTGTCCGGACCAAAACTCCTGATGATTGAGCCAAAAGTGGCAGTATCAGAATTAAATGTTGAGTTGCTGATATTGTAACCGGCATTGGAAGCAAGTAAACAACCGCCATAATATGCCTTGTTGCCTGTAAAATTGCTGCTGTCTATATTAACTGTAACGCCATTCTGGGTATAAATTCCTCCCCCGTTATTAGGTGTATTATTGCCGGTAAAGGAACATGCGTTGATATTAAGGCTTCGGGCAGTGCTGAAAGGATGGCATATTCCCGCGCCAAAACTTGCCGCATAATTGGTATTGAAATTAGTATGATTGATTGTGATGTTGCTGTTGCTTGCTAATATGGCACCACCAACATAAGACGCCTGATTTGCTGTAAACGTACAATTACTTAAAGTTGTACCGGCCGTATTACTGATATAATATCCACCGCCCCAGGTAGCAAGGTTACCCGTAAAAGTACAATTGTTGAATGTCGGACCTGCAGTAGCATTGCTTTCATAATTAATACCACCACCGTTACCAGGGCTGGCATTATTGGATATAAATGAACAATTGGTGAAAATATGTGTTGCCGCAGCAGTGCTGCTGTTCATTCTTATAGAACCTCCTGCTCCGTTAGTAGCAGTAGTATTGGCCTGGAAAATACAATTTGTAAAGTAAGCAGTTAAGACCGGGCCGGCACCATCACCCCATGAATGGAATCCTCCACCCTGGCTAAAGGCATGATTATCACTTAGCGAGCAAGCACGCATCAAGGGGCTGCTTTGACCTCCGTCATGTGCGGCATTATAAAGGCCACCTCCGAATGTAGCACTGTTCCTGCTGATTATACAGTTTTCTACCAGCGGGTTACATTTATTGCCAGTAGTCATGCCGATACAAAGGAGACCTCCTCCATCGGAGCGGTAGAAAGCTATTGTGTTTCCTGTAAAAGTTCCGGAACCGTTGGCGTTACCACGAGTAACCGTAAAGCCGTCCACAATAGTGTTTGTATCAATCTGTTTGCTGGGCGTGGCCACAATAGTGAGCACGTGGTAGCTGTTATCCGTGCTGTCTCCGGCAATTCCTATATCACCGGATAGAATGCTTGTATTAGCTGATGGGATTCTGTCAGAAACAGCCGTTTCTGTACCAGCAAAACCTCCGTATAATTTAATATTATTGCGGTATACCCGGAATGAGCTATCTCTGCTGGTCGTCACGGATGTGCCCGCCATAGGATAATAGGTTCCTTTTTTTACCCAGATTTCTACATCACAGGTCATTTCATTTGCTGCGGTCAATGCTTCAGTTACCGTTTTCAACGGACCGGACCAGCTTTCCCCTGTTCCCGAAACAGCTATACTGCTGTCTACATACAGTCTTGATCCTACAAATACAGTTGTAGCTGCAGAAGTGTCAAAACATCCTCCGCTGTTTTCAACGATAACACTGTATTTTCCGGTACTGCTTGCGCTGTAAGTTGATGAGGTAGCTGAGGCAATCACTGCACCATCTTTAAGCCATTTATAGGATATTCCCGTACTTGAGGTAAGCAGAACAGATCCACCTGTACACAGGAATTGAGCAGCAGAAGGTGTAACTACGGCTGTTGAAAGCGTTACGCCATATTTAAAACCAAAATAACGGTTTACTGCTATAATTTCGCAATCTGTAAGTTTACGGTTATACACTACCATTTCGGCAATGTCTCCTGTAAATGGATTATTATCTCCATCCCAGCCAATGCGTAAATTGGATTGAGCATCTGTAAGACTTGAATTATCCGTAACCCTGGAAACCGGGGCACCGTTAAAATAAATTACGGAGCTGTCTGTTACACCATTATGATATACAGCTGTGAGTAATTTAGTTGCGCCCATAGTCCCTGCATTGGGAATAGAAACAAAAGAGGCAGGAGGGCCAACTGAAACAATACCTGTTGTTCCACTGTACGAAGACATAAAAAATCTGTCCCAGTTTGCATTATCATTTCCCCAGATACCCTGAAGGCTGCCTGCAGCGAAAGGTGTTTGCCTGTAAACTGTAAAAATAGTTGTTTTAGGCATTGCTGTACCTCTGATATCAACTCCGGCGACTTCATATACCGATCCAAGGCTGAATGAACTGCCTGTAAACTGGACCACATCTTTTCCATTAATCTGGTTGGTATTCATTCTTGCGGTGTCTTGCCCGGCTAAAACAGTGGCATCGTGTCCCTTGCCAGAGATATCCTTCCAGACAGTTATTTTTGTTGTATCTGCCGGGTTTGTTCCAGGGCTATTGTTTACATTCGAGCCGTCAAGCCACAGTTGGATACTGTCTGTTACACCGGCAGGGCCTGTGATTTGTGCAAAGGCACTTTCGGACATTGAAAATAAAATCAATAAGAGGTTTAATCGTAAAAAATATTTCATAGTATTTAAATTGCTAGCAAAAATATAAAAAATGAATGTTTTAATTAAATTATGTGTTAATTAATTTTGTGTTCCGCTATATTGGTGTATCTATCAATGTTTAGAAAAGTTTTTGTAAATAATGTTCTTCTTTAAGTTATTTTTGTTCCTCATCTTTTCTGTAAAATTTGTTAATGGAAATACTCGGATATGCTGCATCGGTATTAATAGGAATATCAATTGGTTTGATTGGAGCCGGTGGTTCGATTTTAGCTGTACCGATTCTGGTGTATCTTTTTAGCGTTAATCCACAGTTAGCTACCAGCTATTCATTGTTAATTGTTGGCATAACATCCTTTCTGGGAGCTATCCGCCATTATACCTTAGGAAATTTACACTTTCGCACGGCGATATTATTTGCAATTCCATCAGTAGGTACCTTACTACTGGTTCGTCATTACATCTTGCCAGTCATACCGGAACATATAATTAGTTTGGGAAATTATGATTTAACAAAAGATACCTTTTTGATGGTTGTTTTTGCTGTTTTAATGTTGGCCGCATCCTTCTCTATGATAAAAAGGCCTGCTGGTCAGTCAGTTGGGAGTGTCGATCCTGATGTTTTCCGAATTGTTCTTCTGGGTATTGGAGTAGGAGTTGTGACTGGTTTTTTGGGTGCAGGTGGTGGTTTTTTAATTATCCCGGCGCTTATCTTTTTTGCCGGATTGCCCATGAAACAGGCGGTCGGAACGTCATTGCTGATTATTTTTCTGAATTCAATCATTGGATTTTCAGGAGATTTAATCAAAGGGGTGCAGCTGGATTTTCAGCTTCTGATTTCGGTTACTTTAATCGCTATAATTGGTATGTTCATCGGAACACAGCTTTCGAAAAAAATCGCCGGTGAAAAGCTCCGGCCTGCATTTGGCTGGTTTGTGCTCATCATGGGTATCTATATCATTTTCCGGGAACTCTTTTACAAATAGAAAACAGCTTTTTTAGTGACTAATGTCACAAAGTAGGATGAGGTCTGGGTCTACATTTGCATGATTAAAATCTTCTGAACATGCAGATTGAACAAATTTATACCGGATGCCTTGCGCAAGGTGCTTATTATATTACATCAAACGGCGAAGCCGCTATCATTGATCCTTTGCGGGAAGTGAAACCATACCTCCATCGTCTGGAGCGTGATGGTGTGTTTTTGAAATATATTTTTGAAACTCATTTTCACGCCGATTTTGTAAGCGGGCATTTGGACTTGAGTCGCGAAACAGGCGCTGCAATCGTATATGGACCAACGGCAGTGCCAACTTTTGAAGCCATTATCGCTGCAGATAATGAAATTTTCAAGGTTGGAAATATTACTATTAAAGTCCTGCACACACCCGGTCATACGCTTGAAAGCACCACTTATTTATTGATAGATGAGGATGGAAAGGACTATGCTATTTTCTCCGGTGATACTTTGTTTTTAGGGGATGTGGGAAGACCGGACCTTGCCCAGAAAGCAGCCCATATGACGATGGAAGAGCTGGCAGGGTTATTGTATGAAAGCCTCGTGAATAAAATAATGCCTTTAGCCGATGATGTTATCGTTTATCCGGCACACGGGGCTGGCAGTGCTTGTGGAAAAAACATGATGAGCGAAACGGTAGACACGTTAGGTCATCAGAAGCTCATGAATTATGCGCTGAACCAACCCAATAAGGAAGCTTTTATAAAAGCAGTTACCGATGGTCTCACGCCACCTCCGGGATATTTCGGGATGAATGTGGCTATGAATAAAAATGGTTACGAAAGTTTTGATACAGTATTAAATAATGGGATGCGCGCTTTGTCACCTGAAGAATTTGAAACGGCAGCTGAAGAAACTTTCGCTTTAATGCTGGATACGCGAGGCGCTGCGGAATTTTGTAAAGGTTTTATTCCACGTTCCGTGAACATTGGGCTGAATGGTGATTTTGCACCCTGGGTTGGTGCAATGATTGTGGATGTCAAACAAGCGATACTGCTGGTGACAGATGAGGGTAAGGAAGAAGAAGCGGTAACCCGATTAAGCCGGGTTGGTTTCGACAATATTATTGGACACCTGAGTGGAGGTTTTGCAAGCTGGAAGAATGCAGGCAAGGAAACAGATACGATACACCGGATTTCTGCTGCTGAATTTGCTGACAGGGTAAATATCGGAACGGATAAAATAATTGATGTGCGCAAAGAAGGAGAGTATGCGTCGCAGCATGTGACTGACGCCTATAGCAAACCGCTGGCTTATATCAATGATTGGATAAATGATATCAATCCGGATGAACATTTTTATCTGCATTGTGCAGGCGGATACAGGAGTATGATAGCAGCATCCATTCTTCAGGCCAGAGGATTCCGTGATTTTTCGGAAGTGGAAGGTGGTTTCGCTGCAATTTCGAGAACGAATATTCCCACAACTGATTTTGTGTGTTCGTCTAAAACTTTACATCTTTAATTAGATTATCAGGGTAAAATAAAAACAGGCCATTTAGATAAACTAAATGGCCTGTTTTATTTAATGGATAAAAAATTATTCCAGCTCGAAGCTTTCAATAAACTTCGTGGTGAAGTCGCCTTCTTTAAACTTGGCATTCTTCATCAATTGCTGATGGAATGGAATGGTTGTTTTAATTCCTTCTATCACATATTCGCTCAGCGCGCGTTCCATAGTGCAAATCGCTTCTTCACGTGTTTGTGCTACGGCAATGATTTTTGCAATCATACTGTCGTAGAAAGGAGGAATAGAATAGCCAGCATAAATGTGAGAGTCCACACGCACACCGTGACCACCTGGTGTATGCAATACTTTGATCTGGCCCGGGCTAGGACGGAAGTCATTGTAAGGATCTTCAGCATTGATACGGCACTCAATCGCATGCATGGTTGGCATGTAGTTTTTGCCGCTGATCGGAATACCGGCAGCAATTTTAATCTGCTCTTTAATCAAGTCAAAAGTGATGACTTCTTCCGTTACGCAATGCTCTACCTGGATACGGGTATTCATTTCCATAAAGTAGAAATTGCGGTATTTGTCTACCAGAAATTCGATGGTTCCTACACTTTCGTAATTGATGGCAGCGGCAGCTTTAATCGCAGCTTCTCCCATTTTTTCACGCAGTTCCGGTGTCATAAACGGTGAAGGAGATTCCTCAACCAGTTTCTGATGACGACGCTGGATAGAACAATCGCGTTCACTCATATGGCAAACTGTACCAAACTGGTCGCCGGCCACCTGTATTTCAATATGACGGGGCTCTTCTACGAATTTCTCCATATAAAGACCATCATTTTTGAAGGATGCCGCAGCTTCTGTTTTGGCATTGTTGTATGCTTTTTCAAGCTCGCCTTCGTTCCACACCACGCGCATACCTTTACCACCACCACCGGCAGTTGCTTTCAGTATCACAGGGTAACCCACTTCCGGAGCCAGTTTCAGGGCATGCTCAAAGCTTTCCAGCAAACCACCCGAACCCGGAACACAAGGAACGCCGGCGGCAATCATTGTTTCCTTTGCTGTGATTTTATCGCCCATTTTACGGATCATCTCCGGTGTGGGACCAATAAATTTCATGCCGTATTTGCCGCAGATTTCAGCAAAATCTGCATTCTCTGCCAGGAACCCATAACCCGGATGTATCGCATCCGCGTTGGTGATTTCTGCTGCAGCCATTATCGCAGGGACATTCAGGTAAGAGTCGCTGCTGGCAGGTTTCCCGATACAAACAGCCTCATCGGCAAATTTTACGTGCAGGCTATCTTTGTCGGCAGTAGAGTATACCGCAACAGTTTTGATGCCCATTTCGCGACATGTACGGATCACACGAAGTGCAATCTCGCCGCGATTGGCAATGAGTATTTTTTTGAACATTGATTGGTTTTTTGATGAAAAGAATTTGAAAAAAACGGTTGGCTTTATTTCAAATTAGTTTAGCTCAACGATAAACATCGGTTGGTCGTATTCGATAGGAGAAGCCTCGTCAATCAATACTTTCACGATTTTACCGCTTACTTCACATTCAATTTCGTTGAACAGTTTCATCGCTTCAACGATACACAAAGGCATACCTGGTTTCACTTCGTCGCCCACGTTTACAAACGCTGGTTTGTCCGGTGAAGGGCTGCGGTAGAATGTACCGATCATTGGAGATTTGATGGTGTGCAGTTTGTCGTTGTTCACGCTTGCTGCAGGAGCTGCAGATTCAGCTGCCGGTGCTGCTGAAGGAGCGGCAGCAGGAGCTTGCATTGGAGCAGCCTGAGGTGCAGCCATCATTGGTTGTGCGTATACAGGGGTGCCGGTAAGGCCGTTTTCCTGTTTGATGGTGATTTCAAATTCACCGTCTTTTATGCTGAGTTCGCTGATGTTCGATTTGTTGATCATCTTTACCAGCTCTTGTATTTGTTTGTACTCCATCTGTAATAATTTTATTTAACGATAAACAATTAAAAACGACAATTAAGCCTTTACACGCTCAACATAAGCACCTGTTTTGGTGTCTATTTTGATAATATCATTTTCATTTACAAACAAAGGAACCATCACGGTAGCACCTGTTTCTACTGTAGCAGCTTTCAGCGTACGGGTAGCGGTATCTCCTTTCATGCCTGGTTCTGTATAAGTAACTTTCATTACAACACTTGGTGGCAACTCGATGGTAAGTGGTAAGTCTGTTTCGGTATTGATCAATACGAAAACTTCCTGTCCATCTTTATACAATTCAGGACGGTCAATCATATTTTCATTGATAACGATTTGTTCGAAAGTGTCATTGTCCATTACGTTGAAGCCACTGTCGTCTTTGTACAAAAACTGGTAGTTGCGGCGCTCAACACGCACCGGATAAATGGTTTCACCTGAGTTCCAGGTTTGCTCGATGGTACGGTTATTATCCACACCTTTAAGTTTAGCCCATACTTTGGCTGCTGCTCTTGCAGTTTTGTTTTGACCGAATTCTATTACTGAATAAAGGCTTCCGTCTATTTTTACGATTAAGCCGTTGCGCACGTCTGCTGTAGTTGCCATAATTTTATTTTACTAAAGAAAAAGAAATAGTCGGCAAATGTAATGATTAATGCCATAAACTGAAACCGCAACGAGTGTGTTTTTATCGAAAACAAGGAACGTAGGCTAAAGATTATCTTTTTTATACTTTATGTTGCAGTTCTGTAGGAATTGGAGATTTTGGTGTTGATTTGCTAATAACTTAAGTCTTAATATACAAGCTGGCACAAATATAAATCACATGAAATATTTTAAACTACTAATCATGTTTTGGTTTATTTCCGGGGCAGCTTCAGCGCAGGACCCTGAAATTATCCCGAAAACCGCCAAAAGAAAAATTACTGATTTTACCAATGAATTGAGTGTAGGCTTTGGTGCGGTATTTTTTCCGGATGTTTTCGGGCCGGGCTTAAGAATTCAGTACGAGCATTTTTTTGGTAAAAAAAGAAAAATGGCACTTTTGTTAAATGGGAATGTTGCCTATATGCAAAATACATTTGACAAGGTTGATTGGTATGATTTTTATGCAAAAGAGTATGTTATGTGGTATTTTGCTCCTGGTTTCCGGTTTCATCCCATTGGAGCGCAGCATATTCTGGATTATAGTTTTGGTCTGTCTGTGCCTCTCGGAGAAGTGAAGAGAAATATAGCTTATACAACTCCCCGTTTCCCTTCAGGTAATCAGGACCAGACATTGCATAGCGACAATTTTTTCTATGCCATTTTATTGGAAAACAATTTAAACCTCAGAAAGAGAGGCAGGCGTTTTGTTTTTGGGATTAATTTCGGTACAGGTTTGATGCTGGATGATGTAAACCAGGGCGAGCTCTTTTATCAGCTGGGTGTAAAAATCGGCAGTGATTTGCGCAAACTGGGTTCCGGTAAATGACAGAATCTGTCATCCGGATAGTTAAGCTGCAAGAAAATAAAATCATGTAACGAAATATCGAAAATCTTGTAAGGGAAGAAAATATTGGTGAGGGCATCTTTGCATTAGTAACAGAGAGACGCTTAGTCTATTATTCTTTCATTAAAAACTTACGACGATGTTTACAAAAACTACCCGAAAAATTAAAAGTGCAGCCCTGATTGCACTGCTCACTGCTTCAGCCTTTCAATCGAAAGCAGCTGTTTTTACTGCAGTAGCTTCCGGAAACTTTAATGCGAGCTCTACATGGGGCGGCACAGCTCCGGGTTCTATACTTACTTCTGATGTTATCATCATTCCGCTTGGTATTGATGTTACCCTGACGGACGATGTTACTTTCTCCAGCTCGGCTTCTTTGACCGTTCTTGGAACATTGCGCTCATCTTCTACCGGTGGCGATCTGATAATGACTTCAGGCAGCCTGGCAGGCGCCGGTTCTATTATGGTAGACAGCCTTGCATTGGGTCTGACATCCGGTATTTCTTTTCTCGGTAATATTACTGCCGACAGAATGACTTCTACCGGAGCAAATGTCTCTTCCGCAGCTAATATTTATGTGCGTAAAACATTGACGCTTTCATCAGGCACAATGAACATGGCGTCCGGAATGCTAAGATTGGGTGCAGGTTCAACGATTGAATTAAGTGGTGGCTCCTTAAACAGGAGTGGCGTAGGCATTTTGAATCTGGACAGTACTTACAATGTTGTTTATCGCCTTGGCGCAACTTCTACTGGTCTTGAACTGACCGGTGATGGTCTGGACAGTGTGACTGTAGATGTAAGCAGCACTTTGAGCTTGTCTTCCAATACAGAGTTGGACGGTGTGTTGACGCTTCAGTCCGGTATTTTTGCCCTGAACAATAACACGCTGACCTTATCCGGTATGGGCAATATTTCTACCATGGGTACAGGTACTATCAGCGGCAGTTCATTCTCTAATCTTATCATCAATACTTCTACAAGTATCAATGGTTCTTTACGCTTCACTTCGGGCAATAATCTGTTGAACGACTTTACTATCAATACCGGTAGCAGCAGTTCCAGCGTTGGTTTGGGTACTGACCTTAATGTAAACGGAACACTTCGTTTGCAGTCCGGTCGCATCCGTTTGGGTTCTTCCAGCCTGATTATAAATGCCGGCGGAACAGTGATGGGTGGTTCTTCCAACAGTTTCGTGGTAACAGATGGCAGCGGCCGCCTAACCCTGAACCTGATGGCAGGTAGCACCGATACTTTCTTTGTCGGTACTATGACTGACTTTACCCCGATTGCGATTACAGCCAATTCAGGTTCTGTATCGAGCGATGTTAGCCTGAATGTAAATGGTTCGGTAATGGTTAATGGTACGTCCGGTTCTCTACTGTCTTCTACTCAGCCAATGGTAAGAAATACATGGTTTATCACCAGCAGCGCAAGTACAGGCATCAATTTCAACCTGACAGCAATGTGGAATTCAGGTCTTGAAGTAAACGGCTTCAACCGCAGCCAGGCTTATATTTCACACTACACAAGCGGCTCATGGGATGCCACAACTTCCTCTGCTGCTACCAGTGTGAGCGGTGGCCTTTATGCAATGACCAGAACCGGCATTACTTCTCTGAGTCCGTTTATGGTTACTGATAAAGATGCTGTAACCACTTCAATAAAATCAGTGAGCAGAACGGCAAATGATGTTGTATTGTATCCTTCTCCAGCCGGAAGCACCCTGAACATCAAATCTGCACAGGCAGCTGAAAGTGCTAAAATCTTTAATGCTGAAGGTAAATTGGTAAAAGCTGTAGACAATATCAACAACAATACCATTTCTGTTAATGAATTACCATCCGGTATTTACATCATTCACCTGAATGGTAAAAAGCTGAATTCAGTACAAAAATTTGAAAAACAATAATTGTTGGTTTAAATACGTATACCGTTATATACAAATGCTACAAACAGCAGTAACAGCAATGTTGCTGCTGTTTTTTTATTAGAAAGAAGATTAGTCGCACTCTCCATTATCCGTCTGAATTATAAAGTTTGTTTGCAAATTGTTTCAGTATTAAATAAACGTATTGATTGTTTTGAGATTAAATTGGATTAGGTAAGGAAAATGATATTCCCTGATGTCATTCCGCAGGAATCTATAGCGAGTTGATTATTGACACGCCCTTTTTGGATGACATAAGTATGTAGGTGAATTGGAAGACTTGCGAATACAATAAAATAGGGTGTAATAAACAATACCATTTCCTCACTATCCAAATTGATATCTGCAAAAGCTGATTTAGAGCAGAGAAATATAAATAGAAGAAGGAAGGTGACTTTGTTTTTCATCTTTAATTGAGTTAATAAAACTAATATAAAACCAACAAACCCACCATATCGGTGGGTTTGTTATTCATATCAATAAGTAAATAAAACTTAAATTGTAAACTTGATGCCTTGTGCCAGGGGCAGGGTAGAACCATAGTTGATGGTATTTGTCTGGCGGCGCATGTACGCTTTCCAGCTGTCGGAGCCACTTTCGCGGCCGCCACCGGTTTCTTTTTCGCCTCCAAAAGCTCCACCGATTTCGGCTCCGCTGGTGCCAATGTTCACATTCGCAATACCACAATCGCTGCCCTGCGACGAAAGGAACAGTTCGGATTCACGCACATTGAGTGTCATTATAGCGGAAGACAAACCTTGTGGAACGCCATTTTGCAATGCAATCGCTTCTTCCAGGCTGCTGTATTTCATCAGGTATAAGATGGGCGCAAAAGTTTCGTGCTGCACGATTGGCCAATGGTTTTCCACTTCATAAATGCATGGTTTTACATAGCAACCACTTTCATAGCCTGCGCCTTCGCACACACCTCCGGCCACTACTTCCACACCACCGGCTTTTTTCACTTCTTCAATAGAATGTAAATAAGCAGCCACAGCATCTTTGTCTATCAATGGGCCAACGTGGTTCTTTTGATCCAGCGGATTCCCAATGCTCAATTGGGTGTAGGCATTCGCTAGTTTAGCTTTAAAGCTTTCATAGACATTCTCGTGAATAATCAGGCGTCGGGTAGTGGTGCAGCGTTGTCCTGCTGTGCCCACTGCGCCAAACAAAGCACCGATGATAGACATATCCAGGTCGGCATGCTCAGAGATAATGATGGCGTTGTTGCCACCCAGTTCCAGCAAAGAACGGCCCAAACGGCCAGCTACTGCTACAGCCACAGCTTTGCCCATGCGGGTGCTGCCGGTTGCCGATACCAAAGGAATGCGGGTGTCATTGCTCATCAGTTCGCCGGTAATACGGTCGCCGACAACCAGTCCGCTGATGCCTTCGGGTACATTATTTTTACGGAATACCTCGCTCACCAGTTTCTGGCATGCAATAGCGGTAATCGGTGTTTTTTCAGATGGTTTCCAAACGCAGGTATTGCCGCACACCCAGGCCAGGAAGCTGTTCCAGCTCCACACGGCCACAGGGAAATTGAAAGCGCTGATGATACCGACCACACCCAGCGGATGCCATTGCTCAAACAAGCGATGGTTAGGACGCTCGCTCTGGATGGTCAGGCCATACAACTGGCGAGACAAGCCCACCGCGAAATCGGCGATATCAATCATCTCCTGCACTTCGCCCAGGCCTTCCTGCAGGCTTTTGCCCATTTCATAAGAAACCAGTTTGCCCAGCGCATCTTTGTGCGTACGCAATGCATCGCCAATCTGACGAACGATGTCGCCACGTTTTGGAGCAGGCCAGTTGCGCCATTCCAGAAACGCAGCTTCAGCAGCAGATACAACACTGTGATATTCATTTTCGGACACACACTGAACGGCTGCAATCAGTTTGCCATCAGCAGGTGAAAAAGATTCTATTTGCACTCCCGAACACTCAAGCCATTCGTTGCCCGTTGATGCGCCCTGATTTATGGTATGGATATTTAAAGAGATTAAGATGTCTTGCATAAATTTTGTTTTTTTTCGAAGATGTGCAAATGTACAGAAGCAAATTGTTACCATAAAAAAAGGAAGCTAATTAGCTTCCTTTAGTTTTTTATTTTTTCTTCTCTTTATCTCGTTAGAAATGAGCGTGGCTGCAATACTGATTGCTTTCCATTTTACATATCCGAAAGCCACTTCTTTTGCAGCAGTCGTTGCTATTTTTCTCACGCCAAGTTGGGCTCCACGTTTCAGTAGATAAGGCAAAGCTAATTTTGAGGCTATTTCGAGGACTGGCGCCAGTTTGGCATTGCCGGTAAGGCTGCCGGACAAAAAGCCGATTCCTTTTTCCAGCATATTCCCTTCATTGTCTTCAGAAGACTTCTCAATAGCTTTCGCTTTTTTCTTCGCTTTCTTTTTGATGGCTGCCCGTTCTGCCTGAAGTTCTTCAAGGCTTCCTAACTGTTTATTATAAAACATAAGTTGAATTATTTTTTGCCTTCAGGAACTGATTCTTCTTGCTCATCATCGTCGTCATCGTCTTTTTTCTCAGTCAGTACACTGATAAAGGTACTGGTCAGTGCTTTCAGGATTTTCTTCCTGCTAACAAAGAAGATAATGACCAACAACAGGTAGAAAGCTGCAACGGATAAATATCCGAGGATATAGCTATCCATTAAAGCTGATAGCATTTCTGCAACGCCAAGTCCTATAAATAAGAAGACGCCAAAACCTAATAGTAACAGTAATACGGCGAAGATAAGAAAGCTCATAGCGCCGGATGCACGCTCGATAAACTCGAGTTGCATCAGTCGCACCTTGGTTTCTACAAGGTTAGTGAGCTTGTCTTTCCACTTTTGAAAAATGTCTAACAAAGGAATTTGATTTAAGCGTTAAAAATATCTTCTTCCAGCTCTTTACTTTTTTTATTCAGCTTGCTTTTCAGGTCGTTGAATTTATCTTTAATGCCGGCCAGGTCTTCCTGACGTTTTTCTTTATCTGTAGCCAACATATAGCCTAGTGCTGCTCCGATTGCTGCTCCGATAATGAGTGTTGCTACTGCTTTTCCTGCTTTTGCCATCTTAGTAAAATTTATGAAGTGAATGAATACTACGAAGGTACTGCGCGAAACGGTTCCTTCTTTACACATTTTCAGTTTTAATTTACATTTAAGAGATAAAAAGCCGGATATAGCGGATACTTTCATTTATCTATGATAAGAAGTGGTTGATCTCCTTAAGGTAGGAATAAACCTTCTGCAGGCCAATATGAGGGGGTAACAGATAAATTGCAGTTTGTTTATGATTATAAAAAGTCTATTTTTGCTCGCTTTTTAAAAAAATAACTTTCAAACTATGGGCGTATTAGTCAATAAAGATTCCAAAGTAATTGTGCAAGGTTTTACCGGTACAGAAGGTACATTCCATGCTACGCAAATGATTGAGTATGGTACCAATGTTGTGGGTGGTGTTACGCCGAACAAAGGTGGTACAACCCATCTTGACAGACCGGTTTTTAATACGGTAAAAGACGCTGTGGTAAAAGCTGGCGCTGATACATCCATTATTTTTGTTCCGCCTGCATTTGCTGCCGATGCTATTATGGAAGCTGCTGACGCCGGAATCAAAGTGATTATTTGCATTACAGAAGGAATTCCGGTACAGGATATGGTAAAAGCAAAAGCATTTGCTGCTACTAAAGAATGTCGCCTGATTGGTCCTAACTGCCCGGGTGTTATTACAGCAGAAGAAGCAAAAGTGGGTATTATGCCGGGCTTTGTTTTCAAAAAAGGAAGAATTGGTATCGTTTCAAAATCCGGCACTTTAACATATGAAGCTGCTGACCAGACTGTAAAATCAGGAATGGGTATTTCTACAGCAATTGGTATTGGTGGAGATCCAATCATCGGAACAACCACTAAAGAAGCTGTTGAATTGCTGATGAACGATCCGGAAACTGACGGTATCATCATGATTGGTGAAATCGGTGGCGGAATGGAAGCTGAAGCGGCCAACTGGTTGAAAGACAATATGCGCAAACCTGTTGTAGGTTTCATCGCCGGTCAGACTGCACCTGCAGGGCGCCGCATGGGTCACGCCGGTGCAATTGTTGGTGGAGAAGATGATACAGCTGCTGCAAAAATGAAAATTATGGCTGCTTGTGGTATCCATGTAGTGGCAAGTCCTGCTGATATTGGTAAAACAATGGCTGCTGTAATTGGTAAATAAAAAGTCAATTTGATAATTAGTTAATTTGGTAATTGGGCTTCGGTTCAATTACCAATTTTTTTAGGTTTCAACGTTCAATTATTAAAAGATGGTATACAATGTTATTGGCCTGATGTCGGGCAGCTCGCTGGATGGTTTGGATATTTGCTATGCGCAATACGAAGAAGTGCGCGGCAAATGGTCTGCTCAGATTTTGCAGGCAGAATGTATTCCTTATACTGAAGAATGGCAGCGCAACCTCAGTTTTGCAAGCCAGCAGAATGTACCTCAGTTCCTGCGATTGCATACCGCTTATGGTCGTTATATCGGCGAAACTGTGCAATCTTTTATAGATAAACATGAGCTGAGCCACAAAGTGCATTTTGTTGCCTCTCATGGTCATACGGTTTGGCACGAACCCCAGGCACACACCACTTTTCAGCTGGGTGATGGCGCCAGTATTGCTGCTGTTTTGGGTTTGCCGGTTATTAATGATTTGCGTGCCATGGATGTTGCGCTTGGCGGTCAGGGAGCTCCGATTGTTCCGATTGGAGATAAAATGTTGTTTGACGATTTCGATATACTGCTTAATGTTGGTGGCATTGCCAATATTACGATTCGCAAAGAAGATGGATCGGATGTCGCCTTTGATATTTGTGTAGCAAATCAAGCCTTGAATATGCTGGCTGCAAAAGCGGGAAAAATGTATGATGAAAACGGAGCAATTGCAGCAAATGGGAAATTATTGCTTGCGGAACTCAGTACTTTGATGAATAGTGAATACTATGAGCAAATGGGGCCAAAATCATTAAGCAACGAACAGGCTATAGGTTTTGTCAGTGATTTTATTGAAAATGACAATTACAGTATCGAGGATCGTTTGCACACCATTGTGCATTTTATAGCACAGCAAATAGAAAATTGTATTGATGCAAATCTGAGTGAAGAACAAGTTTCCGGAAAGAAAATGTTCATTACCGGTGGTGGTGCATTTAACGGTTTTCTCCTCGGGATTTTAAGGGAGATGTTAACTGCAAAAGGGATTGAAATGGTCGTTCCTGATGCACAAATCATAGCCTACAAGGAAGCCTTGGTAATGGGCCTTATTGGAGCTTTGCGCTGGCGTGAGGAGACAAACGTACTGGCAGAAATTACCGGTGCATCCCGCAGCAGTGTTGGTGGCTCTTATTGGATGGGAGCCTAATATTGCCCTGTAGATAGCATTACAAGTGTGCACGCCTCCATTGTTTTGATTCCTGCTCCTTCTGCCAGCGATTCAAGCTCTATGTTTTCTGTACCGGGATTGAAGATGATTCGCTTCGGTTTTGTTGCCAGAATGTAATCGTAGTAAGGCTTTTGGTTGGTGGGATTCAGATAGAGCGTTATGGTGTCCACATTATCAAACGCAGTTTGTTCTGTAACGATATCTACCGGGCCGACTCTTCCCTTTCTGTTTCCTATTGCCACTACTTCGTGCTGATAATTCAATAATTTATTAATTGCCAAAAAGCTGTATCTGGAAGGGTTTTCGGACGCACCGAGCACCAATGTTTTTTTTGAAGCCATGGTTTTTCTTTTTAAATTGAAAATGTTGCAGGCTTCAGTTTTATAAAAACGAAACCTGCAACATCAAAGTTATTAATCGAATAACAGACCTAAGAACAATTCTCATAACTTTTGCATAAGGCCAAGTTGTGAGTTGCCGTTATCCTTCTTTGTTTTCTTTCTTTTGTTTGGTTTTGAACCCTACTCTGAAACCAAAATAGAAATCTATTTGTTTTGAATTGCCAAAGGCGCGGCTTAACATTGACGAAGAGCCTGCATATAATGGTCCGGCGCGAAAACCAATACCCATATTCAATTTTGAAAGGTTATTATAGCTGATAGGAAGGTATGCTGCAAGCAAAGTTGATTCATAGCGCGGAGTAATCATGAAACTATTCATTGCTGTTGGATTATAAGCTTTCGTTTCATTATTATTCATAGCAAGTTGCACATTGGCAGCGATGAACACGTTTTTCGTTGCACGAAAGTCGCCACCCAATTGTATGGTTCGTGGTAGAGAAACCCTGTATTGAGAACCGCTAATGCCTGAACCTCGTGTGAAATATTGTGGATTGGCATCTAAAACATCATTTATTTCCGATCCGCTTTTATCGTCAAATTTTTTCAGTTCAAATTGTTGGCCGGCCGGGATATTGATTCCGTAAGAATAAGTGTTGGACACAGAGGTGTATTTAATGCTTCCCAAATCCAGAATAGCCAGGTTTGCTTTGAAAAGATATGGAATCGCTTCATCTTTTAAAGACTCAGGACGGTATTCGTATACGGCACCTAAATCCACACCGAAGCCGCTGCCATTGACTTCAAATTTTATATCCTCCCCCTCGAAATCCATTCCCCCGCCTCCGATAGCTAAACTGCCGGAAGCATTCCTGAGAACAACATCACCGCCAACAGTGGTATCTATTGTTCCTGATATCTTATTAAGTTGTAAATAATAATTCTGCACACCCGCTAAATATTTCAGCGTTGCACCTACTTTGATGAAATGATTGCCCTCGTTGTAAACCACATGAGAGCCTGAAAGACCTAATTCAGCAAACATGTTTACGTTGACACGCATGTTTGTATTGCCGGTAAGGGTGTAAGGAAGCTGAACCTCTGAATTGGATATAGCGCTGATAAGTTTGCCGTCCAGGTCCTGAATATTATTTATCACTCTCATTCTTGTCAACAAAGCAACAGAGGTGTTTTCATTTATACGATAGGCGACAGAGGGTAAGTGTATCGCTACACTGGTCAGCATATTATTCGGTTTGTCTCCGATAATAGTTGTCAGACTGCTTGTATCATCTGCGTCAGTTAGCGTTTTCAGCTTTAGTTTTATATGCTGATTTGCCGAGGATGCGTTTATTCCAAAAATATTTACATCCACCTTAAACGGACTGTTCCCAAGGTTTGCAGGATTGAAAAATCCTCCGTTTACCCCATTATAATTGTCTGTCCGGAATCCACTCATTTCCTGAGCTTTTGCTGCAGAAAATGAAACAACTCCTGCCAACAGCAGTGTAAATTTTAAATTCATTTTGTTTGTTTTAGTTTGCACAAAATTAATTGAAATATTAAGCTTTTCTAAGAACAAGAGAAATTAAGTAGTAGGAAATAATTAGTATGGAAATAATATTGACAGATACGATTCATCCCAAATTTCCGTTAAACACTTCGATACCAGATGCAGAGTTTTTACATTAGCATTTCAAGCATTTTAAAACTACACCAACAAATATGAATAATAACTTAGGAGAAATTTTATGGGTTGATGATGAAATTGATTCATTAAAATCTCAGATAATGTTCCTTCAAAATAAAGGATACAGTGTTACTCCGATTTCAAATGGCTACGACGCGCTTGATATATTGAAGGAAAAACAAATTGATGTTGTATTACTGGATGAAAGCATGCCGAGCATGACCGGACTTGAAGTTTTACAGAAAATAAAAGAACAATATGCAGATCTTCCGGTAGTAATGGTGACAAAAAATGAGGCCGAAAATATTATGGAAGAAGCGATCGGAGCCCAGATATCCGATTACCTGATAAAGCCCGTAAACCCAAACCAGGTATTGCTTTCGCTGAAAAAAATAATGGAAGGCAAGCGTTTGGTTTCTGAAAAAACAACCTCAGCTTACCAGCAGGAATTTCGCAATCTTTTTATGGCTTTGAACGACAAGCCAAATCATGAAGAGTGGAAAGAATTATATAAAAAACTTGTGTTCTGGGAACTTGAAATGGTGAAAAGTGGCAGCACTGAAATGATGGAAATTCTTCATTCTCAAAAAGGCGAAGCCAACACGGAGTTCTTTAAATACATTTCAAAGAATTATGCTGACTGGATAGCGGGTAAAGCTGACGCACCATTGTTATCGCACCAGGTGTTTAAAAATAAAGTTGCACCACATCTCAATACTACAAAACCAACTTTTCTTGTTGTAATTGATAATCTTCGCTATGATCAGTGGAAAGCAATACAGCACATACTTTCCGATTTGTACCGTATTGTAGAGGAAGATATGTTTTACAGCCTGCTGCCAACAGCAACTCAATATTGCAGAAATGCTTTGTTTGCAGGCTTATTGCCTATCGATATCGAAAAGAAATTTCCTAACGAATGGAAAAATGATGACGAAGAAGGTGGAAAAAACTTGTTTGAAGACGTCTTTTTGCAGGCACAATTGAAAACTTTGGGTCTTGATAAATTAAAAACCCAGTATGTCAAAATAACAAACAACGATCATGCTAAGACGCTCGAAGACAATATCCATAATTATTTAAAAAATGACCTTACGGTTATTGTGTACAACTTCGTGGATATGCTGTCTCACGCACGTACTGAAATGGAAGTGTTGAAAGAGCTGGCTGGTGATGAGGCTTCTTATCGTTCGCTAACAGTAAGCTGGTTTGAGCATTCTCCACTTTTTGGTGCACTACGCAAAATTGCAGAAAAAGGCATTCAGGTTATTATCACAACAGATCATGGGACACAAAAGGTAAAAACACCGAGCAAGGTAGTAGGCGATAGGGCAACAACTACAAACCTGCGCTACAAACACGGTCGCAACCTACAGTATGAAGATAAAGATGTTTTGGCTTTCCGCGATCCTAAGCTGGCTGGCTTACCAAGACCGAATGTGAGTTCAACTTTTATTTTCGCGAAAGAGGATGTTTTCCTTTGCTATCCAAATAATTACAATCATTATGTCAATTATTACAGGAATACCTTTCAGCATGGAGGTATTTCTATTGAGGAAATGATTGTGCCGGTGGTACGGTTACAGTCTAAATAGGTTTATATTTTTTATTCATTCCTGACAGCATACTTTTTCAAAAAGTCGAATGCTGTCAGGATTTCTATTTTATCTGAAAAATAGAAATCATCCTGATCTTCAGTTACAATTACAGAGCAATTCGCATGCAGTGCCGCATAATATTCCAATCCATCTTCAAAATCATTTACTTTTTTATTGATTGCAGCAGCAATCACTTCCTTTTCGCCGCAAACAGTAATTTTAATATGCTTTGAGAGAAGAACCATTCTTTCTTTAGCGGATACAGCTCCATGTTTTTTCTCCGCAAAATAAAAGGCAATTGCCAGGCAAACTACTGAGGTATATAAAGTGAATTTCCTGTTGTCGGCCAGGCTCAAAAGTTTTGCAGCATTCGTATAGAGCGGATATTCCTTGCATAAAACACCAACTAAAATATTTGCATCCAGGAATACTTTCATTTTTTGGATTTAAAGAATTCGTCTTTAAGGTCTTTGCGCGATTTTTTATTGACAGCATACTCTGCAGATCCTTCGGCTACGATGCCTACCCAATCCGAAATGGGAAGATTTTCAATGTTATAAAAGCCGGTGTTGGTGCATTTGCGCAGCAATAGCTCTACCAGCCTGCTGAGGCTCATATTGTTGGCTTCGGCATAGGCTTTGGCTTGCTCTATAACTTCTGCGTTGAGGCGAAGGGTAAGTTTGCTGTCCATAATTTTTATTTTGTACGTCAAAAATAATATTTTTATACGGCAAAGGTGCTTTTTCTCCGATTTTTTTTCATTTGGGCTGTGTTTTAATGGTAGTGATTATCTATTATCTTTGCCACCAAACGAAAATCTGACTCTATGTTGAAAGATGCTGTAGCGCCAAATCATCAAAAAATTTCTTTCGAAGATTTAAAAAAAGAGGTACTGAACGATTATCGTCTGGTGGTGAGCAGCCGCGAGGCCAGCCTTATCGGGCGTAAAGAAGTATTGACCGGAAAAGCAAAGTTTGGCATCTTTGGTGATGGTAAAGAATTGGCGCAGATTGCAGTAGCAAAATGTATGCAGCCTGGCGATATCCGCTCGGGTTATTATCGCGATCAGACCCTGATGTTTGCTACCGGAATGAGTGATATTGAAAAGTTCTTTTCACAACTTTATGCCAATCCGGATGTGGATGCTGAACCATCTACTGCTGGCCGTATGATGAATGGTCACTACGGTACACGTTGGACTGATGAGAACGGAGATTTTAAAGATCTGACGAAAGCACCGCAATCTTCCAGTGATATTTCGCCAACAGCCGGACAAATGGTGCGTGCATTGGGTATGGCTTATGCCTCCAAAATGTACCGCAATGTTGAAGAATTACAAACCGGATTTGAAAAATTTACGAATAAAGGAAACGAAGTTATTTTCTGTACTATCGGCGACGCTTCTACATCGGAAGGTTTGTTTTGGGAAACTGTAAATGCTGCGGGTGTTTTGCAGGTCCCATTGGCCATTTTCGTTTGGGACGATGGTTACGGAATTTCTGTTCCACGTAAATACCAGACTACTAAAAACTCCATTTCCCAGGCTCTTTCAGGAATGAAATGGGACGAGAAAACCGGAGGCATTCATATTGAAACAATCAAAGGTTGGGATTATGCAAGTCTGGTAAGCACAGTAAAAAGCGGGATTCAGCGTATTCGCGAAACCCACGTGCCGACTATATTCCATATCCAGGAAATTACTCAGCCACAAGGTCACTCAACATCCGGTTCGCACGAGCGTTATAAAAACAAAGAGCGTCTGGATTTTGAAAAAGAGATGGACTGTCTGGTGAAAATGAAGGAATTCATTCTGACAAATGAGATTGCGGACGAAGCAACTTTGACAAGCATTGAAGACGAGGCAAAACAAGCTGCCCGCGAAAGCAAACAACGCGCCTGGGAAAAATTTATTGAACCTATCCGCCAACAGGTGAGCCAAACAGCTACTTTATGCAATCAGGTAGTAATGCAAGGCAATGCAAATGGAGAGCAAATTGCTTCTTTGGTTCAAAAACTGACTGTTATTAAAGAACCCATCCGGAAGGATGTTATGCAAACCATCTACAAAGTGTTAGCATTGTGTGCCGGTATTAGTAACGAAGCGGTTCGTGCATTGCGCAATTATTTTGATGGTCTGAAAGTGGATAACGAAACTAAATTCAGTTCGTTCCAGCATTCTCAGTCTGCACAAAATGCGCTGAAAGTACAGGAAGTAAAACCTGAGTATAATGATGATACTCACTTGAACGGATATGAAATCCTGAACAAATATTTTGATCATTTGTTTGCCACAAACCCCGCAGTTTTTGCTTTTGGCGAAGACCTGGGAAAAATTGGTGACGTAAATCAGGGTTTCGCAGGACTGCAGGATAAATATGGTGAATTGCGTATTACCGACACGGGTATCCGCGAAGCGACTATTGTGGGACAAGGTTTGGGTATGGCTTTGCGAGGCTTACGTCCAATTGCCGAAATTCAATATCTTGATTATTTGCTCTATGGCTTGCAGCCGCTTTGTGATGATGTTGCCACACTGCAATACCGCACATTTGGCGGACAAAAATGTCCGCTGATTATCCGTACACGCGGTCACCGCCTGGAAGGAATCTGGCATAGTGGTTCGCCAATGGGAATGATTATCAACAGTATCCGTGGTATGTACTTGTGCGTTCCGCGTGATATGACACAGGCAGCGGGTATGTATAATACTTTGCTGAAAAGTGATGAGCCGGGGATCGTGATTGAATGTTTGAACGGTTACCGTTTGAAAGAAAAAGTACCGACAAACCTCAATGAATTCACCGTTCCTCTGGGTGTGCCTGAAATAATCCAAAGCGGTGATGACATTACCATCGTTTCTTATGGTTCTACTTTGCGTGTCATCCAGGAAGCGATTGATAATTACCTGGCACCACAAGGAATTTCCTGCGAAGTAGTGGATGTGCGTACACTTTTGCCATTCGATGTTAATCATGTCATTGTTGAATCCTTGAAGAAAACAAGCCGCATTGTCTTCATAGACGAAGATGTGCCGAGTGGTGGAACAGCCTATATGTATCAACAGGTGATGGAATTGCAGGGCGGTTACCGCTATGTAGATGCAGCGCCACGTACCATCAGCGCCAAAGCGCACAGGCCGGCGTACGCAACCGATGGCGATTATTTTTCTAAACCCAATGCAGAGCAAATTGCAGATGTAATTGGTGAAATGATCAGGGAATAGTTCAGTTTAATTATATCTTTTAGAAGGCCATCCGGAATTTGGATGGCCTTTTTTGCATTGGAGTTCTACCCAAAAATATCACCCCATCCAATCCGAAAAATCGCACTACTTTTAGCGTTCAAAATATTTATGCCTTATGAAGCATTTTCCTGTTAAACTATTTTCAATAATGTCCCTAAGTCTTTTGGCTTCCTGCTCGGGCTCCAAACAGCCGGAAACAACCGTAAAATCTGATAATCCGCTTTTGCAAAAAAGTGCCTTACAGTATCAGGCGCCTCCATTTGACCTGATTAAGGATGAGCATTTCGAACCGGCATTCGATGCTTCCCTGAAAATGCATGATGCAGAAATTGAAAAAATTGCCAACAATACAGAAGCTCCGACTTTTGAAAATACTGTTCTGGCGATTGAAATTAGTGGTGAAGATCTTAACCGCGCGACACTGGTGTTTAGCAATCTGACCGGCTCAAACACCAATCCGAAATTGCAGGCTATCGAAGAAAAGTATGCACCGATATTTTCTGCGCATACCGACAAGCTATATCTTAACAGTAAAATTTATCAACGCATCAAAGCGCTTGATTTAAGCAAACTGCAAGGCGAAGACAAACGTTTGACTGAATATTATTTGCAACAATTTGAACTGGCAGGAGCTAATCTTGATGACGCTGCCAAAGAAAAAGTGAAGAAAATAAATGAAGAACTGGCCACTTTGGGAACGCAATACACCAACAAGCTTTTGGTAGCCCGTAAAAATGCAACCGTTTATTTTGACACGGAAGCTGAACTGGATGGTTTATCTAAAGATGAAATTGCCGCTGCAAAAGAAAAAGCAGAAAAAGAAAGCAAACCCGGAAAATTTGCAATCGGCATTATCAATACTACGCAACAGCCACCATTGATGACGATGAAGAACAGAGCTTCGAGAGAAAAATTATTCAAGGCTTCGTGGATGCGTGCAGAAAAAGGCGATGATGGTGATACAAGATTAATATTAGAAAAACTGGCAAGGCTGCGTTTGGCCAAAGCAAAACTGATGGGGAAGAAGAGCTTTGCAGAATGGAAATTGCAGGACCAAATGGCTAAAACGCCTGAACCGGCAATGAATTTGCTGGCTTCTATAGCAGCTCCTGCCGCAACAAAAGCGAAAGGCGAGGCGCAGGAAATACAGAAATTGATTGATGCTCAGAACGGAGGGTTCAAACTGGAACCATGGGATTGGGATTTCTATGCTGAACAAGTGCGCAAAGCGAAATACAACCTGGATGAAAGTGAAGTAAAACCCTATTTTGAGGTAACAACTGTATTGGAAAAAGGTGTGTTTTTTGCTGCTGAACAGATGTATGGCATCACTTTCAAAGTACGTAAAGACTTGCCTGTTTATCATCCTGATGTTGTTGCATATGAAGTGTTTGATAAGGACGGTTCGAGCATGGCCATTTATTATCTTGATTTTTATACCCGTGACAATAAAAACGGTGGTGCATGGATGAGCAATTTTGTGAACCAATCCCATTACCTGAAACAAAAACCCGTAATCGTTAATGTATTCAATTTTGCAAAACCTGTAAATGGTAATCCTTCGCTGATCAGCTTCGACGACGTAACCACAATGTTCCATGAGTTTGGTCATACGTTGCACGGGTTGTTTGCCAACCAGAATTATGTAACACTATCCGGTACAAACGTTCCACGCGATTATGTAGAATTTCCTTCGCAAATCAACGAGCATGCTGCTCTTGATCCTGTTGTGCTTAAAAATTATGCAGTTCACTACAAAACAAAAGAAGCAATTCCTCAGGCTTTAATAGATAAAATAAACAAAGCATCAACCTTCAATACCGGCTATACTGTAACGGAATTGCTGGCAGCTGCAACATTGGATATGGCCTGGCATACGGTAGAAAATGAAGCTGATTTCAAAGCTGCCCTGGAATTTGAACAGGAAGCATTGACCAGATATGGTTTGCTGTTGAAAGAGGTGCCTACGCGTTATCATACACCTTATTTTGCGCACATCTGGGGTGGTGGTTACAGCGCGGGCTACTACGCCTACACCTGGAGCAAAACCTTAGACTACAATGTATATGACTGGTTGAAAGCAAACGGTGGAATGACCCGTGCTAATTGTGATCGTTTCCGTACTTATATTTTGTCTGTCGGCAACAGCGTTGACTTAAACAAAGCGTTTGTGGATATGATTGGCCATGAAATGAAGATTGAACCATACCTGCAGAATGCGGGACTTAATCCCTAGTAAAAATTAATCAACCCAAAATTATACCCCCGGTTTTGCAATGACAGCAAACTGGGGGTATTTCATTTCATCAAAATAGCCAAATGATAGTAAACTCAGCATTGTCATTTTGATTGTCTTTGCAGGTGATAATCCTTTGATGGAAATCACTTTATATCCGCAATCTTCAAACATTCTGCGAAGGCTTTTTTGGGTAAACCAGCGTAGATGGGTTTTGTCCATAATGCCTTCCTGTTCATATTTCCAATCTTTATCAATCAGAATGTTGAAAAAAGTATGGTAATAAAGGACATTAGGTAAAGACGCTATTATTGTTCCGTTATTGCTGAGTAAGTTCCTTGCCTGTCGCAGACATTGCCAGGGATCAGGCATGTGTTCCAAAACATCATTGAAACAGATCGTATCAAATTTCTTGTTTTCTAAAAACTGGATTGCATTTTCAAAATCATTATTGAATACCTTATCCAGGTTTTTTCCGGCAGTAGCCGCAGCTTCTGTATCGGGTTCTATTCCCCAAACTTCACAACCATTTTTTTGCTTAAGGCCCAGTCCAAACAATCCCTCACCACATCCAACATCCAAAATTGATTTTGATGTAGACGGAACTAATTCCTGCATTTCAGGACGTGCATTGGTATAATAAGTCATAGGAATGAGCTGCAAACTACAAAATTGATTTTGTAATAAATGCCGAAACTTATGGCTTTTTGCTGCCGAATATGATGCAGCCTAATGAAAGCCGCACATAAGGTTGTGAGAAGATTTTTTTAATCTCAGCATCAGTAATGTTGCTCAAGCCTGACAGGTTTTGCTGAATCATTACATCCAGCATAAGTCGTTGTTTATAGGTATATGAAAATCCCAAACTATACCCGAAACGGAACGGGCTGATAGGATTTGAGCTGCCCGGATCTTTATAAGTTGAAAATGCCGGTGTACCAGTATGAGAAAATATACCCGGAGCCGAAGGCGCAGGTTTGGTGCTATCGGTAGTATTATAATTGAAAATAGTATCTTTCAGATTAAACCCACTCATCCGGTTCACGCTGCTTGTGCTGCTGATTATTTTACCGAATGTAAAGTTCATTCCTGCAAGAATGGAAAAACTATTGTCTACTTTAAACCGGAACAGGAACGGAACTTCTATTTCCACAAAACGTCTCTCTGCCAGAACTGAGGCAACTATGGAGTCATAATTCTGTTGGAAGGCAAAGTCGCTAAAACCAGTTGGTTTGCCCATTGTATCTTTTTTGATATTGTATTCATTTCTTGTGGTAGTGCCTGCGTCAATGAAACTACCTAAGACACTTCCATATTCTTTGTTTGTTTTGCCAAATTTTATGCCGGGCTGCAAAATGAAGCTTATTTTTTTGCTGAAATTAACTTCTCCAAAAGCTGATCCTACAAACCTGGATGAAGTGTAATTTGCAAAACCTTGCTCATATCCGGCTTTTATTCCAATGGTCATATTCAGGGAACGCTTGGTTTTATCTCTTGGCGATGCAGTTGCTCCTCCGCCTCCTGCGCTTTCTGAAGACTCTTTCTTAGAATCGCCGTTTCCTTTGGTATCATTTTCACTCAATACATTTGCAGCTATCGGGGCACCTGACAATGGGTTTGATGCACGACTTTTTTGTATTTTATTCTCAAGAGACGCTTTGGGCTCCAGTACTTCACTTGCGTCGTTCTCTTTACTTTCAGATTGATTGTCGTAAACATCAACTATTTTGGATGGTTCATCTTTACTGTCGTCTTCAAAATCATCGGGAACACCAGACAATCCGCGGATTTCAGTTTTGTTTTCAATTATTTTCTTTGGTTTGGATTCCTGCTTCAGATTTCCTGTTGTTGCAGGAGGTTTTGTGTTGGATTTATTTAAAGTATTATTGGAGCTTAAAACCTTTTCTGCACCATTCTCAGGTGCTGATTTAGGTATCCTTGAAGAAACTTCATTCGATTCTGTCTTTTTGCCTGGTTTGCTTAACTTATCTGAAGTTGATCTGTCTCCGTTTGTTTTTGTGCTGTTTGTTATGACTGTTTTGTTTAGTAAATTGTTTTCCTCACTGTTGTTAACCTGAGTGCCTGAATTGCTTGAGCGGGTGTTTGGTTTGTTTCCTGTTTTACTTTTCTTAGTCGAAGTTTGGTTATTGTCCGTTGAATTACCGACTCTGTTTACAGAATTATTTCCCGAAGCTTTTTCTGTGGAAAGCGCATCACTATTATTATTTTGATTCAGGGTATTTCCTGTGGCGTTACGCTGAGATGATTTATTTAAACCTGAATTTCTTCCGGTTCTTTTTCCTGTATTGGCGGAAGTTGAATTTTCTGTTGGTTTATCTGAATCAGAATTACTTAGAATTTTATTGCTTGAGTTTCCGGAAGCTGAAATATGATCTGCATCTGATAAGCCTTCATTATTCCTTTTTTTATGCTGTGTGTTTCCTGACGTTGTATTTTTCGCTGGCATTGATAAACCTGCTTTTTCACTTTTATTTTTAGTATTGTCTTCCGTAGGTGTTTCGTTTAAATTTTTAGCATCTGCCGTGTTTTCGCTTTCATTCTGCCCGAAATTATTTCCTGCATTTTCTTCAATTGAGTTTGGTGATGAAGTTTCTGCTGAAATTGAATGCTGATTGTTAGTGCCTGATGATTTTACAGGGGTAAGCGTTTTTGGAGTATTTTTAATTTTATTATTTGACAAGTAGGCAGCAATAGACCCGCCAATGAACATGGAGAGGACCAAAAGGTAAAGCCACCAAAATCTCTTTTTGGAGTCAGGCCTTTGATGGTCTAATCTTTTTTCCAATGTTTCCCATACTGATGAAGGTGGCATTTCGGTAGCATTACCGAATTCCTCCTGGAAAAACTCATCAATATTTCTTTTGTTGTCTGTCATTTAATTGCTCATTTCAAAGCATCAATTTTTTCTTTTAATCTGCGTCTGGCATCATTCAGGTGCCATCGGCTATTGTTTTCTGTTATTCCCAAATGAATTGCAATCTCTTTATGTGAATAATCGTCAAATACAAACATGTTGAATACACTTCTCTGGGCATCGGGCAATGAATGCACCAAGGCCAGCAATTCTTTATACGCTATCTTGCCTACACTGGTTTCAGGAATGGCCACTTCAATTTCTTCTGTGTCAGATTTTATGGCTTGGCTATGTTTTATGTTTTTCCTCAGAAAATCCATTATAGTATTAATGGTTATTCTGTGCATCCATCCTTCAAACGAGCCCGTTGCTGCATAAGTATCCAGGTTCGTAAGAATTTTGAAGAAACTCTCATTCAAAATTTCATTGGCATTACTGAATTCCGGTATGTACCTGCGAATTTTAGCATACAGGGTCGGGGCAAAACGATCATAAAGATCCTTCTGCGCCTTTCTATCCTTTAACCGGCATTGATTAATAAGCAACGACAGCCCGTCAGTATCAATAGCGATACTGCCTTTCGATGAAAGCTGGGGCTGTGGTTTTACTTCGTTCAAGTTATTAATCAGTTAGTTGTACTTCATCTTTACTAATGACGTAAGAGTACAGCAAATTGTTAGCATTCCAAAAGAATTTTTATTTTTTATTTATGACATTTATTCTTTGAGCCTTTCATCCGGAAAATTGTTTTTGTGTTTTACAAGCCGACAACATTTGCCAGCCAAAACTTTAACTATTTTTGAGCCAACTAAAATCACGAAACACAATGAAATTTCTCCTTTGGATTTTGCGCATCATTGTTGGCGCTCTTTTTATTTTCTCCGGTCTTATCAAAGCCAATGATCCTTTGGGTCTCAGCTATAAAATGGATGAGTTTTTTGATGTTTGGGGAATGAGTGGCCTGACCAGTATTTCATTAACGCTTTCTGTATTAATGATTGGTTTTGAGATTATTGCAGGTATCGGACTGTTACTTGGTGCTGCCTTTCGCACATTTTCCTTTTTACTGTTATTGCTAACACTGTTTTTTACATTTCTGACAGCTTACGTTTACCTTACCGACAAGATTAAAGAGTGCGGATGTTTTGGTGATTGCATCAAAATTTCAAATGCTGAAACCTTCTGGAAAGATGTTGTGTTGACAATTCTGGTTGTTGTTCTGTTTATTTACAGAAAAAGAATTCAACCTGTCTTTAATGGTAAAATCACTTTCGTGCTAATGGCCATTACGGTTATTCTCGCTTTCGGAATCCAGTGGAAAACCTTGAATTATTTGCCATCCTACGATTGTCTTGCGTATAAAAAAGGTGCCAATATCTGGGAAAAAATGCAGGCACCTCCCGGCTCCACACCTGATGTTTACAAGAATGTAATGACATACGAAAAAGATGGTAAACGCCAGGATTTTGACGAAACAAATTATCCATGGCAAGACTCTACATGGAAATTTGTAGATAATAAACCTGTTTTGATTAAAAAGGGTAATGCAGATCCCGCTATTAAAGATTTTGTACTCAATGATTACACCGGAAATGATCTTACTGAATCAATTTTAAAAACTCCCGGCTACACTTTTTTCTTTTTTATTAAAGATGTAAAAAAAGCCAATCGTGAAAACATAGACCGGATGCAAACGCTGATAACTACAGCCAATCAATTAAATGTACCATTTTATGTTCTGAGTTCTTCTGCAAAATCTGACGCAGATAAATTTGCTGCAGACTATAAATTGCTAGGTGTACAATGGTTGATTATCGATGGAACGGTGAGCAAAACTGCCATGCGTTCAAATCCGGGATTGATGCTTTTGAAAGATGGAACAATACAAAATAAATGGTCATTCAAAACTTATCCTAAAGGGATAACAATGAATGGAACAACACTGACGCTACAATAAATCAAATTGATTTACTTTTTACTACGAAAAACAGGTTACAGTATTGTCGTGCTTTGGGGCGTGGTAAGCCTTGTTTTCTTTTTGTTTAATGTGCTGCCCGCCGATCCTGCAAGACTTACACTTGGTCAGAGAAGTGACTTGAGTTCCCTGGAAAATGTGAGAAAGGAATTGCATCTTGATAAAAGTATGACAGAACGCTATGTTCTTTATCTGAATGACTTGTCGCCTATAGCCATTTGCGGGCAAGACAGTTTGTCAAGAGCAAAGTATGAGTATCATCAACTGATTTCGTTAGGTAAAAGCGCTTTGGTTTTTAAGAAGCCTTATCTGGGTAGATCTTACCGAACCAAAAGACTGGTGAGTTCCGTTTTAGCTGAAGCTTTACCAGGAACGGCTTTACTTGCTGTATCTGCTATGTTGTTCGCAACTGTTTTGGGCATTTTGTTAGGCATTCTGGCTGCGTTTTATAAAGACTCATGGGTCGACACTTCTTCAATTGCTGCAAGTGTGGCGGGTATATCGATGCCTTCCTTTTTTGCAGGTCTTATTATTGCTTATGTGTTCGGGTATCTGCTGCATTCGCTGACCGGATTGGATATGACGGGAAGTTTATGGGAATTCGATCCATTATCCGGCGCGCGCCACCTGGCATTGCGTAATTTATTGCTGCCTGCTTTTGCGTTAGGTATTCGTCCATTGGCCATTATTACCCAGTTAACCAGAAGTTCCATGCTTGATGTTCTGTCACAGGATTACATCAGGACGGCTTATGCCAAGGGCTTGAGCAACATTCAGGTTATCTGGCGACATGCGTTACCAAATGCGCTCAATCCTGTTGTGACGGCAGTATCAGGATGGATGGCTGAACTGCTGGCAGGTTCGTTTTTTGTAGAATTTATTTTTGGTTGGAAAGGTTTGGGAAAGCTTACCGTAGATGCGCTCGATAAATTTGATTTTCCTTTGGTAATGGGTGCCGTATTGGTTTCTGCTCTTATTTTTGTTGTAGTCAGCCTGATTGCTGATTTGCTATATGCCCGTCTTGATCCACGTGTGCGCTTGTAGGTTTTTTTATGTAATGAAGGATAAACAGAAAAGTTTTTTTACATCTCAATTGAATGATTGGCACAGCAATGTCAACAGGCGTTCTTTGCCCTGGAAGGAAGAAAAGGATCCATATAAAATCTGGTTGTCTGAGATTATTTTGCAACAAACGCGTGCTGATCAGGGTTTGAAGTATTACCTGAGCTTCACAGGAACATATCCTGCAATATGTGATTTGGCGAATGCCAAAGACGAAGATGCTTTCCGCCTCTGGCAAGGATTGGGCTATTATAACCGTTGCAAAAATATGCTTGCAACAGCACGATTTATTTGTTTTGAATTAAAAGGACAATTTCCATCTCAGTATGAAGAAATTCTGTCACTAAAAGGTGTAGGAGCGTATACTGCAGCTGCAATTGCATCTTTTGCTTTCAATTTGCCTCACGCTGTTCTTGATGGAAACGTGTATCGTGTTTTGTCCCGTTATTTTGGAGAAGAAACACCTATTGACACCACAGATGGGAAGCGTTTGTTTGCAACTTTGGCACAGGAATTATTAAATGAAGAAAATCCAGCCGCTCATAACCAGGCAATAATGGATCTCGGGGCAACTGTGTGTACACCTAAACAACCAAAATGTTCAGAATGTCCATTGGTTAAAAGATGTGTAGCCGCACGGGATAATTTAATTCATTTATTACCAGTCAAGTCTAAAAAGCTAAAAATACAAAACCGTTTCTTCAATTTTTTGGTTTTTCAGCTTGGAGATGAAGTGTGGATTGAAAAAAGAACGGAAAAAGGAATATGGCAGAATCTGCATCAGTTTTATTTAATAGAATCTCCCGAAAGTGTTGATAAGCTAGCGTTGCAGGAAAATTTGCGTTTGGCAGATTTGGGAACGCTTATCCAAAAGTTTGAGTATTCCGGAAAAATGAAACAACAATTGACGCATCAATTCATTCATAGTCAATTTTATACTGTCCAGCTATCCTCCAAGCCTCTTGAACTATCCACATCGGGTTTTTGGGTTCCGGTTGACCAACTAAAACTTTACGCTTTTCCTAAAACATTGGTAGACTTTCTTGAAGCATCTTTTCATTCATAGCATTCCGGTTTTGCTTCGCAAAATGTTGCAGTTTGTATTGTTTACAAGTGTGTTTTCATCTCTTTGTGCTTTGACATTATGTATGTCAACTGAGAAGTTGATTCTGGGAAAAGTGCCAGCTTTATTTTCCCCTTTTCATTTATTTATTGTTGGATGTACATTGGTGGTTTACAATGTTCATTATTTAATCAAAAAATCTACGCCTGAACTTTCCGATCAGTATGCATGGGTACAAAAAAATCAGCGGTTCAATTATTTTTTCTTATTGGCTGGCGTTTTATTGTGCGCTTTGTTTGTCTGGCAATTACCCAAACCTGTAATCGTTGCCTGCATTGTTCTTTCGGTTATTTCATTCTCCTATTCTTTGCCGGTTTTGCCATTCCGTAACAAGCATCGTCTGAAGGATTTTGGATGGTTAAAATTATTGTTGCTCACTATTGTCTGGACAACGGTTACTGCCGTTTTACCTATTCTGTTTTGGGGATTTGATCCATTGGCCTTTCCATTCGAAATATTAGTCCGGTTTGTGTTTTTATTAATCCTTTGTCTTGCTTTCGATATCAGGGATCATCAGGTTGATTTAGAGTCCGGAATAGTCACTTTACCCAATAAAATTGGCGTAAGCAATACTTACATGCTGATAAATGTACTTACCTGTGTTTTTGTTTTAGCAGGCATTTTTCAGTTTTGTCGTTTCGGGACTTTGTTTCGGCTCTTTGATATAATCTTTGTTTCGTTTACTACTATGATTTCAATTTATTACGTCAAAAAATTTCCTTCAGACAAAAACTACATTTTCCTGGTAGATGGGCAAATGATTTTATTAGGATTGCTGACTATCTTTTTTTAGAAAAATTAAAATGCAAAATCCCTTGAAGCATTGCTGCAACAAGGGATTTTGCCTGATTTAAGAATTCTATTCTTTAATAAATGTTTTTGTAGAAAAAGTATTTCCAGAGCCAATCTGAATGGTGTAAATACCCGGACTTAGTGATGAAACATCAATTGAATTTTGTTGCTTCGATGCGATTATTTTACGGCCTGCCAAATCAAATATAGTAGCGCTAAAATCCGTATTCTTATCTATTTGAATATTCAATGTTTGAACAGAAGGGTTAGGATAGATACTTACTTTAGAAAGCAAATTGTTTTCTTCAATCAAAGTTGGGAATCCTTCTTCAAATGAAGCTGTTTTACCGACACTTGGCAAATCTTTATCCGTAGTTCCGGTTCCATCCACTGCATTCAGTATCGCATAGAAAGTTATTTTTCCGGTTCCTTTTGGCGGAGCAATCCATTCAAAGTTTACACTGTAAAAACCTGCTGAAGGAGTAGCATCCAATGGACTGGTATGTTCCATTATGCTTTGTCCGCTCACTGTCCGGATATCGGTGTTTGTTCCACTGATTTTTCTTAAAGTGCCTGCAGTTGTTTTATCTGCTTTTGTAACTGCCGCCTGGAAGCCAAATTTTGGTCTTAATGGCGGGATATTACATTCCCCATACACCCTTACGATATACAGTTTACCGGGAATATAATTTCCTGTAACAACAGCCCCTGTAATTTTTTCTTTAACTTCAACAGAGACCTGCGTCGCTGTACTGGATGCTCCATGGCAGCCGCTACCTGAACAAGTAGCAGAGACGCCATCCGAACCGGTTCTGTTGAGTGATGCTGTGCCGGGACCTGCTGCGTAACTGCTTATTCCCAGGTATGTAATCCCGATTGCAGCAGAAAAGAGTAAAACTCGTTTAATCATAGAATCAAATAGTAGTTTATAATGGGTATGATTTTATCATTCAAAGATAGGGGATAATTATGCTCTTTCCTTGATATGCCAGGAAGCTTGAGCGAACATAAAAAATCCCTGCAAGATAAACCTGCAGGGACTTATTTTCTGTTTGAAAATAATTATTGTTTTACAAAAGTGCTGGTTTGTTGACCCGCATCTGTTGTAATCGTTAATACATAAATGCCGTTTTGCAAAGATGCTACGTCAATCGTTCCTTCACTTTGTGAATTGATGATAACGCGACCCGCAAGATCAGCAACGCGGGCAGTAAAAGTTTTTGCACTCAAACCTTCAACTGCAAGGAAATTGCTGCAAGGATTTGGATAGATTTTTACAGTAGTATTAGCAGATGCTGCAGCAATGTTTGCAGGAGTACCTTCTGTGTACACCGTTGTTGTGCCATTACTTGGCAAATCGCCGAAAGTTTTATTGTCTCCGTCTACAGCGTTAATGATGCCATAAAAAGTAACAGTTCCGGCACCTTTTGCCGGTGCAGTCCAGTTAAATTTAGCGTTATAACTTCCAGCAGAAGGGCTTGCATTGAGGGGCATGCTATGTTCAACTACATTAATAGTTCCAGCCGCATGAACCATTGTGCCGGTTGAAGCTATTGCAGAAAGTGTACCGGCATTAGAATTGTCGGATTTGGTGACAGCGACCTGAAATCCGAACTTAGGCTTTGCAGGAGTAGATATACCGCGAATAGTAACAATATAAGCTGTTCCCGGTGTGTATTTTCCGCTGGAAACAACTACTGTTGGTGTTGCTGCTTCTGCAATTTCAATAAATGCGGTGGTTGCAGTGCTCGATGCAGCATGGCATCCTCCTGTAGAGCAGTTTGCCGTGGAACCTGCGGCACCTGTACGATTGCCAGCGCCCGACATTGCCGGGCCACCTGAATAACTGGTAAGGGCAAGTGAGCCGATTCCAATTGTTGCACTGAATAGTAGAATTTTTTTCATAGGTTTTTATATTTTGAGAATAAAAGAAATAAGTGACCAAAGATAAACGGTGCGCCATTAGGTAGTGAGTAATTTCGTTCCTAAAAATGGCACTTTTGAGCCCATTGATGATATACAAGAGTAAACCTTCATCAAGGTGGCGTGGATGTTTCGTGAAATGGAGTGTGAAATAGGTCGTTCACTCGCTATTTCTTAATTTTGCTTTTCAGACAAATTATTTACTGTCAGCTTATCTTATTTTTTGATTCATTAAAAATTACTTTTCCCAGATGGGGCATAAAAAACTTATTCGCTTTCGTGCTGTTGATACTTTTTCAAACGTATTGCAATATCCAAAACAAATGCCGGGTAAATGGCATGAATATTTTCAAAACAACAATCCGATTACACTCGAACTTGCTTGTGGAAAAGGGGAATATAGTGTGAATCTTGGTCGTCAGAATAAAGAGCATAATTATATCGGTGTCGATATTAAAGGCAATAGAATCTACAACGGAGCAAAAATATCTTTAGACGAAGGATTGAAAAATGTAGCCTTTGTCAGAGGTCAGATTGATCATTTAAGCGAATATTTTTCCACTCACGAGGTTGAGGATATCTGGATTGTTTTTTCCGATCCTTTTTTACGCAAATCCAAAAACCGTTTAACGCACCCACGCTTTCTTTTTATTTATCAGAATGTGATGAAAAAAGGTGGTGTTATCAAGTTGAAAACGGACTCTAAAGAGTTGTATGACTTTACGCTTGAAACCATAGAAGAACAAGGTTGTACTATCGTTGATAATATAGCCGATATTTATGGAAAAGGTATGGCAACAGGACCTTTGGCTATTCAGACTTTTTATGAAAAAATGCACTTGGCAGAAGGAAGAACTATTTATTATCTCTCTTTTACTTTGCCCGAAACTACCATTATAGTACCTCAGAGAAAGGCAAAAACGGAAGAGGAAGATGATGCAGATGAATAGTAACGAAGATTATTATCTTTTGCCCGATGGTCGTTTGGTTTTTACAGAAAAGTATCATCTGAAAAGAGGGTACTGTTGTGGTTCTGGCTGCTTGCACTGCCCATATGACTTTGAAAAAGTACCTCATCCCAAAAGAGAGGAATTAATACAGCAAAGATTAAGAAATGAAACAAAGCGCAGTTGATAAAGGAGATGTTTATGATGCGATTTACGAAATCGTGCGGCATATTCCGGCAGGGAAAGTAACGTCCTATGGTGCTATAGCGGCCTCAATCGGCTTGCGTTCGGGTGCGCGTCTGGTGGGTTTTGCAATGGGGCAATGCCAAAATGCCTCGCCATCTGTTCCGGCACACAGAGTGGTCAACAGCTCGGGTGTACTGACAGGTAAATTTCATTTTTCCCCGGTCGAAAAAATGCAGCAATTGCTGGAGAAAGAAGGTGTTGCTGTGCGGAATGATAAGGTCGTGGGTTTTAAAGAAAAGTTTTGGGATCCTAAAACTGAATTGTAATTCCGGATTGTTTGTTGTTGCGTTTTTTTGAATGCTAACGTTAAAATAATTTTTAGATACCGAAACTGAGTGTAAGTAGTTTACTTTTGGCTCACACAAAATCGTCTCCAAATGACCAGCAAACATCATCATTACACTTTAGATGTAAAGTGGACCGGCAACAACGGGATTGGTACAGAAAATTACGAAGTTTATAGCCGCAGTCATTCTATTCAGGCCGCTGAAAAACCTATTATCGAAGCATCATCTGACGCTGCTTTTCGTGGTGATGATACAAAATACAATCCTGAAGAACTTTTTGTCGCCTCGCTTTCCTCTTGTCACATGTTGTGGTATCTACATCTTTGTGCAGATAATGATATTGTTGTTCACAGTTACGAAGACAAACCGGAAGGAACATTATTGGAACCAACGGCAACTCCCGGGCATTTTTCCAAAGTGGTGTTGAATCCTGTGGTAAGGGTTTCTGAATCCTGGATGCTGGAGAAAGCACATCTGTTGCATGAGGAAGCGCACAAAAAATGTTTCATTGCCAATTCCTGCAATTTTCCTGTTTCCATTATGCCGATCTGTACGGTTGGTACTATTTAATTTGAAAAATCAAAACTGATTTATGCTTCATAAAACTAAGATAGTTGCCACTGTTGGCCCTGCCTGCAATACTTACGAGAAATTACTGGCGCTTGTTCAGGAAGGAGTGAATGTTTTCCGGCTGAATTTCAGCCATGGTACCCATGAACAGCATCTTGAGGTTATCAAACACATTAATAAAATAAATTCTACCTATCCTTTCAATATTGCAATTTTAGCCGATTTGCAAGGGCCTAAATTGCGTGTGGGTGAAATTGAAAATGAAGTTTTGCCCTTGCAGCGAGGCGATACATTTTATTTTACCAACGAATATCGTCTGGGTAATCTCGAAGGTGTTTATCTGTCTTATCCCAATTTTCACAATGATGTAAAAGTGGGCGAAACCATTATGATTGATGATGGTAAAATAGAGGTTAAGGTTTTGGAAATTGGTGCTGACACAAGAGTTAAGGTTGAAGTAACCATGCCTGGTGATCTAACCTCAAAAAAAGGAATTAATCTGCCTGATACAAAAATTTCTCTGCCATCGCTGACTGAAAAAGACCTTGCCGATATCGACTTTATTGTGCTCAACAGCATTGATTGGGTGGCACTGTCCTTTGTGCGTACTGCAGCAGATATTACCGGTCTTCGTGAAATTTTGAAATCAAAAGGACACGACGCCAAGATTATCGCCAAAATAGAAAAACCGGAAGCTCTGGACAATCTGAGGGAAATTATTCTGAGTTCGGATGCAGTAATGGTTGCCCGTGGAGATTTGGGTGTAGAGTTGCCACTCGAGCGAATTCCAATGATTCAAAAAAACATTATCCGCAAATGCATCCATCGGGCCAAGCCTGTCATCATTGCAACACAGATGATGGAAAGTATGATAGAGCGTACCCGTCCGAACCGAAGCGAAATTACAGATGTTGCTAATGCCGTGCTGGAAGGTGCAGACGCAGTAATGTTGAGTGGTGAAACGGCGATGGGAAATAATCCTGAGTTGGTAATCCGTACGATGGTAAATATTATTAATGAAGTTGAAAAAGAAGAAACTGTTTACAATCGAAATCTTGTGCCACAAGCACATTCTCCTTCTTTTTTGAGCGATGCTTTGTGTTATAATGCCTGCGAAATGGCGAAAGATGTAAAAGCAAATGCGTTGATAGGAATGACGCAATCTGGTTATACAGGATTTATGTTATCCAGTTTCAGGCCGCATTCTCCGCTATTTGTGTTTACTAAAACCCAAAGCCTTGTAAATCAGCTCAGCCTTAGCTGGGGTGTTCAGGCTTTTTATTATGAGGTGGAAGAGGATATTGATAAAATGATTTTTGATCAGATTGAATTTCTGAAAGAGAAAAATCTTTTAAAAGTTGGAGATGTGGTAGTAAATACCTGCAGCACACCGGTTTTGGAGCATTTGCCCACTAATACTTTGAAGATTACAAAAGTGCAATAATTGTCTCAATGCAATTACATAATCCTTTTACCAAATGGCATCAACGATAATTCTATTAATTTGAAATGCTGTTTGGCAAAGGGAATGCCGATTATGGTGAGTGTTAAAAGAATGCCCCAGAATAAATGGTTTAATGCTGTCCAGAGGCCGCCACATAGTATCCATATAATATTTGCAAACAGAGAAAAGCAACCGGAAGCACTTTCTGTAGTCACTACTTTTTTACCAAATGGGAACAGCACCATACCTGCGATTTTGAAGCACTGCAGGCCAAAAGGAAGTCCGATAACTGTTAGGCAAAGGATAATGCCACCAATTACATAACCTAAAGCTGCAATTAATCCACCAAAAATGAGCCAGATAATATTTCCCAGAAAATTCATTACGCAAATATAAGTTGGAGAAATTATTGTCCGACAGATTAAATTATACAACAGAATATAAATGGGTAATCAGACTATTATTGAAGATCAAACCTTTGGCCAAACCGACTTTTCTGTTTCCGGTTTAAACGCCGCTGAATACGAAAATTGCACATTTGAACAATGCAGTTTTTCGAATGTTGATATGGCGAGGTTGATTTTCACGAATTGCATTTTTGAGGCTTGTAATTTTAGCCTCGCAAACATCAGTAATACTGCATTCCGGGATGTAAGTTTCAAAGGCTGTAAAATGCTGGGACTGCATTTTGATGAGTGTAATCCATTTTTATTTTCTGTCTCATTTACAGATTGTCAACTGAATCTGAGTTCGTTTTATAAAATGAAACTGAAAAAAACCAGCTTTAGTAATTGTAATTTGCTGGAAGTGGATTTTTCTGAAGCAGATTTAACGCAATCAGTTTTTGAGCGCTGCGAAATGTCGGGTGCAATTTTTGACCGTAGCATTCTGGAGAAAGCTGATTTTATGACATCCTTTAATTATTCCATAAATCCGGAAACCAACAAGATTAAGAAAGCTCGCTTCTCGAAGGAAGGCGTAATCGGCCTTTTAAATAAATACGATATCATCATTGAATAAAAAAGGGAACGCCACTCAAAATGAATGGCGTTCCCTGAATTTATAAACTTTAATTAGTTTTTCATCAACTCGAAGTTAGAGCTAAGGGAAACTTCATCACCCAGCATGGCACTTTTTTCGCCAACACCAAACTCAGAACGTTTAACAAGCCCCGAAACTTTAAAACCTGCCATTGTTTTTTTGCTCATCGGATTTTCACCAACACCATTCAAGGTAGCAGTCAAAACCACTGGTTTGCTTACACCGTGTAAGGTAAGAATACCATTAACTGCATAGTTTTTACCACTTGTCTTTTTGATAGAAGTGCTTTTGAATGTCATGCTCGGGAATTTTGCAGCATCAAAATAATCAGCGCCTTTGATATGGCCATCACGCATATCATTGTCGGTATTAACACTGTTTACGTCTGCGGTCAATTCAATAACAGCATCAGTAAAGTCTGGTTTTGAAGAAGTAACTTTTACATCAAAGTTTTTGAATGAACCTTCAACTTCTGAAATTTTCATGTGCGTAATAGAGAAACCCAATTTAGCGTGAGATTTGTCTAAAGACCAGGTTTGAGCAAAAGCTGCAGAGCTTGTTATGATTGTTGCACCGCAGATAAGAATTAATTTTTTCATCAGAATTAATGGATTTTTTTATGAAGTGCAAAGCTAATCAAAATAGTATCGAAAATATACTACTTACCGAAAGTATAGTGGTTTCGTTTTGTAAAGCAATTATTGTACGTTTATGTTTTCAAAAACAGATTTACCGATATAACATGGAAGAGTTAACAAAAGAACAATGTACTAAATCCTTACTGCCTATCCGGGATGCATTAGATGTAATCAATGGCAAATGGAAGCTCCATATTATTGGCTCATTATTACATGGGAACAGAAGGTTCAAGGATTTGCAACGCGACATCAATGGAATTACAGCCAAAATGCTTTCACAGGAATTGAAAAGTCTTGAGATGCATGGTTTGGTAAGCCGCACTGTGTTTGACAGTTCACCTATTGTGGTAGAGTATGCCCTTACGCCTTACGGCACAACCTTAAAAAAGCTCATGGATGAGCTGCGTATTTGGGGTACGGAGCATCGTAATCGTATTATTGGTCCCACAAAGTAAATTTCGTTTTGCTTTTGTTCAATTTTCCTTTTAATTAAGGATATTTGTATTGTTTATTTTTTTTTTATTTCTAACAACAAGATTTCTAATGAGGTTTTTTTCTATTTTATTGTTTTGCTCTTTTTTAATTTTAAAGGCGAACGCCGCACCGGGTGACACAACCTGGGTTCAGGCAAACATTAATCAGCTTGATTATTTCAACAATTTTGATACGACAGTAAAATTTCCTGACGGGAGTAAAAAATACCGAAAGATTATTATGGTTTTTACTTTAGGGAAATATGTTTGTCCTGGTACACCCACATATTGTTCCGACTGGGATTATACGGTTCAAACCTATGCAATGAATAAAGTGGGCGACACGGTAGAATTAGGCCGATTGATAACGCCGTATGCCAAAGGTGCAAGAATGCCGGCCAGCTGGCAACAGGATTATTTTTTCGATGTAACAGATTATACAACTGTATTGAGAGATTCCAATAAAATCAGAATTCATTATTCAGGATATTCCGGTGGTTTTACAGCAAACATCCGTTTTGCTATGATAGAAGGAACACCTGAACGTGATGTGATAGGAATTAAATCAATGTGGGATGGTAGCTTTGCTTTTGGCGCCGCTGCCAATCCGATTGATGCAAAAGTTGCTGCAAAGACACTCACAGCACCAGCAGGAACATCTGCTGCTACTTACCGCTTAAATATTACCGGCCACGGAAGTGACCCGAATGGTTGTTCTGAATTTTGCCAGAAATATTACCGTGTAATTAAAGACGGTTCTATGGTTAAAGAAACGGTAATCTGGAGAGCAAATTGTGGTTTGAATAACCTTTATCCTCAAAGTGGTACCTGGATATACGACAGAGGTAACTGGTGTCCCGGCGATTTGGTTCACACTAATTTTCATCCTTTGCCAGGTGTAACTGCCGGAGGTAGCTTTGATTTGGGGATGACCTTCGAACCATACACTTCTACAGGCGCTGCTGTGTATACTATCAATGGAGCTGTTGTTTATTATGGTGGAATGAATAAAACCCTGGATGCTTCTTTGGATGAAATCATTGCACCAACCAATTATGATGGTAGTTTCCGCGAAAATGCAAGAATAGGATATACAACAGTTAAGATAAGAAATACCGGAAGCTCCGTAATTAATAACGTTCAGTTTTCTTATGGTGTAACAGGTCAGCCTATGACCACCACCACCTGGTCCGGTGTTCTCAATCCATTGACAGATACTGTTATTGATTTATATTATGCTATTTCTTTAACGAAAGCCACTGGTACCAATGTTCCTTACGAAGTAAATATAGTAAGTGTTAATGGATCAACGGATAATGATGCAACCAATAATAAACTTACAACAACATTTACACCTGCTCCGGTTTGGCCTACTACCATTACCGTTATTTTCAGAACAAATGCTGCATCAATTGGAGGTGTAAGTGAAACAGAATGGAGAATTTTTGATGAAACAGGTGCGATTGTTAAACAAAGAATTAATAACGCTGTTAGCACCAGCTATGCAGATACATTTGCTTTGAAAGATGGTATTTATAAACTGGCAGTCACTGATGCTGGTTGTGATGGTTTGAGTTTTTGGGCAAATCCATCTGCAGGCTCCGGAAGTATTCAGGTTAAACCAACAATCTTTTCTACAATGGCACTGAGAGGTTATTTTAGCGGTGATTTTGGTTGCGGATTTAATCAATATTTTAAAGTAGGTAATCCTACTACGGGAATTACTAATTATAACGCACCGGAAATTTTAAGTTTAAATGTCTATCCGAATCCGGCAAGCGACGAGGTGAACATTCATATTGATGGGCTTACTGCTGTTAAGGGAATACTTACAATTACTGATAATACCGGAAAGTTGGTTTATAGTAAAGATATAAATCAGAATTCAATAAAAATTGACGCGAATTCGTTACAAAACGGTCTTTATTTCGTAAGTTATCAAAGCAGCTCATTGGCACAACCAAAAATGACCGCAAAACTATCAATTATTAAATAATTTTTAAACTGTCAATCATGAACAGACATAGTTTTAAATTAAGCTTGCTTGCTTTTGTTTTATTGTTTTTTGCCTCCTGCACTAAAAAGAATGGAGAAAACAATGGACTGAACAATGCCAATAAGCAACCATTTGATATTATGTCTACTAAATCTGGTTCCTGGTGGTTGTATTCTGCTGATGATGGTTCAGTATTTTACCGTTATGCTACAGGACAAGACTCTTTAGTAGCAGGTTTGACATACGCTTATTTTTATCGGATAGATACAACTTCAACAATGAGGGAGCATATACCGGAGTATTTTGGTAAAAATGATGGCAAATATTTGTCGCTCATCGATGTGGATGGAAAAGAAAAGGATTACATAACCTATGTAATTTTGAAAGAAAATCCATATACAGGCCAGTCATGGACAAACACAGAGACCAAGAAAATTCAGGGATTCAATGTGAATATGTATATTGAAAGTAACGTGGTTAATGCAAATGAATCAATTACTTCCAATGGAAAAACTTACGACTCTATTGTACATGTGTATAATAAATTACAGGCTAAATTACCAACCATGGTAGCCTATACTAACTGTGGTGTACTTGAAGTGTGGTTTAAGAAGGGAGTAGGGATTATTAAAGACAAAGGCAACATTGAAATTGCTCCTGCCGGAGTTACTTTGGTTAAAAAGGATTACGGAGATATTTTGCTGGATTATTACAAAGCACCTTAATCAATATTTCTATCCCGATATTTTTGAAGTCAGCCAAAAGAATTCTTAATTTTTCTTTTGGCTGACTTTTTTAGATAAAATTCAATTTAATCCTGATACTGCTGCTTCGTCCTTTATCGTCTGTGCAGGAAATTTTGAGCAAAGGAGCAACTGGAGTAAACAATAATTTCTCTCCTGAAATTGAGCTTCCGATATATTTGTCATTAATGTACCAATATACTTGCCTGACGTCGTTTCCGGCATTGCAAGCCAATTGCAATTGCTGTGCTTTATCCACCATTATGTAGGTCATTCCATTTTGAAGACTGGTGATTACTGGCGCTGTTCCGTCAAATAATCTTCCGCAAGTGGGATTGTGTGGTGGGATTTTTACATAAGAAATATGCCTCGTGTCATTAAAGGCTGCAAGTTCCGGACTGATATTTTCATACATTTTTGTTTTGTATCCGGTAGCAGGGAGGCAAGTGGTGCAGTAGGAGGATTTTTCGTCTGCCGATAGATAAAATATCTTTTGATGATCACAAATATCATTCGAAGAAATACTACTGATGAAATAGTCTGAAACCTGATTTGCACATTCTTCCTTTGGGATTTTTCCCGTCTTGCTACATACTAATCTTGAAGAAAGTTCTGCCGGTGCCTGCAGCCATTCTTGCCTTGATTTATTGTCAATAGCATTAAACAATTGAAACAAAAGTGGGGTAGCAGTCGTAGCGCCGCTCAATCCGGGTGTCCCCTGTCCGTTAAAATTACCCAGCCAAACACCAATCGTGTAATTTGGATTATAACCGATGCTCCATGCGTCTTTCCGTCCGTAAGAAGTTCCGGTTTTCCAGGCAATTTTAGGAATGCCAACGGCATTCGATGCAAGGTTGGGTAGGTCGGGCCTTGAGAGCTCTGTCAAAATTTGCGTCAGCATAAAAGCAGACGAAGCACTCAATATTCTTTTTCCTGGATAAGCTTTTTTAGAAAAAGTGTTATCCTTTTTTATCCAGTTCAGGTCGTGGTAGATACCACCATTGCTCAGCGCGGAATAGTAATTGCTGAGCTCGTCGAGTCTGACTTCGCAGCCGCCCAAAATCATCGATAATCCAAGTTTGTATTTCTTTTTATGAATGGTCGTGAAGCCTGAATTCTTCATTCCTGTGATCATATTCACAACACCAAGCTCCTGCAACGTTTTTACTGCAGGGATATTCAGTGATTGCCGAAGCGCATCTTCAATACTTACATTCCCACGGAAATCAAGGTCGTAGTTTTCCGGGCAATAACCGCCAATATTAATGGGGACATCAGCAATTATTTTTTTAGGTGTAGCGATTCCTTTGTCCATTGCAAGTCCATACAAAAATGGTTTCAAAGTACTTCCAGGGGATCGCTGAGCTTTTACACCATCCACCTGACCATTGTGCATTTTGTCATTGTAATCCGTAGACCCGATATAAGTCACCACTTCATGTGTCTTGTTGTCGATAATAATCACAGAAGCATTATACACACCCTGCAGTTGTAATGTATGGACATAATTGCCGGCGATACCTTCCGCCTTTTCCTGAAAATCAGGATTGATAGTACTAATAATTTCAGTGTTTGCAGGAAATGATCTGCGCAAACGCCAGGCCAGTTGTGGCGCTATTCTTGGCGTTTCGTGACGGAATGCAGTTAACGGTTCCTGTTTTGCATCACTTATAGTTTGTTTGTCGAATAAGTTTTCTTTTCCGAAACGTTCCAGCCATTTGTTTCTTTCTGCAACAATCCTTGGGTTGTCTTTTCCAATCACCATCGAATTTGGTCTGTTGGGGATAATACTTAAAGCGGTAATCTCTGCCAGTGATAGTTGATCGGGCGATTTGTCAAAATAAAGTATTGATGCGGCTTTTACGCCCTGAATGTTTGAGCCATAAGGAACGAGGTTCAGGTACAATTGCAGTATTTCATCTTTTGAAAAATACATTTCCAATTGAAATGCACGGAACATTTCAACACATTTCCGCCAGTAAGTTCTGGGTTTGCGGTCCAGCATCCTTGCCACTTGCATAGTAATCGTAGAAGCACCTGAAGTGCGTTTCAGATGAAAAATATTGCTGCCAATTGCCCTGCTTAAAGAAAGGATATCGATACCAGGATGATAATAAAAGCGTTTATCTTCTTTAAATACGATTGCTTTTTTTAGTTCGGGTGTTATTTCATTCAGGTCTGCTTTAATGCGCCATTGCTCGTCCTTGGTTATCCAGGTATAAAGCGGTGTTCCGTCTTTCGCTAATACAACTGGTGCATATTCTACTTCTGCTTCCAGTGGGAAAATAAGGTTCAACAGAAAAAACACCAGCACAGCAATTGCTGCGCCGATGCTTGTTTTTTTTATCCTTCTTTTGAATTTTAAACGATCCATTATTTCTCCATCACCGTTACGATTCCACCGCCATTATACGAATGGTAATAGCCATTGTACATTGCATCTGCCTGTACAGGTCCCATTGAGTAAGAGCCTGGTGAAACGGCCCGAACCATATAATAATAGTTGCGTTCTGTGCCGTTGACAGTGGTAAATAAATTCACACGATCGTCCCTGTAGTCAATATAATCAGCTTCTGATTCTTCTTTGATCCATTTCATTTCGGGCATATCGCTCAGACGGGTATTTTCTATTTCCAAACCGGCAGGAAGTATATCGGAGATGACGACGTTTTCGATATCACCACTGTATTGCGCAATGATGGATATTTTTACCACCACCAGGTCGTTTTGTTTGAAACTGTTTGTGCTGATTTGTTTACCATTTCTGTCATAAAATGTACGGCGCACTTTCATATATGAATCCTCTTCCTTAAAGCTGCCATCGGTTGTAATGCCCGACATTTCCCAGAAATAATAGAAATTGCCTTTTCCTTTTACCGTTACATTAAGCGTTTGGTTTACGTAATTTCTGAGATTGGCCTTAAAATTATCGTTTACAAATACACCAATTGGCTTTCCTTTTGAAGTAACCGATGCTGTTCCTGTAGTTTTATTGGCTATGCGGGCAATTTTACCCAAAGCCAAAATGCCGAAAGCATTTTGTTGTGTATTCAGATAACGCTCTTTCAACATTTGCCCTGATAATTGTCTGGTCAGAATGCCTACTTGTGCATTGTTTGGGTCAATGTCAACTAAAGAATTTAAGGATATAGCCAAGTCGCGAACGTAAGAATAGAAGCTACCTCCAAACGCTGTAGTTGATTTTTCTGTACCAAAATCTTTGGGTAAAACATCCCGTGCCGTCGCTGATTGTCCGCTGATAGAGTACGCGGCAGCCAGCAAGTATTTACTGTCCGGACTCAATATTTTTGTATTGGCCTTATAATAATTCATTGTGTTTAACTGCGGCTGACCACCCAAAGCCAACACATATATTGAGTATATGATTTCGCGCGAAACGATTTCCTTTTTCTGGTTATCATTGTAATACCAGAATTCTGTTTCCCGTTTTTGCAATCTCGTTTTCATATACTGCAACAAACGGTTGACGGTATTTTCATTCACATCAAAACCTGCTTTTTTCGCTTCTATTAAAAAGTGTGTGGCATAGATACTTCCCCACCAGCTTTCGTAGCCGCCACCAGGCCAATAGGAGAGCGCTCCATTGGGTAATTGCATCGATTGCAATTTGATAATGGCTTGCTGAACGTTATAATTTGGATTCATATCTGTGTTGTCTTTTCCTGAAACACTTTTCACTAAATCCTGATAGTACAATTGTGGAAAAACAGCTGATGTGGTTTGCTCCACACAGCCGTAAGGATAGCGCACCAGCTCGTCCAGATTTTTGGCAAATTGCGTCAATGGAGATTTGCTCACAACAAGATTGCCGTTAAAGGTTGCAGGAATAAAATTGCTGGTCAAAGAGATGATGCCAGGTTTGATTTCGCTGACTATTCCGCTTCCTGTAATTTTTTGCAAAGATGCTGCCGGGCGAATACTTATGTCTGTTTCATTCGTAAAAGTTTCGTTCAGGGCCTGTACCACTACAGTCAGTTTTCCCTCACCAATGGCCGGTAGCGCTGCTACACGGAACAAAACACGGGCTTCGCTATTAGCTTTGATGGAAACCTTCTCCACCGTGCTCCCATTCAATTTCAATTCTCCTGTTGTTTTGATGCTGATGTTTGCCATCGCATCTTTTGCGGTAGTATTGCTCACCGTTACCGGCATCATTACTTCATCTTTCGGGCTCAGGAATCTTGGTAAAGCGGTACTAATGACTACAGGGTCAGCAACTTTCATATGGTTATCTGCGCTGCCAAATGCCTTTCCTTTGTAAGCAAAAGCCATTACACGGATATCACCTGAAAATTGTGGTACATCAATCTCATAGTGCACATTTCCATTTCCATCCGCCTGCAAAATGCCACTCCAAAAAGAAACCAGTTTGATGCGGTTGACAAACTTAGGGTTCACGCGCAGGGCATTGCTTTCTCCTGCACCATCGCCGCCGGTGCTGCTTCTGGTTGTTTTAATTTCAGGCAAAAGCAAAGGATAAATATCATAGCTGTTTACAGACAAACCAACTTTCTGGTAGAAGTATTTGTACGGTTCTGGTGTCTGATAATTTTTTACCTGCAGAATGCCTTCGTCCACCGCAGCTATTGTTACATATGCATTGGGTGCTGTTTTAACAGTGATGGTTTGCTTGGTTTTAGATCTCGATTTTTCTGTCATTTTTACGGTAACGGGCAACTCATTCCTTCTGTCTTCAACGAAAATATTTTTAAATCCGTGCGCAACGGTCAACGGCATATCGCTGCCATCCATTGCCCGGAATAAGGTGGCTGATATGTAAACATTCGGTAGAAATTCATCCCCGGTTTTTATATCCAGCGATGCAGAACGGTCTTTTGTATTGAGGTAATAATGCTCAATTATGAGGTCGCGTTCTACTGTTACCAACAGTTTTCCTTCAAATGGCGTTGTAAATAACAGGTTCATTTTCTCCCCTGAATTGTATTTTTCTTTGTCGGCCTTAATGCTCACATTCCCTTCATTGTTCACTTCAAATGAAGTGTATTGTGTATTCCCATACCCCCAGGCATACAGGTATTGCGACACATAATTGTTTGTCCCGGGAAGGGCAATTCTGATTTCGTATTCTCCACTCAATTGTGGCACGAAACCGAAGTTCGTAGCTGTTCCGCTGATCTTAATTTGTTGGGTAGAAACAATGCGTTCGTCCTGTTGTGATTTATAACGATAGCGGTCTCCATCTTTCTCAATCACAGTGTTCCATTCTTTTTTAATTACGGTTACCTGCGCTGTGACATTATTCTGTGCTACGCCATTTTTATCTGTTGCCACCAATGGAAGTTTTACCAGGCTTTTTGTGCCAACATAATCCAATCCTGATTTGATGCCAATGTAATAAGGTTGCGCATAAACGGTGAAATGTTCGTATCGATGCACCGGACGGCCTGTTTCATCAAAAACAGTGGCCATAATATTTCCTTTTACAAACCCTGCATCCTTTAATTCAGACCCGATTCCAAACAATTCTGTAGCATTGCCACGTTCGGCAGTTTGTCCTTCCCGCAGAATGGTGCTGAAGTTGAAATCGTTGCGGATGCTGAAATCGTAATCATCAAAATCTTTTGCCGTAAATGTCGCTTTATCCATATTTAGCTCGCATTGATAATTGCGGTTAGCGGCCGGAGTTCCAAACAAATTGTCTGCCTGAATATTACTGCGCACGGTGTCACCGATTTTATAATCTTTTTTATCAATTTTCACTTCGACTTTCATTCTGTCCGGTACAAAATCCTCTATGCTGATGTTGTAACTGTTCAGCAAAATATCGTTGCCCGAATAGAGTTCCAGCGTATAAGTGCCGGTAAGAGCAGAGTTGGGAACAGAAAAAGACGTTTCTGCAGAACCTTCTTCATTGAGCGTTTTGCGCATTGTAGCAAACTCCTTACCATTTGGCATCAGTAGTTTGAATTTCACCGGCATTTCACCAGGCATATTCCATTGTTCATCGCGCACTACTGCGCTGACGTGTAAAATTTCTCCGGGACGATAAAGATTGCGTTCGGCATAAATCATTGCATTCAATTCTGTCGCATTTGGCATTCTTCCTCCAACATCAAAGCGTGAAGTTTCCACGCGGCTCTGATTCAGCCACACAAAACTGAATTCCTCATTCATCCTTGCAGTTACCAACCCGATACGAAAGCCGGGAGCCGTTTTGCTGATGTTTTTAAAAACAGCCATACCGTCATTATCCGTGGTGGCAGAGTATACTTTCTGATTATTGGTACTGATAAAGGATAATCTCACGTTGGACAAAGCGCTTGTATTCCGGATAGAATTGGCGAACACATACATATTATCCTTGTCTTCTTTTACAATGAGGCCTATGTCGGAAAGGGATAATATTTTTGAATCCTGAATCCAGTAATGGTCTTTTGACGCTACACAAACCACATACACGCCGTCGTAATCTTTTATTTTATCCTGGAAGTCGAGGTGCAAAATGCGTGCAGCATTCTGTGCCGGCAACTGAGAGGTTTTATATGTTTTTTTGAAAATGGTATCACCAAGGTCTTCGGTATTATAATATTGATATTCGCCGCCGTTGTCTTCCTCGTCACCATAATGATAATCCCAGCGTTTATCTTTTCTGAGGAAAAATTCTAAGTTGTTTTCATACACTTTGATAATCTGAACTTCTACTTCCGGTACATTAACGATGCTTAGCGCCAGGTTTTTAAAACCCTTGGAAGAAAGGTAAACACCTTTTGTGTTCACAAAATGAACTTCAGGTTTCAACTCGCCAAAATGAATTTGTTCCGAATAATTATCTTTCAAACGACCACCATAGCTGCCTTCCATTTGCTTGTCAATGAAAAGAGTGTACGCTTTGTCTGCTTTGATTTCTTTTCCGGTGATGGTAAAGCCTGCCTCGTTCAGGCTTATTTCAAAAGGTGTTGCAGGGTCCAATCTTACGGCTGCTTTTAAATTGGTTTCTGTCAATGGTTGTGAAGTATTTACTGTAATAATTCCTTCTGTTCCATTATGCTGCGCCACTACACCCGTTACTTGGAGGTTGTATCGCGATGGAATATTAGCGTTAAAAGAAGTGTCTTTGTCTGAAACATAAGCAGTGTTAATCACCTTAATGCCTTTGCTCAACTCGACTTTCAAGGGTGTTTCCTCATCTTTATCATTTAAAGGTAAAAACTGCACACTCACCGATTTTGTACCGGTAGCCGCCACTGCATTAAATTGTACAGGTCGGCCATTGTATTTCAAGCTAAGGTGCGTAGCAGCTTCCGAAGCAGAGATGTCATAGTTGAAATCCATGTCCATTTGCACCAGTACTGAAGACATGTCCATACTGCGTGTCCAGGAAAGATGTGTATTCACCACCTTTAATCCCGGAGTGTGAAATTTGATTTCTTTGCCCGAACCAAAATTGAACTTTCGTTTGCTTTTGTTGAACAGGTTGGGGGAGAGTACCCCGGTATATTCCGTACCGGGTTTAAATCCGTCTGCGGGTGAGAATACCAGTTCGGAGGAAGAATTCCATTTGAACATCCCCTGAACCTTCGGTGTAAAAACAATATACGCCGTTGAATCCCATCGTTGCAACAGGCTGTCCGGATAAAGGTCTTTGTCGAAAGTGAATTGCAGGTTTTGCTGCAAGGCTATTTCTTCTTCAAAGTTTCTGGAACTGATGCTCAGTTCATTTTTCTTGTTACGACAAGAGCCCAGCAGGAATATGCTGAGCAGGATTGCGAAGGTGACCTTTGCGGTATGCATAAAAAAGAGGATGAGATTGTGAAGGATAATCTTCACTCTCAAAATAACGGACTATTTTCTGGAAAAGTATATTTTGTGCCAGAATTATTTTAGACTTTAATAAAATCGTAATTGTATTAAGTCCGAGAATTTTTTGGTTTTGTTTATTTTTTATTACTGTGGCATTTGATTATATATTTACAGTTCTTAATCAGGCACTGCAAGCCATATCTGCACAAAATATTTATGATTCGAAGATTTACTTTTGTTTCAACAGGCTATCTGCTTTTGCAGTTTTTGTTGATTGCGCTATATAGTTGTAATGAAGACAAGACTAATAAATGCAAAGTTGTCGAATCAATTACATTAAGCGTTATTGATAATAGCGGTTTGAATCAAAAAACTGTACAAAATAATACTGTTTACGCTAAAGCGTTAATTGTACGGGCAAATGTGGAGCAATCAGTAAACATTTGCTCAAAAAATGAAGCTTTTCCATTTGTAAACGCCGCCTACGCCAGTTATAAAAAGAATGATTATAAAAGGTTTTTTTACCTGAAATCAACTCATGTTTATGCAGACCACGATTATGATTCGAAACACCCTGCAGGCTCTGATATTAAAGATTTGTTTGTGATTAAAGGCGATGATTATTATTTGATGTCTGCTCCCGATGATACTTCATTATTGTTCACCTTCAGTGTCAAAAATATTTATAATATAGACGGTTACAGTAGCCGGGATACCTCATTGATGGCAAGCACAAATCCTCTAAAACTAAAGAAGTAATGAAGGTTGTTTATTCAATATTGCTATTCCTTTTAATGAATAATGTTGTTTTGGCCCAGGCCAGGCCGCTGAGTATTTCAGCGGGATTATTCACAGGCGTTCCGATTGTTCACCGTTCCAATGCTATTGACGATTTTTTTATTCATAAGTATAAATCAGGCTCAGGCTTTAATCTTGCTGTACATTATAAAATAAAAAGTAATTGGGAATTTGGCTTTTATGGAAATTGGAGCATTATAAATATTTCCCGTAAGAACTCTGGTCAGGCAATTGTTGAATCGCAATCATCTCCGGGTTATTTATACAGTGCAAAAGGAAACGGAAATTTTCAAACCAATGTGTGTGGCTTTGAAATCAGTAAGATTTTCGTGTTTAATCAATGGTCTTTGGCTCCTTTTCTTCGGTCTGGTGTTTATTATACCACAGCTGCAAGCCTTAATCTTTCCTTGACACAAAAAGTTGAGAACGAACATTATTATAAAGAGACAAGCTGGAAGGCGTCCTCTGAAGAGACCTATAGTCATTCCTTTCCATTATTGGTTAGCGGTGGGGTTAAGCTGACCTATCAACATAGTCCTGTAAACGCCGTTTATCTTGGTATTCAATATAGTACCGGTTCATTAGGATTTGATGTAGTAAAAGAAACCACAGATTTTTATGATAAAAAATCAAGTGAGACACTTTCTTTTCAACAACATTATAGTTTCATCAGTTGCGAGCTAGGTTATAAGGCCTCTATCAGGATATCTAAGAAAATTAAACCTGCTGCGACACAGCAATAGGTATTTTCAGTTCATTTATATTTTGGCATTGTGATCATATACGCTAAAGAATATTAATAAAATATTTTTTGGTTAATAAAATGGCAGTCCTTACTTTTGCAACTCAATTTTCAAGATTGCTCTTATTTTAAGTTTGCATTTGGAAGATTTGTTTCACACAATTCGTTAACACCAAAAAAGAAAAAACATGGCAAAAGAAATCTCAGGCTATGTGAAGCTGCAATGTAAAGGCGGCCAAGCAAATCCAGCACCTCCAATCGGACCAGCATTGGGTTCTAAAGGGGTAAACATTATGGAGTTCTGCAAGCAGTTCAACGCTCGCACTCAAGACAAAATCGGTAAAATTCTTCCGGTTCTTATCACAGTTTATGCTGACAAATCATTTGATTTCGTTATCAAAACTCCTCCGGCTGCAGTACAATTGATGGAATTAGCAAAAGTTGCTAAAGGTTCTAAAGAGCCAAACCGCCAGAAAGTTGGTAAAGTTACATGGGCTCAGGTAGAAGAAATCGCTAAAGACAAAATGGCCGATCTTAACTGCTTTACACTGGACAGCGCTATGAAAATGGTAGCAGGTACAGCACGCAGTATGGGCTTCACAGTTGAAGGCGACGCACCGTGGATAAATAATTAATCCCGGGCATTTCATTTATTTCAAAAACATTGTAACAATGGCAATCACTAAAAACAGAAAAGCCGCAGAGGCTAAAGTAGATAAAAACAAATTCTACTCACTTACTGAAGCCAGCGCTTTGGTAAAAGAACTGAACTGCACCAAATTTGATAGTTCAGTAGACGTTCACATCCGTTTAGGCGTTGATCCTAAAAAAGCAGACCAGGCTTTGCGTGGTACTGTATCTTTACCTCACGGTACTGGTAAAACAAAACGCGTTTTGGTGCTTTGCACTCCTGATAAAGAAGCTGAAGCAAAAGCTGCCGGTGCTGATTTCGTTGGTCTTGACGAATTCGTTGCTAAAATCGAAAGCGGATGGACAGATATCGATGTTATCATCGCTACGCCATCTGTAATGCCGAAAATCGGTAGATTAGGTAAAGTACTTGGTCCACGTAACCTGATGCCAAACCCGAAAACAGGAACTGTAACCAACGACGTTGCAAACGCAGTTACTGAAGTTAAAGGAGGTAAAATCGCATTTAAAGTAGATAAAGCAGGTATCATTCACGCATCAGTTGGTCGTATCTCTTTTGATTCCGCCAAACTTGCTGAAAATATTCAGGAATTAGTAAACACATTGATCAGAATGAAACCATCTACCGCAAAAGGTACTTACATCAAAGGTGTGAGCATGGCTTCTACAATGAGTCCTGGAGTAGCTGTCGACACTAAAACTGTTGGGTAAGTCCGGGCGTTTAATTTATTCCAAAACATTTAAAAAATTCAAGCAATGAATACTGCTCAAAAATCTGAAGCAATAGAACTGTTGAAAGAAAAATTTTCTCAATACAGTAACTTTTATATCACTAATACTGAATCACTTTCAGTAGCACAAGTGAGCAAGCTGCGTCGCGTTTGTTTCGAAAAGAACGTCGAAATGAAAGTAGCAAAAAATACCCTGATCAAAAAAGCGCTTCAAAGCCTTAATGATGAGAAATATGCTGGTATCTACGAAGCTTTGCACGGCGTAACAGCCTTGATGTTCTCTGATTCTCCAAAAGAACCAGCGGTTATCATCAGCTCTTTCCGTAGCGAAGAAAAGAAAGAAAAACCAGAATTGAAAGCTGCTTTCATCGGCGAAGATATCTTTTTGGGTGATGCTCAACTGGCTACCCTTAAAGCTATCAAAACCAAAAATGAACTTATCGGTGAAGTTATCACCTTGCTTTCTTCTCCTGCAAGCCGCGTAATGTCAGCATTGCTGAATCACGCAGAAAGCAAAGGAGAAACAGAAACAGCAACTGCAGAATAAGTGCAATTGCCGCCTGATAGCAATTGAAGGCACATAAAAATTTGGCTTCCAAGCTCGCATAATATTTACAAACAACATTTTTTAAACAACATTAAATTATCATAACAATGGCAGACATTAAACAATTTGCAGAACAATTAGTAAATTTGACTGTAAAAGAAGTAAAAGAATTAGCAGACGTTCTTAAAGAAGTTTACGGTATCGAACCAGCTGCAGTAGCAGTAGCAGCAGGTCCGGCAGCAGGTCCGGCAGCAGCAGAAGAAAAAACTTCTTTTGATGTTATCTTGAAAAACGCTGGCGCTTCTAAATTGAACGTTGTTAAAGCGGTTAAAGATTTGACTGGTCTTGGCTTGAAAGAAGCTAAAGAATTAGTTGATGGCGCTCCAAAAGCAGTGAAAGAAGGTGTTAGCAAAGCTGACGCTGAAGCAATCAAATCTGCATTGGTAGAAGCTGGTGCTGAAGTTGAAATCGCTTAATTTCTGATTTTAATATTTGAATAAAAAAGGCAACACATTGTGTTGCCTTTTTTTTACGCTGATATTTGTTATCTTTCGATAAAATCAAACCGCAAGAATGAAACATTATACAGAGGATGAATTGAAAACAGCTTTGCCTTCCTGGAATTACAATAATATCGGGATTGAAAAAGATTTTGGCTTTAAAGATTTCAACGAAGCCTTTTCTTTTATGACGAGAGTTGCCTTGTTTTGTGCAATTGACGATCATCACCCTGAATGGAGTAATGTTTACAACAAAGTGCACATCAGGCTCAGTACCCATAGTGAAAATGCGGTTACAGACAAAGATTTGGTTCTTGCTGCTAAAATTGATGCGCTGATTATTAAATAGTCTTATTGTGGCGCATCAGCTTCGGCTTCCTCTTCCACATCCGTTATTTTATAAAAAACAGCATGCGGCAATAAGCGGATATTCAGTTGGACATATTCTCCCCAGACTTTGGTAAACGCAGCACCATAATAGAGGATGATGGAAGAATAAAAGATGAACAGCAAAATCAGGACAAAGGAACCTGCTGCACCGAAAATCTGATCAATGTTACTGTTGACCAGCAAGACGTTCAAAACAAATTTCCCCATAGCAAAAAGAAGGCTGGTAAGTATGGCACCCGAGAGGCTGACTTTCCAGTGAGGACGACCGTCCGGAATAAAATGCAACAAGGTTCCAAACCAGATTGTGGTAATGACTATTGAAATCAAAAAGGACACAAAACCAGTCAGATATATACTTATTGGCAGCATTTCATTGATATTTTTACCAAAGAGCAATTGAAAACTCTCTAATAATCCACCTGTTACGAAAAGAATTCCTGTGAATATTATCAATATCAACGAACGAAGCCGTCCGAACAACGAGGTCTGAAAGCGTTTTTCAGGTTTTAGCCGGATCATCCATAATTGATTCATAGAATTCTTGATGACCCGAAACAAAGTTGTTGCTACGAACACCATAAAAACGGCTCCTGCTGTTATACTCATCCAGCCATCGACTAATCCACGGAACCCCCTGATTGTTGTCACCATTTGCTCCATCCCTTTTTTTCCCAAAATGGCAGACATCCGGATAAAAATATCCTGACTGATTTCTTTACGATTGAAAATCAGGCTTAAAATCTGTACCAGAATGATTAAAATAAAGGGAAGGGCAAATGTTGCAAAAAATGCTGTGGCTCCGGCAAGTCGCAACGGATCGTTGGATGCCAGCAATTTTGCCGTGACTGCAAATTGCCTAAGGAGATTTTTGATTTTAGTGAGCAAGTTGAAATTTTGTCCAAAAGTAATCCGATTGCTCTTAAAAACATATTTCAAATTACAAATATATTTCAATTTTTATTATTTCAGCTCACAATCTCCGGCAAATGCTTCTGCATATCCATCCAGTACATAGCAAGAATCAGTCTGTTGGCTGCGCGTTAAAGAGCTTAGATTATATTCTTTTTTATCGCCGCTGAAATAACTGCAATAACAAACACCTGATTCTTTCTTTTTGCATGAAGAGCTCAAAATCATCACAGACATTACAAACACACAAGTACTTATAGTTAGGTTTTTCATTTTGATTCGTTTTTGTTCTATTCAAAACTACCTTATGTTTTTATAGATTGGCCAATCCCAAATTGGTTTTAAGATACCCTTGTATTTATAAACCTTTCTGAAACAATTTGTTCGATTGCTATATTTTTTACTTGTATTTATCTAAAATATCTGTAAGTTTGTTTTGTAAACCCTATTCGTTAATGCTAACACAATTTCTTAAAAATGCCATTCATCTGATTGGTATTCTATGGTCAGCGAATTGTTATAGTCAGCATGTTGGCGATGATGTATTTCTTAAAGGAAACTATCTTGAAATAGGCATTGCGCCCAATGGTACATTAGGCTCTTCAAAAACTGCTCCTGCTACCTATCATTCACGATTTGGTTCAATATCTGGTATGTTGGCTATCGTTGCCGATCCGGATAAGGATGGTTGGAAAACCGGCAAGCCGGAATATATTGGTGATTACATTATGCCGGGTTCTCCGGTAGAATTATGGTCAGTTGAAGTTGATGGCGTCCTGGCAACAGTAGACAGGTCTTTGGGTGCCTATTCCCTTCCTTCCGGAATGTCCGGGTATAATGACATTGCTTATTGGTCGGGTGGACGAAACTTTGGTGTGTGGAAAGGTAATTTTGGCGATTTGAGTATTATGCAAACAGCCACAATTGATGCATCAAGAATGTATTTGTTGTTTGATGTCAAGTTTGAAAATACTGGCACCACCATTATGCGTAATATTTTTTACAGCAGACATACCGACCCTGATAATGAAGTGGAAGTGGGAGGTGTTTATGCCACCGCAATGAAAATAGAAAGTCAGAATCCTATTGATAATCACCTGGTTTTGGTATCTGCGACCGGCCAAAAGTACGGTGCTTACATTGGTTTGTGCACCAAAGATTGCAGGGCAAAAGGATATTTCCTTACATCCGGTTTATTGGGCACTACATTATTACGGGATGTTTATGCGGAAACAGCAATTCCAGACATTTACCGTTATCAAATGACTGATTCTTTGGTTGGCGATGTCGGTATGGGGCTTGTTTTTAAGCTGGATTCTCTTAATACCGGGGAAACTACAACAATCAGATATGCCTATTCAATGTCTAAGGAAGAGCTTGATTATTTATCCAGATATGTATTGGGGCCATCCTGGATGTATGATTCAAATTATTATGCGAATAATGATGTGCTTTTTGTTTGCGAAGACCAATTGGTAAATCTTGAAATTATCGGTCAGGGGTCTGATAACTGGACTTGGGATTATTCCCCCTATCTGGCCAGTTTGGATGGTTCTGCTAATACGATAACAGTAAGCGGAGCAAATACTTTCACGGCCATTCGCTATGATACCGGTACTTGTGTAGGTATTGATACCATGAAAATAACCATTCGGGGAATCCCGGTATTAAAACCATTTATTTCCAGGTGGGGAATGAAACTTTCTGTTCCGGCTGTTTATGCTGTTTATCAATGGTACCTGGATGGGGCTGCCATTCCGGGTGCGAATTCAAGTACCTATACAATGATTGCCAATGGCTCTTATTATGTGAAAGTTAAAAATCCGAAGGGCTGTATTATTAATTCGGATACCTTATTTGAAAATGTTGCAATTGATGAATTTGGTTTATCGGAACGTATAAATATTTACCCAAACCCAAGCTCCGGAAAAATCAATATTGACGCAACAACGCGTGTCAACGCAAAACTGATGGACATGAGTGGACGGTTGTTATTGCAAAAAAATGATATCATCGAGATTGATCTTTCCCCTTTTTCATCAGGGCTTTATTTCCTTCGTCTAGAAGATAGTGATGGTCAGTTAATTGAAGTGACAAAGGTGATAAGAAAATAATATTTTGTATAAAATGAACAGGGCATTCCAATCGGAATGCCCTGCTTTTCCGAATTAGAAATTGACGGTGTAACTTAATACAGGCAGGGTAGACAATTGCTTGATGGTTTCAATTTTGCCAGTAGTGTTGTTATAGTAATAATCAATATCAGCAGCATTTCCTGTAATATTCTGAATATCCAGTTTTATTTCGTGGCTGGTACGTTTTCTATCCATTCGGTAAACTAATCCAAGGTTGATAGAAAATACATCATCATTCTTTTTTTCAAAGGCTTTCGATTCAACAAAAACTGTTTTTCCGGCTGATTGTGATGCTGCAAGATCAATCGGCATTAATCTTCTTCCTCCAAGGAAAGATGTTCTGGTGTTAATTCCGATAACTCTGTTTCGTCCGTTTTTATTTCTCAGCACAAACTCTTTCCCGGCCAGAAAATTGCTGGTGAAATTGCCATTGTAACGGGTGTTTCTCCAGACGCCATCACCGCCTATATATTTTGAATCAAACAAGGAGCCTGTAACCAGGAAGTAGTAATTGTGGTGAAAATATCTTTCAAGTGTTAACTCCAGTCCCATATTTTTCCCTTTCCCTTTATTCATCAATGTATGGCTGGTAAACATCTCATCCTGGTTCAATAAAGAATAGGAACTGCTTGAAGATACATCAATAGGAATATTATAAAGATGCTGGTAGTATGCTTCCAGTTTCAGGAATAGTTGTTTGTTCAGTTTGTTTTCATAACCCAACACATAGTGACTGGCCTTCATCATTTCAAGGTTTTTGTTTGGCGTATTGTTGTTCACTATTGCAAAATAATTGGGTAGAGCATCCATTTTGCTGTGTATGCCAAAACCCGCTGTTAAAGCTTGTTTTTGTGCAAAATCATACCGTAATGATGACCTTGGCTCAATACTTACTTTCTGATTCAATGAAGTTTTCTGGCTGTGCAAACCATTTACCAAAGTCAATTGAGGCGTTACTCTCCATCTCCAGCTCACAAATCCCTGTATCAGGCTCGCATTACCTTTATTGTCCTGACCGGAAATATAACTTTGTGTAGGCTCGTCAAAATATTTACTCCTGAAATTAAAGCCATAATTTGAATAGATTAAACCGGCCTGAACCTGATTACGCGAACCGACTTTTATATTTAATGTGCTCGAAATACGAGTGACATTGTTGACCATTTTGCTGTTGAAATATTCTTTGAAAGTGCTGGAGTCTGTTGGCCTTTCACCTTTCATATCACTGCCATTATTCGCAATAGAAACGGTATTACGCAGATAGACATTGTCTTTGAGTGGTAAATATTGGCTGAGGCCAACAATTCCCAATTGGCTCGATTGTTCAAATTGCTCATTGAGGTTCTCTTTTTTATCTTCATCATCATAATATTTTGTTTTAATACCGCTTTTTCCACCAAGGCCAAACAGTGTAAAAGTGCCCAGCTTATTTGTTGGCAAAAATATCTTGAATGAACCATCCTGGTATTTGGGAACCCCATTAAAATTGACAATTTTTAATTGATCCAAAAAGGCCAGGGTTGAGTAGCGATAATTAATCAGGTAGCTGCTCTTACTTCCTTTTTTGAAAGGGCCTTCCAGTGTAATATCTGTTCCCAAAACGCCCACCGAAACGCTATACTCTCGTTTCTCGTTATTACCTGTTCGCAATTTCATATCAAAAATACCTGCCAAAGCATTGCCATATTGCGGATTGAAGGCTCCGGTATAAAATTCTGAATTAGCGAGCATCTGACTGTTTAATGCATTAATCGGGCCGCCTGTCAAACCCTCTGATGCAAAATGGTTAGGATTTGGAATTTCAACACCCTCCAGTCTCCACTGTATATTTCTTGGATTATTTCCACGTACAATAATGTCATTGTTTCCGCTGCCGTCTGAGTTTACACCGGCATAAGAAGCGACCATTCTTGCAGGGTCATTGATGGCACCTGCATATCTTTTTGTTTCTTCCACGCTAAAGCTCCGGGCCGAAACCAGGGACATTTCATTGGCGACTCTTGATTTGTCGGGGCGGGAAGATATTACCACATCTTTCAATCCGGTGAAGGATTCGCGCATTTCAATTTCCAGCACCGTTTCTTTTCCCGCCACTATCAGTAGGTTTGGGATCAGTTTTTCTTCATACCCCAACAAGCTTATTTTAAGGGTTTGCCTCCCAACGGGAACGTTCGGCATTTTGAAGTTGCCATTTGAATCTGATGAACCTACAATAGCCGGGTTCGTCTCTAAAATGATAAGCGTTGCGTCTGCAATTTTTGTACGGGAGTCTGCATCGATGACACGGCCCCTGATGGTTTGGGTAAGTTTTTGTGCTGAACTTTTTAAAGTTGAATGGCCCAGAATAGTTGCTAAAATAATGAAGCGAATCAGTTGCATAGATTTTATTGTTTTGTGTTTTAACTATGACAACAAACTTTGCTTTTACCCTTATTGCTCAATATTCTTTTTTTGACATTCAGTTTTTATTGCTATTCTTGCTCCTACCTTTTCCCACAGTTAATGATATTAATTCAGGATAAAAAGACTCAATTCAAATCCTTGAGTATTTTGATTTGTGTTTTATTAGCAAGCAGACTTCTCTTTGTCTGGCTGATGCCTGCTACTTATTCCAGCGATATACATGCCTGGCTCCGTGTGATTGAAATCTTAAATAGTAATGAAAATCCCTACAACAGTGGCCTGTTGAATTATCCTCCGTTTTGGATACAGGTATTATATTGTATAGGTCAATTATCAGACATTACTTCTGTTTCACAAATTTCACTGATTCAATCTTTTCTTGTAATAGGTGAGTGTTTGGTAATGCTAGTTACTTATTTATTACTCATAAAATTGGGATTGAATAATAAGGGGTTCAATCCATTATTGGTGGGTTTGGCGCTTAATCCTGTTTGTGTTTTATTAAATTGCCAACACGGCAATTTTGATATTTTTGTTGGCTTATGGATATTGCTATTTGTCTATCTGCTGGTTTGTTATTCAGAAAGTAATGAATCCTATCACTGGCTTGCTGCTTGTTTTTGTTTGGGAATGGGAATTTTTACCAAGACTATACCTTTCGTTTTAATACCTCTTCTGTTATGCGGAGTTTCCAGAAGGACAGCAGGTCTTAATTTTTTTGGCGCAGCATTATTGCTGACTCCCGTGCTTATTGGTCTGGGTTCCATTTATGTACTTTGTCCCGACGGCGTTGCCCAAAATGTACTTTCCTATCGCTCTATGGCCGGCTGGTATGGCATTACAGGTCTTTTGAATTTAAAAAGCCTCGATAGTTCAATCGAAATGTACAGCCGGATTTCTCCTTTTATGATTTTGGGGATAATGATCTGGGGCGGATTAAGTATTTATCGCAAGGATAAGCTTAGCGCTGTTAATATTATTGTGCCGGCACTTACATTACTGGTTTTTCTACCCACTTTTGGTCCCGGGTATTCTCCGCCATATATTCTCTGGTATTTACCCTTAATGGTAATTTATTACTTATTAAGTTCAGGGCGTGTGCGGTATTTGTTAATAACCGGATTTATTATTCTTGCTTTGACATATTCATTTGAATATGCTTTTTTCAACTCCCATGGGGCATTTATAAAGTTTTATACCCAATCCGAAAGTGTTGCTGTTTTCAGCGAAAAAGTAGGGCACAGTGCTTACCAGACGATGATTCGATTACCAATGTTCTTGTTTTATCTTACATTGTTTGTTGCCTTACTTCGTGATAAAAATAATCTGCTAACCCACCGAAAGACTGAAGCGACAGAAGTTTTAGTTTAACTGAGTTGCTGTTTTTTATTGTTTTCTCTAATTTCTGTGTGCAAAAAACAAACTATTTTCGCAGTTCGATATGGAAAAAATTAGTTGGTTCGAATCCTGGTTCAATTCACCTTATTATAAAGTACTGTACCAAAACCGTGATGTCACGGAGGCAGAGGATTTTACGGAGGCATTATTGGGCTATTTAAAACCTGCACCCGGAAGCCGTATTGTCGATATTGGCTGCGGAGAAGGGCGTTTTGCGGTTCAGTTTGCCAACAATGGCTATGACGTTACAGGTATAGATCTTGCAGAAAACCGCATAGAAAAAGCATTGGAATTGGAGTGTGAAAACCTTCATTTTTTTGTGCACGATATGCGCCTGCCATTTTATATAAATTACTTTGATTTTGCTTTCAACCTGTTTACCAGTTTTGGCTATTTTGCTTCAGCGCGCGACAATCAATTGGCTGCCAATTCTTTTGCCGGGGGTTTGAAAAAAGGCGGCACTTTGGTTGTTGATTATCTGAACAGCGATTGGGTTTTGCAGCAATTGAAACCTTACGAAATTGTTGAGCGCGACGGGATCAAGTTTGATATTCAAAAAGATTACGACGGCAGGCATATTATTAAACACATCCGTTTCACTGATGCCGAAGGTGTGGCAAGGCATTACACAGAGCGCGTTTCGGCATTTTCTCTGCAAGACTTTATAACCTTATTTTCGAATGCAGGATTAAAGCTTGAAACTACTTTTGGCGATTATACGTTGGCTCCTTTTGTGAGCAAAACCTCACCAAGGCTTATTATGGTTTTTAAAAAATAAGCCATGAGCGCAGGAATGCTGAATCCAATACTGAAACTCGACCGGGAACTGTGGTACCACATCAATGTTTTGTGGCAGAACAGTTTTCTTGATTTTGTAACACCTTTTTTGCGTGAGCCTAAATTCTGGATTCCTTTGTATGCTTTCCTGGCTTTTTTTATACCCTATAAATTCGGGAAAAAGGGGTTTTACTGGTGCCTGGGTTTTCTGATTACTTTCGCGCTCAGCGATTATACCAGCGCCTCTATCATCAAACCTTTCGTACAGCGATTAAGGCCCTGCAATGATCTTGAACTAAAGCATACAGTGCATTTGCTGATCGATTGCGGGGTAGGGTACAGTTTTCCTTCCACCCACTCTACCAATCATTTTGCCTTGGCATTTTTTATGATTTTCAGTCTGCACAGGCAGTTTAAATGGGTTTGGGTTCCGGCATTTTTGTGGGCATTTATGGTTGCCTATTCACAGGTGTATGTAGGCGTTCATTATCCGCTTGACGTGATTTGCGGTGGATTGTTGGGTACTGTTATTGGCATCTTGACTGGGTGGTTTTTCAGAGATAAGGTAGGGTTTTCCAAAAAGTAGAATCCTGCCAACAGATTTCCCTTAAAAATAATTTGTCAAATCAGCATTTTACGCTTACATTTGCAATAGATTGAGCGAAGGGGACACACTAAGTGTCCCCTTCTTTTATACCTGTTATGGAATTAAAACAAAAAATAGAAGAAATGCTGATGCCTCTGCTGGAGGATACAGACATTTTTGTGGTAAGCATCCAGGTGAAGCCTACCAACAACATCAAGATTTTTTTAGACGCAGACGATGGGTTTGATGTATCTAAAAGTACAAAAATCAATAAACGCCTGCGCAGGCAGATTGATGAACTGGAAATGTTTCCGGAAGGCGATTACAGCCTTGAAGTGAGCAGCCCGGGGATTGATGAGCCATTGCAGTTTAAGCGTCAGTATCTGAAAAATATTGGCAGAAGCATTGAAATAACACCAAATGAAGGCGAGCCTGTAATAGGCAAACTGACAGTGGCAGATGAAGAAAAAGTAGTATTGGAAGTGCTGGTGTCTCCAAAGAAAAAAGACACCACACCGATAGAAATACCGTTTACCAATATCAAGCAAGCAATCGTTCAAATATCTTTTTAATAAAATAGTATCCTTAAAAAATGATCAATCATGTCTAGTATCAATCTCATCGAATCGTTTCAGGAATTTAAAGAAGCGGAAAATATTGACCGCCCGACCCTGATGAAGGTTTTGGAAGACGTATTCAAAACCTTGCTGCGCAAGAAATATGGCAGCGACGACAACTTTGATGTTATCGTAAATGACCAAACCGGTGATTTGGAGATTTTCCGTCGCAGGATAATTGTTGAAGATGGATTTTCAGAAGATGATAACGCCGAAATTGAATACTCGGAAGCGATAAAAATTGAACCCGATTATAGTGTTGGTGAAGAAGTTTACCAGGAAATGGATGTGCTGGATTTTGGTCGCAGAGCCATTCTTGCCGCAAAACAAACACTGGCAGCCCGTATCGGAGATTTGAAAAAAACAAGCCTGATGAAAAAATACGCTGATCGCGTTGGTCAGATTATTAATGGCGAAGTTTATCAGATATGGAAGAAAGAATTATTGCTGTTGGATGAAGATGGTAATGAATTGATTTTGCCAAAAACAGAACAAATACCTGCCGATTTCTTCAAAAAAGGCGAAAGCATCCGTGCTGTAGTGAAGAAAGTTGAAATGCGTGCTAATAATCCGGTTATTATTTTGAGCCGTACCCACGAATCTTTCCTGGAGAAATTATTGGAAATTGAAGTTCCGGAAATATTGGATGGTTTGATTACCGTGAAGAAAGTAGTGCGCGAACCGGGTGAAAGAGCAAAAGTTGCTGTTGAGAGCTTTGATGACAGAATTGACCCTGTTGGAGCCTGTGTTGGTATGAAAGGCAGCCGTATCCACGGTATCGTTCGTGAGTTGAAAAACGAAAATATTGACGTTATCAATTTCACCAACAATATTAACCTGATGATTCAGCGCGTATTGACACCTGCACGAATCAACCGTATGGATGTAAATACTGAAACGCATCACGCTGATGTATACCTGGAACCGGATCAGGTTTCGCTTGCTATTGGTAAGAAAGGGGTGAATATCAAGCTGGCTCAGGATATTACAGGTTATACCATTGATGTTTACAGAGATGTTGTGGAAGAAGAAGTGGATGAATTTGATATCGATCTTGAAGAGTTCAGTGATGAGATTGACGAGTGGGTTATTGATGAGTTTAAGAAAGTGGGTTACGATACCGCATTGAGCATTTTAGGCCCAAGTGTAGAAGAACTGGCCCGCAGAACGGATTTGGAAGAAGAAACAATCCGCGATGTACAACGCATATTGAAAGAGGAATTTGACAGAGGTGCAGAAGAATAAGAATACAATTTATTAATGTTTTGAAGCTTGCAACAGGCCGGGAATTGGCATAAAATGTGTACGTTTGTATACTTGTTCAGCGCCAAACAAAACAAGAAGAGTAAATATTTATTGACCAAAATAACGAATGGCTACAGAAAACACAACACCAAGATTGCTGGCAGCGGCCAAAGAATTTAATATCGGAAAGGAAACGCTGATTGAGTTCCTGACGAATAAAAATTTTGAGGTTAACGCAAGTAATCCTAACACCAAACTCTCGGAGGAGATGTATTTCGCTCTTCAGGCAGAGTTTGCCAAAGACAAACTTGTCAAGAAGAAAAGTGACGAGATTGCTTTGCCTAAAGGGCAAAATGCCGAAGCACGCAAGAAAGTTGCGGAGCCTGAAGCTGTTGCTGCGCCTGCACCTGTAGTGCCAGCTCCGCCAGTGGTGGAGAAGCCTGAACCTCCGGTGGTAAAAGAAGAACCTAAAACTGTTGTTGCTGCACCAAAAGTGGGCATTAAAGTTGTGGGTAAACTGGAAGAGAAGGTGGCGCCTAAAGCGGAAGAAAAGCCTGTTGAGAAAGCTGCTCCTAAAAAAGCTGCTGAAAAACCAGTAGAGGAAGTCATTCCGGAGCCGGTAAAGGTTGTTGAAAAGGAAGTTGTAAAAGAAGAGCCTAAAGTTGAAGAAGTTGAGCATATCGAGGTGAAAGCCAAAAAGGTTGACGGTCCTAATATTTTAGGTAAAATCAATTTGGATGAGCTGAATCAATCTACCAGACCAAAGAAATCGGCTGCCAAGAAAAAAGAAGATGAGCCGGCTGAGAAAACAGAAAAAGCACCTGTTAAAAAGGCTGCTGTAGCGAAAGAGAAGCCAGCAGAAGCGGAGAAAGAAGAAGCGCCTAAGAAGCCCAAAACAGAGAAAAAAGTTGTTGCAGCAGTTGAGCCGGAACCGGTAAAACCTGTGGCACCTGTTGAAACTCCTCCTGAAACAGAGGAAAACAAACAGGAACATATTGAAATGAAAGCTCCAAAGCTGGAGGGTCCAAAAATTATTGGTAAAATTGAATTACCAATCAATAACGGAAACGAAAGTCGCGACAGTCGCGAAAAACGCAATCGCAAACGCATTCCTGTTCAAAAGAAACCAGAGTCTTTCCGTCCTGATCAGCGTAATGCAGGCGGAACCGGTGGTGCCAATTCAGCACCAGGCGGAAACCGTCCTCCTGCAGGCGGGCCTCCGCGCCAATCCGGCACAGGGCCAATGGGCAACAGAAGCCAGAGTGGTGGAAACAGACCGGGCGGACCAGGTGGAAATAATGACAGAAACAGAGCTCCTGGTGCAGGTGGTGGAAGATTCCAACCTTCTCAGCCGCAGGAAATTGATGCAAAACAAATCCAACGGAAAATTCACGAAACGCAAAACAAACTTGCAGGTGGATCTGCGGGCCGTGGTGGAAGCAAAGCGCAAAAAGCTAAGTATCGTCGTGACAAACGCGAGTCGATGGCTGAAAAAAGAGCGGCTGCTGAACACGAGGATGGACAAATCATCAAAGTAACAGAATTCATTTCTGTTAGTGAGTTCGCAAATATCCTTGATGTGCCGTTTACTGATGTTATCGGTAAATGTATGAGCCTTGGTATTATGGTATCTATTAATCAGCGCCTTGATGCTGAGATTATAGAACTTGTAGCCAGCGAATATAATTACGTAGTTGAGTTTATCAACCTGGATCAGAACGAAGAAGAGGAAGAAGAAGAAGATGATGCTCCGGAAGATTTGAAAGAGCGTGCTCCGATTGTTACGATTATGGGTCACGTTGACCACGGTAAAACATCTTTGCTGGATTATATCCGCGAAGCCAATGTGGTAGCGGGCGAAGCAGGGGGTATTACCCAGCATATCGGTGCATATCAGGTTTCTTCAAAATCAGGTAAGAGAATTACCTTCCTTGATACTCCGGGTCACGAGGCGTTTACCGCGATGCGTGCCAGGGGGGCCAAAGTAGCGGATCTGGCAGTAATTGTGATTGCTGCGGATGACGCTATCATGCCTCAGACACGTGAAGCAATCTCCCATGCCCAGGCAGCAAATCTTCCGATGATCTTTGCCATCAATAAAATGGATAAGGAAGGTGCGCAACCGGAAAAAATTAAAGAACAATTGGCTGGTATGAATATCCTTGTCGAAGACTGGGGTGGTAAGTTCCAAAGCCAGGAAATATCTGCCAAGAAAGGATTGAATATCGATCTTTTGCTTGAAAAAATAGGTCTTGAATCTGAATTGCTTGAACTGAAAGCAAACCCTGATAAGTATGCAACCGGTAGTGTTATCGAGGCTTCCCTTGATAAAGGAAGAGGTTATGTTTCTACAGTATTGGTTCAGAATGGTACCTTGGAACAGGGTGAAATGATCTTGTGTGGTCAGTTTTATGGTAAAATCAAAGCGATGTTCAACGAACGTGGCCAGCGTGTTACCAAAGCAGGTCCATCTGCTCCTGTTCAAATATTAGGATTGAATGGTGCGCCACAGGCCGGTGAGAAATTCAAGCAGTTTGATGACGAAAACGAAGCAAAAAACATTGCAACGCACCGTGCTCAGATTCTTCGTGAACAAGGTATCCGTGCCCGCAAACATCTTACGCTTGAAGAAATTGGCCGTCGTCTGGCTTTGGGTAACTTTAAAGAATTGCCGATTATCATCAAAGGTGATTTCGATGGTTCGGTAGAAGCTTTGAGCGATTCGCTGCAAAAACTGTCTACAGAAGAAGTTGCTGTCAACATTGTCCACAAAGCGGTTGGTCAGATTACAGAGAGCGATGTGTTGCTGGCAACAGCATCGGATGCCATTATCATTGGCTTCCAGGTTCGTCCTTCTTCGCAGGCTGCAAGACTCGCCGATCAGGAAAATATCGAAATCCGCAATTACTCTATCATTTACGATGCCATCCAGGATGTCAAAGGTGCGATGGAAGGACTTTTGGAACCCAAAGTGGAGAAAAAAGTTGTTGCCAATATCGAAGTGCGCGAAGTGTACAAGATTGGTGGCGTAGGAACCATTGCAGGTTGTTATGTGCTTGATGGTAAAATGACTCGTCAGACCAAGCTGAATATTATCCGTCAGGGTATTGTGGTTCATTCAGGAGAGCTTTCTTCACTGAAACGTTTCAAAGACGATGTGAAAGAAGTAAACAATGGCTACGAATGTGGTTTGATGATTAAAAATTACAATGACATACAGGTTGGTGATATCGTAGAAGGTTATGAAGAAGTGGAAACCAAAAGAACATTGTAGAATATAACTAACATTTTCAGAAGATATTACGTCTTCTATTTGATTGAAGAGTGGTATAATGTATGGATAGACTATTTGTATATTATACCACTTTTATTTTTTGCATAAATCCTATTGAAAACCAAATGAATAAACAGTATGATGTCGTGATAGCCGGCGCCGGTCCGGTTGGTTGTCTGATTGCCGAAAGGCTTGCCAGTCAGCTAAACTGGCAGGTGTTATTGATTGATAAAAGAAACCATGTTGCCGGAAATTGCTTTGATACCTTTCACGAATCAGGATTAATGATTCACCGGTATGGGCCTCATTATTTTCGCAGCAATAATAAAAACCTGATTGAATATCTTACTCAATTCACCGATTGGATACCCGGGAATTACATTGTAAAAAGCAGCACAGGCGGAGAATTGTTTCCCTTCCCGATTAATCTTTTAACCTTAGGACAATTTTTCAAAATTTCCGATCTGGATGCCGAAACTGCGCAAAAATTACTGGAAGAAAAAAGAGAAAAAATTGATCACCCGGCAAACTCAGAAGAGTTTGTACTTTCCCGTGTTGGAAGAGAAATGTATGAAGCCTTTTATTTGAATTATACTTTGAAACAGTGGGCGATTCATCCCCGCGATCTGGCTCCATCCGTGTGTGGTCGGATTCCGGTAAGGTTAAATAAAGATGAAAGATATGTTGATCACGAATATCAACTGACTCCTGCAAAAGGCTTTACTGAACTGTTTAAAAAGATGGTTGATCATCCGAATATTGATGTGCGGCTGGAGACAGATTTCAATGATATCCGTTCAACCATCAAACCGGCAAAAGCAACTATTTACACAGGTCCGATTGATGAATATTTTGGTTGCACATTGGGAAAACTACCCTGGCGTTCCCTGGAATTTGATTTTCAGGAAAAGCCTGTAGAGTTCGAACAGCCGTGTGTTCAAATCAATTATCCTAATGACCACGATTATACCAGAACGGTAGAAATTAAGCATGTAACCGGCCAAAAACACCCTCACACCGTTATCTCCTACGAATATCCCCGGGCTGAAGGCGATCCTTATTATCCGATTCCGATGGAGCAGAATCACCAGCTTTACGAAGAGTATAAGAAATTAGCAGAAAAGGAAACGGCCGAAAATAATGTCTTCTTTTGTGGTCGACTGGCAGAGTATAAATATTACAATACAGACGAGGTACTGGAATTGGCCTTGAAAACATTTGAAAAGATAAAAGCACATCATGGAAGTTAATCACCTTTGGGTTGTAATGCCCGTTTATAACGAAGAAGAAGCCGTTGGAGGTGTAATTGATGAATGGCAGACAGCCTTGTTATCTTCTGGTGTAAAATATACTTTTTGCATTTTAAATGACGGATCCAAAGACGATACCCTGCAGATTTTAGAAAATTATGCAACAAAATATCCTCAGATAAAAATAGTGAATAAACCCAATTCGGGACATGGTCAAACGTGTGTAATGGGTTATCAAATGGGCCTGGAGACTGGCGCAGACTGGATTTTTCAGATTGATTCTGATGGACAATGCGATCCCCAATATTTTCCGGCGCTCATAGCAGCCAGTCAATATAACAAGGCCGTTTATGGTCAGAGAGTGACTCGGGATGATGGTTTGCAACGAATAATTATCTCCAAATTTGTAAGAATTTTCACCCTGGCAGCAACAGGTCAGTGGATTATTGATGGCAATGTTCCTTACCGGTTAATTCATGCTGATTTGATGAAAAATATTGCCTATAAAATTCCTTCAGATTTCCATCTGGCCAATATTCTGGTTTCTGTTTTGAGCAACAAACAGGAAAAAATCAAATGGATTCCAATCCATTTCCGCGACAGAAGCGGTGGTTCACCCAGCGTAAAAACCTTCTCTTTTGTTAAACACGGATTTAAGTTATTCAAGCAATTGAAAGAGGCAATAAAATAACGGTAAATGATTGTATACAACGTCACAATTAAAGTAGAACATTCTATCGCATCAGACTGGAGATATTGGATGTTAAAAGAGCACATCCCCATGCTGATGAATACCGGCTGTTTCATGGATGCAAAGTTTTTCCGTCTGGTGGATCAGGATGATACAGATGGACCTACATTTTGTGCTCAATATTACTGTAACTCAAGAACAGAATACGATACCTATATTGAACAGTTTGCTCCTGCAATGCGTGAAGAAACGCAAAAGCGCTGGGGTACTAAGTTGATTGCATTTCGTAGCCTTATGCAGTTGCAGGAATAACCGGGTCTATACTTAGATACTATGTAATACCTTATAGTCCTCTGTTTCAGCGTTATTTGTTATGGAAATCTATGGTAGTAAGCAATCTTAACATTGGATTGTTTCGTAAATAGCCATAGTAAAGGCTTTGAGCCGAAAAAAAAATTCTGGTCAAAACTTTGAAATGAAACAATCCGCTGTATATTTGCCTTACACACAAACAATATTTTTTTCTTAAAAAAACAAACAACAATTATGAACAAAGCTGATTTGATTGACAAACTTTCGAAAGATGCAGGTATCACTAAAGCTCAGGCTAACACTGCATTGGATTCTTTCACTGACACCGTTATCGCTACCCTGAAAAAAGGTGACCGCGTTACATTGGTAGGCTTTGGAACATTCTCTGTTTCTGAGCGCGCTGCACGTAATGGCCGTAACCCTCAAACAGGAGCAGTTATCAAAATCAAAGCTCGCAAAGTACCAAAGTTCAAAGCTGGTAAAGAATTTTCAACAAGAATCGCAAGCGGTAAAAAATAATTTTTTGCTGTTGCAACATAAAAAAGCAAGCTGCTGTTGAGTCGCTTGCTTTTTTATTATCTAAAATGCCTTATTTTTACAAAATAAATATCAAAATAAAACAATCAAAATGGGAAGAGGAGACAAACGTACCGTTAAAGGTAAACGTACTAAAGGAAGTTTCGGTGTTAGCCGTTTATCACGTCCTTTGAAAGCTGCAAAAGCTAAAGCCAAAAAAACTGCTTAATTTATTACAGCAAATATTTTTTTGAAAATAAAAACCTGGACCCTGCGTTCGGGTTTTTTTATTGCCGGCACTTCTAAATCCCAAATCTCCAATCTAAAATTAAAAATCCTAAAGTATCTTCGCGCCCTATTTTTCAGTACAATGACAGCATCTCAAATACGCCAGCAATTCCTCGATTTCTTCGCCTCCAAAGGCCATACCATCGTTCCATCTGCACCCATCGTGGTGAAAAACGATCCAACCCTTTTATTTATCAATTCTGGAATGGCTCCGTTCAAGGATTATTTTCTGGGCAACAAGCCAGCACCGCATAAGCGTATTGCAGATACCCAAAAATGTCTGCGTGTAAGCGGAAAACACAACGACCTCGAAGAAGTGGGTGTGGATACCTATCACCATACGATGTTTGAAATGTTGGGCAACTGGAGCTTTGGCGATTATTTTAAAAAAGAAGCCATCGCCTGGAGCTGGGAATTGCTTACAGAAGTGTACAAATTGGACAAGGATAAATTGTACGTTACCGTATTTGAAGGGGACAAGAAAGAAGGCTTGCCTTTTGACGAAGAAGCCTACAATGAATGGAAAAAATATGTTGCCGAAGACCGCATTTTGCGTGGCAATAAAAAAGATAATTTCTGGGAAATGGGTGATACAGGACCATGTGGCCCTTGTTCTGAAATCCACGTGGATTGCCGATCTGCCGAAGAACGTGCACAAACGCCGGGTGCAGATTTGGTCAATGCAGATCATCCGCAAGTAATAGAAATCTGGAACAATGTGTTTATGCAGTTTAGCCGCATGAAAGACGGAAGCCTGAAGCCTTTGCCCGACCAACACGTAGATACAGGTATGGGTTTTGAGCGTCTGGTTCGAGTGTTGCAAGGTAAGCAAAGCAACTACGATACGGATGTTTTTTCCGGTACGATTGCAGCAATAGAAACTATTGCCAACAAAAAATACGATTACAGCGACAGCAAACAAGCCATCGCTTTCCGTGTGCTGAGTGATCATATCCGTGCCATTTCTTTCACCATTGCTGATGGGCAATTACCAAGCAACACCGGTGCTGGTTATGTGATTCGCCGGATTTTGCGCAGAGCTGTACGTTATTATTACTCATATCTCGATTACAAACAACCTTTGCTGCATCAGCTATTGCCGGTGATAGCCACACAGTTTGAAACAGCCTTTCCTGAATTAAAAAAGCAGGAGGACTTTGTAGGCAGGGTTATTAAAGAAGAAGAAGAAGCCTTTTTGAGAACACTGGAAAAGGGGTTGAAGAAAATGGACGAGATGATAAGACAGTCTTCTAAAGTAATCAATGGTGCCGCGGCTTTTGAATTGTACGACACTTATGGTTTTCCTATAGATCTTACCCGATTAATTGGGTCGGAAAATGGATTGGAAGTGGATGAAGCTGCATTTGAGGTGGAAATGCTACAGCAAAAAACACGCTCAAGAGCAGCCACAGCAATCGATACAGAAGATTGGGTGACGGTGAATGAGGTGAATAAAACAGCTTTTGTCGGTTACGACGAGTTGAATATCGAAACGAAAGTAGCGCGTTACCGCAAGGTGAAAGCAAAAGGAAAAGAGCAGTTTCAGATTGTACTCGAAACGACGCCTTTTTATGCAGAGAGTGGTGGCCAGGTCGGTGATGTTGGTGAATTAATAATTAGCAATGAAAAATTAATAATTACCGACACGAAGAAGGAGAATGATTTAATTATTCATTTTGCGGATAGTCTGGTAGCAGATATGAGTTTGCCGGTGACGGCGAAGGTTAACTGGGAAAAACGCTTTGAAACTACCTACAACCATACTGCAACGCATTTGATGCACGCAGCGCTGCGTAAAGTTTTGGGAGCTCACGTGGCTCAAAAAGGCTCCCTGGTGAATCCAGAAGTTTTACGCTTCGACTTTTCACATTTCAGTAAAATGACAGATGATGAAATCAGGCAGGTAGAGCAAATTGTGAATGAGAAAATCCGCGAGAATATTCCTGTAGTGATTAAAGAATTGCCAAAAGAAGAAGCAATAAAACTTGGTGCAATGGCTTTGTTTGGCGAAAAGTACGGCGATACCGTTCGTGTAGTTACTATTGACCCGAATTACTCCATTGAGCTTTGTGGTGGTACACACGTTGGGCATACCGGTATGATTGGTGTATTTACGATTACTTCAGAATCGGCTGTAGCAGCCGGTGTTCGTCGTATCGAAGCACTGACAGGTGCGGCTGCAATGCGCTATTTTACAGATAAGGTGAGCCAGCACAAACAGATTGCTGAATTGCTGAAGGCAAAAGATCCTTTTAAAACAATTGAGAAATTACTGGACGACAAAAATGCACTGGAGAAAAAACTGGAGGCATTTGAAAATAAGGAATTAGCTGCAATTGCAAAATCATTGGTATCTAAAACAATAGATGTCAATGGAGTGAATTTTCTTGGATTGTCTGTAGAGGTTACATCTGCAGACGCACTGAGAAAGCTTAGTACTCAGTTGAAACCTTTATTGCAAAATTATCTGGTAGTACTAACTGCAATAACTGATGACAAATCGCAGGTAATGGTGATGGTGGATGATTCTGTCTCTGCTTCCAAAGATCTGGACGCTTCAAAAATAATTAAGCAACAGATTGCACCTTTAATAAAAGGTGGTGGTGGTGGACAAAAGACAATGGCAACTGCCGGAGGGCAGGATACCAGCCAGCTCGATAAAGTAATTGAAATTGTAAAAGGCCTGTTGTAAAACAGGCCTTTTTTTGTTAGAAATTAATTTGAAAGCAAGCACGTGCCATAATATCCATCGACAGTATATTTTCCACTTAGCTTATCGCAATCTGTCTCTCCATCCCACTGATTTTTGTTTTTGATTGTTGTTGACTCCTTTTTTTCAGGTTCAGTGGAAGAAGTGTATGTACAATCGCATTGCCTGTCTTTTACACCACCGGATGCATCATCAATAATTTTTTTTACGCAGGATGTTGATGTTAATAAGCATAATGCTAGTGGTACAAATAGAAGTTTTTTCATTGTTTTAGTTTTGTTTTTTCAAAAATAACAAAAAAGATTATTTGACAAAATTTTATTTAACACTAAAATTGGCAATAACAGGATTATGATCAGAAAGTTTTGGAGTGCTGATCGTTTCGTACCCTAACAGGTTTAATGCGCTGTCGGTATAAAAAATATAATCAATTCGTAAGGTAGGAGAGATTAGATTATAAGTCCGGCCTAATCCCTTCCCTTTTTCTTCAAATGCATCTTTCAGATTCCCTTTAATTGTAGTATAAGTATAAGATGTTGGAACATCGTTCAGATCTGCACACAACACAACCGGAATAGGGCTTTTGTCTATTTCTGCTCTGGCGAGAATGGCCTGTGGCGCTCTTTTCAAATATGCATTGTGCATTTTATGAAGAAAGGTCCTGGAGTATTTCTTATTTTCCTCCAGTTTCTCCGTATTACTTTTGATTTCTTCAATCATTGCTTTGTCTTTATCAGCCAACAGGAATGATTGTAGGTGGACGACACACAAACGTATTTTTTTTTCATTGGGTAAGGTTACATCGCACCGCATCATTTTGATGTATTCATCTATTGATATTTCTTCAAAATTGGACAATGGATATCTTGAAAATACAGCATTGCCAATGAAGATTTTTGCTCCCAAATCATTATCATACATAAACCGGTATTCTTTATAACCCGCTTTTTTAAAGTATTCACTGGCTTTTTTATTGCTGCCATCGGTATTGGTATAAAATTCTATCATGCAAAAGACATCCGGTTGTTGTTTTTCTACAAGATTAAATATTTTTTCCGGCATTTTTTTGTCCACTGGTTTGTCGAAGAGTCCAAGTCCGTGAACATTCCAGCTCATTATTTTCAGTCCATCCACTTTTGCCTCCAGCTTGTTGGAAGAAAAAAAATGAAGTCCCCAAACGGGTAATATTAATTGGTAGCAAATAATTAATACCAAAACTGGTAATAGGCTGCGCCATTTTTTTCGGGTAAAAAGCCACAATATGGCAAATAGAAAATTGGCCAAAATAGAGAAAGCAGTAGTGAGACTGACAATGCCAATAAATTTCAGATCTGAAGGGTTTGTATTCGATGCATAAAGGCACAGTAACAACCACGCAGCAAATGCAATATTCGCGAGGAATAAAGTGTGGCTGAATAATGCCCGAAAGAAAGCTATTAATTTTTTCAACAATGCAATTTAAGGTCTTTGGCTGAAATGAAAAAGGACAACGAATAAACGCTGTCCTTTAATATTTGGTTTGGATTGACTTAGTGTTGGTTGGCTTTAAATTTTTTAAAAGCTTCATTCAATTTTGGTGTTACTTCCAGTGCGTCACCAATTACTCCGTAATCTGCAGCCTTAAAGAAAGGAGCTTCAGGATCCTTGTTGATAACAACAATTGTTTTAGAACCATTCACACCGGCAAGATGTTGAATTGCTCCTGAAATACCAATTGCGATATAAAGGTTGGGACGAATCGTACCACCTGTTTGACCAACATGCTCGTGGTGAGGGCGCCAGTGTGAGTCTGCCACCGGGCGGGAACATGCAGTTGCAGCACCGATTGTTGCAGCCAAATCTTCAATCACACCCCAGTTTTCAGGACCTTTCAATCCACGGCCGCCGCTTACTACTAATTCTGCCTCACCTAATGGCACAGCGCCGGTCACTTTATTCACTTCTTTTACCTGAACAGCAAAATCTTTATCGTCAAATGATACAGAAAGTGCTTCCACAGAAGCATTTCCATCTCCTTTTACGACAGGGAAACTGTTAGCTAAAAGCGTTACAATTTTTGTATCAGTTGTAATATTTACAAACGCAAAAGCTTTACCACCAAATACATTTCTTTTTACCACAAATCCATTGCTCACGTCTGGATGTGAAACTGCTCCTGCAGCGAGACCGGCTTTAAGGCGCGAAGATACTTGTGGCGCAACAGTTTTACCAATCACGTCGTGAGACGCAATAATTACTTTAGCTCCTTCTTTTTCTGCAGCGGCAACAATAGCTTTTGTGTAAGCTTTTGATGACATTTTATCTAAACGGGCATCGGCAACGTTCAAAACTTTTGTAGCACCATAAGCGCCTAATGCTGCCATTTCTTCCTGCTTACAATTACCTAAAGCTAGTGCCGTAACACTGGTGCCCAGACTCTTTGCTACAGTTGCACCGTATTGCACTAATTCAAATGATTTCTTTTTGAAAGAACCTTCTATATTTTCTACTAAAACAATTACGCTCATTATTGAATGTTTTGAATATTTTTTAATTGATTAGATCACTTTTGCGTCATTATGCAATGCAGCTACCAGTTCGTCCATCTGGTCGATGGTAAACATTTTTACGCCGGTTTTTGCCGGTGGCATTTCATAAGAGACAATTTGTGTCAACGCCTGGATATCAGCAGGAGGTACTACTTTTAATGGTTTTGTCCGGGCAGCCATGATTCCGCGCATATTCGGTATACGTGCTTCTGACATTCCTTTCTGGCAACTAACCACCAATGGAGTAGGGCAGCTCACTACTTCTTCTCCACCTTCTATTTCTCTCGAAACTGTTGCAACATTACCTGCAACATCCAGTTTGCTTGCAAATCCAATATAATTCATATCTAATTGCTCTGCCAGCATAGCGCCAACTGCACCATTATTATAATCAGTGGTTTCTTTGCCGGAAAGTATCAAATCGTAATTTTCGGATTTGGCATAAGCAGCAATTTGAGCAGCGATAACATAAGGATCAGTACTGTCTGTGTCGATGCGGATAGCTTCATCCCCACCCAACGCCAATGCTTTACGCACTACAGATTCTGAATCTGCTTTACCTACAGTTACAAGGTTTACACCAGTTGCAAGTCCTGCTTCTTTTAATTCTAAAGCGCGAACCAACGCATACCATTCGTCATAAGGATTGATAACCATCGTGACACCCTGAGTGCTGAATTGGGTATTATTTTCTGTAAAAGCAATTTTGGTAGTGGTATCCGGAACCGGACTGATACAAACTAAAATCTTCATTCGTCGATATTTGTTTAGTTATTGAGGATGCAAAAGTAATAAATTATGCCTTGCAAAACAGGCAAAAAAATGATAAACAAATTGGAAATTATGATAGCAGATTAATATTCTTCCTCACCGCCACCGTGGTCTTCTATTGCATCGCTGCCCGAGTCATCGTCATTTCCTTCGCTGCCATAGCCTTCAGCCATTTCATCGGCTCCCAGATCATATTTTTCCTCTATCTCAATGAGCAGACCAGTGCCTCCGCCAAGTTTATATTGGTTGGGGGCCATTCCTTCTTTTCGCGTACAAACAGGATATTCTTTTCTTTCGTTGATGTCATTTGTGATGCCAATCAATTCTACCAGAAATACCCAGTTTTTTTGCGGATCATATTCATAAATGAATTTTTGATCGGGTACAGCAACCAAAGCCGAAACCGGTGTTTTGAGCATCGACAGTGCCGGAGCTTCTTTTTTATTCACCAGCACTTCTGAAGATAAGACCCTGAATTTTTCCCAACGGTCATTGCTTTCATAAAATTGGGCAGTATGTTTTCCGTCAAAGTCGTAGGCTTTGAGAATGGCTTTATGTAAATCGAGGAAAGTTTGAGAGGATATAATATCAATATCGCGGTAGATCAAATCATCTTCTTCCCAATAGACTCTGAACTTCAATAGTGGCATAGACCCAAAAGTACAGATTTTAGACAGATTCAACTCTAAAGTTTTTCATTTTCTTTTCCACCTTTTCAGAATAAATCGTAAAAATCCTAGTTGATAGGTTACTGATTTATGCATTAACTTAATTATAATTTTTAAAACATTCGTGAGGTCTTCTACCCGCCAATTAAATATGTTTTCAAATCGAGTTAGATAATTAAGGTTATCTTTTATTTAAAAATAAAGAAAAAAACATGTTTGAAATTATTGCGTATGAAAATTTAAAAAATAAAATTTGAATTTGGTAGGGTAGTATAAATCGAACAAACTTTAATTATACTAACAATCATACGCCTGCCAGGATTGCAGATTGGTTTATACAAGAAATAGTAGATTTTTTTTATTTTAATTCTGTAACTGATGTTCAACAAAGATAATTTTAATTGGCTTGAATTCTTCATTCCTTCCTGTTTGTATTGAATCGTAATTTGAGTTCATCAAAAGTAACTATAATAGGAGATTCGATCTGAAAAGATAGTTATATTGTAAATGAATCGAACTTGAGTTGTTTGGCTATTAATAGTTGAATATCAATTTATAGCAGAATATAGCTTATTTTATCAAAATTGGTCAGTAGTCTGAATAAAGATGCTTTTGAAATTCATCTACGAACAATTTTTTAAATTAAACTTTCTATCTAATAATTTCTTTTATAGGCTTTTGTATTTGTTACTTAAATTTCGATTTTTTCATTTTACTTCAAAATTCTGCTATATTTATGGTTCAATTAATTAGGTTATAATTTCACCACATGGAATTAATTGATTTTATAGTTAGTTATTCCTGATTTCATCCGGAAAAATACTTTATCAAGAAATTTTTTATTTGTCCGTATAATTTTATCGTAAAATGTTCATTAACAATTATTTTACTTCTTTTAATTAAAGTGTTACTATATGTTATAGTTTAAATGATATTTGAATGACAAATAAATGCATTTAATGTCTTTTCGCCTGTTTATTTCTATTTTAATTCATCTTACATTAAGCAAATTTTGTTTCCAATCTTACTTAATGCCAGTATGACACAATCGCTCGTTTAGTTTATTTTGCACAGAAATATAGTAAATAAGATAGACTTGCTTAATTTACAAAAATATTATATGTAATTATTATATTATCAAAAAAGTTTCAATTGATTAGAGAAAAGGGAATTCAATATAGCTGGCTGATGATCTTCATTTATTTGTCGTATGTGATATAATTCGCTATGACAATCCCTTGACGCAATATAAATTTTTGTCTTGTGATTAAAAGATTCGAAAAGCGATTTTGCTATTTCCGGGCAATTATTTTCTTTGGAAAGATGGGAAAGAAATAAATGTTTTAAAAAAGGACCTCCGTGGTTTTGAAACAATTCCATTGCCTGAACATTTGATAAATGACCTTCGCCGCCACGGATTCTTTTCTTCAGATGGTAGGGATATCTTCCGTTTTCCAGCAGCGAATCATCATAATTTGCTTCAAGAAAAGCCGCATGGCACTGGCTGAAATGTTTGATTAAATTAGAGCAAACATTCCCAAGGTCGGTAAATACGCCAACCGAAATACCGTTACCTTTTACAAGAAAGCTACATGGATCGGCCGCATCATGGAATTTTGAAAATGATATTATCCTTAAACCGTTTATTAGGATTTCACTGTTTGGGTTTAAGTCAACCGTAAGTTTTTCTTCAAGCCTCAGGCGACTGCTTTTTAGCGTTTTTGCTGTTATATAAACCGGAATATTATTTTTTTTCGAAAAAACTTCGACTCCTTTGATATGATCTCCATGCTCGTGAGAGACAAAAATCGCTTTTATTTTATCCAGCCCAATACCGGCAGATTTCAGTCTTTTTTCGGTTTCCCGGCACGTCAGGCCAATGTCTACAAGTATTCCCTCTGTTTCATTTCCAACATAATAGCAATTTCCGTTGCTGCCCGAATTCAAAGATGCACAATATAGAGACATAGGTATTGCAAAGAAACAACTTTCAAATAGAAGTTATTATCTGAAGGTTTGATGATTTATAATACCTTCTCCAATAAAAGCGGGAACGATTTTGATAATAATTTCTTTTCTCGCTTTGGCGCATTAAATTGCAGCTCTCAATTTTATAACATTTACTAAAAAAGAAAATAATGACGCTGCTTACCGATTTGCAAGATGGTATCCTTACGATTACGATTAATCGTCCTGAAAAAATGAATGCGCTGAACAAAGATGTTATTGCCGACATGAGCGCCGCTCTTGACGATGCTTTTGCTAATAATGAAGTGAAATCTATCATTATTACAGGGGCCGGTGAAAAAGCATTTGTTGCCGGAGCAGATATTTCTGAATTTACAGGACTTGGAGCAGGCGAGGGTAGTGCTTTGGCACAACGTGGTCAGGATATGTTGTTCAGTAAAATTGAAAATTCTGCTAAACCGGTTATTGCCGCTGTCAATGGTTTTTCATTAGGTGGCGGTTGCGAATTGGCGATGAGTTGCCATTTTCGTGTTGCCAGCGAAAATGCAAAGTTTGGTCAGCCGGAAGTAAATCTCGGTTTAATTCCGGGATATGGCGGAACACAAAGGTTGACGCAATTGATTGGCAAAGGAAAAGCAATGGAATTGATAATGACCGCAGATATGATTGGCGCTGAAGAAGCAAAATCTTTAGGTTTGGTAAATCATGTATTTCCTATTGCAGAATTATTAAATGAAACAAAGAAAATTCTTACTAAAGTCAATACCAAAGCTCCGGTTGCCATAGCAAAATCAATAGCTTTAATTAATCAGGCTGCCAATGGTGATGCAACTGGTTTCGCCAGCGAAATCAAAGAATTTGGTGCATGTTTTGCTACCGAAGATATGAAGGAAGGAGTGTCAGCATTTATGGAAAAAAGGAAGGCAAATTTTCAGGGAAAATAGTTGACCCTAAAATATTTTTGAATTTTATTGCCCAAAACCTTTAATAAAAAGCAAAAGTTTATATCTTGTACCCAAATTTAGTATCCAACATGCGGAACAAAATTATTTGCTCTCTATCAATTACATTATTAGCGTTAGGTGTTTCAAAAACATCAGTGGCGCAGCTCGACCGCGATTATATTGAAAGAAAAGGCTGGTCATTAGGTATCACTTTGGGAAACAGTGATTTGTGGGGCGATATTGGCACCAACAAATTTTTGGATCATTATACCAATTCAAATTATAGTGATCATATGAGACCATTTGGTGGATTGTTTATCAGATATTCATTTCAACCGTCTATCGTTTTGCGTGCCGGTGTTAATTATGGTATGCTTTCAGCGGCAGATGATATGAATGTTGATTTGGCAAAAGAAGATGTCAAATATGAAAGTGATGCAGTACAACGTTATCAAAGAAATCTTGATGTTCGCGTAAATATCTGGGAGGGAAACCTGATGTTTGAAATTAACCCTCTGCGATTCAGTCCTTTGAGCAAAATGGCTAAAAGGCATTTCCAGCCATATTTACTTGCAGGTATCACCGGATATCATTTTGTGAATTCAGGCCGTTATATCAACAAAAACGGCGCTGGAGCATCAAACGGTCAATGGGTTAAATTGTATGATTTGCATATCGAAGGCGATGGCTGGACGGGCACAGGTGTTGATGCATATTCAAAATGGCAGTTAGCAGTGCCATTGGGTATTGGTGGTAAATGGGATTTGAGTCCTAAACTTGCTTTTGGTATTGAGTATGTTTACCGTATGTGTTTTACGGACTACCTGGATGGAGTGAGCGGAAAATATCTTGATCCTAAATATTACAAAGAGAATCTTTCTGCCCAGGATGCTTATATCGCAACTGCGATGAGCGATAAGTCATGGGAAATTGATGGTAGTAAAGTGCATACTCCCGGTCAGGCACGAGGAAATGGTGGAACTAAAAAAGATGCATATTCGACACTTTCGTTCTCATTTTTCTACAAATTCAAATCACGCGCATACCCTTGGTGGGAATAGTCAACATTTTAAGGAATCAGAGCGGCGTAAAATCCTTACGTCGCTCTTTTTAATTTAGAAGCGAAATATTATTTTGCATCTCCTGTCAATTTTAAAAGAACAAAATGTACGCATATCTACAAGGAAGAATAACTTATAAATCACCGTCGCTGTTATATCTTGACGTTGGTGGCGTGGGTTATGAAGTCAATATTACTTTGCGTACATTCGATAAAATCCAAACCCTGGAGCAATGCCGTTTATACACTCACGTAAAGGTGAGTGAAGATGCCTGGGTATTGTACGGGTTTGCAGACGAGCAGGAAAGAATTACCTTTCGTCAGCTTTTGGGTATCAATGGTGTAGGAGCTGGAACGGCAAGAATAATATTATCTTCGCTGAGCCCGGCAGAGCTGGAAAGAGCCGTAATGATGGAAGATACCGGAATGCTGGAGAAAGTAAAAGGAATCGGAGCCAAAACAGCACAGCGTATTGTATTGGAACTCAAAGGAAAAATCACTGTAAAAGCTGGTGCGCAAAGTGCTGATATTTCTGCAGTAATGCACAATACAAAAGCTAATGATGCGTTAATAGCTTTAGTAAATCTCGGCATAAGTAAAAGCGCTGCCGAAATAGCTATGAAAAAAATTCAAAATGCAGGGGAATTGCCGGTTGAAGAATTGGTGAAACAAGCCCTGAGAAACCTGTAACCGGAATACCACCATTATTTAGAAGAAAACATTGAAGGCGAGAACAACGCATAGAATTATTACCCTGAAGGCAATTTGCATCCTGATCACTATTGTGGCATTGATGCAGTGTCCCCGCGCTGTTTTTGCGCAAAGCACCTCTCCATCCGATTCTCTTAAATTTCCTATCAAAGATGATGGCACGTCATCCGGCATGGACTTAAAAGATCCCTCTAATGTCAATCGCACTATTGAATATGACGAGAAGGAAAACAAGTATTATTTTGTCGAAAAAGTGGGTGACCAGTATGTAAGAAATCCAACTTATCTCACACAGGAGGAATATCAGAAATATAAAGCTGACGAGGACGAAAGAAGTTATTGGCGCCGGAGAATGGATGCTCTGAGCATGTTCAACAAAAAACCGGAAATGCCGGTGATGTACAGAGAAGGCATTTTCGACCGCATATTTGGTGGTACAGGAATTCAGGTTCGTCCGCAGGGAAACGTGGATGTGACTGTTGGTGGAAACTGGCAGAATATCAAAAATCCTGCGCTTACCCAACGCCAGCAAAAATATGGGGTGTTCAATTTTGACCTTCAAATGAATATCAACCTTCTGGCTACTATTGGTGACAAGGTAAAGTTGAATATCAGCAATAACACAAAAGCAACCTTTGACTTTCAGAACATGCAACGTGTGGAATACACGGGCAAGGAAGATGAAATTATCAAGAAAATTGAAGCAGGAAATACCAGTTTCCCGTTAAAAAGTACATTGTTGAGCGGACGTCAATCCCTGTTCGGGCTTAAAACTCAATTGCAATTCGGAAGGTTATGGGTAACCACCGTTTTATCACAACAGAAATCCAAACAAAACAGTCTGACCATACAGGGCGGGGCGCAAACACAACAATTTACCATTAAAGCCGATGGTTATGAGGAAAACAAAAACTTCCTGCTTGCGCAATATTTCCGCGACAATTATAATAAAACAATGCAGAATTTCCCTGTATTGAATTCTTTGGTTACCCTCAATAAAATTGAAGTCTGGATAGCCAACAGAAACGGTGCAGTTACAGGAGTTCGAAGCATTGTAGCCTTTATGGATCTGGGTGAAAAAAATCCTTATAATACCTCTCTGATCCCGGGTAACGTGCCACTTGGCTTGCCTGATAATAATGCGAATGATTTGTATTCCCGTTTGCAACAGTATCCCAATGCCCGCCTTCAAAGCGGTTATTCAAATGTGCTGACACAGGATCTCCGACTAACACAATCTTTAGATTTCGCTGCTGTAACGGCTAGAAAACTGGCTCCAACGGAATATTCTTACAATGCACAGCTGGGATACATTTCTATCAACACGCAAGCCAATCCGGATGATGTGATTGGGGTAGCATTCCGTTATACTTATAATGGTAAAGTATATCAGGTAGGTGAATTCTCGGAAGATTTGCCTCCGGATACAACCAATCAAAAAATTATCTTTCTTAAACTCTTAAAAGGAACAACCGCAAATCCCAAATTACCAATCTGGGATTTGATGATGAAAAATATTTATGCTTTGGGAGGCTTTGGATTATCCCGCGATAATTTCCGTCTTAATGTACTCTATCAGGATCCTGGAGGGGGGGAAAAAAGATATTTGCCGGAAGGGGTATCTGCCGGTATTCCTTTACTTACTGTATTAAATCTGGATCGACTGAATCAACAAAATGACCCCGGTCCGGATGGTGTGTTCGATTTTGTGGAAGGCCTGACCATCAATACGCAGCAGGGGAAAATTATATTCCCTGTGCTCGAGCCATTTGGTTCAGACCTTTTACCTGCTGTTGGTACAGATCCTGTTTTACAAAGGAAGTATCCTTATCAGATATTATATGATTCTACTAAAACGGTAGCGCTTCAATCGCAGCAGAATAACCGTTATGTAATGAAGGGTAGTTATAAATCAGCCTCTTCAAGCGAAATTTCTTTGGGTGGTTTTAATATACCACAGGGTTCGGTGCAGGTCACCGCCGGAGGTCAGCGCCTGACTGAGAATGTGGATTACCAAATTGATTATGGTCTGGGACGTCTGAAAATTTTGAATACAGGTATTCTTAATTCCGGTATTCCAATTAATGTTCAGTATGAAGATAACGCCACCTTTGGTTTTCTTCAGCAAAATTTTATGGGTTCAAGGTTTGATTATATCCTGAACGAAAAACTGACTATTGGTGGTACTTATATGCGCCTTACAGAAAGGCCTTTTACACAAAAAACAAACCTGGGTGAAGATCCGATCAAAAATACAAACATCGGTTTGGATGCCAGTTATCAATCTGAATTTCCCGGATTGACACGGCTTTTAGATAAACTACCCGTTTATTCAACCACCACGAGTTCCTTTATCACCGCCTCCGGTGAGGTTGCCGGTTTATTTCCTGGTCACTCAAAAGTGATTGATGGAGTTGATCCCGGAGGAACAGTTTACATCGATGATTTTGAAGGTACCCGCAGTTCCTATGATCTGAAATTCCCGATACAGGGTTGGAATATAGCTGCAACCCCGGTTGGTGCAAGAGGAAAAGACGGTTCTTTACTTTTTCCCGAAGCGACTGTTGATTCATTGGCTAACGGATATAACAGGGCAAAACTGGCCTGGTACATGCTGGAACCAACTTTGATAGATCCGCAAAGTGGTGGTGTTCCTGCCTATGTGAAAAATGACCCTGACCAGCATTATATCAGGATGGTGCAATTACAGGATATCTTCCCGCAAACTTCCTTTAATACCCTTCAGAATGCATTATCTACATTCGATATTTCGTATTATCCACGTGAAAGAGGACCTTATAATTATGATGGCAAAAATGTAGAACCTGACGGAACGCTGTCCAATCCAAAGCAACGTTGGGGTGGTGTGACACGTTATATTGACAATACCGATTTCGAACAATCGAACGTTGAATTTATAGAAATGTGGGTTCTTGATCCTTTTATTGGATCGCGTTCCACATCCGGCGGCGGTTCATTATACATCAACCTTGGTGAGGTTTCAGAGGATGTTTTGAAAGATCATAATATGGCTTTCGAAAATGGTATTACCAATCCAAAAAACCTTACCCAGCTTACTGCGACAGCCTGGGGATATGTTCCTAGTTTTGGGATGCAGATCACCCGGGCATTTGATAATGAACCTTCTTCCAGAGCATTACAGGACGTGGGCTTCGACCTTTTGTCAAATGACGAGGAAAAGGTGAAATTTCAACGTTTTCTTGATGATCTTCAACCTAGAGTTGGAGGACCTGCCTCTCAGGCTTATATTGATGCGAGCAACGATCCATCGAACGATGACTATCAGTTTTTCAGAGGAAATGGATTGGATGATGCCCCTATATTGAGGCGCTACAAACGCTATAATAATATGCAGGGAAACTCTCCGATTACAGATGTTAGTTCTTCTTTTTCTTCAGCTTCTACAACTGTTCCTGAGTCCGAAGATCTCAACAGAGACAATACCCTGAATGAAGGAGAAAATTATTACCAGTATCGTATAGACCTGAACCCGTCCGGTATGCAGGTCGGGTCTAATTTCATTACCAGCAAGTATGAAAATCCGGGTGTGAATCTTCCAAACGGAAACAAAGAGCCTGAAACCTGGTATCAATTTAAAATTCCAATCAACGAATTCCAGAATAAAGTTGGGAACATTAATGATTTCCGTTCAATCCGTTTTATGCGGATGTATTTGCACGGGTTTGAAGATAGTACGACCTTACGTTTTGCCCGTCTTCAGTTAGGCAGAAATACATGGCGCAGATATTTGTATTCATTACTTACCCCTGGTGAGAATATTCCGATTGATAATTCGACAACAGCTTTCAATTTGCTGTCGGTAAGTGTGGAAGAAAACAGCAAACGCACACCGATTCCTTATGTGATTCCTCCCGGTGTTACCCGTCAGCAGCAAGCTGTAAGTAACGGACAAACCATTCAACAAAATGAACAATCTATTTCTTTACAGGTTTGTAATCTGAAAGATGGTGATGCACGCGGGGTTTTCAAATCTGTTGGTGGTGTAGATCTTCGCCAGTTTGACAAATTGCGTTTGTTTGCGCATAGTGAGGCACAGGTTGGTCAATCATCCTTGCAAAATGGCGATATTGAAATGTTCCTGCGTATTGGTAGTGATTTTACCAATAACTATTATGAGTATAGAAAACCACTGAATGTGAGCGTTTCTACGGCTACTTCACAGGAAGATATCTGGCCTAAAACCAATGAACTCGATTTGTTGTTGAGTGATTTGGTTTCCATTAAAGCGCGCAGAAATGATAAAAATGTTCCGGCCTATGTTCCTTACCAGGAAACGCTTGCCGATGGAACAACTATTGTTGTAGTGGGACAGCCCAATATTGGAGAGGCTAAAAATGTAATGTTGGGTATTATCAATCCTAAAAAAGATAATGCTCGCCCAACAGATGATGGGCTTTCTAAATGTGCTGAGGTTTGGTTTGACGAACTGCGTGTAAGCGGGTTGAGTGATAAGGCTGCTTATGCCGCCGCCGGCAAGGTGAATGTACAGATGGCAGATTTGGGTAGCGTGCGACTTGGTGGATTGATGAATACTGCCGGTTACGGAAGTATTGATCAAAAAATTAATCAGCGTTCTCAAAACAGTACTTATACTTATGATGCATCTACCAACCTTAATGTAGGTAAGCTGATGCCCAAAAACTGGGGTGTGTCCTTACCATTCTTTATGGGCTATTCTCAAAACGTAAGTAACCCTAAATACAATCCTTACGATCTTGACCAAAAGATGGAGGATATGTTGAACAATACCGCAAATCCGACAAAACGTGACTCTTTGCGTAAAGCAGCTCAGGACTTCACTTCAATCAGCAGTTTCAATATTGCAAATGCCCGTATTATGGGTAATCCTAAAAATACCAAACAACGCTTTTACAGCCTTAAAAATTTCGATTTCAGCTATTCCTATAATAAGCAGTTCAAGCATAATGCTATGATTGAAAGTGATGACTATACCACTCAAATGTTTGGGTTAGGTTATACCACCTCCTTCAAACCAAAATCGTTCGAGCCATTTAAAAAAATGATTAAATCAAAATCGAAATGGTTTGCGCTAATCAAAGATTTTAATTTCAACATTAAGCCTTCAAACTTCACTTTCAGGAATGATATGAATCGAGTATTTAATGAAACTCAGGTTCGTGTAGTGGGTGATGGTAATTATAAAATACAGCCAACTTATTTCAAGAATTTCATCTGGACCAGAACCTATAATACCCGTTGGGAATTAACCCGTTCTTTATCCTTTGATTATAATGCTACCAACAGATCCAGAGTGGATGAGCCTTATGGCCGGATTGATAATGGTCAAAAGAGTGATTCTTTCTGGCGTTCTGTAACCCGACTTGGCAGAAATACGCAGTTTACTCAGGCATTTAATGTTAGTTATGCCTTGCCTTTAAGTAAGTTGCCTATTACAGACTGGACAAGCATGAAAGTCACGTATGGCTCCACCTATAATTGGACAAAGGCATCTTTGCTGGCCGAAAACCAGGGCAATACGATTGCCAACACGCAGCAAAAACAAATTAACGGTGAATTGAATTTCTCTCAATTATATAATAAGAACAGATGGCTGAAAGCGGTAAATCAACCACCTAACATGAAAGGCAGAAAAAGCGGAGCAGCTATATTGAACAACAACTTCGAGAATCCAAAATCTAATGTTGGTACATTAAATGCAGGAGAAGTGGGAGGGTCGGTACGGAATGGATCAGGTAATTCTAATTTGCTGGCAGGAGGTGCCAAAGCACAAGATGCAGAATTACCGGAACAAGCTCCGGAAAAGGATAAGTCAAAAAATAAAAAACCAAAGAAGAGCGATATTCCTGCTACCGTGATCGACCTGACGGGTTTTACTGACCTTCAAATCGATTCTGTAAAGAAAGTGCAGAAAGCAGAAGAATTGGCTCGCCTGAAAGCCGAAGCAGATAAGCGCAAGAAAGAAAAGCTGGCAGCGAAACTTGCCAGAAAGAACAGTGTTCCGGATGTATCAGGTGCAGAAAGGTTTGCCGGTAAATTATTGACAATGGTAAAACGAACCACACTCAGTTATTCTGAAGGTGGCGGAACTATTCTTCCCGGCTTTATGGATTCAACACAGTTGTTGGGTGTGAGTAGTGCTGGTTCACCAGGTTATGCCTATGCTTTCGGTTATCAGCCAAATTTAGCATGGCTCGAAAAAATGGGTGAGAGCGGGAAGTTAAGCCGCGACACTTTGTTTAATGCACAATTTAGCCAAACCTATAGTCAGAATATCAACTTTGCTGCGCAGGTTGAACCTATTTCTGATTTAAGAATTGACATTACCTTGAACAGGACATTTAATAAAACGCACAGTGAACTGTATAAGGATACCATAATGGATCCTAATGATATAGAATTTGAGCATTTAACTCCTTATCAAACCGGAACATTTACACAGAGTTATAATGCATTGAATACCATGTTTAAACCATCAAGTGTTACAACCGGTGCATTCCTTCAGTTTGTGAACAACAGAACAACTATTTCTGAAAGATTAGGAGCCAATAACCCTTATAATAATGGAGCAAGAGATCCGGTTGATGCAAAATACACTAAAGGTTATACCGGTTACTCACAAGAAGTTTTAATTCCTGCGTTTATTGCTGCATATTCCGGCCAGGATGCCAGTAGCGTTGCTTTGCTGGATTATGGCGAAAAAGATAAATTGAACAATAACCCCTTCAAATTCTATCTGCCTAAACCAAACTGGCGTATTACTTATAATGGATTGGGAAAACTACCATTGTTCAAGCAATTGTTCAATAATCTGGTGATTACCAGTACTTATAATGGTACGCTCGCAATGAATGGTTTCAATTCTGCATTGACTTACAATGATTTACTTGGGGTTGGTTTTCCTTCCTTTATAGATTCCAATTCAGGTAACTATGTGCCCTACTTTCAGGTGCCTAATATTACAATATCGGATCAGTTGAATCCACTGTTTTCTGTTGATGGTGCATGGAAGAATAATATGACGACCCGTTTCGAAATCCGTCGTTCGAGGTTGGTAAGTCTTAGTCTGATTGATTATCAGGTGAGCGAAACCAAGAGCCTTGAGTATGTGTTTGGTTTAGGCTATAAAATTCGTGGCCTGAAGCTTCCTTTTGCTATTGGAAAAACAAGGGTATTGGAAAACGATCTTAACATTAAAGTGGATGTAGGACTGCGAGATGATAAAACGACCAATACTTTCCTCGCAAGTAATCAGGATATTGTCAGCCGCGGACAGAGAGTATTGACCATTTCTCCAACTATTGATTACCTGGTTAGCCAAAGTCTTACTTTGAGATTTTTCTATAATCGCAGCCAGACAATTCCGTATGTTTCTAACTCCTTCCCAATTACTACCAGCAATGGTGGCCTGACACTCAGGTTTATGTTCGCTCAATAAGCATATTTCTCAAATACAGGTAATTGTCTTTCAAATTGTGGAGAAATAAGCTTACTGAATAGAAGGTTTTTCTGCCGATGCACTTAACTTTGAGAGCAGAAAACTTTTATAACAGAATTCAGGTTTCAGTATGAAATTCACTTATTATGGCCACGCCGCCTTTAGTCTTGAGATTGGTGGAAAGCACCTCGTTTTTGATCCTTTTATATCGCCAAACGATTTAGCAAAAAGTATTGATATCAATACCATTAAAGCAGATTACATACTGGTTTCTCATGGGCATGGCGATCATATTGCCGATGTGGCTGCTATCACAAAAAACACCGGTGCAACTGTGATTGGTGGAATAGAAGTAATTAATTGGTTGAGCTCAAAGGGAGTTGAAAATGGAATGGGAATTAACTTTGGCTCAATTGAGCTAGATTTCGGGCGATTATCGTTTGTACCTGCCGCTCATAGCAGCAGCTTGCCGGATGGTTCATATGGTGGAAATCCGGGTGGCTTCGTCATTGCGTCCCCCAATGGAAATTTTTATTATTCAGGCGACACATCATTGTCGGCTGAAATGCAAATGATTCCTTATTACGCCAGCCTTAATGTTGCCGTTTTGCCCATTGGAGGATACTTTACTATGGATGCAAAAGATGCTGTAAGAGCCGCTGATTTGATTCAATGTAAAACTGTGATAGGAGTACATTATGATACATTCCCTCCGATAAAACTGGATAAAGACCATGCAAAATCGCTTTTTGCAATGGCAGATAAAGAGTTACTTTTGCCTGAAATCGGCGAAAGCATCGAATTTTAAATTTTATTACTTTTTTGCGTAAGCAAAATTACTTTATACCATGGCAAAAATTATTGCGATTGCAAACCAAAAAGGCGGAGTAGGGAAGACTACCACAGCAATTAACCTTGCTGCAAGTCTTGCTGTTTTAGAATACAAAACACTGCTTATTGACGCAGACCCACAAGCGAACAGCACAACCGGTAATGGTTTTGATCTGAAAAATATTCAGCTCAGCCTTTACGATTGTCTTGTGAACGACACGCCGATGGCCAATGTTATTTTGGAAACTGAAACACCAAACCTTTTCCTTCTTCCTTCTCATCTCGATCTTGTCGGTGCAGAAATTGAATTGATTAATCAGCCAAACAGAGAACACATTCTGGGCAAATCAATAGAAGATATGGGCGGCAATTTCGACTTCATTATCATCGATTGTTCGCCTTCATTAGGATTGATAACAGTGAATGCATTGACTGCGGCTCATTCTGTATTGATTCCGGTTCAATGTGAATATTTCGCGCTTGAAGGTCTGGGTAAATTATTGAATACCATTAAAATTGTCCAGACCAGATTAAATACATCTCTGGCAATAGAAGGTATTTTAATGACCATGTATGATGGCCGTTTGCGTCTGAGCAATCAGGTTGTGGAAGAAATCAAGAATCATTTTGACACCCTTGTTTTTAATACCATCATTCATAGAAATACAAAACTGGGAGAGGCCCCAAGCTTTGGAAAACCGGCGCTGATGTATGATGCAGACAGTACAGGAGCGACCAATTATCTTAATCTTGCAAAAGAAATTCTGCAGAAGAATGACCTCACAAAAATTAAAAACGAAGACAAAATTTTAGAACCGAACGAGGATGGCAGCAACTAACAATTCAAAAAAGCAAGCTTTGGGTAAAGGTATTCGTGCCTTGCTGAATAATATTGATGAAGAGATGAAAGCCCCCGTGCAACAATCTTCGTCAGGCTCTTCATCTAACAATAGTGGTGCGGCTGTCGGTACGATTGTTCGTATTCCGGTGGATCTGATTGTTGTTAATCCTAAACAACCCAGAAGGGATTTTGATGAAACGGCATTGAAAGAATTGTCAGAAAGTATTGCCCTGCATGATATTATTCAGCCTGTTACTGTTATAAAGCTGGCTCCCAATAAATACCAGTTAATATCAGGCGAACGCCGCTGGAGAGCCAGTAAAATGGCAGGATTAAAGGATATTCCTGCCTATGTGCGCACAGCAGCTGACGATCAGGAAATGCTTGAACTGGCATTGCTGGAAAATCTGCAAAGAGAAAATCTGAATGCAATCGAAATTGCACTTAGTTATAAAATGCTGATGGATGAATGCGAACTCACCCAGGAGCAGGTAGCAGAGCGAATGAAAAAAGAGCGCAGCACTGTCGCAAACTATTTGCGAATGCTCAAATTGCCACCGGATATTCAAAAAGCGGTTCGGGACGGTAATCTTTCCATGGGGCATGCCCGGGCTATTATTGGCCTGGATCTCATTGATCAGCAATTATATGTGTTTCGTGAAGTGCAACAAAAAGGTCTTTCTGTTCGCCAGGTAGAACAATTGGTGAAAGATATGCAGGCAGGACAAAAAGATGGTGCAGCAAAAGTGAAGCAATCGGAGCAAAAATTACCTCCTGCCTACAAAAGAATTGAAGATAATATGGCTTCGCTTTTTGAAACAAAAGTGAAAATGGACCGTAAGAAAAACGGCAAAGGTACCGTCGTTATTGAGTTTTACAACGATAATGACCTGGAGCGGATAATGGAAAAAATGGGCGTTTAGGCATCTTGAAAAAAATTTAAAAAAAAGTTCAAAAAAATTTGCAACTTTCAAAAACAGTTCTATCTTTGTAATAGAAAATATGGAAGCAGAATAAAATTTGCTTTTCTTCATAAAGAGGTTTTCATGGTGATAGGGTTTATAGGGGCTGATCTGTTCTCAGATCGGCTTTTCTATTTATAGTATCTCAACCACTGATTTTTTAGCTTTTCTGCATTTATTCTTCCTCAATTAAATGGCATTGGATATTTCACCACTTTGGCAAAAACAATCTGCTGAACAACAAAAAGCATTTAAATATTTGCTCGAAAAAGGCAATAAAACAAAAATGCTGAAACTGTTGCCAAAACTTCATGAAGAGGCTTTTTCAAAAATTGATTGTCTGGAATGTGGTAATTGCTGTAAAAATTATTCACCCCGTTTCAAGCAACCGGATATCAAGCGTATAGCAAAGCTGATGCGGATGAAGGAAGGCGATTTTGCACAACAGTATTTGCGCTTGGACGAAGACAATGATTATGTAGTCAAACAATCTCCCTGCCCTTTTCTGGGTGCAGATAATTATTGCAGTATCTACGAAGACAGACCGAGCGATTGCCGCAGATATCCCTATACAGACGAAGACGTCTTATTAAAACGAATTCCGCTTACCCTGAAAAATTCAAGCTCTTGCCCGGCTGTTTTTACAGTGCTTAATGAATTATTGAAAGTGAAATAAACTGCTTATTCAACGCTTATTTTCGCTGAGTGAGATAATTATAATCCCTTAATAACTGTTCCAGGAAATCGACATCATCATAATGCTCTTCCGTAATATGAATGACCTCTTTGATACGTAACACAATTTTATTCCTGTATTGGATTTCAACCTTTGTTTTGGCGTTCTTTTTCAGCAGGTTTTTTATACCATTAATATCTTTATCGCTAAGTTGTAATACCTGCGGATATTTTGCCACTGCATTTTCGTCGTGTATTTCCAGGAAAATAGTTTCAGAAAAATCCATTTTCTTTTTCACATCGATAACCACTGTGCCAGACGCCAAATCGGCTATGCGCTGATTTTTGACCGTAATAGCCGAACAAATGAAATCCGGTAAATAAAATATCCCAATCACCAGTAGAGAAAACATAACCATTGAAAAAGCAGCCATCGCAGAAGTGACAATAACATAGGGCAACAGAAATACAGTATAATTGCCAGGCCCCATCAACCAACGCAACAAATATTGACTGATAGTCGGTTCCTTTCCTTCTTTGTCCATTACTTTAAGACCCAAAAGACGCTTGCCGGGCGTTTGTCCGTTAAAAAAAATTTCTGTCGCCGGAAAATAGATAAAGGGAAGAATGGAAATGCTCATCATCATCACCAGTTCGTTCAGCTTTTTGCCCATATCGAAATTGATAATCACAAAACGATAAATAAGCAACATATAAAGAATCAAAACGAACATATCTAGCATTACCGCACCAACACGCTTGAGTAAAGAAGCGGTGGTAAATTCCAGGTCAATGTTAAAGGGAGTTTCAATATTGAGCGTACTCATAAGGCAAAGAAAAAGCTTTTACGTAAGAATGAAACCTTATTGCAAAGGAATTCGTAAATATTTCAGAAAAAAAAGTGAAGATTTTGCACTTTATATTGCATCCAATCTTATCTTTGATTTTAGTCAAACCAAAATATTGTCTCTATAGTCTATACTTCTACTTCAACAATTGTGTAAAAATGCCAATGGTGTAATTAATACATCATCATTTTTTTAAACCCAAACACACGAAGTATATGACAGTACTCCAGCAATCGGCTACCGACACCGAACTTGTGCATGCTTTTTTGAGTGGCAATGAAAACGCACTCGAAAAACTAATCTATCGTTATAAGGATAAAATTTATACAAGTATCTACATGCTTGTAAAAGATAAATATCTGGCCGAGGATTTGTTTCAGGATGCATTTTTGAAAATGATACGCAATATGCGCGAAGGCCATTATGCCGAACAGGGAAAATTTCTTCCCTGGGCCAGCCGAATAGCGCATAACCTTTGTATGGATCATTTCCGTCGCACCCGACGTAAACTGCCGGTTACATTGGCCAATGGTGAAGATATAATGGAATTATTGGCAGGACCTGATTCTACAGGCATGCCTAAAATAGAGCAAAGGGAAACTGAGCAGGGATTACGTCAGTTGATGGAACAACTACCCGAAGAACAAAGAGAAGTAATTACCCTGCGTATTTATGGCGAAATGAGTTTTAAAGAAATTGCAAAACTGACTGATGTTAGTATTAATACGGCTCTGGGTCGAATGCGATATGGTTTAATCAATCTTCGCAGAATGATTAATGAAAAGCAGATGGCTTTGAGATAAGAATTTTCATTGTTTGTTTTTTTTGATGAAAAAGGTCAGCAAATTAGTTTTGCTGACCTTTTTCTGTAGTCCAAATTTCAGGACTTATTCTTTGATTAATTTTCCGGTAGTAATGCTGCCCTTCGTTTTATTTTCCAGGCGAACAAAATAAACTCCTCTTGCAAAAGAACCGGCGTCAAAGGTGATTTTGTTTCCGGCTTTATATTCTTTCTGCAATACAATCTGTCCTAATGCATTCAACACAAGCAGATTAGAGGGAGATTGTAAACTTGCATTTACAATAGAAACCATGTCTGTGGCGGGGTTAGGATAAATGAAGAGTGAATTTTCAATTTTCTCTATTTCGCTGATGCTGGCGGGCACAAGACCTGCAGGCATGCAAGTATCGCTTAGTTTTACACTGATTTTACTGTCTGTGTAACATCTTAAATTTAAAGAACGGTTACAACCTTCCAGAATTGTTGGGCACATTTTATTACAATCTGGCAACAGTCCATATTTCAAGGCACCCAGTTTTTGCACATAAACATTGGATTTTTCCATTCCCTGATTCCAGGCCAGATAAGCCTCCCCTGTATCAATCGCTGTAGAATAAACCGTTTTCAGACTTACTCCATCATAAATAACATCCTTTACGGAATCCACTATAAATGCGAATTGTGTTTTTGCCGTATCAATTTTTACACAGGAATTTGCAGGGTTGATGTCCTGTAATCTTACCGTATCACCGGCTTTTACATTGAATACATAGAGCGGAGTAAAGTTTTTATAAAGGTCGTTGTAAATAAACACCGTGTCGGGTGTACTATGTAAATATATATCCCTTGCGTTTCTTTCTTCCCAACCGAACCATGGGGAAGATTTAATAAAAACACTTTGGGTTATTTTGCTGCAAATCACACCCAGAATAGATGTGTCTGAAACAACTTCGTTTTTGTAAACGCCATTATAAAAATTATTGTACCAAACAGCGCCAAGAGGAGCAAAGTCGCTTTGGGCCTGAGATGGATTGGTAAATCCGAACAGCGCTATAAAAACGATGTAGAAGAAGGTGTTTTTTTTCATAATAGGTGGTTTTAGTACTGTGAAATTATGTTTTTTTTATCCGTAAAACAACCAATCTTTTTCTTTTACATTTGCCACATATGAAACCGTCAATAGATAAAATTAAATTCACACCATACCAAATTCTGATTATTACACTTATTGCGCTGACCCAGTTTACAGTAGTACTGGATTTTATGATAATGAATCCGCTGGGAGATATGCTGATGAAATCGATGAAAATCAGCACCAAACAATTCGGTTTTGTGGTTTCGGCCTATGCTTTTAGCGCCGGCATTTCAGGTTTTCTCACTGCCGGTTTTGCCGATCGTTTCGACCGTAAAAAACTATTGTTATTCTTCTACATTGGTTTTATTATCGGAACATTGTTTTGCGGTTTGGCACACAATTATATTTTCCTGATTTCGGCCAGGATTATCACCGGTATTTTTGGCGGGGTTATCAGTTCTATTTCAATGGCAATTGTTGCCGATTTGTTTGTGCTGCAACAACGTGGAAGGGTAATGGGGTATGTGCAAATGGGTTTTGGGGCCAGTCAGGTCTTAGGTATTCCAATCAGCCTTTACATTTCTGAAATGTGGAATTGGCAGGCTCCGTTTTTTATGATTGTTGGTTTGGCATTTCTTATCTGGGTAATTGTTTTTGTAAAAATGCAACCTGTTGTGACTCACCTTTTGGCACCAAGCATGGACGGTCATAACGCTTTAAGACATTTATGGAATACACTTCGTCAGCGTAAATACAGGATTGGTTTTCTTGCAACAGCACTTTTGTCTTTGGGAGGATTTATGATGATGCCTTTTGGAAGTGCTTATGCCGTTAATAACCTTGGAGTGAGGCAGGATCAATTGAAAATTCTGTTTATGGTGGCCGGAGCCAGTACCCTGATTGTTATGCCACTAATCGGTCGTTTTGCTGATAAAATCAATAAGTTGACCATGTTCACTATTGCAAGCCTCTGGATGGTAACAATGGTTCTGATTTATACAAATCTCCCGGCTGTTCCGTTTATTTGGGTGGTTATAATTAATACCTTTATGATGCTGGGTGTAATGGCAAGAATGGTTCCGGCTATGGCTATGACTTCAGCTTTGCCCCAGATGCAGGACAGGGGAGCATTTATGAGTATTAATTCTTCCTTGCAACAAATTTCAGGTGGGCTTGCTGCCGCGATTGGCGGCTTCATTGTAAAACAGGAAACGCCAAACAGTCCTTTGCAACATTTTGATTGGGTTGGTTATTGTATGCTTGCTATTTGTTTGTTTAATATTTACACTTTTAATCGGGTTAGCAAGTCAATTTCTAAATAGTTTTGGTATGTTTTTCTGCTTCATTCAATAACATCAAAAAGCCCTGCAAGTAAATATTTGCAGGGCTTTTTAATGCTGAAATTTTTCTAAGAATAATAGGGAGAAATCAAAATGTAAACCAAAACACCTGTTATGCTTACATACAACCATAAAGGAAAAGTGTAGCGGGCCAGCTTTTTATGCATACCATATTCGGCCGTGAGACCACGGTAAGCTGTGAACAAAATGAAAGGTAAAATGATTGCTGCAAGCGGAATATGAGTCAATAAAATGAAGTAGTAAATCGACTTAATTGTTCCTTCGCCACCAAATTTGGTTTCGCCGTTAAATAAATGATGGGCAATATAGCTTACCAGAAAGAGCACTGAAAGCAACATTGCAGCCAGCATAATGTTTTTGTGCAGGGCATAATTTTTTTGTTTCACAGTTATTAAAGCTGCCACCAATAAAACTGAAACGATTGAATTGATGATGGCATTTGCTGTAGCAAAAATATGTGGGTTAAAACCCAGGTCTACATCCAGTTTTACTTTGCTCAAAATGACCACCGCGGCAAATACCACAAAAGAAACGGTAAGAATGAGAAAACGGGCTTTTTTGTCGTTTTTTTGAAGAGAAGCTTGAATCACTTTGTTTGAATATTGATTTGAAATTAGAAACTTGAAGTAATCATCACACGCACCCCGCTAAAGGCAGGCTCGTAGCGGCACACACCACCAGTACAATTAATACCCGCTACTTGTTTTACATACGCAACAGACATACGGTGAGGGCCTTTTGTGTAGGCTGTAAACACATTGTAATAATGCAGTTTTTCGTTTCCTGCAGTTGGTTTGATATTGTACATATCAGACAATGCAAATGACCATCTTGGAGCGATTGTATATTCGATTAATCCAAACAACCAAGAACCCATATCCTGTTTTGTTTCCTGATATTCCCACTCGGTGCGGATAGCCTGTTTGTCATTAATACGGTAAGTGGCTTCCACAAAAGGAGTAATAGAAAACATGTAAGGAAGCGGCTCATTGCGATAAACCTGCAGATTGTATTCCATATATTGAACACCACCTCCAAGAATCCATTTTTTAAAACCACGGTATTCTCCATCAGCAAAAATTTCACGGTAAAGACTTTCTCCATTCAATTTGTTGGTGTGGGTGTAGTTCAGGTTGATATTATAATCATCATTTGGTGCAATCAATACATCTGCTTTGTAGGCCATTTCCGAAACATCCTGAGAGGCAGGCGAATAACGTGCCAGCAAACGGTGAGGGCGGATAATAGCTACAACAGGCTGCCAGTTCACCATACCATCTAATAAGGTTAAGGATGGAGCTGTCCGCATCACAAAATTCTCTGTGCGTTTAGCAGTCAGGTTAACAGCAATACCTTTTTTCGCCCAGCCTAAGGTTGAATATAAAGTTGAACCATCGTGATTTTGCAGTTTACCATTGATGCTTACAGCTTCAAAGGTTTTGTAAGCAGCCTCGGCATACCAGTTGATATTTTCCCAGGTCAGGTTGTTATACGCTGTAAAGGCATACATGTTATATTTTGGTACAAACCGCTCGGCAAGTGGGGAGCTGTTAATTGTCCCAACAATGCCGTCCATAGAACCCTGATCAAGTGTACGGTTTAATGTTGCTATGCCCGGGCTGATATGAACCTTGCCAATATTAAAATCTCCTTCAAGGGTTGCAGATTTAAAAATCGGAGCATAAAAAGTATTGACGGCATTATTGTTTTTTTGCTGTCCGGCAAAACCTTTTACAAGTAAATGGTCATTTACTTTATACTTCAATGAAACACCAACCAAGGCATTGTCAATCAGCAATCCCCGGTCTTCGTAAGAACGAAACAGGATGCCGCTGCCCACCTGGTCATAGATATAACCGGCAGTTACACTCAAATCACCAATGTCTTTGCTAAGGCTGAAAGCTCCGATACCAAATGTTGTCATTGGTCGTGTCAGGTATTTCAAATTCGAATTCTGAAATGCATCAACGCGCAAAAATCCTGTAAAACCGTTTTGGTTGTAGCGCAGGCTAAGCCAACCTTCTCCACCACTTTTATATTTTTCGTAGAGTGAATTATTGGGTTCAATTATTTTTTCGTCATTCTGAAAAAAGTTGACGTTTGTCATAATATCGCCGCTAAGCGTTCCTTGTGCAAATGAGCTTGAAAATGCAAGCAATGCTGTAACCGAAAGGAGGTGTCTCTTCATTAATTAACTGTTAAAGTCATTCAAAAATTCACACGAAATTACTTTCATGGTGTAACATTAACAACTTAATTTTGTCAGAAGAAAATAAAACAAGAAAATCTATGAAAAAACTCAGCACCTTGGCATTATGTCTTTTTGCTTCGGCTACACTTTTTGCTCAGGCAGAATTGCCGAATACACAAATTAAAGATGTGAATTCCGGTAAAAAAATTGCTTTTAACCAGACTTTCGAAAAAGGGAAAGTAACAGTCGTAAGTTTTTGGGCAACCTGGTGTGTGCCTTGTAAAAAAGAAATCAATAATGTGCGTAAAAAAATGCCGGATTGGAAAAAAGAAGCTGACTTCAATTACATGACGGTTTCTATCGACGAGTCGCGAGCTGAAGGGCTTGTTCGCAGTTATGCCAAATCTCAGGGTTGGGATTTTCCTTATTATCAGGATGCAAATTCTGATTTGAAGCGTTCTCTGAATTTCCAGAATGTTCCTTACACCATTATCGTAGATAAAAATGGCAAAGTGGCCTGGATGCACACAGGATATGAAGAAGGCGGAGAAAATGAATTGTTCGCTAAAGTAAAAGAACTGACAGCACAATAATATTTTAAGATAAGATAGAAAGCAGCGGATAGTAATATCTGCTGCTTTTTTATTTGAGGGCGTAAATCCCGGAGGGATGAAATTGTTATAAATCGATCCAATCGAATAAATATTCAGTTTTGTAATCAATTTCGAATTTATTCAAAAATTCAACATACTCGTCTTTGAATGTTTGTTTTTTGTGATGTTCTTCCTGATTTGAAATGTAATTATAAACAATGCCAATTTGAGATTGTGCATAGGAAAATGCGCCATAGCCTTCCTGCCATCGAAATTTTCCTTTTACAAATCCTTTTTCATTAATAAATCTAGAAGAATTGTTTTTATATCCCTTACGAGATCTGAAATCGCTATAGATGGCTTCAGCCCGATAAAGCAATGAATGTGATCAGCAACTCCATTTACGATGATCGATTTTTGTCCTTTTGCTGTTATAATACCTGAAATGTACTTATGCAGTTCAGTTTGCCAAATTTTGTCAATCAAATTTTGTCTGCCTTTTACTGCAAATACTATTTGGATATAAATCTGAGAAAATGTTCCTGACATAGTTATAATCATTTCAGCCCTTCGGGCTTTGATTATTCCTTTATCGCCATCAAAATATACAAATAAATTGATCTGGAGAATCGCATCAGGATGGGTTGCATCAGAATAACGACTGTTACACTTGCTCCAAGAAAATAAAAAATACTGTTGTCCAGATACGACATTCCAAAAATAGGGTAGTACCAAAGGATATTTAAAAACAAAAGCATAGTAGTCAATGCGTAATTAATTCCCGGGCCATTGTTCGATTCTCCCACAAGTTTTGCTCCACAATTCGGGCATTTATCATTCATTTTCAATAAGGTACTTAAAGGAAATAATCCTTTTTGCTGAAAGATTCGCCCTTTGCGGCATTCAGGGCATCTGCAGCCAATAATACCAAATATAAGCGGGGGTTTGTTTGCCATTTTGATTCTTTGTTTAATAATAAAAATCCGCTCGTTTGGGAGCGGATTTTAAGTGATTTAAGAAGCCATTGCTGTCTTCGAAAAGGTATGTTTAATTTTTTCATAAAAGCCATTGATGATGCTCACAATTTGTTTTGCGCCATCTCCATAAAGCATCGTTTGGTGGTTGCCGTCGATCGGGAAGTATTCGCAATCATCCATCAGTTTAACAGCTTTTTTTGCCAGCCTTACAGGTAATAATGGCTCTTCCATAGTATATTCATCCAACGCATTCAGTAAGATTGCAGGTTGATGTACGTGCTCAAAAATAGTAGACCAAGGCATGCTTGTCAATCCTACTGCCATTGCCGTAATATTCGCAATGTTGGAATTGGTTTGGGTAACGCCGGTAGTTTTATCAATATGAACATCTGCCTGATAATAACTATCCATTGCATCGTCCCAGAAAGCATTTTGCGGCGCTTTGTGCATCATCCGCATATACACTTCAAAAGAAGGATACAATACACCTAATCTGCTGAAGGTCGGAATCAACATTCTGGCTGCGTTCGGATTCAATTCGTGGGCTGCATCCAATAAAATGATAGCTGCTACACGCTCCGGGAAATTGGCTGCCATATAAGCGCTCAATAATCCTCCGAAAGAGTGCCCGCACATAAAGGCTTTTTCAATCTCGAGGTGATCCAGCAAACCCAGGATATCCTGTGCATGCTCTTCCATCGAATAACCAAAGGCAGGTTTGTCGCTTTGTCCGCGACCGCGCAAATCAACACTGTATAAATGGAAATCCTTATTCAGGCCATACTTCACCAATCCGTCAAAAGCGTGTGCGTTTGCTGTAATGCCGTGTAACATGATTAGTTTCGGCTTATCCTGAGCGGGGTATTCTATGAAATGAAGATTGATATTGTTTGTCTTAATCTTATGGTTCTTCATTGCGATTCTGTCTTTATTAAATTGTACCAAAGCCCAAATTACTGCATTAATTCAAATGATACAGCAAAAGTTATGCCCAAAATGAGGAAAAATTAATGAGCGGTCCAGCCGGCGTCCAGCGGCATCGCAATACCCGTGATGGTGGCGCTTGCCGGGGAATCGCATAAATATAAAATAGTTGATGCAATTGTCTCAACCGGAATAAATTCTTTCACGGCATGTTCTTTCAGGAACACATTTTCAATCACTTCTTCTCTTGTCATTTTATTGACTTCCATTTGTGCGCCGATTTGTTTTTCTACAATCGGTGTAAAAACATAACCAGGGCAAACTGCATTACAGGTTATACCGAATGCTCCACCTTCCATAGCCATCACTTTTGTAAATCCGACAACACCGTGCTTGGCGGCAACATAAGCACTTTTATATGGAGAAGCTATCAGACCATGTGCAGAAGCAACATTGATAATACGTCCGAATTTGTTTGCTTTCATGGATGGCCACACAGCTTTTGTGGCAATAAATGCAGCAGTCAGGTTAATGCTGATGATATCATTCCATTTGTCTTCCGGAAAATCTTCTACAGGCGATACAAACTGAATTCCTGCATTGTTAATCAATACTTCAATTTTGCCGAATTTATCCAATGTGGCTTGTACAAAGGAAATAATCTGGTCGGAATGCAACATGTTTGCCGGGGAGTAGATGTAATCCACTTTGTATTCTGCTGCTACTTCAGCCGCTATTTCCACACCGTTTGGTTCAAGCCCGTTAAAGGCAATATTGTAACCCTGTGCTGCAAATGCTTTTGCGGTGGCTAAGCCAATTCCGCTGGTACTTCCGGTAATTAAAACTGTTTTTGCCATTGTTGTTTTTTGAAAATGCTATTTTGATTGTTTGTTTTTAAAGGCTGCACGGATTTTACTGTATTTTACAAAGGCCATATAGGACGCAAGAATATAAGCGACAAATCCTGCATAGCCATCCAGAAAACCGAGCCGGATAAAATAGTCTTGAATGAATTTGAATTTTGGTCCGAAAATAAGTTTGAGTAAACTCACATTTTTACCCTTCATTAAGGCTTCTTCAGCCGAAAGGGTAGTGTACCTGTCCGTCATTTTGAGATAATCGGAAATACTGTTGAAACTATAGTGTAGCAAATCGCCACTCAGGGTTCCATACTTCCCGGCCTCGCCAAAAAGGCGCCATTTTTCATGAATTGTTCCTTGCCAATCACCTTTTGTTTTGTCCCAGAGACGACATTGTTTGTCGGGATACCAACTGCCATACCTGATAAAAGTGCCACAAAAATTAGTTTTCCTTTTGATAAAATATGCGTCAAAATCCGGCTTGTTTTTTACTGCTGAAATTCCTGCTTTCAATTCTTCACTCAACACTTCATCTGCATCCAGACTCAGCACCCAATTGTGACTTGCTACTTGTGCCGCAAAGTTTTTTTGCGCAGCAAAACCTACAAAAGGATGTTGAATTATTGTCGCGCCATATTGTTCGGCAATGGAGCAGGTTTTATCTGTAGATGTTGAATCAACCACAATAACTTCGTCGGCAACACCCACAAGCGATTGCAGACATCTTCCGATGTTTTGCTCCTCGTTGTAGGTAATGATGACTGCACTCAGCATATTTTTTTTTATTTTTTCTGGGTCTTGAATTCGCTGGTGAAATGGAACTCAATATCCGGATTGTTTTGTCGTTCTGTATTCAGGAACCATTCGCTTTGTGCAAGATACACCAGGTTGCCATCCTTATCAGTCATAATATTATTTTGCTTGAAGCGGACAAAATCTTCCAGCTTTTTCTTGTCGCCGGTTATCCAGCAAGCTTTATAAAAGCTTAATGGCATAAACGCACAGGATGCACCATATTCCTGCAACAAACGATATTGAATTACCTCAAATTGGAGTTCCCCCACACAACCAATTATTTTACGGTTACCTCCATGTTGGGTAAATAGCTGTGCTACACCTTCGTCAGTCAGTTGGCTGATACCTTTCTCCAATTGCTTGGTCTTCATTGGATCTTTGTTCACCAGTTCTTTAAAGATTTCCGGAGAGAAAGTAGGAATGCCGGTGAATTGCATCACTTCGCCCTGCGTCAGCGTATCACCAATTTTAAATTGTCCGGTGTCAAATAAACCTACTACATCCCCAGGGTAAGCATCTTCAATGATTTCCTTTTCGCGTGCCATAAATGAATAAGGATTGCTGAAGCGGACATCCTTATCAATGCGGGTATGTTTGTAAAAAGTATTGCGTTGAAACTTGCCAGAAACAACACGCAGGAAAGCAATCCTGTCGCGGTGCCGTGGGTCGAGGTTGGCATGTATTTTGAAAATGAAACCCGTAAATTTATCTTCCTGAGGATCTACGTGGCGTGTATCTGAATCGCGTCCCAAAGGTTCAGGGGCAATTTGAATAAAGGTGTCCAGCAATTCTTTTACCCCAAAATTATTTACCGCAGAACCGAAGAAAACAGGCGCTACTTTTCCGTTCCGGTAATCTTCTTTATCCATTGCTCCATAAACCCCTTCTAATAATTCCACATCTTCGCGCAGTTGATTTGCATCGCGTTCGCCTATTTTTGCATCCAATAATTTGTCTGAAATGTCAGGAACCTGCAATGAGTTTTCTTCGTCCGATTTTTGGTTGGGTGTAAAAAGCAAAAGGCTTTTGTCGTAAAGGTTATATACTCCTTTGAATTCTTTACCCATATTAATAGGCCAACTCAAGGGATGCAATTGTATGTTCAGTTCTTTTTCGATTTCGTCCACCAGGTCGAATGGATATTTACCATCCCGGTCCATTTTATTAACGAATACAATAACAGGTGTGTCGCGCATACGACAAACCTCCATCAGGCGACGGGTTTGCTCTTCCACACCATTCACACTGTCAATTACCAGTATAACACTGTCTACTGCAGTAAGTGTACGGTAAGTATCTTCAGCAAAATCCTTATGCCCGGGTGTGTCCAGCAGGTTTACCAAAATGTTTTTATACTCAAAACTCATTACCGACGTAGCCACCGAGATACCACGCTGGCGCTCGATTTCCATAAAGTCGGAAGTAGCATGCTTTTTAATTTTATTGCTTTTCACCGCACCGGCCACCTGGATGGCACCTCCGAATAAAAGGAGTTTTTCGGTAAGGGTGGTTTTACCCGCATCGGGGTGGGAGATAATGGCAAAAGTCCGGCGGCGGGCAATTTCTTTTTCGTATTTCAAGCGTCTGTTGTATTTTTTATCGAAGGCGCAAAGGTAAGCAATTGGGTGATTGGGCAATTCGGCAATTGTATAATTCGAAAATTCATTCCGTATAACCGGATGGTATTATTCCTGACTGCAGTGCAAAAGGATTTAAGTTGACTTTCTAAAACTTTGGTATGATATTTGCCAGGATTTTTATTGACAATTCCATATGTTTTTTACCTGCAATCAATATTATAAATGAGAAAATTAGTTATTATTATTTTATTGTCTTCATTCTCTTCATTCTCTTCAAAAGCTCAAACCCTTAAAATTGGACTGGAGCTTGGCCCATCGGTTAATCTTGCTAATGAAGAGGTTGTTCGCTTTGACCATATGTCTATTTCAAATACGAAACAATTAAGAATTGCTGCAAGGGTTGGAATTCCTGTGCAAATTAAAATTACAAAAGGATTTAAAATTAATTCCGGTATTTATTATGCGATGAAAGGGGGAATGCATACTTCTGCGAACAGCTCTATTCCATCAATTTCCTATTCCTCACTCGAAGTACCGCTTATTTTTACCTTTTCAAGGTTTGATGAAACAAGAAATTCTTTTTTCATCGGAGCCGGACCCTATCTTGGTGTTGGTATTTCCGGAAATCTCAGGGTATTTGGGATGAAAAGAAAAGTAAACTGGGGTTACGAAAATCCAACAGCAGATATGCAAAGGTTAGAGTATGGCGCTCAGTTGCAAATGGGAGTAGAATTTCGGAACAAATGGTTTTGCCGGTTTGTAGCGCAACATACTTTGAATAATCTTGCGGCAGACGAAAAGACAATTTTTGGTGGCAGTACTGCTGACCATAAATTTTATAAAATTTCCAGCATGGCTTACGCTTCTTTTACAGTTGGATATTATTTGTTCAGTCATTAAAATATTTTCCCGGCAATTTCTTTCTTGATTTATAAATGATATTTTTGAGGAGTGTTCAAGTTTTTCAAAAATCAAATCGTTCCAATGAAAAAAAGTGCTGTTTTAATTTTCTTATTATTTATCAGTCTTTTCGCTGAAGCTCAGATTGTGAACACTAAAAACCTGAAAGGCGCATGGAGAGAGGTTGCCAGAACAAGGTCGGGACAAAAAATAAGTTTCCGCGATACTTTGTTTTTCGAAGTGCTGAGCAGCAACTTATGCATCTGGGGGAAAAGCAGTCCAACGGCGCCAAGGGTTCGCCTCAAGCAAATCGGAACAACTTTAATAATCGGACCCAGCGAATTCGACATTATTGAACAAAATGAAAGTTGGATGAAATTGTCAGGAGAAGATGGTGTGGAATTTGAAATGCAGCGGTACAGCAACAAAAAGCAGCCTCCTGTTCGTAATACCAATAATCTGAAATATAAACCAGGGCCAATAGTCAAAATGGGAGCGGTTCCGGCTAAGATTGAACCATTTGTTGGCATATGGAAATGTTATAAACGCACCAGTGCCAAACCGATGCAGCCCGAGTTGAAATATAGATTGGTGAGGTTGGTGGAAATTGAAGAAACACCGGAGACAATTACAGCCAAAATATATGGTTTTGACGACCTTGACGGCCATCCATCCTGGGTAGTGCAGAATTACGAAAATGGCATTTTATATACTTCCGGTAAAGACGAGCGTGCATTTAAAGTCGTCAACTGCGTAGCCAACGAATTGATTATCGAAAACGAAGGCATTGTTTATTACATGAACAAATTGCAGAAGTAAGTTCATTCATAGTCTAAATGTAATTTTCATTTCTATTTAAAAGTATCTTCGCAAATCCTAAACCAGGATTGAATTATTTATGGCATTTACCCCGGAAGATTTACAGGAAGATCTGCAAAATGAGCAGGAATTTCTGGACTATTTTGAACAAAAAAATATTGAAACCCTGGCATTATTTGCGGGCAATAAAAAATACAACAGCCTGAGCGATTGTTTCCAGATTCGCCACTACGAAGCATTGCCGCGTATTGGCCTGACTTATTACACCAAATCGCATTGCCCTGATGAATTGGCCAACCAGATTATCTACAAATACAAGCTTCTGTTCGAAAAGTGGGGGAAATTTGAAAAGAAGTATTGTTGATTTTTTTGTTTTGAATGTTTTGAAATCAGGAGATTATTAATATCTTGTTGTCAATAAATTGATGAAATTTATTATAAGATAATCAAAATTATTCAATATGGCAGACGTTCATAACTCAATGTTGGTGCAGGCATTGAAGCACAATTGGGAAACAGACCACTTGACGCAACAATTGAAAGAGCAGGGTCACGATGAAGTTTCTGTCGATTTATTATTGAGGGAATTTAAAAAGTTGCGCAACGGTAAGCGCCAGCAGATTGGCATGCTGTTGTTGGCTGCAGGAGCCTTTCTCGGATTGATGAGTTGTCTGCTCACGATATTTAATCCTTTTCCTGATTTGTTCAACCTGATATTATATGGCCTTACTTCTGTTGCCATCATCATTGCCTTCGCAGGATTGTATTACATATTCGAATAGGTTTCTTACTACTCACTATCCTTTTTCTTTTTCTGAAATTCAAGTTTATACATCAGCCAACCAAAGCCTAACACAAGGTGGAGCATAACAATGCTCATAATTACAACTGCCATATTGCAAAAGTAAATACTACTGACAGCAAAGAATATGACTTGTATCATACTCCCGGAATAATTTGGGTTTATTTGCCTTTGGCGATATGGTATGTAAAATAAACAAGGCTGCAAATGAGGAAAATGATATTGACAGTGCGTGAAAATGGTGGTGTTCCTGCCGGCCAGAGTTGCCCGAGCAGAACAACAGAATTGAGTATTATAAGTACTATGAGGGTAAGTTTCCGGTTTTTCATTTTATTGATTTGTGCTACAAAAATATTGAAAACAGTATACAGCACAAACAGACTTGTACACCTAATTTAGAGAGAGGTTTGTACCAGTTAGGTCGAGATGGCTTATTGTTTCAGAAATTTCGCAATGTTGTAAGTAAAATAAACAAGGCTGCAAAACAGGGAGATAATATTGACAGTGCAAGAAAAGGGTGGTGCTCGGGGTCATTACCTGATAAGTTCTCTATAGTTACTTTTTGTGGAGTATAATGTCCACCCTTCGTTGCAGAATCAGTATGCTTTCTTCCTTATTATCCAGACTCTGGACTGATTTGGCTGTATTTTTTTTACAACCAATATTCATACTCCGTTCAGAGAATTGACTGACATCTATTCCTTTAGATTTAAGTGATTGAAGTAATTGATAAGCCCGTATTGCATTTATTTGAGTCGACTCAATCGTTTGCTCAGTGGCCAGTTTAAGGTTTTCTTCATTTTTGCAAATATCGCAAATTTTGTAAGTGTAAATTTTGGCTTTTAAACAGGGATTACTTTTGAGATAACTTACTAGATTGTTCCATTCTGTAAGCGAACTATCCACTAATTTACCACGATTGAAATGAAAATAAAACGGAGTAAATTGTCTGATATTTTCCACGCTATAGCAAGGTGAGAGCCGTCGGATAATAATATCCACCCTCCTCGATTTGCTCAACGCTATACTGCTTGTATCAGATATCAGAATTCCTTTCCCTTCAGTATGCAGGTTGGAGTCCGGCACCCCTTTACTGATAAGAAACGCTTTTATCTTCAATGCCCTTTTGGTGGACAAACTAAAATTCTCTTCATTTTCACCCCGCTGATCAGCATAGCCATACAAAGCAATTTTTTCCTTACCTTGAAAATCCGAAAAAATGGAATCCAGCGTTTTTTCTGCCGCATTACTTAAGGAATAAGTGTCAACATTAAAGTAAACGGAGAAGGTATCTCTTTGTACTATTTCGCTCACTTGTGCCAGGCCTTGGCGAACACTCATTAAACCGACTAACAGGAATATCTTTTTGAGCATATATCTTTTTAATAGTTAATCAAATTTACTACTTGTAAAACATATTAGCCTTTATCCGGCTTAAAAGTGACAGGCCAACCAGTTTACCCGGTTGGCGTTTCGGGTAAAGTAGTTAATAGAATTATAGCTGTAATGATGAAACTGCGAAGATTTTGATTCATGTTTTAATCCTGTTTTAAATTGAAGCTTACTTAAACGAACGCTGGAAAAGAAAAGTTGGGCTCTACAACAATTACCCAAAAATTGCTTTTGGGTTGGTTGTTAGGGCAGCTCTTTAAAAACACCCTCATTGTGTTTTGATTTGCTACGCAAAGCATTCACTGACAGATCTGTATTTTCATCATAAAATGGCAGACTGGAAAGGTCTGGAATAATGGCCACGTCTGTGGCTTTTATCAGCTCGCATACCATCCTGACCAGATGGTTAAATTCTTCACGCAGTGATTCGTCTGTATTGTATATATCCCAGGGTAATAGCGTGTCAAAAGTGATGAGATGAGGCGTCATAAAATCAATTGTGATTTTATCTTTCTGTAGTAATGCAAGATCCTCAATGCTGGCTGAATTATTGATAAAGTCAATTTCCTTTTTGTTCCACAATTCTTCCAGAAATGAAGCATCCATATCATGGCTGGTCCACTCCCATTCTCCTGCAAAAGAGGCAGAAGAGTGCTTGCTAAGGATAGCAGGAATATTTAAAATTTCGGAAGGCTTTAAATTATGCTCTATAATTGCGTGTGCGATTTTTTCCATAGTGATTGCTGAAAATCAAATGTAAGCAAGTCCGTAACAATCTAAAATTGTATTGTGTGAAAATTAGTCTTAAAAAAAAACACCCATCAGCCGCAGCCAATGGGTGGTTTTTAAAATCAAATTTTATTTATTCAATCACTATTTTACCGGAACCGATAATTTCTTCTTCGTTGCGCAGCTGGTAAAAATAAAATCCGTTTTGCAATTCCTTTCTTTCAATCGTCAACTTATTTGATTTGATATTTTCAATCCGGATGACCAATTGACCAAGCGCATTGTAAACTGATAATTGATGTGCTTTTGCTTGGGAATTGTCAAATTCTAAGGTCGCACTGGTACTGAATGGGTTGGGGTAGAGTTTGATATTATTTGATGAAAAAGATTTTTCGCTAATCCCTGTCGTTGGTTCGCCGTATCTGCAATCAGAAGTGTCTTTGCACAGGCCATTTGAGATAATGACTGCAAAATAACCTTTTGATGGAGCATTGAGGATTCTATTCGTATCATTTACAAGAGGAGTATAGCCGGGACATTTTACCCATTGGTAGCTGACACCACTGTTATTGCATTGAATAGTGTTGACTGATATGTGGGTTATGCTTGCAGAAGGTTTCGGTAATATGGTCAGATTCAATTGTAGTGTACTGTCACAACCTGTACTGTTGATCAGGTATTTTTTAAAATTGCCTGAGCTTGTATATTCCTGGCCGGCTAAAGTGTAAGAACCGCAGGCGATGATGGTATCGAAACCCTTGCTCGGAGTACAATTGCTTAATTTGATGGAGAAAGCATCATAATCATCACTGTCAAAACTGCTGAGAATAAAGGAATCAACACTTGGATTGGCGTCCATCCTTTCTGTAAAATTTCCACATAAAAAAATATTCGAAGATTTGTCAATAGAGAGAGTCGGAGGAATAAATGTTCTATTATTTGGTTCAATTATCTTTGCATAAATAAAACTGCCGGTGCTATCAAATTTTGTCAGGAAAACCCCATTATAATAGGATTGAATATAAAATGAATCTTCTGCCGGGTCAAAATCAATATTGCCAGAAAAACTGCCCATTAAATAAATATTATCAGCCGGGTCTTGTTTTAAATCCACCGGCTCAACACTTGAGAATTTACCCTGAAACTTTTTATACCATTTAAATTGGCCGTCATTGCTGAATTTCATCAATATGGCATCATTATTTAGGTTGGATTTTATTTTTAAAAGACCTGTATCAGTTACAATTTTTATCGAGTCAGTAAAATGACCGGCCATCAATAAATTATCATCCCGCGTTACACTTATACAGCTGCCTTCATCTGTTCTTTTCTCTCCAAATTGTTTTGACCAGATGTAATTTCCTGCATTATCCAGCTTCACTAAGAACATATCATTATCACCTTTGGATATCAGGTGATTGATTGCTGTCGCGGGATTGACATCAATGGTATCGTCAAAATGACCGCATAAGAAGATGTTATTCCTGGAATCAACATCAAAAGAGTGACATTCATTCGAAAGTCTAGTTCCGGCAAAGTTTTTCACCCAGATAAATTCCCCTGATGCATTTGTTTTCAGGATAAAAGTTTCGTTATAATAAGTGGTAGCTTTTATGAAAAAAGAATCCGCACCCGCATCGAAATCCACGCGATCCTGAAAACAGCCGGTAATGATCAGGTCTGAATTATGGTCGAGTTTCACTTTGCTTTTTCTTGAACTACCTGGCTTAAAGAGTTCATTTTTTAAAGTTTTAATCCATAAAAAATTTCCGTTTGAATCCAGTTTGGCATAAAATATATTTTCATTGCCCGAATAGGCGGATTGTTTAACTGAACCAATTTCAAAGCTTATTGAATCTTCATAAGAGCCGGAGATGTAAATATTACCTGTGGTATCGGTGGTTATGGAGGTTATCGCGGACTGGAATCTTGATGGAATGGTTTTCACCCAATAGAAATTCCCATCCGCATCAAGTTTTGTAATATAGGCATCAATGTTTTTTGACATAATAAAATGATATCCTGCACCGGGGTCAAAATCAGCTTCACCAGCAAAAGCTCCACCGGTATATAAATTTCCTTTACTGTCTGTACTTGAGCAATGATTTAATTCTGCACCTTTTGTACCCCCGATACTTGAGGCCCATTCAAATTTATGAGACTGAGCAGAAGAATTTAAAAAATAAATGGAAGCAATTAATAAAAGTGAAATATTTTTCATGTATAACCTGATTACTTAAGATTGCAATATTAAAATAAAATTATTAATAAAACTAAAACCACCAATCAGCAATGGCCAATTGGTGGTTTTAGTTTTTGTATTAAAATAAACTATTCTTCCGTTTCCGTCACCTCATCGCTTGTTGTATCCGGAGCAATGATATCATCAGCCGGAGTAGTTCCCTCTTCGCTTGCTGCAACTATCGGGTCGCCGTTCTCATCCAGTTCTACATCCTCTTCCTGCTCATCGATGCTGGCTAAGGCTGCGATTTCGTCGTTGTTATCCAGGTTGATCAGTTTTACTCCTTGCGTTGCACGACCGGCTTCTCGAATATTGCGCACCTTCATACGGATCGTCATGCCGGATTTGCAGGTAATCATTAAATCGTCTTTTTCTTCTACTGCCAACAAACCTACCAATGAACCGGTTTTCTCTGTAATGTTGATGGTTTTTACGCCTTTACCTCCACGGTTGGTTACGCGATAAGCCAGTTGATATTGCTCTTCGCCCCCTTCTGCATTTTTAATCATCACGGTGTTCGACATATCGTCGGTGTTCGTTCCGTCTTCCAGTTTTTCAAGGAATGGTGTGCGTTTACCCAAGCCTTTTTCTGAAACCACGAGGATTTGTTTACCGGTATCAAATTTGTTCACACAGACCATCCCAATTACATAATCCTTACCATCGGCCATATCAATTCCATACACACCGATTGCACCACGACCGGTTGGGCGTACTTTCTCTTCAGGGAAACAAATTGCACGGCCACTGTTTACCGCCATCATGATGTAGCTGCTGCCATCGGTAAGGCAAGCTTCTAATAATTGGTCTTCTTCACGAATTGTAATGGCGTTGACACCATTACTACGCGGGCGGGAGAAATCATCCAGAGAAGTTTTCTTGATAATACCTTCTTTGGTGCACAACACGATGTAATGTTTGCTGGTATATTCTTCTTTTTCAAGGTCCGGAACATTCAATATCGTACGGATTTTATCGTCCGGCGGCAATTGAATCAGGTTCTGAATGGCACGTCCTTTCGCATTCTTGTCCGTTTCCGGTATTTTGTATACGCGCAACCAGAAGCATCGTCCTTTCTCAGTAAAGATGAGCAGGGTATGATGCGTTGAGGCGATGAATAAATGTTCGATAAAATCTTCTTCACGTGTTTTGCCTCCGCGACTGCCGCGGCCACCACGGCGTTGTGCACGGTAATCGGCTTGCGAAGTACGTTTGATATAACCCAAATGAGAAATGGTAATCACCACATCTTCATCAGCAATCATATCCAGCATATCCATTTCGCTCGCTCCGTAATCAATTTCTGATTTACGTTCGTCGCCAAATTTCTTTTTAACTTCAGCAAGCTCGTCTTTGATAATCTGGTAGCGACGGCCTTCGTTGGCAAGAATGTCTTTCAGGTCCCCAATTGTACGCATGATTTCCGCAAATTCTTCGCGTACTTTCTCGATCTGCATTCCAGTAAGGCTTTGCAAACGCAATTCCAAAACGGCTCTTGCCTGAATTTCGCTCATCGCAAAATTCTCCATCAAACCTGTACGGGCTATTTCAGGCGTATTACTTTCGCGAATCAGTTTGATAACAGCATCAAGATTGTTCAGCGCAATGATGTAGCCTTCCAGGATATGCGCACGCTTTTCTGCTTCGCGCAATTCATACTCTGTACGACGCACCACCACTTCATGACGGAAGCGGATAAACTCAACAATCAGTTCTTTTAAATTCAGTGTTTTCGGACGGCCACCCACCAACGCTACGTTGTTGATACCGTAAGAAGTTTGCAATTCACTGTATTTGTACAGCATATTGATCACCACCTGCGCCACAGCATCCTTGCGGATTTCTACCACAAGACGTGTCCCTTCTTTGTTCGATTCGTTAGCAACGTGCGTAACGCCTTCAATGATTTTATTGTTCACCAGATGTCCGATCTTTTCAGCCAGTGCATCGCGGTTTACCTGGTAAGGAACTTCTGTAATAACAATTTGTTCTTTACCGTTTTTCATCGTTTCCACATTCACCTTGCCACGCAATACTACGCGGCCACGGCCTGTATGAAATCCGGCTTTAATACCATCAATACCATAAATGATACCACCGGTCGGGAAATCGGGCGCTTTAACGTGCTTCATCAACTCGTCAATGGTGATTTCATTATCGTCGATGTACGCAACACAACCGTCAATTACTTCACTCAGGTTATGCGGCATCATATTCGTTGCCATCCCTACGGCAATACCTGACGAACCGTTCACCAAAAGGGTAGGGACGCGTGTTGGCATTACCGTTGGTTCTTTCAGCGAATCATCAAAGTTGAGGGAAAAGTCTACTGTTTCTTTCTCAAGGTCATCCAGCATACTTTCGGCCAGTTTTTGCAAACGGGCTTCGGTATAACGCATTGCGGCCGGGCCATCACCATCCTGCGAGCCAAAGTTTCCCTGACCATCAACCATCAGGTAACGCATACTCCAGGGCTGGGCCATACGTACCATCGCATCGTAAACAGAGGTGTCTCCGTGCGGGTGATATTTACCCAAAACCTCACCCACAATACGGGCAGATTTTTTATAAGGTTTATTGCTGTTGTTACCCAGTTCGTGCATCGCAAATAATACGCGGCGATGAACGGGTTTCAGACCATCACGTGCATCGGGCAGGGCACGACCTACAATTACCGACATCGAATAATCGATGTAAGCGGTCTTCATTTGTTCTTCGATTAGTACAGGTTCAATCCGCAGTTTTTCGGGTTGTTGGTATTCGTTGTTGTCTGTTGTATTTTCTGACATATTATGAAATGCTTGTACGTAATTTTAAAGTAGCGCAAATATACCGATTTCAGAGGGGATTTCGGGTATTAATTATACCCTTTTTGTCCGGTTTTGTGGATAAAAAATGGCGTTATAAAAGAGTTTTTCGCTTGTGTCTGTTTTGATATAATAAAAAGCCCGAAAAATTCAATTTTTCGGGCTTTTAGCAATTATTTGTTTAATAAAGTTTTGTTTTAATCTAATGTTTTACTTTCACCAACCCAGCTGCTTTTTGGGCATCTTTCACAACATTCGTAATATCAGTGCCCAAAGGTGCATTCACTAAAGCTACACCCATTCTTCGGTATGGTCTGGATGTAGGTTTGCCAAACAAACGAAAATCTGTTTTTGGTAAGACGGCAATTTTTTCAACGCCTTCAAAACCGGGATTGTTGGAATTTTCTGATGCAAGGATAACGGCACTGGCTCCTGCTTTTTCTAAAGTGATTTCTGCTATTGGTAAACTTAAGATGGCGCGTAAATGCAATTCAAATTCATTGAAATTTTGTGTGCCGGCCAAAGTCACCATACCTGTATCATGTGGGCGGGGAGAGAGTTCGGAGAAATAAACCCCATCGTCAGCCAGAAAAAACTCTACACCAAACAGGCCTGCACCACCAAGGGCTTTAGTTACCTTCTCTGCCATATGCTGTGCTTCTTTCAATGCATTATCATTGATTACAGCTGGTTGCCAGCTTTCCTGGTAATCACCACGTTCCTGCCGGTGGCCGATTGGCGCACAAAACAAAGTCGGGTTGTTATTTTGAGCAACTGTCAGCAGTGTGATTTCTGAATTGAATTTTACAAATGCTTCCACAATTACTTCTATCACATCGCCACGAGATCCATCCACGGCATATTGCCAGGCTTTATCAATGTCCGATTCTGTTTTGATAGTAGATTGTCCTTTACCCGAAGACGACATTAAGGGTTTTACCACGCAGGGTATACCCACTTCCATTACTGCCTTTTGTAATTCTTCAGCAGAAGTAGCGTAGCGGTAATTTGCTGTTTTTAGTCCTAATTCTTTAGCAGCCAAATCACGGATGGCCTTGCGGTTCATTGTGAAATTTGCCGCTTTTGCAGAGGGCACGACCGTAATACCTTGCTTTTCATAATCGTAAAAACGCTCGGTCCGGATGGCTTCAATTTCAGGAACTATAAAATCCGGTTTGTGTTTGGCAACAATTCTATCCAAAGCCTCACCATCCAGCATATTAATCACTTCAAAACCATGTGCAACCTGCATTGCCGGCGCTCCTTCATAATTATCCACTGCAATGATAGTTTGTCCAATGCGCTGGGCAGCAATTACAAATTCTTTTCCTAATTCACCCGAACCGAGCAGTAATATTTTCATTTATGCTTAATGTGATTTTACTGTTTTAATATTTTGGAAACAGACAACTGCTCATCTCCGTTTTTTACTTTTATGAAATAAATTCCGGGTGCAAAACTATTGAAGTCCAGGCTATTTATTGCCCCTGCGTGTTTATATTCTTCCATCACCACTCCCAATACATTGATGACTTCGATACTCGTATTTTGGCCTGCATCAGGAATTTCAACTTTTAATATATCGCTTGCCGGATTTGGATATATTCTGATGTTTGATTGAATTGAAGATTCTTTCAGTGTAAGGGGGAAATTGGAATATTTTACCATAAAAGCATCTGAACCACCAGATATGGTGGAAGAAAGGACAGTATTGGTTGTTCCCGGATCGAAATCAACAGCTCCGGCAAAATTTCCCGTTACAAAAACATTATTGGATCTGTCGGTAGCTATACCAAAACTATTGTCATAACCTTTACCGCCTATATTAACTGCATAAGTATATTTTCCTGATGGGCTCATCTTTAAAATAAAAAAGTCATCCGCTCCCAAAGAGGTGAGCGGCCCAACCGGAGTCTCTATTGTCATTACACCGGTAAAATATGCTGTCAGATATAAATGGCCTGCAACATCGGTAGCACACAAATTGCCGTGGCTGGGAAGTGTGGCATTAAAGCTCTTTGCCCATAAAAAATTACCGGTTTTATCCAGTTTCAGGATGAATAAACCAGTAGATGCACCGGAGTTCAGGTAAAAATCACCGGGACCTGTATTGAAATCTACATAACCACTAAAGTAACCAATGGCATAGATGTTGTGATTGCCATCAATAGAGATAGATTGAATGCCATCAAAACCTTTTCCCCCGACAATTTTGGCGTAAGTAAAATTACCACTTGGGTCTAATTTGCTCAAAAATCCATCTCTTACTGCTACTGAAGCCATATAATAATCTCCTGCACCAGGATTGAAATCTACAGAGCCGTTAAACCAGCCTGCGGTATAAACATTGCCTGCAGAATCTGTAGCAATTGCCTGCGCTTCATCTTCATACATTCCTCCGATTTGTTTTACCCATGAATAAGTACCCGGAATTTCAAATTTTAAAATGAAAACGTCAGTTTCGCCTTTAGAAGCGAGTTTGGGTGCTGAACCCGCCGGATCAAAATCCGCTGTATCGCTGAACAAGCCAGTAATAAAACTACCTTTACTGTTTGCATAAATTGACTGGCCCATATCCTTTCCTTTTCCACCGGCTCGATTAGCAAAAATTACATTACCTGATGCGTCAAGTTTTAATACAAAAACATCTGATCCGCCCGCACTGCTTAATTTTATAATGCCTGATCCGGGATCAAAATCGGAGGTGTCTTCAAATGAGCCTGTGGCATAAACATTTCCTCCTCCATCTACATAGATGGAATAACCCATATCCGCACCTTTTCCACCAAAACTCTTAGCCCAGACAAAATTTCCTGAGGCATCCAGTTTTGAAATGTAAATGTCTTCATTTCCCGCTGATGTTAAGGTTGTGGTGCCGGTACCAGGATTAAAGTCTGTAGCGCCGGTAAAAAAACCAATGGTGTAAACATTTCCCGCAAGATCGACAGCTACCGATTGACCATTTGTAGATAAGGAACCTCCGCTATTGCGCGCCCATTGGCAGGTTGGAGCCTGTGCATAGCCTTGTAGTGTCAGGCATAAAATGCCTAAGGATAATAGTGTTTTTTTCATGTGATAGTTATTTAGGTGAGACAAATATAATGTTTAAATCCAATAAAAAAAGCCCTTACATAAGGGCTTTTTTATAATAGTTATTCAGGCTATTATTTTATTATTTTGTCAAGTTTGCTTTGTGCCAGCGGATGATAATTTGCTCTGTATTTCTTGTAAAGGTTTATTGCCATTTCCCTTTTGCCGGTTTGGGTCATTTCTTCATAAAGGGGTAAAATGAATTTTTGGCGGCCGGTCACACTCAGGAATTTATCCATTTGAGGGTATGCGGTTTTATAATCAGATGCAATTGAAAGAATAAACCACAAATCTGCAATTTCACTGTTTTTTGCATTAGTAAAATTGAATGCCTCATCAAGGCTTTGCATTTGGCTCTCCTTTAAAGGACCAGGCATTTTACGTAGAAAATGCAACCATTCGTGCGTTGTCCAGTTCTTAGTGACAAGTAGTTTGGCATTATTATCTTTCAAGAATTTGCTGCGCTCAGTATTCACTTTTTCAAAGCGATCCATATCTGCACGGGGGGCATTTGCCGGAATTCCCGGACCGTAAACCCAGGCATTGATGTTTAGTTTTTTGTATAAAGCGCTATCCCCTTTAATCAGGTTTTTATCAAGATAGGACAGAAATTTTTCTGTTGTAATAGTCTGGAATGCATGTTCTGAAAAATACTGTTTCAGGAAAATATCAAATTTTTCTCTCCCAACATTCTGCTCAAGCAACCACAGGAATAATGCGCCTTTTTCATAAGGAATGTCGGACAACCCTTCATCAGCATCTTTGCCTTTCAAGTCTTGTTTAAGCCAGGTTTCTTTGCTGTCTTTGCCAAATTCTTCCACTTCGGCCTCGAGGTCCTGATAACCCAGTTCCCAAAGCATGTCCACGTAGGTTTTGTCGTTCATGGCTTCACTGATACGGCGTTCGAAATAAACAGTAAAACCTTCATTCATCCAGATGTCGTCCCAGGTGGCATTTGTCACCAGATTACCGCTCCAGTTGTGTGCCAGTTCATGCGCAATCAGATTGACCAAAGAACGATCGCCGGCAATGACAGTAGGCGTGCAAAAAGTTAGTTTTGGGTTTTCCATTCCACCAATCGGAAAACCGGGAGGCAATACAATAACATCATATCTCCCCCAACGATATGGCCCATAAAGGCTTTCAGCTGTTGTCACCATTTTGCCCATGTCTGCAAATTCGTAACGCACTTTCTGAATCATTTCGGGTTCGGCATAAACACCTGTTCTTTCATCTACTTTTTCAAAACGAATATCTCCAACAGCCAATGCCAATAAATATGCAGGAATTGCTTTCTCCATATCGAAATGATAAATGCCCGAATCGTTTGCCTGTTGTGGATTTCCACTGGCACTCATCACAGCCATCATGCCTTTTGGAACAGTAATCCTGGCTGAATAGGTGAATCGGATTCCCGGTCCATCGGCGCAAGGAACCCAGCTGCGTGCATAAATGCTCTCTGATTGGGTATATAAAAATGGATTTTTCTTTCCGGTTGTTTGTTCTGCAGTCAACCATTGCAAAGCTGTAGCACCTTTATTGGCTGCATATTTTATGGCTACTTTTTTAGTGCTTTTTTCAATCGGGATAATTAGTGCTGAGCCAAGATGTTCCTGTTTTTCACCAAATGAAAATGTTGTGCTTTTACCATCCACCAGTACGGAGTCAATTTGCAGGTTGTTATTATCTAATCGCAATGCAGATGCTGATTTGAGATTGTCAATATCCCAGGTTGCCCAACCACCTAATTGCTGCCCTTCCAAATCCACTTTCAGGTCCAGGAACAAATGTTTCATTGTTATGCTGTCCGCATTGCTCAGGGTATGCAGATCTTTTGCCTCAGCGACTACGTTTGTTGAACCTTCCGGTTTTTTTGTATTTGATTCGCCTCCACAAGAAGCTAAAATAAACACTGTTGAGACTAATGTGATAGTTTGTTTTATCATTTTTATTTTTTTGCTGTGCTCATTTAGGACAGGCTATTTAAAATATAACCGGAAATTATTTCACCCAGTTTTTCTCATTTGTATGTGTCAATTCAACGTCCAGTTTATATTTTGCCTTAAGATGCTTTGCAATTTGCTCTGCAGCAAAGACCGACCGATGCTGACCCCCTGTGCATCCAAAGTTGATGCTCAGACTGTCAAAATCTCTTTGCAAATAATCGTCCACACTGATATCAACAAGCGCATTGACATGCTCCAGGAAATCATTCATTTTTGTTTCGGTTTGCAAATAGTATTGAACGGTTTCATCTTTCCCACTCAGTTTTTTATATTCTGTTATTCTTCCCGGATTTAGCAAACCTCTGCAATCAAACACAAAACCGCCTCCGTGTTCTGATGTGTCTTTTGGAATGCCCCCTTTTTTATAAGAAAAGCTGTTTACTTTAATTTTCAATTTTGATTCTGTATTCGCCTGTACTGTTTCATATTGCTGACGAATTTCTTTGCTGCTTAGCTTCTCAAGGAGCCCGCGCAACTTTGGATAACTTGGTATTTGCGGATTATCATTCAGGAAAGTTTCCAGGTTATGCAAAGCCGGAGCAATGCTGCTGATAAAATGTGGCTTTCTCTCCAATAATCCCCTGAAACCATAAGCTCCTAAAACCTGTACCAGGCGAAGCATTACAAATTGTGAATAGCCTTTGCGGAGATACATTTCGTCCACTTTTGACATGGGCAAATTGTTGAGGCTGGTTATGTAGCTGTTCAGCAATTCATCTTTCCATTTCTGTGGTAATTTTGCTTTTGCCTGCCACAGTAAGGATGCAATATCATATTGCGGTGGTCCCTGCATGCATCCCTGGTAGTCGATAAAGTAAACCTTTCCCTCATACAGCATAATGTTCCTGCTCTGGAAGTCCCGATACATCAGCATCTTTGGTTGGATGCGCCCAAGATCTTTACTGATTTCTTCTATTTCATCAGTCAACTCAGTTTTGTCGTAAACGATTTTCTGAAGGTCGGCGAAGTAGTATTTAAAGTAAAGGAAATCTGCACTAATGGCTTTTTCGTCAAATTGTTTGGTGCCAAAACATTGGTTGTAATCTGCTTCACGACCGGCAATCCATTGGAGTTTTGCCAGTTGCTCCAGGCTCATCCGATAGTATTCTTTTATTTCATTGGTAAATCCTTCTTTGTTTAATGCATCAAAAAGAGAAACACTCCCCAGGTCCTGTTGCAAATAATAGCGCCGGTCTTTGGCTGTTTTATAAATTTCCGGAACATTAATTCCGTGTTTATGGAATAAATCTGTGAAGTAATAAAAGGAATTATTTTCAGCAATATTCTGGTTGAAAGTGCCAATTGCAGTTGTTTTGTCTGCCACGAGGCGGTAATATCTTCTGTCGGAGCCTGACATAGGAATGATGCTGACCGCTTCAGGTTTTTTGCCAAAATGGTCCTCGAAAAGCTGTTCTAAAATCTGAATATCCGTAATCGTTTTGCTCATAATTATTTCTTGGGGTAATCGTAATGCACTAATTTCTTTTTAGCCTCTGGAAAATCTCTCCAACTTTCCGCATTGAACTTGAAAACTACAATCGCACTCGTAGGTATTTCGCTGCTGATTGCGCTGGTGTTGCATTGATAAACAAATTCGCTGATACCGGGGTTGTGACCAACAATCATTAATGTACCAATATTGTCTTCGATGGTCATTATTTCTGACTCAATTCTGCCCGCACTTGCGTGGTAAAGTTGAGCAAGTGATACTGTTTTTACATTCTCTAACCCTGCGGATTGCTTTATTAAAGCTGTTGTTTGCTCAGTCCTGTTGGAATTGCTGGTAAGAATCTGGTCTGGTTTAAACCCTTCTTTTGCCAATCGTTCACCCATCAATTTTGCATCCTCTTTGCCACGTTCCATCAGGTTTCTGTCAAAATCTCGCTGGTCGATTTTTTGAATCTCTGTCTTCGCATGGCGCATAACTATTAAAGTCCGTTCCATTTTCTTAAATGCTTTATTTTTTATAATAATGTAGTTTCAAATCGTTGCCATCAAATACAGCAAAGCTGTTAAAGGTAATCCAGTCTCCGAGGTTTATATATAAACTGTTTTGAGGAAGAGGGTATTCCAAAGCCAAATGCCTGTGGCCAAAAATAAAGTAGTCGATATGCTCTTTGCTCAGTATTTCGTGGCAATATTGAACCAGAAATTCTTTGTCAGCACCTTTAAATTCTTCTTCAATTTCTCCTTCGTGCTTTGGTCCAAGGCGGCTGAAATAACTGGCAATTCCTAATCCTGTATCCGGATGAACCCTTCGGTACAACCATTGACAAACCGGATTTCTTAAAATGCTTTTCAGGAATTTATAACCATTATCGCCGGGACCAAGACCATCACCGTGTGCAATCAAAAATTGTTTTCCATTGATGGTTCTTCTGATTGCTTCATGATGCACGGGAATGTCTAATTCTTCCTGAAAATAGCCACGCATCCAAAGGTCATGGTTACCGGTAAATGCTTCAATAACAATTCCTGAATCCCTCAACTCTGCCAGTTTTCCGAGGAATCGAACAAAACCCTTTGGAACCACATTTTTAAATTCCAGCCAGGAGTCAAACATATCACCCACAAGGAAAATATGCGCCGCATCGTGTTTGATTTCGTCCAGCCATTTACATATCAGTTTTTCCCTCACCAGGCTGGCCGCGTGGTTTGGAATTCCCAAGTGGAAATCAGAAGCGAAATATATTTTCTTTCCTGCGGGAAGATTCATTTGTGTGTTTGACATTAAAAATTAAGCATTCAACATTAACCATTGTTTTTGCAAAGTAAAACATTCGCTGTTGCCACAATTCCTTCTTCCCTACCTATAAAACTTAATTGTTCTGTTGTCGTTGCTTTAATCGAAACGTCTGTTATTTCCAGTTCCAATATTGTAGCAATCGCTTCCTGCATCGCCGGAACAAACTTCATGATTTTGGGTGCCTGCAACAAAATTGTGCTATCTACATTCACTACTTTATAACCACGTTCCGCAATCAATTGGTAGGATTTCTGCAACAATATTTTGCTGTCAATATTTTTAAAGCTTTGATCTGTATCAGGGAAATGTTTGCCGATATCGCCAAGTCCCAAAGCACCCAAAAGTGCATCGCAAATAGCGTGCAACAATACATCTGCATCGCTGTGTCCTAATGCCCCTTTGCTGTGTGGAATCAAAACACCACCCAACCAAAATTCACGTCCTTCTACAAGCTGATGAAAATCTATTCCCTGACCAATTCTGTACAATTTATTAATATTTAATGGTTAATTTTTAATGTTGAATTACTGCAATTGCGCTTCCCCTCCTTGGAGAAGTTTAGGCTGGGTTTTACAAATACTTATAATTGTCTTTTGGCGACAATTTAAGCAACACCTCATACATCAGCCTTATGCAATTTTCCACATCATTTTTATGAATTGTTTCCACTGTGGTGTGCATATATTTCAGTGGCAAAGAAATCAGTGCACTTGGTACACCGCCGTTAGAAAACGCGAAAGCGTCCGTGTCGGTTCCGGTGGAACGGGAGGATGCGTGGCGCTGAAACGGAATATTGTTGTCTTCTGCAGCTTTAATGATTTTCTCCAGTAGAATATTATGAACAGCAGGCGCATACGTCAATACCGGCCCTTCTTTACAATGCGTTTCCCCACTGGTCGCTTTGCTCATCATCGGTGAAGTAGTATCGTGTGTAACATCGGTACAAATAGCAAGGTTTGGTTTAATCGTTTGTGTAATCATCCCTGCGCCATTCAGTCCAACCTCCTCTTGCACCGCATTGACGATGTATAATCCGAAGGGTAATTTCTTTTTGTTTTCTTTCAGCAAACGCGCCACTTCAGCAATCATTACACCGCCCATTCTGTTGTCAAAAGCGCGCCCAATCCAGTACCCGTGGTTTAACTCTTCAAAACCTTCTGTAAAAGTGCAGACACAACCTACGTGCACGCCTAATTCTTCAACTTCCTTTTTATTCTTCGCTCCTACATCCAGCCAGATGGTATGGGTCTCCGGTTTTTTCTCGTCTTTGCCCTGGCGAACATGGATGGCCGGCCAGCCAAAGACACCGCGCACAATTCCTTTTTTGGTGTAAATGTTCACGCGTTTTGAAGGGGCAATCTGATGGTCACTGCCACCATTTCTGGTCACGTGAATGTAACCGTCTGAAGTAATGTAATGAACAAACCAGCTGATTTCATCGGCGTGCGCTTCTATCACAACCTTATATTCCGCTTCGGGATTAATCACCCCAACTGCTGTTCCGTAATTATCTACAAAATGGCTGTCGATATAGGGTTTCAGGTATTCCAGCCATATTTTCTGCCCGCTCGATTCGAAGCCTGTAGGCGATGAATTGTTCAGGTATTCTTTTATAAATGCCATCGAACCTTCGTTCAACAATGATTTTTCTTTTTTAGATTTTGCCATTGGTTTTCTTTTTTATGAAATCAGCAATTCTCATTTCTTCAAGTTCGTTGCGTCGTCCGCCCGGATGAACTGCGTTCGGACGGACTTCAGGGCTTTTCTTTTCTTCAGCTTTGTCTATTGAGTGCTAAAAATTCACTACCAAATATCCAATCCGAATTTCTCCGCATTTTCCTGTGCATCTTCGTAGCCTGCATCAGCATGGCGCAACACACCCATAGCTGGATCGTTGTGCAGAACACGCTTCAGGCGCTCGTCTGCATCAGCTGTACCATCGGCTACAATTACCATACCGGCGTGTAGCGAATAACCCATTCCTACGCCCCCACCGTGGTGGAAACTCACCCAGCTTGCACCACCCGCTGTGTTGATCAATGCATTCAAAATCGGCCAATCAGCTACTGCGTCAGAACCATCTTTCATTGCTTCTGTTTCGCGGTTGGGTGAGGCTACAGAACCACAATCCAGATGGTCACGACCAATCACAATCGGTGCTTTTACTTTGCCTTCGCGCACGAGTTGGTTGAACAATAAGCCTGCCTTTTCGCGTTCCCCCATACCCAGCCAGCAAATACGCGCTGGTAAACCTTGAAAGGCGATTTTTTCTTTTGCCATTTTCAGCCAGCGTTGCAAACCTTCATTCTCAGGGAACAGTTCTGCAAGTGCTTTGTCAGTAGTATAAATATCTTCAGGATCGCCACTCAACGCTACCCAGCGGAAAGGACCTTTGCCTTCGCAGAACAAAGGGCGGATGTAAGCAGGAACGAATCCGGGGAAATCAAAAGCATTTTCCACACCACGTTTGTCGTGGGCCTGACCACGCAGGTTGTTGCCATAATCGAATGTAATGGCACCGCGTTTTTGCAGTTCCAGCATCTGTTTTACGTGATGCGCCATTGTATCCAGCGACAAAGATTTATATTCTTCAGGATTGCTTTCGCGTAAAGCATTTGCCTGATCCACGCTCATATCTTCAGGGAAATAACCAATCAATTCATCGTGAGCAGAAGTTTGGTCGGTTAATGTATCAGGTGTGATATTTCTATCAATTAATCTTTGTAATAAATCCACCACATTACACACCACACCTATAGAAATCGCTTCTCCGGCAGCTTTCGCACGCAAAGATTCATCAATCGCTTCGTCAATATTATGGAACATTTTGTCGATGTAACGCGTGTCCAGACGTTTTTGAATACGCCATTCTTCCACATCTGCAGCGAGACAAACGCCTTCATTCATGGTGATAGCCAATGGCTGAGCGCCACCCATTCCGCCGAGTCCTGCTGTAACATTCAAAGTGCCCTTCAGAGAGCCGTTAAAATGGATTTTAGCAAGGGATAAATAAGTTTCGTAAGTGCCCTGAACGATACCCTGAGAACCAATGTAGATCCAGCTTCCAGCTGTCATTTGTCCGTACATCATCAAGCCTTTGGCTTCCAATTCGCGGAAATGTTCCCAGGTAGCCCAACGACCCACAAGGTTGGAATTCGCAATCAAAACACGTGGCGCATTTTTGTGTGAGCGCAGCACACCAACGGGTTTGCCGCTTTGTACCATCAGGGTTTCGTCTTCGTTCAGATTGCGCAAACAGTCTAATATTTTATCAAAGCTCTCCCAGTTGCGGGCAGCTTTTCCGATACCACCATAGACCACCAAATCTTCCGGGCGTTCAGCAACATCCGGGTTAAGGTTGTTTTGAATCATTCGGTAAGCTGCTTCTGTTACCCAGTCTTTGCAGGTGAGGGTAGTGCCCGTTGGTGATTTGATAACGCGTTTGCCTGTTTGTATGCTCATATAAATGTGTTGTTATTGTTTTTTATTGTGTTCGTGGAGCCTCATCGAAAAGACGGTTTTGTCCATTCGGGGAGGATTATTTATGTCAAAATTATATGCAATGCTATTTAGGTAAAAACTTACTTTCAGGCGTTCAATCATCGATTCAGCGGCAAAAGTTTTAGACTTTTGTTCTTCTTCAAATGTTTGTGCTTTAAATGCTGTTCGGTCAAATTTGTAGGACATTTAAATAAATTTTACACAATCTCGGCCTTAATACTTTCCAAAATATCGGCTGTTTCTTCTTGGCTGTTTCCTTCGGCATATACACGCAATAATGGTTCTGTGCCTGATGCACGCAACATCATCCATCCACCATTGTCGAGGTGGTATTTTACACCATCAATAGTTTCTACTTTGTTGTAAGTGTATTTGCCAAATTGTTTGTATTCGCCAGCCAATGCTTTTTTAATAATGCTTTCTTTCTTTTCGTTTTCAATCGTCAGGTCAAGACGGTCATAACTGAAAGTACCCACAACAGCATAAACCTCTTCGCATAATTGCTTCAAAGTTTTGCCGGTTTGGGTCATCAAATCATAAATCAGCAAACCATCATAAATACCATCGCGCTCCGGGATATGACCTTTAACGGCAATACCGCCACTTTCTTCGCCACCCACCAACACATCTTCCTGTGTCATAATTTCAGAAATATATTTGAAACCGATTGGTGTTACTTCTACCGGTAAGCCATAAGCTTCGGCCATACGTTTTACACGGTCTGTTACCGAAAAGGCAATGGCTACTTTTCCGCTCAAGCCTTTTACTTTGTGCAAATATTGAATGAGCAACAAAATGATGTGGTGAGAATCAACAAAATGGCCATCTTCGTCGTACAAACCAATACGGTCGGCATCGCCATCTGTAGCCAAACCTAATTTTAACTCAGGCGTATTCGCCATTGTTGCTGATAATTCTCTGAGGTTTTTATCAATTGGTTCAGGAGCCTGACCTAAGAAACCCGGGTTGTCATCACAATGAATCAGCACTGCGTTTGGTAACAATTTACGGATAACATTTTGGCCAGCCCCAAACATGGCATCATAGGCCAGTTTGAATGGAGAATAATTTAATTTTTCGAAATCAAATTTTCCTTTCAGATAAGTAAGGTACATCGCTTCGAGGTCAACATATTCCAGCATTCCGGCATTTTTAAAATGCTCAACGCTATCTTTTGTAATTGTTACTTCATCCGGAATTAAGACTTCAACCTCTGCAATTTCACGCGGGCTGGTTGGGCCTCCATGAGGGCCTTTTAATTTAAAACCATTATAACCCACAGGATTATGAGATGCGGTAATCACAACACCCTGTTGTGCGTTCAGATGCAGAACGCCCATTGAAATCATCGGGGTGCTTACAAAACCTTTGGCCAGCAGCACTTTTATACCGTTAGAACATAAAATTTTTGCAGTTGTTTCAGCAAATAGTTCACCACCAAATCGACAATCGTGACCAACAACAACGGTATTATTTTCACCTTTTTTCTTCAGCCAGTCAGCCAGTCCCTGCGCTACGCGAGCAACATTATAAACTGTATATTCCTGAGCGATAATGGCGCGCCAGCCGTCTGTACCAAATTTGATTTTTTCTGTTTGCATATCAGTTTTAGAATTCAGATGTTTTTTGAGGTGGCAAATGTACGTTTTTCGTCCAATGGTTTTATAAATACAAGCTTCTTACGGATTAAAAACTTTGATAGATTTGAAAACCAACAAAACACTTACCTTTATTGCTTAAAAATCGGTTGTGAACCTTTTAAGGTTAAAATTTTTATGCTGAAAAAATTCAAATTTATCCTTCTTCTGCTCCTGTGCATCAACTTTTCACTTTACGCACAAACCCCGCTTATTTCCAGCACGGACAGCAGCGTTAAGGTCAAACCAATGCCAAAACCGATTGTGAAACGCCCGAAACCGATTACGAAAGAGTCGAGTGTAGGCCTAAGGTTGAATACTGACGGATGGAGCTTTATTTTCGAAAGTGGAAAAGCAAAATCACAGGATTTAAAAAGAATAGATATGTTTCACGATGTTCGTATTCTTCAATTTGAATTTAATGAAAAGCGCCATCCGAAAGAGTTGAGAATGTATGGTTGGGACAGAAACCAGCAAAGTGATAAAATGTATGCCTTTGGCAAGGTCAACAATTTTTACTCTCTGAAATTTAACATCGGAATGCGTAAAATGATTGCCGGAAAACCTTATCCAAAAAGCGTTTCGGTTCATCTGGTTTATGCAGGGGGGCTGACTTTAGGTTTATTGAAACCATATTATGTAGACGCTTACACCAGTAAAGATGGAGGTGCAACATTTGAACTTGCACCCGTAAAGTTTACGCCTGAAAATTCTCAATACTTCCTTGATCCGCTTTATGTGGTCGGCTCATCAGGATTCACTAAAGGATTAGGAGAAATGAAAATTATTCCTGGTCTTCACCTGAAATCTGCCCTTCATTTCGATTATACCCCTAATAAATTTAAAGTGGCTGCTCTAGAAGTTGGTGCTACCGCTGAATATTATACTAAAAAAATTGAAATGGTAGCCAGCCAGAAACCTGTGGCTTACTTTTTTAACCTTTATGCAGGGATTCAATTTGGTGGACGCCGCCGTTGATTGTAATTTGCAGCCCAATTTCCTATGCAAGAATTAAACGTAATCAGTAATACTGTCAATACTGAAGAAACCAGAGTAAAAAAGCCCAACTGGCTGCGTGTAAAACTGCCGACAGGCGAGGGTTACAAGCATGTTCGCGGCCTGGTGGATACCCATAAGCTCCATACAATTTGCGAAAGTGGTAATTGCCCGAATATGGGGGAATGCTGGGGTGCAGGTACCGCCACATTTATGATATTGGGTAATATTTGTACCCGTTCGTGTGGTTTTTGTGCGGTAGCCACCGGCAGACCATTGCCGCCTGATTGGGATGAACCGCAGCGTGTTGCAGAGGCAATTCATTTGATGAAAGTGAAACATGCCGTTATCACTTCGGTAGATCGTGACGAATTAAAAGATGGCGGTTCTGTCATTTGGGCGAATACAATTAAAGCAGTTAGAATGCTTAATCCGGAAACAACCCTGGAAACCCTGATTCCTGATTTCAGAGGTCAATGGGAAAATCTTCAGAACATCATAGATGTTGCTCCGGAAGTTGTTTCTCACAATATAGAAACAGTGGAACGCCTGACTAAGAAGGTACGAATCCAAGCAAAATATCATCGGAGCATGGAAGTTTTACGCCGTCTGAAAGATGGGGGTATGCGCACTAAGAGTGGTATAATGTTAGGTTTGGGTGAAGAAAAAGCGGAGGTTTTACAAACCATGCAGGATCTTGCTGACAATGGTTTGGATGTTTTGACGATTGGTCAATATCTGCAACCAACACCGAAGCATCTTCCTGTTGCCAGATTTGTCCATCCTGACGAATTCGCTGAATATCGTGAAGAAGGCTATAAAATGGGGCTTGATTTTGTGGAAAGCGGACCATTGGTGCGGTCTTCTTATCATTCCGAAAGACATTTGATAAAAGGGGAAGGCAAGGCTAATTGGCTTGCAGAACAACAAAATAAAAACTAGGTATACTCTGAATATTTTTTAAGGAGCCAATTTCGGCTCCTTTTTTATTTGCTGAATAAAAGGAAATTTCTTCGGATGTTGAGATTGTGTAAGATTTAATCATCAGGATATAAGATTAAGGTAACATTGGTAAATGACCTTTACAACACAAGACGTAGTTGTATTTAAATAAAACCATATAAAATGTTACAAGAGGCTTCAGTTCCGGTTGTTTTGGACGAAATTCTGATTGAAGATAAATACCAGTTTAAGGCATTTACTAAGATTTGTGCACGTGCCGCAGGTGGATTCACTATCAAATTTGATTTTGTAGAGGTTAATCCGGAAAAATTCAAGCATCTGATTTCTTTGTGCCATTTGAATAAAGCATTGAAATTTTGCTCTACATTTTTCACTGATCACGATTTTTCAATTAACCAGATAATTATAGCTAATTTCCGTACGGATGAAAATAAAAACATGCAATGGGAATGCCTGTTGAGATAGAAATTGTGTAAACCTGAAGTGATTAAATGTAACAACGGGATACTAATAATAATGGACTTTTGTGTTGAGATGAGCAAATAGAGATTAATTACGAGAAAGAAAACTGCAAGAAAATTTGATAGCTGAATAAGACTTAAGATTATAGAAATTTACCTCGCATCATAGTTCGGTATTTCTCTGGTCAGTTTCTGAAAAGACAATTAAATTAAAACATTTGCCCCTTTTCTTTCATTACTCGTAAACAAAAAGGTATTCGGTACACCGGGTACCTTTCTCTTTTTCTAAAAGTGTTAAAATTTATTTTCACACTCATTTTTCCATTACAATTATGTGCTGAAATTCTGTTCATCTATGTAATTATGTTATCTTCGCGGCGCAAAAAACAATAAAAAAACAAGTTTATGTCTAACGTTACTTTCACTATGATTAAGCCTGATGCTGTTAAAAATGGCAACATCGGAAACATTCTTCAAATGATTAACAATGCCGGCTTTCGCATTGTTGCAATGAAATACACAAAACTGAGCCTTGAACAAGCCGGTAAATTTTATGAAGTGCATAGTGCACGTCCTTTTTATGGCGAATTGACTGAATTTATGAGCAGCGGAACAATCGTTGCCGCTATTCTTGAAAAAGAAAATGCAGTGGCTGATTTCCGCACTTTAATCGGAGCTACCAATCCTGCTGATGCAGCTGAAGGTACTATCCGCAAAAAATATGCCACTTCTATTGGCGAAAATGCTGTTCATGGTTCTGACAGCGACGAAAATGCATTGATCGAAGGCGCGTTCTTCTTCAGCGGCTTAGAGAAATTCTAATTGACTAATATATAATTAAAAAGGCCAATCAGCATAAGTTGATTGGCCTTTCTGCTTTTTGAGCTATAATATTATCCGGTTTTTAACCATCCGGTGATACTCAATCTTGTTTTGTTGGTTACCAAAACTTCGTGCTCCAGTTCACTGCTTTTAAAGAAAACACTTTTACCATTAACGGGGCTGATGTTTTGGCTTGCTTCATCTTTTGGATAAATACATAATTCGCCGCCGTCGCCTTCTGTCCAATCTTCATTCAGGTACATTATCATCGAATATTGACGGCTTTCGTTGTTGCGAAACTGGTCGAGGTGCTTTTTATAAAAACTTCCTTTTTCGTACATCGCGTAATGAAATTCATAGCCTGTAATACCGGTATAGCAGGTTCGGTTAAGGTAAAGTACAAATTCGTCCATCAGGTCGAAAAAATCATTTTCGTTCTTGTCATTATGTGAGCGGTCCAGCCAATAAATCACATCGGTACGAATTGTTTTTTGAACGTCAGTTAAAATATCATTGCCTATACCTGCTGTGCGTAATTTTTGCTCAGCATAAAGTTTTGTAAGATTGGATTTTAAACCTGAAGCGAGGGAAATGTTTAAAAAATCTTTTGCGATGCCTACTTTGTCAGCTATAAAGCTGTCGATAAGGGTATTGAAAATCTGTTCCAGGCTATGGAGTATGAAGCAATTGGCGGAATTGCCCCTTACTTGGTGAAGGTAGTTACATTAACACAAAAAAACGCCGCTCTTTTCAGAACGGCGTTTCCTAATTTGCTTATGCCACCTGACTATGGTTTTTGTATGATAAATTGCTTTCTCGTAATCATATCTTCTAAATTTATTTCGATTGTATATACCCCACTAGTATAGGTGTTTAAATTAATTTCAACTGTTTTCTGGCCTTTAAAATCTGACAATGGTACTGACTTGCCGGTAATGTCAATAATGCGGATTGAATTTATTTTTTTTATGGATTGTATGGTAATGATTTGAGTTGCCGGATTTGGATAAATAATAATGTCGTTATGGTTTTGTTTTTTTATTTGGTCTAATGAGAGTGGGATAGTATTTACTATGTAGGGTTCAAAACCTATTAGTGTATCATAATTTGCCTGAAAATAGAGTTTATTAGAACATAAATAGAGCTTGTGAGTATATATTAAAAAATCACCCAAGGGGTTTTTTCTGTTTGTGCCAAATGGAGTAATAGCTTTTGTATTTCCAGGATCTCCATCACTTACCCATAATTGAAAGTCATAGGATGGTGGTGGTAAATCTGAATTATTAGCAGTAAAATAAAGAAGACTATCATAAACAATTAAATATGCTGGTAAACCATCCTCGCCTTTATTGAGGTCTAAAAATAAATTTGTCCCTGAATAGGTGCCATCGCTCATCCATAGTTCTTTTCCATTTACCCCGTCATCCGCTCTAAAGTAAAATTTATTTTTATAAGAACAAAAATAAAAGGGGCGAGAACTTCCTGACGGATTTATGTCTTTTATCATAACAGTTCCTGCTTCACTTCCATCAGAGCTCCATAGTTCATAACCATTTGTACCGTTATCTGCAGAAAAATAAAATTTATTCTCAAAAATGAATACATCGAATGTATTTGATGTGGGATACGAACCATCAACACCTGGATTAATATCTTTAAATAGTTTTGTTCCAGAATTACTACCGTCTGATACCCACCATTCTCCACCTTTTAATGGTTCGTATGCTGTAAAGTATAACCTATCCTTAAATACAAACAAATTTTTGGGATCGGAAGCCTTAAAGGCCTCTGCACAGATATCCTTCAGCATATATGTTCCACTTTCTGTACCATCTGAAACCCATACTTCATTCATATGAATACCATCGTTGGCCTTAAAATAGAGCTTGTCTTTATAAATTGTAAATAATGAAGGATAGGACCCTTCTGGCCCACTATATATATCCTTAGCCATTTTTGTTCCGCTGACAGTTCCGTCAGTTAACCACAATTCAAAACCTTTTGGTATTGGCTCATCGTAAGCATGGGCAGCAAAATAGAGTTTGTCATTATATTCGAAAAAAATATTAGCACCAACAGTTATTCCGGCAAACACCATATCTGTTATTTTAATAGTTCCTGCAGTTGTTCCGTCAGTCACCCACAAACCGCTTCTGCCACCACTATTCGCTCTAAAATAGATTTTGTGCTTGAATAAATAATATCCTCCCGGATTAGATGCCTCATATTTATCGCCAATATTTTTTAATAATTTCGTTCCGGAAGTAGTTCCGTCTGTAATCCAAACTTCTGATTCACCTGCACAAGTATCGCAGTAAGCAGTAAAAATTACCTTGCCATTGAATTCTGTAAATTCCTCGGGGTAACTATTAAAATCATGTGTTATTTCTTTTAGTAAGGTAGGAACTTGTCCAAAACTTGTGATTTTAAGTAATACAAAAATTAGGATTAATATTATTTTGTTCATTATAAATCAGGGTGGGAATATAAAGGTTGAACGCAATTACTTTTACTATGCAAATTGTAAATGATAAGCGTCAAATACGGTTGAAGGGGAATAAAGTTTACAGGAATTCCTCAAAATCATTAATGTGTAAAAAACGCCGCTCTTTTCAGAGCGGCGTTCCCTTATTTATTTTGAAAGCTAAGTCTTATTCAGCAATTGCTTTTTTACCTGCTTTAGCTACTACTTCAGTTTCTACGTTACGTGGAGCCTGAGAATAATGGCTGAACTCCATAGTTGAAGAGGCACGGCCTGAAGACAATGAACGCAACTGAGTTACATAACCAAACATTTCGCTCAATGGAACTTTTGCTTTGATTACCTGCAAATTGTTACGGGTATCCATACCTTCAAGCATTGCACGACGACGGTTAAGGTCACCTGTTACATCACCCATATATTGGTCCGGAGTCAATACTTCAATTTTCATGATTGGCTCAAGCAAGATTGGTTTTGCTTTACGACCAGCTTCACGGTAGCCTGATTTTGCACAAAGCTCGAAAGACATTGAGTCAGAATCGACGTTATGGAAAGAACCGTCAAAGATACGAACGCGCATATGTTCCAGCGGGAAGCCAGCCAATACACCGTTTGTCATTGACGTTTCAAAACCTTTCTGAATTGCAGGGATAAATTCACGTGGAATAGAACCTCCGAAGATATCATTGATAAATTGGTAAGTACCTTTTCCTTCAGCAAGGAATGCTTCATCAGCAGGGCCGATTTCAAACTGGATGTCGGCGAATTTACCACGACCACCGGTTTGTTTTTTGAAGATCTCGCGGTGAGAAACCATTGCAGTAAATGCTTCTTTGTAAGCAACCTGAGGAGCACCCTGGTTTACTTCCACTTTAAATTCACGACGCATACGGTCAAGAATAATTTCAAGGTGAAGCTCACCCATACCACTCAATACTGTCTGACCTGTTTCTTCGTCTGTTTTTACACGAAGGGTTGGATCTTCTTCAATCAATTTTGCAATCGCCATACCCATTTTATCTACGTCAGCCTGAGTTTTTGGCTCGATAGCGATAGAGATAACTGGTTCAGGGATAAACATATTCTCAAGGATAATCGGATTTTTTTCGTCGCAAAGGGTATCACCCGTTTTGATGTCTTTAAATCCAACTGCCGCTCCGATATCACCAGCTTCGATGAAGTCGATCGGGTTTTGTTTGTTAGCGTGCATTTGCATGATACGGGATATACGCTCGTTTTTACCGGAACGTACGTTCAGTACATAAGAACCTGCATCCAGATGACCGGAATATACGCGGAAGAACGCAAGACGACCAACAAAAGGATCGGTCATGATTTTGAAAGCCAATGCTGCGAATGGTTCTTTAGCATCTGGTTTACGGATCAATTCTTTTTCAGCATCGTCAGGATCAGTACCGGTAATCGCTGCAACGTCTAATGGAGAAGGCAGGTAACGGATAACGCAATCCAACATTTTCTGAACACCTTTGTTTTTGTAAGATGAACCACACAACATTGGGATAATGCTCAAATCAAGTGTTGCTTTACGCACCGCTTCGTGGATTTCGTCTTCAGAGATTGAATTTGGATCTTCGAAGAATTTCTCCATCAATTTGTCATCATACTCAGCTACAGCTTCTACAAGCTCAGCACGGTATTGGTTTGCTTCCTCCAGCATATCAGCAGGAACTTCACCTTCCACATAGGTCATACCTTGTGTAGAATCGTCCCAAACCAATGATTTCATTGTAATCAAATCTACCACACCTTTGAAGTTATCTTCAGCACCGATAGGCAATTGCAATGGAACAGCTTTTGCACCCAACATGTCACGTACCTGCTTAACAACCATCAGGAAGTCAGCACCAATACGGTCCATTTTGTTTACGAAACCAACACGTGGTACACGGTAACGGTTAGCCTGGCGCCATACAGTCTCAGATTGAGGCTCAACACCATCAACCGCAGAAAATAATGCCACAAGACCATCCAGAACACGCATAGAACGCTCTACCTCAATAGTAAAGTCAACGTGACCCGGAGTATCGATGATATTGAATTTGTATTTATTTGATTCCGGAAGAACTTTACCTTGAGTGGTTGGGAAGTTCCAAAAGCAAGTTGTAGCAGCAGATGTGATCGTGATACCACGCTCTTGTTCCTGTGCCATCCAGTCCATAGTAGCGCCACCATCGTGCACTTCACCTATTTTGTGGTTTACCCCTGTATAATACAGGATACGTTCCGTAGTGGTGGTTTTGCCCGCGTCAATGTGTGCGGCAATACCAAAGTTGCGCTGTAAGCGTAAGTCTGCCATTGTATTTTTTGTTTAATTAATTCGAATTTAAAATGGAGTGCAAAAGTAGGGGATTTTGCTTATAAAAAGGACATCATTTTCCAGCTATTCTCCAAAATATTTGCCTTTTTAGAAATTTATAGAAAATTGAAGTGTTTTATAAGAAATGCCAGAGGAAGCTGATTGGGATTTTTAATTTAGAAAAAGAAAGCATTTATATTCCGATTTATGAATCACAATAAAAAAGAAAGGAAACAGCATTTGCCATTTCCTTTCTTTTTGTATAAAAATATTTATATTAGTTTTTGTTGTGCTCAAGGTATGCCGCTACACTTTCTGCAGTTGCGCTAAGTGCTTCTTTGCCTTTATTCCAGTTCGCAGGACAAACTTCTCCATTTTCTTCATGGAAATTCAAAGCGTCTACCATACGCAAAGCCTCGTCTACACTGCGGCCAAGTGGTAAATCATTGATAACCTGGTGACGGATAATGCCGTTTTTGTCGATCAGGAACAAACCGCGCAAAGCCACCGGATTACCTTCAAATGAAAGTTCGTTGTTCATCATGGTATAATTGCCTGCCAAAACACCATAATTAATGGAAATCATTTTGCTGTAGTCGGCAACAATAGGGTATTGTACGCCTTTGATACCACCCTTATTGCGTTCTGTATTCAACCATGCCCAATGAGAAAATTTAGAGTCAGTTGAGCACGCTACCACCACAGTATCTTTCTTCTCAAATTCGGCTAATTGGTCCTGAAATGCAATCAGTTCGGTAGGACAAACGAAGGTAAAGTCCAAAGGATAAAAGAAGAAAACCACATTTTTCTTTCCCACAAATTGTTCTAATGAAAATCCTTCTGCGAATTCAGAACCATTGATTACCGCTTCTTCAGAGAATGCCGGTGCTTTTTTGCCAATTAATGTTTGCATTGTTTGATTAAATTTTAATTATTGCGGCGCAAAGGTAAAGCATAATAAAGGGAAAAGGAAATCACAACGGATTTTTTCGCTTATCAAACCATAGAATTAGCAAATAGCATGATTTCCATTTATTTGTGCGGTTTGGAAGTATATATTTTCCCTGTGAGCTGTGCGTTAATTTTTGTCTCATTTTTCAATTTGTTCGATTACTTTTGCAGCGATTTTCAAACTAATTTTCTATCCTGTCTTGCAACAAGAATCAATCAAAACAAAATCATCCTCAATTCCTTTAGTGGACAAACTAAAGGATTATAGTCAGTTGCTCAAGCCAAACCTGAGCCTGATGGTGGTTTTCTCGAGCGTGATTGGCTATCTGATGGCTCCGGGTATACAATTTGATATCAAAAAAGTGCTGTTGTTGTATATCGGCGGAATGTTGGTGACCGGTGGTGCCAACACCATCAATCAGATATTGGAACACGAAGGTGATAAGAAAATGAACCGCACGATGAATCGTCCGATTCCTGACGGAAGGATGTCAAAAACAGAAGCCTGGATGATTGCCTTGCTGGCTGGTTTTGGCGGAGCTTTTTTACTGGCTTATAATTTCAATATTCTTACCGGCATACTGAGTTTTATTTCTCTCCTTTTATATGCATTTGCTTATACACCAATGAAAAGAGTGCATCCGGTTGCTGTTTTTATTGGTGCTATTCCGGGTGCTCTTCCGCCATTGTTGGGTTGGGTGGCAGGCACAAATGCCATCAGCGGGCATCTTGCCGTAGGTGGTTGGGTGTTATTTTTGTTTCAGTTTTTCTGGCAATTTCCACACTATTGGGCCATTGGTTGGGTTGGGTATGACGAGTATCAAAAAGCCGGTATCAGTATGTTGCCTTCCCAGGAAAGAACTTCCAGATTTACGGGTTTACAATGCATGTTTTATAGTATTGTGCTGGTGCCTTTGGCAATGGTGCCCCGCTTCCTGAATATGTGCAATAACTGGGGCATGTGGATTATGATGCTGGGTGGCATCTTTTATTTTATTGCCTCTGTCAATTTTTATAAAAAGAATGATTTTAAATCGGCAAAGCAAGTGATGTACGCTTCGTTCATTTATTTGCCGCTTGTGCTTCTGGCACTTTATTTTACCAAAATATAGAAGAACTTATGTCTACAGAAACTGTTCAAAGGAAGAGGATTCATCCCCAAATGTTTGCCTTATATATAGGTATGGCCAGTATTGCAATGATGTTTGCCGGTCTTACCAGCGCTTATATTGTGCGGAAATCGCAGGCAAACTGGCGGATTTATGAGTTGCCCTCTGTTTTTTGGGTTTCTACTATTGCTATAATCCTCAGTAGTGTAACAATTGCTTTAAGTCTCAGGGCATTAAAAGCCAGAAAAATTGCACAATACAGAATGTTAGTTGGCGTAACACTTATTTTAGGTATTGGTTTTGGTTTGTTGCAATACCTTGGATTTTATCAATTATATCATTTGCCTCAGCCTGTTCAGGTGTCCGGAAACCCAAGCGAATCGTTTTTGTTTGTGATCTGGGGTTTACATCTTTTGCATATTGCCGGAGGTATTGTGGCATTAATTATTGTGTTTTTAAGGTCTTTCAGAAGAAATATTAAAGAGTACAACACTACAGGATTGGCCATAGTAGCTAATTACTGGCATTTTGTCGATGTTCTTTGGATTTATTTGTTCATCTTTTTCATGATGAACTAATAATAAAAAAAGACATTTGGATGACTGAAAAAACCGTATTATTTTTGCGCACAACTTACCCAACTAAATTCTCATTTTTATAACAAATTATGTCGCACACTACTACAGCTACAGCACCTAAGGCTTTCGGCGGAGGACGTTCTCCATTTAACGTCAGTTACGGAAAAATAATGATGTGGTTCTTCCTGCTATCGGATGCCTTCACTTTCAGTGCCTTCCTTATTTCTTACGGAACCACCCGTTTCTTTTCAGCAGTCTGGCCGGATTCAAATCACGTTTTTAGTTCTTTCCCTTTTATGGAAGGAGGTGATAAACCATTGATGTTTGTGAGTTTGATGACTTTTATTTTGATTCTTTCTTCAGTAACAATGGTGTTGGCCGTACACGCCGGTCATTGTAATGATAAACAAGGTGTAGTAAAATGGCTTTTGTGGACCATCATTGGTGGTATTGCTTTCCTGAGTTGTCAGGCATGGGAGTGGACGCATTTAAATCATCAGGGTGCCTGGTGGGCTTCTTTTCAGGATATTCATTCTGCGAAAGATGTATACTCCCATTTCTTTAAGCCTGATGTCCTGGCGGCTGCTACTCCGGAGCAATTGTCACAGTCTACGAATAATTTCTTCAACTTCTTTTTTACAATTACAGGTTTCCATGGTGCCCACGTTACCAGTGGTGTTATCTTCAATATCCTGATTTTGGTAAATACAGTAAATGGTACTTACGAAAAAAGAGGCCATTATGAAATGGTGGAAAAAGTAGGTCTTTACTGGCACTTTGTAGATTTGGTTTGGGTATTCGTATTTACCTGCTTCTACCTGTTGTAATCCAATTCTGTCTATCAAAAAAACTATTCACAACTTAAAATATTGATTTATGTCTCACAGTCCTAACAACGATAATATTCAACATTTATACGAAGGCGACCAATCCAAACTTTATTCAGGTGTATTGGCTCATCATCACGACCCGAAATCTCCTGAAAGTAAGGCTCAGGTTGCCAAAATCTGGAAGATTACCCTGATTTTGTCAATCATTACCATTGCAGAAGTTATAGGCGGATTGTATCTATCGGCATTTATGGCTAAATGGTTATTAAACTCGATATTTTTGATTCTTACCATTCTAAAATCAGCCTACATTGTTAGTGTGTTTATGCACCTTGGAGACGAGGTAAAATGGTTCCGTTTCTGCGTCCTGATACCCTTAACCTTGTTTGTTTGGTTTGTCATTGCATTTCTTTATGATGGTGGCCAGTGGAAAATATTCAACGATACAAATCCTGCACGTTTCGATTATCATCAAACAAAATAAATGACTGACAAAAGAAATAATACTAAGTTTTTTATAGGTTTAACGGTGGCATTATTGCTGCCGTTATCTTTTTATATCATTGCCAAATTGCTGGGTAAGGATAAACTGGCAATGCCACGATATTTTAATGCACAACAAATTGACAGTGTGCTAAGCAATGGCAAAATGCAGTATGATACCACTTTCCATAAGGTTGGTGATGTTGTCTTGCAAAATCAAATGGGAGATATGGTTTCCCTGAATAAGGACCTGGAAGGAAAAGTATTGTTGGTAGAGGTGTTTTTTACCCAATGCCAGACTATATGCCCGAAACTCACCGGCAATATGACGATGTTGCAAAAGGCTTTTAAGAAGAATGACACCACTGTGCAGTTAATCTCTATTACAATAGATCCTGAGAATGATACAGTTGCAGCATTGAAAAAGTATGCAACGTCTTTTAAAGCAGATCCGGATCATTGGTGGTTTCTGACAGGCGATCGCACCGCAATCTACAATTACGTGCGTAACGAATTGAAGCTGATGGTCAAGCCCTCAGATGCCGGAGCAGAAGAGCTTGACCATACGCCTACAATTGTGTTAATCGATAAGGATCGATATGTAAGAGGTTACTATAATGGTTTAGACACTATAGCATTAAAATACTGTGCAGATGATATAGGTCTGCTTTCAATGCAAAAAAACCGAAAGGTTAGAAAGTAATTTTTTTTGCGATAACTTTCTGATTTAGGATTTCGGAATTTCTATGTTTTTGATTTTAACAGATTTCAAGGCCACCATAAACTCTTTGGCTGGCTTGAAGGTAGGAATGTAATGCTCTGGTATGTGCACCACTTCATTTTTCTTGATATTTCTACCTTTTTTAGCGGCACGCTTTTTAGTAGTAAAACTACCAAATCCACGAATGCTAACCGTTTCGCCCTCGAACACGGTTTGTTTTACCTCCTTGAAAAATGTCTCTAAAGTAACTAAAATGTCTACTTTAGGAATTCCTGTTTTGTCGGAAATGTTTGAAATAATGTCGGCTTTTCTCATAATTTCTTAATTGTAAAGGGTATCTTTTTATAAAATACTCGAACAAGATAGCCAAAAAAAACAAAAAGCAATAGCCTTTGAAGATTTTTTTTAAATACGATAAAATCTTCAAAGGCTAATAGTTAATATTCTGATGTTTAGATAGGCCTTGTTGCGTCAAAAGCTTCCAGCTCATTCGCAACCGCCGTCAGGAAACTTGCACCTAATGAACCATCTACAATTCTGTGGTCATAACTTAATGACAGATACATCATGTGACGGATTGCTATCACATCTCCTTCCGGTGTTTCCAATACCATCGGACGTTTTTTGATGCTTCCTACTGCCAGGATAGCTACCTGTGGTTGGTTGATGATCGGTGTGCCCATCAAGCTTCCGAATGTTCCGACATTTGTCAGGGTAAAAGTTCCACCCTGGGTATCATCTGCTTTTAGTTTGCCACCTCTGGCTGCATTAGCTAAGTAATTTACATCTTTAGTAAGGCCGATCAGATTTTTTGTATCTGCATTTTTAATCACAGGAACAATCAGGTTGCCACTTGGTAAGGCCGCAGCCATACCAATATTAATATCTTTTTTTACAATGATGCGGTCGCCATCCAGGCTGCTGTTAATCATTGGGTATTTGCTGATACTTTTTACAATAGCCTCAATGAAAATTGGCGTAAAAGTGATTTTTTCACCATATTTCTTTTCGAAGGGGCCTTTTGCTTTTTCTCTCCAGCGAACAAGGTTGGTAACGTCAGCTTCTGTAAAGCTGGTTACGTGAGGAGATGTTGCTTTACTGCGCACCATATGGTCAGCAATCAGTTTGCGCATACGATCCATTTCAATAATTTCAACGTTCCCGCTTACTGGCGCCGGAGATGCTTTCGGTGTTTCTGCAACAGCAGCAGCAGGAGTAGCCTGTGTCTGTGGTGCCTCTGCTGAGGCAACTGGAGCATTACCTCTGTTGGCAACGTAATTGAGTATATCTTTTTTAGTTACACGACCTTCATTTCCTGTGCCGGGAATACGCTCAAGTTCTGCCATTCCAACGCCTTCCTGGCTGGCAATGTTGAGTACCAAAGGTGAATAAAATTTATTTGAATCAGCTGGAGCAGTTGATGTTGATGCCGTGTTATTTACAGCAGCAACAGGAGCAGCAACAGGCGTTGGTGCAGCAGCGGCAACGGGTGTACTTGCAGCAGCAGAACCGCCTTCAGAGTTGATACGGGCAATAACAGTACCCACAGCTACCACATCGTTTTCTTTGAAAAGTATTTCGGTAATTGTACCCGCTCCGGTAGATGGAACTTCACTGTCCACCTTATCTGTTGCGATTTCAAGGACAGTTTCGTCCATTTTTACAGCATCTCCCGGCTTTTTGTGCCATTTTAAGATGGTTGCTTCTGTGATGCTTTCTCCCATTTTGGGCATTACCAAATCAACTATTGCCATATATTTTTTGCTTTCTTTTGAATAAAAATTTCGGAGCAAAAGTAATCATTTAGCATTAAACTAATAGCCAGGAATAGAAACTAAATATTATCTCCCGTATCTTGCAGCAACTATTTTTGAATGATTAAATAATGAGAAGGCTAAAAATTTGTTTACTGACTACATTTATTGGCATGTGTGCTTCGGTTTCAGCACAGACCGGTTTGTTTAAAAGTACTAAACTACCTGCACGGAAAGGCTTTCTGCTTGGTGTGAATGGTGACTTTGATATGCCTGGTGGCGACATGGCTGCACGATTTGGCAATAGCTTTCGTATCGGTCCATCGTTTCATTACAAAACGACCAGCAATTGGATTGTTGGCCTGAAATTCGATTTTATCAGTGGTGGAAAAATAACGGAAGATTCTTTATTTGATGGAATCCGCGATTCGGAAAATACTTTGTTCAATATTGATGGACAACGGATTGCTGTGAATAAGTACGAGCGTGGATATATGACGGGCATTGAGATTGGCCGCATTTTCAATATTTCAAAATCAGTAAGCGACAATGGAATTCTTGTAATGACCGGGCTTGGATTTATGCAACACAAAATACTCATTCAGGACAAAAGCGAATCCATTCTTTCTTTGCGTGGAGATTACCGCAAAGGGTATGACCGCCTGGTGAATGGCTTGTATGTAGAACAATATCTTGGCTACCTATATTTGTCCAATAATGCGTTGATTAATTTTCATATCGGCCTTGATGTGGCAGTTGGTTTCAATCAGGGGAGAAGGGATTATCTGTTTGATGTCCGCCGCCCGGGAAACGAGAAAAGAACAGATATTTTATTTGGAATCAGAGGCGGATGGTATTTACCCATGTTTAAACGAAAATCTGAAGAATTTTACTTCGAATAAGCGATGCTTTTCTTTTACCGACTCTCCATATATCTTTATGCTTTCCTGGTCAGGATAGCTGCATTGTTTAAGCCAAAAGCCCGCTTATTTATTGATGGCAGAAAAGATTTGCTGCTCGAAATAAAAGCAAAGATGGCTGTTGAGACGCGCCCGAAAATATGGATGCACTGTGCCTCTCTTGGCGAATTTGAGCAGGGCAGACCTGTGTTGGATTCGCTCAGGCAGCAATATCCGGGGCACGCGTTAATTCTAACTTTCTTTTCTCCTTCAGGGTATCAGGTCCGCAAGAAATATCAGGGTGTCGATTATGTGTTTTATCTGCCATTAGACAAAGCTTCCAATGCAAAGCAATTTGTGCTGGACATCAATCCAGCTTTGGCCATTTTTGTCAAATATGATTTGTGGTATTTTTATCTTTACGAACTCAAAAAGAAAGGTATTCCTGTTGTTTTAATTGATGCAATTTTCAGACAGCAGCAAGGTTATTTCAAATGGTATGGGGCTATCCAACGCAGGATGTTGCGCATGCTCAGCCATATTTTTGTGCAGAATGAATCTTCCGGTGAACTGTTGAAAACGATTGGTATCGATAACTATACGGTTGCAGGAGATACCCGTTTCGACAGGGTGTTATCTGTTGCCGAAACAATCAGTCCTATCCATAAAATTGAAGCACTTTCTCAAAAATACAAATTACTGATTGCGGGTAGTACCTGGGCTGAGGACGAACAACTTTTGGCGGAAATATTACCTGCATTGCCACCCAACTGGAAACTGATAATTGTTCCACACGAAGTAGATGAAGAACGTATTTCCAGCGTGGTGAAACTGTTTTCAGGAAGGATAAAAAGATGGTCTTCGTGGCAGGAAAATGTAAATCTTGATAAACAGGTTCTGGTGGTTGATACCATCGGCCTGCTACTTAAAATGTACCGCTACGGCACTATAGCCTGGATTGGAGGTGGACTGGGTAGTGGTGGAGTACACAATGTGCTGGAAGCGGCTGTGTATGGTTTGCCATGTGCTTATGGCCCCGTTCACGAAAAATACCAGGAGGCCATTGAATTGGTAGAAAAGAAAGGTGCCGTTTCATGCAGCAACAGCAAAGCCTTTCAGACCTTTTTTACCCAAATGGAAAAAGACCAAATTGCCTATCAGCAGTTCGCTGCCGCAGCTCAGCAATATGTTCTCTCAAAAGGTGGTGCCACACCGGTCATTCTTCGTTATCTTGAAGAAAAGAACTGGCTCAAAGTATTGTAGAATATCTGTTCGCTCACACCTTCGTTATCCCATTTGTATAAAGTAGTAATGCCGGAGTTTTCCAGGAACAACAGGGCATCTTTTGCATTGGTGCAATTATTGATTTCATTCAGTATTTCTTCGTAGGCTTCATTGTTCCCACGAAATAATTCTGAAATAAAATTGTACTTATCGTTTATGCCGATGTGGGTGCGAATATCTTTGTTCCAGACTTTAAAGCTTGCCGGTGTTTTAAACAGCGGCTGACCCTTATCTGCCTGCAGTTCCGGTTCCAGCTCAAAAGTCATTTTTTCCGCCATCGTCTCTCCGTCGTCTTCAAAAATGGAATGAATAATTTCCAACCCAGCTTTTTGTTCTGTTGATTTAGGCGAGGGTGCAGGTCTGTTTCCTGCTGTGTTTGTTACTGGCGTTTCCTTTTTATCTGCTTGCTTAACCTCTTCAATTTTTACAGCTTCCTGTTGCTGGGCTATAATTGCAGCAGCAGGTTCCGGCTCAGCAACTAAAATGGGTTCAGTATGTTGTGTGTTTGTAGCCTGAATAGCTTCATATAAATTTCTGGTGTGCTGCAACAGCAAATCTTTTTCAATGGAAGAATAGACTGGAGAAGCTATCGTTTGTTCTATTTTTTGGAGAATTGATTTTAGTTGTTCCATTATACCCGTTTTTTATTTGGTTAAATAATTACCCACCAGTTCAATCAGTGTTTCGCTGGCCAGTTCAAGGTTATCGTTTATCAGGATGTGGTCAAATTGTTGCGCAAAACTCATTTCGTATTCGGCTTTATTGATCCGCTCAGCCAATGTTTCCGCTGTTTCTGTTCCTCTTTTGCTCAGGCGTTCCTGCAATATTTCTATCGAAGGTGCCTGGATAAAAACAGATAAAACGTGTTGACGATATTGGTTTTGGACATTTAATGCGCCCTTTACGTCAATATCAACTACGGGAACTTTATGCTGATCCCAAATGCGGTTCAATTCTGTTTTTAAGGTGCCATAATATTTGCCCTCATATACCATTTCCCATTCTATAAATTCATCCGCTTCTATTGATTTTTCGAAACTGCTTAAGGTGATAAAATGATAATCAACGCCGTCGATTTCGCCAGCCCTTGGTGAGCGTGTACAAGCCGAAACAGAAAACGCAAGCTGTGGAAATTGTGCCATCAAACGTTTCGTTAAGGTAGATTTTCCCGAACCCGATGGTGCTGTGATGATGATTATTTTTTGGTGTTGCATTTTATCTGCTTATCGTTTATTAGTAATCAATTCCCATTTTTAAAGCGTCCCTTAGCTGAACCAATGATGGATTCTTGGCAGACATTTCTGCGAAAACCTCTGCCTTGCTCAATGCTTTTTCTTTTGGTTCATCATTCACTTCTACACAAATGTTGGTGATGCGTACCAGCAATCCTGTTTCTTTTAAAATGATATCCTGCAAAGCACTTCTTTCAGCCTGGGCGTGGCTGTCGGTTATTTTGTTGGGAGAGATGAGGTGGAGCGTACCTTCTTCCGGCATTTCCAGCCTGATGGTTTCAAATGCATTGGAAAGAATGTTTTTGTTCGCGTCTCTCAATTCATTTTTATAAGTGGCAAACATTTTTTCAACCATTTCCAGCGTGAGCTCACTCATTGCCATCTTCTGCTCTACGGCTCTGTTAGCGGCATTGCTGCTGCCCATGTTTTTGGATATACGCCTTATACCTCCGCCTGATTCAGAGCTTGCAAATGGAGATGATTTAGTCATCTCCGTGAATGGCTTGGTTTCGGGTAAATCAGTTTTTGCTGCCACAACCGGCTCCTGCGCAATGATTTCCTGCGGAGGCATTGGTGCGGGTTTCGCAGTTTCCGGAATGTGAGCAACCGTTGGAGTGGCTTGCGGAATTTGCGGTGCCGGCAAGGGTGCACTTACGGGATTAAAGTTTTTTTTTTCTTCAGAAACTTCTGCCCTTGTTGCCTGCAAAACATAACAAAGCCTGATCAGGCAAAGCTCTGTATGCAATCTGCGGTTGTTGGCATTTTTATATTCCAGCGCACTTTCATTCACCACATTTAATGAAGTGAGAATAAAAGAGGGTGGCGATTGCAATGCTTTTTCGTGGTAGATAGGTTTGTGGTTGTTGGGTACATCCAGCAGTTTTGCCATCCGCGCATCTTTGCACAACAGCAGGTTGCGGAAGTGTTCTGCAAAACCATTCAAAACCATATCGCCTTCAAAACCTCTGTCCAGCACATCGTCCAGCATCAATAAAGTTCCTGCAACATCGCCGGCCAGAATATGGTCTGTTATTTTAAAATAGAATTCTGCATCCAGCTGATTCAGATGTTCCATTGTGGCCGCATAGGTCAGCTTGCCATTGGTGAAACTTGAAATGCGATCCAGAATAGAAAGTGCATCACGCATACAGCCTTCACTTTTCTGTGCGATGACATGCAGTGCTGCTTCATCCGCTTCAATGCTTTCTTTTTTTGTGATTTGCTCCAGGTGAGCAACGGTATCATTCGTTGTGATTCTTTTGAAGTCGAAAATCTGGCATCGGCTCAGAATCGTTGGAAGAATTTTGTGTTTTTCGGTTGTAGCCAGAATAAAAATGGCATAAGATGGTGGTTCTTCCAGTGTTTTCAGGAAGGCATTGAAGGCCGCCGTGCTGAGCATGTGGACCTCATCTATGATATAGACTTTGTATTTTCCCTGTTGTGGTGCAAATCGTACCTGCTCTGTCAGCGAACGGATATCGTCTACTGAGTTGTTGGAGGCAGCATCCAGTTCGAATACGTTGAAGGAAGTATTGTTGTTGAAAGACTGGCAATTATTACAAACGCCACAAGCTTCCATATCTTCTGTGGGGTGCTCGCAGTTTAATGTTTTGGCTAAAATCCGGGCACAGGTTGTTTTACCCACACCTCGTGGCCCGCAAAAAAGAAAGGCATGAGCAAGATGATTATTGCGCATGGCATTCTTCAACGTAGTGGTAATATGCTCCTGTCCCACTACCGTGTCAAAAGTTTGGGGCCTATATTTTCTTGCTGAAACTATATATTGGTCAGACATTGTTGTTTCCTGAAATTGAATCGTTCTTCTAATCGTTAAAGGTAATTGTTGCGCTTAATTAAACAAGTACATCAGGCGCAGGGCAAATACATTATTAAATTGTTGCTCCCGGCCAAACTCCAGGTCTACATTGGCAGCACTGCGAATGGACACCAGTGAATATTGAAAGCGTAAACCTGCATAAAGCCCTTTGTATAAATGTGCATTGCCCGACAATATAAAATTGATATCCATTTTCCGGAAGGGATGGTCATCCTGATTATAGACAACGCTCTTATTTGTACCTTCTATTACTTCTTTGCTGTTAATCAGTTGAGAATAGGAAAAGCCACCCCCAAAATGATTGCGCTTATTATCGAAGTAAAGAAGCTGCACCGGAATTTCAACATAATTGAGCAGCATGTTTTGTTTTGTTATGTACGTTATTTTACTATTCGATTCCTGCCCCCCATTTGATTTCGCTCCTTTTTGGCTGTACAATATCTCAAGACCGGCATATACCTGTGGGAATAAATGTGCGTAAAGCACCACGCCGGTATTCAGTCCGATATTTTTGTATCCTTTATAGCTGTCTCCATCTACCTGTGTGAAATTAACACCGCCAACCAGACCGCCAATAAAAGTCTTGGGAACTTCTTCGTAATAGTTTTTGGGGTTCTGGGCATTAGCGCTCAAAATGGTGATGCTGAAGAGGAGACTGTTTACTATTGCTTTGATATTCATTCGAAAAATTAGTGTTGGGTTTGGTTAAAACGTATTTCCAATCAGCTTATTGCACCTAAAACAGATACATTACCCGCAGCACCCAGGTATTGTTGAACTGCTGACTACGGGCAAATTCGTAGTCCACCGTTTTGCGCATCGGCAACAAAGAGTATTGGAAACGCAGGTTTGCGTAAAGACCTTTAATCAGGTGCAGATTTCCCTGGGCGATAAAATTAATGTCCACCTTTCGGAAAGGATACAGACTTTGGTCGTAAGTATTGGTCGGTACTGTTTCTATTGTTTCGTCACCACTGATCAGCTGTGCATAAGAAAAACCTGCTCCAACATGGCTTTTATGCTTGTCGTATAGATTGAGGATTACCGGAATTTCGGCATAGCTCAGGTTTATTTTCTGATTGACAACGGTATAAATATTGCTGCTGGAGTTTTTCCGGAAATTGGAGCGCGAACCTTTTTGGGTATATAAGAGTTCCATGCTCAGCGAGAAGGCATCCGAAATGCGGTAATACAACACCGCACCGGCATTCACACCAATTTTATAATATCCCGCATAATTATCACCATCGACCTGGCAAAAATTGACACCTCCCACCAAACCACCGGTAAAGGTTTTGGGTGCCTCAACATAATAACTGGAGGGGTTTTGTGCTGCTGCATGAAAAAAAATGCTGTTCAACAAAAGGATAACACTTAAAATTGTACCTAATTTTCTACTTTTATTCATCGGTGATAAAGTAACCTGTCTAATGAATCTCAAAATTACACCAAACACACTAAAAAAACTGGAGCAACTTTTCGAAGAAGCCCGTTATATCATACGCTTCGAAAAGGGTACTTTTAACTCAGGTTATTGCATTCTGGAAGAGAAAAGGGTGGTGGTTGTCAACAAATTTCTCAATATTGAAGGGCGTATCAACGCATTGGCTGAAATTTTGCCCACCATCAATCTCATCGAAGGAGACCTGAGCACCGAATCGTTAAAATTTTATAAACAGCTGATCGGGGATGCACCCGCAAGCCCGGCTTCTGTACAAACCGAAATGGATATCTGAGACCTATGCGCATCACTTTTTTAGGTTCCGGAACATCCCAGGGCGTACCCGTCATTTCCTGCCCTTGTGAGGTTTGCCATTCTGCGGATAAGCGCGACAATCGTCTGCGTTCGTCTATACTGGTAGAAACGGAGGAAGCAACTTTTGTGATAGACAGTGGCCCGGATTTTCGTTACCAGATGCTGCGGGCAGGGGTTAAAAAACTGGATGCTATTGTGTTTACCCATGGGCACAAAGACCATGTGGCTGGTATGGACGATGTAAGGGCTTTCAATTATTTCCAGCAAAAGGAAATGGATATCTATGCCACTGCAGAAACCCAGGACACGCTCCGCCGGGAGTTTCAGTACATTTTTACCGAAAGCCATTACCCCGGCGTTCCGCAAATCAAGATTCACGAACTGAAAAACGAACCCTTCTATATCAATGGTCTGCGCATCATCCCTATTCGCCTGATGCACTTTAAGATGGAGGTTTTTGGGTTCCGTATCGGCGACTTTACCTACATCACAGATGCCAACCATATTGCGCCCGAAGAGCGCGACAAAGCACGCGGTTCCAACACCCTGGTGCTGAACGCCCTTCGCCTCGAAAAGCACATCAGTCATTTCACATTGGCCGAGGCCATAGAAGTTGCTCAGGATATTGCCTGCCCCAACACTTATTTTACCCATATCAGTCACCAGCTGGGACTGCATACTGCGGTGAGCGAGACTTTGCCGCCAAACATCTACCTGGCGCACGATGGATTGGTGCTTGAGTTTTAGGTGAATAATAATTTGTACATGAAATTTATTGTAATAACTTTTTGTGTCGGGTTAGTTTCACTTTCAATTCATGGAGTATTTGATAGTATTGAGAAAATTGAAATCTTAAAAACCGGAAAGGAAGTTAAATCCATAATTAAGCAATTACCACGTACTTGTTCCAATAAGAATAATTTTTGCAAACTACTCTACAATAACATTGAATTTGATTTGCCAATCGGTAAAAAGGATTGCCTGACCGCCAAAGTTGGAGATACGGAATTAGTCATCCAGTCGATTAAGAATCCAAACGAATTTGTTTTTAAAGGTTCGGCCAACAGGTTTTATATAGAAATAGCAGCATGTGTGTTACTCTTCCTGTTAGGAATTGTGATTTTATTTAAACGATCTCAAATTGCTGATAGATTTCAACATTTAAGCAAAAGAAAACCATCTTAACAACCCTTCCTTTTTTGCCGGGTACTCCTGCCATTCAGTTTCCGCCTGTGGTGATATAGTTTCTGTGTATGGAGATAAAGTTTCTGCCTGTGTCGGGAGAGTAACTATGTGTGGATGTAAGACTACTATCTGTTCCTGTTGAGCTTCTATTTGTGTCGGGAGAGTAACTATGTGTGGATGTAAGACTACTATCTGTTCCTGTTGAGCTTCTATTTGTGTCGGGAGAGTAACTATGTGTGGATGTAAGACTACTATCTGTTCCTATTGAGCTTCTATCTGTGTCGGGAGAGTAACTTTCTATGGATATAGACTTACTATCTGTTCCTATTGAGCTTCTATTTGTGTCGGGAGAGTAACTATGTGTGGATGTAAGACTACTATCTGTTCCTGTTGAGCTTCTATTTGTGTCGGGAGAGTAACTATGTGTGGATGTAATACTACTATCTGTTCCTGTTGAGTTTCTATTTGTGTCGGGAGAGTAACTGTCTATGGATATAGACTTACTATCTGTTACTATAGCGTTTCTGCCTGTGTCGGGAGAGCAACTTTCTATGGATATAGACTTACTATTCCCGCCCTTGATTTTGTCATAGAAATCAAGGGCGAAAAGTCAATGGTGCTGCGTCCCTTTTGTCTGATTAGGAATAAAGCAATAAGAAAAATTAAAAGGTTTTGAAGCTTTCGCTCCAAAACCTTTTTCTTAATAGTGAAATCTGATTAATTAAGCCCTTTCAATAATCACTGCATAACCCTGGCCTACGCCAATGCACATGGTCACCAAAGCATAGCGTTTGTTTTGTTCCTGCAATTCGATAGCAGCACTGTTGAGGATGCGGGCTCCGGTCATACCTAAGGGGTGACCCAGTGCAATGGCACCACCATTTATATTTACCCTTGGGTCATTGTCCGCAATGCCCATTGCTCGCAACACTGCAATACTTTGCGCAGCAAAGGCCTCGTTTAATTCTATCACGTCGATGTCTTTCAGCGAAAGACCTGCTTTTTTTAAGGCTATTTCTGAGGCCGGTACAGGACCGATGCCCATAATCCTTGGTTCTACTCCTGCCACGCCACTGCTGACGATGCGTGCACGGGGTGTAAGGTTATGAGCTTTCACCGCTGCCTCAGATGCCAGCAATAGGGCCGCTGCACCATCATTAAGCCCTGCTGCATTTCCGGCTGTTACAGTTCCGTCTTTTTTGAACGCAGGTCGCAATCCGGCAAGGCCTTCAATCGTTGTATTCGGTTTTGCAAACTCGTCGGTAGTAAACAGTTTCGGGTCGCCTTTCTTTTGAGGAATAGCAACCGTCATGATTTCTTTCGCCAGTCGCCCGCTTTGTTGGGCAGCAGCTGCTTTTTGTTGCGAATGAAGTGCAAATTTATCCTGGTCTTCGCGGGAAATATTATCGCGTACCGCAAGGTTTTCTGCTGTATCGCCCATCGCATCCACGCCATACATTTCCTTCATTTTCGGATTGATAAAACGCCATCCGAAAGTCGAGTCGAACAATTGTGCATCGCCACCAAATGGTGTAGCGGATTTTGACATCACCAAAGGCCCGCGGGTCATATGCTCCACACCACCGGCTATCATCAGTTCCGCATCACCGGTTTGGATGGATCTTGCAGCAGCCATAGCAGCGGAAAGTCCGGAAGCGCACAAGCGGTTTACCGTTTCGCCGGGGATAGAATAGGGAAGTCCTGCCAGCAAACCGGCCATACGTGCCACATTGCGGTTGTCCTCGCCGGCCTGGTTGGCGCATCCCATGATGATATCTCCTATCAGAGCAGGGTCAAAAGAATTGTTGCGCTGCATTAATTCTTTGATTACCATAGCAGCCAGGTCGTCGGTACGAATGGCAGAAAGGGAACCTTTGAGGCTGCCTATCGGGGTGCGGATTCCGTCGATGATATATGCGTTGTTCATTGTTTTATTCTCTGTTTTATGAAAAAATGATGGTGCAAAAGTATTGTTTTACTGTATTGATACAGCACTATTTTTTACAATGCCAATATTGCTGCTTTGAATAAAAAAACCGGTCCTGCTGAGGAACCGGTTTTTTATTTTATAAATACTTGAACTTAATCGTCTTTATCATCGCCACCCCGCTGTGTGATAACGTCTACTTCTACTTTGCTGTCGATAAATTCATTGACATAAATTTTAATCAGTAAAATAAACAGAGAAATAATCAATGGCCCAAATATCAATCCCAGGAAACCAAACATGTTCAAACCGATAATTACCCCGAACACCGTAATGAGCGGATGGATATCTCCAATTTTTTTCTGCAGAATCATCCGGAATACATTATCGCTCATCCCGATAACAATAAGTCCCCATAATACTTGTCCTATTCCGTTATTGACATCGCCGCTGGCAAAGGCGAGAATGGCCAATGGTACCCAGGCAGCCATTGTGCCTACAAAAGGAATGAAGGAACAAATACCGGTAACAATACCCCATAATAAAGGGTCGGGTGCATCAAATATCCAATAGCCAATCATCGCAATCACCCCCTGAATGGCACCCATTATAGGCAGGCCAACGGCATTGCTCATCACCGATTCTCTTACCTCAATAATTACTTTTTGTTTGTTTTCGGGCTTGAAGGGCAAATGGCGTTGCAGCCAGATTTCTACCTTGCTGGCGTTGGTGAGCATAAACCAAAGCAGGAAATAGGCCACTACAATATTCAATAAAGTGTTTGCTGTAGAGCTTAATACATTCGGTATGGCTGCACTGATGAAATTGGTTATTTTTTCAAGGTTTGGCTGGGATAAAATATCCATATTGAAACGCTGATTGATATAGCCCTGCATTTTGGCAGCCGTATTGGTAATGATTTCCGGGTGCTGGATGAAAGGTGTAATTTTTTGAGCCAGGATATAACCAATCCAGACAAAGGGCAGCACAATAACAATGAAAGAAGCAATCATTAATACCATCGCTGCAATCCATTTTTTCCAGTGTTTTTCGTAAACCAACTTGTACATCATTTTCCTCAGAATCATATACAAGGCCACTGCTCCCAGGAAAGCACTGATCATAAAGGAAGTCTGCATAAAAAGAATAACTCCCAGTGTAATTACAGTCAGTAAAAATAAAACCTGGCGTACTTTATTGGCGGGTATCTGTGTGTTGAAGTCCATTTTTTCGTTTCACTGTTTTGAATGAATAATCTCAAAGGACGAAATTAGGGAAGTAAACATCAAATACTCAAAACCCGGCTTATATGTTTATCTCAATCCCTTATATGATTACAATGTCTTCGCTGAGGATATTAAAACTTGCGCTTTCCACAAGTTTGGCTTCCTGTTCTCTTCGGTCTAACAAGCCCGGAAGATTTTTGCCTTCCCAAAGGCGTTTCATATTTCTTAATTGTCTGGCAATGCCGCTCAGGTTTTTGGCCGCTACCAAAGCAACGATATTTTTCATTTCGGTGCGGCTGGCTCCGCTCATTCCCGCACCTCTGTTGTACACCAGTGATAACAATGCTCCTTGTGCGTCCGGAGGAAGTTTATCAATTCCCGGGTAGGCATTTTTTGTGGTTTTGGCATAGATTGGCAGGGTAGTCTGGTAGAAAACAGACATGGCTGTATTGTAATCTATGGTCACAGATTTTGTTTTGGGAATTGCATTTTTCGCATTATTGCCGCTGAGGCCTGCGGCAGATTGAAGGATAGCTAAATCGGATGCAGAAACAAAATGCCCCCAGGCAGCTGCGATGGCTGCTTTGGTATTGAAACCCAAATCGTATCCGATACCAATGGTTACGCCGCTTTCGCCGCCCGGCCAGATTGGTTTCTGGTATTTTTTTTCATATTGCGCTTTCGAGCTTACTTCGAAGGCAACCAGCATGGCCAAAGATTTTTTAGAAACCCGAAGACTTGAACCTGCCGGCATTTGTGGCAACCTGGTGCTGAGATAATTTTCAATCCTTGTAATTGTTTCGGGTCCTGCCAAACCATCCACTTCGCAACGCAAAAAGGTTTGTAAGGCAGAAATCTGCGCTTGTAAATTATCGTTGGCTTTTACCGGATAGCCCGCTAAAACCTGCAATGCAGATAGTGTAGGAAAGTCGAAAATGCCGCTGGCGGCTACATTCAGTCTTCCCTGAATGGCTTTTATACGGGTTTTAGAATCAATTAAAGGCATACGATTGGGGATTTTTATTCAACAAAGTATTATTTATTCTTTAAAAATCATATTGAATTGAAAGAATTATTTGTTTGTTCATATCGTTTCTTTAGCACAATAGTTTTAAGTACTTTTGCACACATTTTATTTTAATCAGATTATGGATACGAAAAAGAGAAAGCTCATCACCTTAGACGAGTTTACGATTCAGGAAACGCGCAAATTTCCTCATGCAACAGGAGAATTATCTTCATTATTGCGTGATATAGCTTTGGCATGCAAAATCATCAACAAGCAAGTGAATAAAGCAGGCTTAGTTGATATTCTGGGAAAGCATGGCGCAACCAATGTGCAAGGTGAAGAACAAATGAAGCTGGATATTTTTGCCAACGAAACATTGATCAATGTGTTGCAAAACAGTGCGGAATGTGCCGGTATCGCTTCGGAAGAAAATGACGATCACGTTTGTTTTACAGATGAATTTTCCGTTAACTCCAAATATGTGGTGTTGTTCGATCCATTGGATGGTTCAAGTAACATTGATGTAAATGCCTCTATCGGTACAATCTTTTCCATTTATCGCAGGGTAAGCCCGTTGGGTGGACCTTGTACAGAAGCTGATTTTCTTCAGGAAGGCAATAAATTGATGGCTGCCGGATATGTGATTTATGGTTCCAGCACAATGTTGGTTTATGCTACAAAAATTGGCGTAAATGGTTTCACACTGGAAACGTCTATCGGCGAATTCTGTTTGTCACACCCCGATATGAAATGCAGTGAAAAAGGGAAAATCTATTCCTTGAATCAAGGCAATACCAATCTGTACGATCAGGGAATGAAAGATTTTCTGACCTATTGTATGGAAGAAAATAAAGAAGAAGGCCGACCCTATTCTCACCGTTATATTGGTTCTATGGTTGCCGATTTGCACAGAACATTAATCAAAGGTGGCATCTTTATTTACCCCGGCGACCGCAAAAATCCAAAAGGTAAACTGCGCCTGCAATATGAGTGCAATCCTATGGCACTAATTGTGGAAGCTGCAGGAGGAAGTGCTGACTTTGGTGGTGGCCGTATCCTGGATATTGAACCAACAGAATTGCACCAGCGCACACCTATTTTTATCGGTTCAAAAGAATTGGTTGAAAAAGCTTTGTCTTTTACTACTGAGAAAGCAGCAACGGTTTAATTATAACACTAACCGATTTGGATATTTACAGGCCACGGTTTAAACCGTGGCCTGTGTTTTAAAGCGTTTTTTAATATTATGAACACAAATAAACTTCACATACTGGCCATTGCAGCCCATCCGGATGATATTGAATTAGGTTGTGGTGGCACATTAAGCAAACATGCTAAAATGGGACAGCGTGTTGGTATTGTTGATCTTACTGAAGGTGAATTGGGCACGCGAGGATCAGTTGCTGAACGATACGCCGAGGCTGCCAATGCTGCAACTATTATGGGTTTGGCTGTTCGTGAGAATGCACAAATCAGGGATGGATTTTTCAGGAATGATGAAGAGCACCAAAAAAGAATTATTCATTTTATCCGTAAATACCAACCGGAGATTGTTATCACCAATGCGCCCGAAGATCGTCATCCGGACCACGGACGAGGATTTCAACTGGTGAGTGATGCTTGTTTTCTGGCCGGCCTGCGCAAAATAGAAACCCTGGATGATGAAGGAAAGCCACAGGCAGCCTGGAGACCCAAGCGTGTTTTTTCTTTAATTCAGGACAGGCAGCTTGAACCCACTTTTATTGTGGATATTACAGAGACTTTTGAAGAGAAAATGAATGCTGTAACTGCTTACACGTCACAGTTTTATCAAGCGGGCTCAGACGAGCCGCTAACTTATATTGCCACACAAAACTTTACAGAACAAATTAAATACCGCGATTCGCTGATGGGCAAAAAAATCGGTACTGCCTATGGCGAAGGTTTTATTTCTGTCAATATTCCCGGCATCAGTTCGCTCGATCAATTGCTTTACCCTCAATTAGCTTAAACCCAAAACTGATTTTCTACATGAAATCAACTATTAAGCTCAGGAGAATCCTTGAACAATATAATTGCACTTTTACACTCGACGATAAAAATGAGTTTGAAGTGTTCGTCGCCACAAAGGATGATGATATCTCCGGTGTTTTTAACGGCAAATCTTTTAGTGTTGTTGTGGGTCATATTTATTCCTGGATGCAAAAACGCTCATCTGTAAAAATTAAGTAATTATATTGTGATGTTTTGAAGAAAGATAATTTGTCTGAATATTGCACTGATACTAAAACTCAATTTTTATGAAATACCTTTTAACCCTGTTGTCAATTGGCCTTTCCCTGTCTTTATCGGCGCAAAAATCTAAAATACATACTTCGGCAGAGCTGTTGAAAATTGCTGTAGACAGCAAACTCAGTTACAGTGTCAGCATTATGGAAAAACCAATTCCTCCGGAAAATTATGAAGATAAGCTGGTGATGCCGGATTATTATCGCGTACACGAAGGAGAAAGTATTATTGTCAAAAAGTACAATATTAATGCTAAGGCGAAGGCGATGTTTGAGTCCGCTGAAGCAGATTTTCAGGCAAATAAATTCACAGAGGCCCGGGAAAAATATCTGATGGCTTATGCTGATGATACCACCTTGTCGCTTGCACTTACTTATGCCGGACAGGTAGCTGAGCATTCCGCCAATTATGTCGATGCAGAATCTCTTTTGAAACGCTCAGTCCGTCAGAATTATGCCGATTACATGGCGCATTGGTTTTTAGCGAATGTGTATGAGCATAACGGTGTAATAAAAAAGGCGAAAGAAGAAATACTGATTGCACATATTCTGAACAGGAATAATCCCCGTATAATTTCTGCTTTAAAACGGATTATTTTAAAGGAAGGATTTTCCTATCATGATGATTGGCAATTTAATCCGCAAATTATGGTTCAAAAAACGGATTCAGGCATTAACGTACAGTATGGTGGTATCTGGCTGGGCTATGCACTCGCAAGAGCGATCTGGCAATTTGAGCCGGGATACAGGGAGAGTATGGGTGTTGCTAAAGATGCAGATTTAAGCTACAATCAGGATCGAGAAAAGGAAGGTTTGCTTGGCGTACTGGTTGCAGCTAAAAGTGATGCCGGGAAAAAATTACCCAAAGATGTACTGGCTTTGCAAAGCGCAACTGAAAAGGGAATGTTTCAGGAATATTTGTTTTATGAAATATGGTTGCCCAAACGTCCTGAAATTGCATTGCAATTGCCTGCAAAATTTATTGATGAAATAGGTACTTATATACTGAAAGTAAGATGTTCGACTAATTAAAGATTAATGGTCGCAATTGCAGATACGGAAGTAAAAAAAGCGATAACTGATGTAGTTATCGCTTTTGTTTATGAGTTAGTCTCTTTAAACAGTTTCTGCTATTGTTTGCATTTCTAACAAAACGCCTGCAATAATTGTTCCAAATAAAAGTTTGGCATCGGTGTACTTTTTCTCATTAATGTAAGCTTCCACTTTAGTTTGGTCGGTCTGTGCAAGATTCAGTTTGTTGTAATTATTGCTGGCCATAAAATCGTTGAGCAGGTTTTTGTATTTCACGTATAGATTCTCCAGTGATTCAGGCGAAATATGGACTGTCAGTTTGGTGAGCAGAATATTCATATCGCTCAGGGTTTCGATAATTTTATTGAGTTCCATTTGTTTTGTTTCGGGTAAAAGTTCTTCGTTCGTTTTTGATTATGCAAAGCTATAGCCTTTGATTACCAACATTTTCACAAATTTGAAACTTAGATTACATGATTTCAATGTTTGGAAAATTTATAATGAAAAAGCGATAACAGAATGTGTTATCGCTTTTTGCAAAAAGAAGGTCAACAAGACATCAATATTTACTGAAACTCAACTGCTGACTAATGCCGTTTTTATTTGTAATCTTAATAAAATAAACTCCTGCAGGCCAATCCTCAACTTTTATGAGTTCGTTATCGGAAGATGTTTTTACCCGGAACATTTTTTGTCCGATTGAATTATAAATTGCAATATTATCACCAGCTTCGGTATTCACAAGTGTTAAGGTTGTATGTGCCGGATTAGGATAAATGTTCACTGTTTTTATTGATGTTGAAAATTCATCTATTCCCACCGGGATATCGACTAACATACAACTGGTAAGAACGCCGCAATCTGTAGTCCAGACTTTGGCACAGACTTTATATTTTCCTTTCAGCGCATATTTATGTGTAATAATTGATCCCTTAGCTATAGCGCCATCGCCAAAATCCCAGGTCACGCTGTCATTAGGAGTAGTGCCGGTGAAGGTAAAGGTGCCGCCCAGATGCGTGAATGAAGAAGATGGGGCTTTTGTACATCCCAATGGCAAACCATATTTTGCCAGGTAAACCTCATGGCCGGCAGTTGTGCGTGTTGATTTTACCAATAAGGAACTGTCAAACAAAAGATTGAGTGCATTTGAGTAATTGGCAACATACAAGTCGTTCTTCACAAAATGCGCTCTTACTGTGGAGCCTAAGAAAGTACTGTCTCCCTGGATGGTTGCTATACTGTTGGTTTTGCCGATATTAAGGTCGATAAAAGCATACCACCCATCTCTTTGATGTGTAACGAACGCAGAATAATTTACCTGAATAGTATCTTTTAACGGGTCGCCAAAATAGTGTTTTCCCATTGAATAACCTGTGATAAAACCTATTTCTTTTCCTGTCCCGGATAATGCAAAATTGGAGCCCATTATTGAGCTATGATAGCATGGATTTGATCCGCCATTCATCCCCCACAGCAGCTTACCGGTACTGTCCATTTTAATAATAAATGGTGCAATTTTGTTGATGTCACTGCACCAGACATTTTTTAAATCATAGCCGTTAATGCGGTTTTCATTTAAAGTACTACCAGACCAATAAATATTCCCCGAATTGTCAATTTTGATAGGTGTCGTTGAATAGTATACACCCCACGACGCTGTCGATGTATCAGAACGGTGCCATTTCAAAGTGCCTTCTTTGCTGAATGCACCTAAAAACATTGTGTTATTGTGTATCGTACCTTTCACATAAATACTGTCTCCATAACTTGCCGGTAGAGAGATATAGAACCCTTTATTGAACTTATTATAGGATATCTGGGTTTCCTCGTTATACCAATAAGAGAAACTAACACTTTTCCTGCATATATCATTCATTGTGGTAACGGATAACAAAACACCTGCAGGGCTATATTTCAGCACATAATAACCTCTTCCGAACGGTGGGGGGCTGGAAGGAATAGTAAGGGCCGAGCCAAGAATCGGATTCCCCGCTGGCATGTTAACAAGGCAATAGACATTTCCGTCCTCATCAATATCCATTGAATACATTGTATGACTTATATCTAAGCTCAGCAGATTAGTGTCCGGTCTTACCAGCCATTTGAATTTTCCGGTGGTATCATAACAAATCAAAGTCATCTTTTGAGATTGCCTGGTGTATGGAACCGAGGTGTCTGCGTCGAACAGGGCGGTAGAGTCATGGGATATTTCGACATCAACCAGAGCATAGACATTTCCCTGCGGACTAATTCTAACATTACGGCCAACAACAGAGGCACCTTTAATTGTTTTATTCCATCGGGGTTTTCCGTCTCCGTCATGGCTGGTCAGAAATAATCCATTTGCATTGCAGAGTAGATACGTATTTCCATTCGGATCTGACTGAAGATCGTATGTGGAATTTGTACCTCCACTACCAGTACCGGCAAACAAACCCCATTGCCAACTTTGGGCAAATGTAGTATGGGTGAAAAACAGCAACAGCACAAGGATGCTGCCAAGGTATATTATTTTCATAATCCGGTGTTTTATAGGTAATTAAAGGTAATCAGACTTTTGTATTAAATGAAATAGTATGGGTTTTTTATTGATTGATTTGAGAAAGCAGGATTGTTTTTGTCTGAAACAAAAAAAAGCGATAACATTTCTGTTATCGCTTTTTGAGGTCGAGAGCGGGTTCGAACCGCTGTAGCAGCTTTTGCAGAGCTGAGCCTAACCACTCGGCCACCCGACCATTGTACTCGTTTGAGTGGAGCGCAAATGTAGGGAATTTTATCCTACAACTCCAAAATTTTTCAAGCATTTTTTTAAATAAAGAAAACTTTGCTAAAACATTGGTTTTTAAAGTCCCAATAAGCTTTTCAAACGTGCCATTCCCGACTGGCTTACTGAAATTTTCATTCCGCAATGCAATAAGGCTATGTGGCTGTTTTTTTCGTAAGGTTCAATACTTTGCAGCTGACTGATAGGCATCAGATAGGACCGGTGAACGCGCACAAACTGATTGGGGTCCAGGGTTTTTTCTACGTTTGTCAGGGTATTCTTTTTGAGAAAAGAACCTTCTTTCGTTACAATTTTAATGTAGTCATCATTGGCCTCGATGTAGTGAATTTCTTCGGCCGGAATGATGCGGATATTGCCACGGTCTTTTACCACAATGCGATGCTGATAACCTTCATACACCTGATTTTCCAGCAGATTCTCAACCGCCTGCACATTAGTCGACAAAGCCTGATGAAGGCATTTTTGAATGGCTTTGTCAAAACGTTCCCTGGTCACAGGTTTCAATAAATAATCGACTGCATGGCTTTCAAAAGCTTTCAGTGCATATTCATCAAAGGCAGTGGTGAATATCACAGCAGGTGGTTTGTCCAGCATTTCCAGCAGTTCAAACCCATTTATCCTTGGCATCTGGATGTCGAGAAACAACAAATCAGGATTGTGTTTGGTAATGCTTTTAAAGGCTTCAAATCCATCCGGGCATTCATCCACCACCTGAAAATCGGGATAGCTTTGCAGCAATTTTATGACCAGCGACCTTGCTAATGGTTCATCATCGATAACGATAACTTTATACATTGTTATTGCGGAATTTTTACAATGGTTGAAAAAATATTGTCTGTCTTTTTTACTTCAATTAAATCTGCCCGGGCAAAAAGTATGTTCAAACGTCTGCTGATTCCTTCCAGTCCAAAACCAGTTCCCCGCGGCGGTTGTGCACTTGCATCAAATGGGTTTTCAATGCTGAGATATAACATCCTGTCGCCCAGATGCAGGTTGATTTTTATAGTCACTTCGCCGGTATTTCCATACAATCCAAACTTAATGGCGTTCTCTAAAATGGGTTGAAGGATAAAAGCAGGGATTTTAGCCTGTTCCCAATCGTCACCCGATTTATTGATTTCGATTTTAAGCCTGTTACCAAATCTGACTGACTCGATAGCCAGGTAAGATTCGATATAATCCAGTTCATCTTTAATACTGATATGCTCTTCTACATCTCTGCGTACCGAAAGTCTTAAAAAGTCGGAAAGACGACCCACCATTTCCTGCGCTTTCTCACTATCCAGCTGGATAAGCGCATTGATTGAATTGAGGCTGTTGTATAAAAAGTGTGGTTGTAATTGTTGTCTGAGCCTGAATAATTCTGCTTCCCGCAGGCTGATTACGGCGTGTTGATGTAGTTCAAGATCTTTTTTATTATCGGCCTGGTGCTTCCGTAAAACGGTAATGTGAGCTACCCAGCCCAGACAAAGCCAGGACATGATAAAGCGCATGGATTCTGTATCGTCCACATGTTTCAGATAGATTTTATCATTGAAAATCAAAGTGCACAAAAACAGGTCGGCAATGACAAATAAAAGGGCAGCGTTTAAAAATGCGAGTAATGATGCATGGGCTGTAGCCAATACTTTCGTTGGGTATTTGCGGATGCGCCATTCCAAAATAAGACTGGCAGCTGAAACCATAATCAGGTGAATGCCAATATCTATCATCAGCGAAGCCCAAGGAATTTCTATGCCGGTAGAAAAGGGCAGGGTTGCAATTCCGAAAAGAAACAACAGAATTGGTAAAGGAATCAGCCTGGTATATTTTAAAAAACGTTGCAGCAAAATACTGGGTTGGTATTGTTTAGTATGATTTCAATTCCAGGGCACCAAAAGTAACCGAACCACGGAGCAGTAATTTTTTTCCTTCTCCGATATCTGTTGCAGTACGCAAATGACGCTTGTCTTCTATACCGCCAAAAATTACATCCACTTCATTGACAATTTCCCAATGAGAGGGTACTATAATTTCAATGCCGCCAAACAGTACCTTCAGGTCGATAATCATTGGTTGGGTAATATTATCCGCCTGCATCAGGTTGATTTCCGCACCACCACAGATGGCAGTTGCATTGCAGCCGCCAAATTGTTTTGAAGTGATAATTTCTTTTCTGCCACCAAAGAAGGCTTCAATATTGACAAAATTTTCCTGTGTGGTCTGACCTTCACTTGAAGGGGTATGCTCAAAACGTCTTACAAAATCTTCCTTATCTGCTACAAAGTTGTGTTCTTTTTTTTTAGAACGGAAGGCTATAAAAACACCGCCTATTATCAGCAGCATTGGCCAGAATAATTTAGAAGAAGAAACACCCAGCAATGTAAAATGTGGAATCAAAAAGGCAACACCGATTGCAATCATCATAATCGGGCCTGCACGGTTAAAACCTTTTTTCATGCCGCTGAAAACACCACCGACAATTAAGAATAAAGGCCAGATCTCGAAATCAAATTCGATGACCTTAAATTGTTTCAACAAGAATAATATCCCTGCTCCTATCAAAAAGAATCCAAATAAGCTGGAGCTGTTTCTGTTATTTCGGACCTGTGTATTCATCGACATAAAAGTATGTTTTTATTTGTTGGATACAAATGTAGATGCACAATTGTCAATACAAAAGAACTAATAGGTCATCAGGATAGCAATATCGGTAAAGCAATAAAAATGGTCGGTGAAGCAAGGCTCCTTTTAATGTACTTTATTGAAGGACAGTAAACGACTGTCTGAACTTATCGCCTTTGTTGCCCGAAAATTCAATAAAATAGGTTCCTGAGCTTAAATTTGAAATAGAAACCTGCTCGTTATAATTGCTGACAGCACCTACATTCCATTGTTTGTAAAGTTTGCCATTGATATCAGATATTCTTGCCGTAAAAGCCTGTGGGTTTTCCCATTTTAAAGCAATATTCATTTGTTCTGCAGCGGGAACAGGAAAAATATTTAAGCTGCCTTTTTCTATCTGATTTTCCTGAATGCTGTTGGTGTAATTTTCGTAATAATAATTGAATAACTGGTCGCCTGTTTTATGTGCCCAGAATCCTGCAAGATCCCATGTTTCATAGTTTTGGCGGGTCAGCTGATTAAAGGAATTATACTCAAAGCTCAACCTGATTGAACTGTCCCAAGTGCTGGTAGTGGCATTCCATATGGAAGAAACATTGCTGAGTGTATTATTTGCCGCATCAAATGTAAAGCTTCGCTGGTCGGCGTTTTCATACATTCCCGAGCCGGAATTCCAAGTCTGCCAATAATTATTCACTACATTGTTTTTGCTGTCATAGCTAAGATACTGCCTGCGGAAATTATCCCAGCTCATGCTGACATTATTCCAGTTTTGTAAGGTTTGCTGAATCATATTCCCTTTGCTGTCGTTCACAAAAGATGTTTTCTGAGCATTATACCAACTGCCAGAAGTTGAATTCCATCCGCTTTGGATTTCCTCTGTAAGATAATCCGATGCATCGTAAGTATTGACAGTTTGCTTATTGTTTTTCCAGGCCGAAATGATTTTGTCCCAAACAATATTGGTATAAACCTTTACTTTATTGGCTGGGGTATAGGTAAAAGAGTCGATGAATATATTCTCCCATGATGAAGTCGATGTGCTCCAGCTTTGATTTGTTTTTTTTGTCAGATTATTGGATGCGTCGTAGGTGTAAGAATAGCTGTCATATCCAACCCATTTTCCGGCCGCAACATTCCAAAATTCCAGTGTATAGGAAGTTCTGTTATTGGAGGCATCATAGGTATAGCTTTCCTGAACCAGATTGTCCCAGGCAGCAGTGCCCTTGTTATAAGCCTGTTCCACCTTTGATGTGAGGCTATCATCAACCGTTGTATAATAATAAAAGGTTTGAGCTTCTTCCCAGGCGCTGATAGATTTGTTCCAGAAGGCGGTCAGCAAAACAGTTCTGTAATTTTTGGTATCGAATCTTTGAACTGATTTTTTAAAGTTATTAAAACTTGAACTGGGTTTATCAAAAGTGAACGTTGTTGCATTGTCAAAGGCAATGTAGCGTGAGCTTAAATCGCCACCAAGAAATGAACTGGTATAATTATATTTTGTAGAATCTGAAACAATAAAACTGATTCCGTCATAATTATACAACGATTGAGCAATTAGCCGGGATTTGAGTTGTGCATTGGCGCCGGACGGAATAGTACAGCAGGATAAAAGCAGGTAAAAGGTTTTTTTCATGATAAACAGGTTAGAATGTGTAAAGTTTCAGGGCTATAAAGATAGGAATAACCATTAAAAGACCTTACTGTTGGTGTAGATAATTGTTGGGAATTATAAAATAAAAAAGCTGTAAGATTGAATCTTACAGCTTTGACACACAAAAATGTTTTGTTCTTATTTTTTAACAGGAGCCTGAACTGCTCTTTTCTTTTCCTGAATACGTGCACTTTTACCGCTACGTTCGCGTTGGTAGTACAATTTAGCTCTGCGTACACGACCAGATTTGTTCAAAACAATAGAATCGATGTTTGGAGAGTAGAAAGGGAAAACACGCTCAACGCCAATACCGTCAGAAATTTTACGAACGGTGAAAGTTTGTGTTGCGCCTACACCCTGACGTTTGATTACGTCACCTTTAAATGACTGAATACGCTCTTTTGCGCCTTCAATGATTTTGTAGTTTACTGTTATATTGTCACCTGATTTGAAAGCAGGGTAAGATTTATTTGCGTTTGCGTTCAATTGCTCGTGTACGAATGCTATAGCGTTCATTGTTACTTAATTTTAGGAATGCAAAAGTAGAATTATTATCTCATTTGACAAAATTATTTTTTAAATAATCTTTTCAACCTTATAAATAGGATGGTTTTACCTCTTATTCTTTGCCTTCAAGCAGGTCTGGCCGGCGTTCTTCTGTTCTTTTCAGGGCTTGTTCATATCGCCAGGCGTCCACTTTTTTAGGGTCGCCACAAATTAAGATCTCAGGAATTTCCCATCCACGGAAATTGGCTGGCCTGGTGTAAACAGGATGGGATAACAAATCATCCTGGAAAGAATCGGAAAGTGCAGAGGTTTCATCATTCAGTACGCCGGGAATCAATCTCCCGATAGAATCAACTACTACGGCTGCAGCTAGTTCGCCACCGCTAAGCACATAATCACCAATAGATATCTCCATCGTAATGTAGTGGTCCCGGATGCGTTGGTCTATGCCTTTATAATGGCCACAAATAATCATTAAATTTTGCCGAAGAGAAAGGGTATTGGCAGCTTTTTGGTTCCAGGTAGGACCGTCCGGAGTCATAAAAATAATTTCGTCGTAGGTTCGGTCTTTTTGTAAAGTTTCAATCGCTATGGCCAATGGCTCGGGCATCATCACCATTCCTGCACCGCCACCAAACTGATAATCATCTACTTGTCCGTGTTTATAAGGTGTGTAGTCGCGCAAATTATGCACAACCACTTCCAACAGACCTTTGGCCTGAGCACGTTTCATAATTGAGTGCTCAAAAGGGCTTTTTAATAAATCGGGTACTACCGAGATGATGTCTATTCTCAAAATTGTGAGTTTAATGGTACATTTTTATCACGCTTATGTCATCCCGAAGGGATCCATATTTACACCACACGTGATAGATTCCTTCGGAATGACAGCGTGCGGTATTTTACTTTTAAAATCAACTCAATTTCTTACAGATATTTGAGGCAATCGCCGGACCTTCATAAATAAATCCGGTGTAAACCTGCACCAATGAAGCACCTGCATCGAGTTTTTCCTGCGCATCGGCTGCTGTAAATATCCCGCCTGCGGCAATAATTTTGATACTGCCATTGCTTTTTTGATGGATATAACGAATTACATCTGTAGAACGTTCACTCAGCGGTTTTCCGCTGAGTCCTCCAGCGCCGATACTTTCTACTTTTGCTGATTCACTTTTCAGTCCGCTCCGGTCGATAGTGGTGTTAGTAGCAACTACGCCTTGAATGCCGGTTTCGGTTACCAGGCTAATGATATCATCAAGTTGCTCTAAAGTAAGGTCCGGGGCAATTTTCAACAAGATTGGACGGTTTTTTCCCATTTCCTTATTCAAAACCTGTAAGCGGTTTAGTATTTTAGTCAGTGGTTCTTTATCCTGCAAGGCCCGCAAGCCCGGTGTATTGGGGCTGCTCACATTCACGACAAAATAGTCTACCACATTATATAAAGCAATAAACGCCTTTTCGTAATCGTCGATAGCATTTTCGTTGGGCGTGTCTTTGTTTTTTCCAATATTACCACCAACAATGATTCTTTCGTGAGGCTTGGAAAGACGCTCCGCTGCAGCAGTTGCGCCTTCATTGTTGAATCCCATCCTGTTGATTACAGCCTTGTCTTCCGGCAGTCTGAACAAGCGTGGTTTGGGGTTTCCCGGTTGTGCCAATGGTGTAACGGTTCCTATTTCCACAAAACCAAAACCCAGGCAGGATAATTCGTTAATCCAGCGGGCGTCTTTATCGAAACCGGCTGCTAAACCAACCGGATTGGGGAAGGTAATACCCCAAAGCGTTCGTTCGAGGGAAGATTTTTTGTAAGTGAACATTTTGCGCATCATGCTACGCAACAATGGATTACGGTAAGCAGCCTGGAGTTTTGCCATTGCCCAGTAGTGTACTTCTTCAGGGTCGCGGCGGAATAAAATTGTGCGTATTAATGGGTACATAAGCCGCAAAGATAACAGGATTTTTGATGGTGGATTTGTGATTTTGGATTACATTAATTCACGCAAAGTCGCAAAGGAGGCGCAACGACGCAAAGGTTTATAATGTGAACCTTTGTATGTCATAATTACTATCTTTAACAGAAGGTGTAATTAAATTCAGTAACAATACTTTAATGCAAACTTTTTTGGCAGAAAGCGAAAATTTTAAAGTGGTTTCAGAATGGGAGACAGTTTATCTCTATTTTAAAAAAAACTGAGCGCAAGCGTATTATTATTGGTTGGTTTTATGGAGATCCTCAATGTGCGATAATTTCTAAAGATGAATCTTATGTTGCAATTGCAGGCTGTGTGATAATTTATTTTCTTCGGGAACCTTATTTTCAGAATAATGCAGACATAATTCCTGATCAGTATTTTGAATTACACAATCGACCTGGTGATGTTTGGTGGATAGATGGGTTACATCAATGTATTGCTATGGATAAGGAATGGAAATTTTGTCGGTTTGTCGCATCTGAAGGACAAAACGAGTTTGTTTATAAAATAGATACCAATACAAAAATCATCGAAAAGCTATAGATGATAAATGTATTGTTGCACAAAGCCTAGAGAAATGACGAATCCTGACGGTGCAACGCCAACTAAAGTTCTAGGAATTTGATGCACCTGATTTCTACAAACTTCATTTTATATGACTCAATATTTCTTCCTTGCTGGTATAACCGGAATTGAACCAATACATTTTTTCGTTTTTGTAAAGGAAAAGGGTAGGGAGAGAATAGACTGAAAGTTCGTTGCAGATATCGGTGTTGTCATCGGCATTGATGCGCACCATTTTTAATTTACCGCCCATTTCGTTTTTGATTTCTTCAAGAAACGGATCCATCTTTTTGCAGGGGCCGCACCAGTCTGCATAAAAATCTACCAGCACCCAGTTGTCAGATTTAATAAGGGATTTGTACTGTTTTACAGACATGCCTTTCTTTTTGACATAGGTATTATTTTGGGCAAAAGAATTTAATCCTGCAAGAAGGAATATTATCAACAATGAAACGGGCAGGATAGTTTTCATAAAAGGATATTATTTCAGGCTTTCCATTTCAATATGATTGTTGCAAAAATCATATTCACGCAGTTCGTTGGAGGCAATGATTACCAAACGGTTTTTACCATAATCCGTCACCCAGTTCCTATATTGGTCTACTCCTTTCTGGTCAAGATTGGTGCAAGGTTCATCTAAAAATAAGGCTGGTGTATCACTGAAAATTGCCTGCGCCAGTTTCACGCGTTGTTTCATTCCGGAAGAGTAGTCGCCAATAAATTTATTTTCGACGTTTTTAAGCCCGGTAAGTTCAATGATTTTATCAATTGTAAAGCCAGCCAACATTTTCTTAAAACCAAAATGAAAAATCAGAAATTCTTTCAATGTCATTTCTTCCACCAAATCCATTCCTGGTGCGCAAAAGCTGATATTCCTGAAACAATCTTCGGGTGCTATTTCCTTCCCATCCAAACTGTGAATGATTTTTCCTTTGGTAGGGCTTTGTATACCTGCAATTATGCGGAGCAAGGTAGATTTTCCGCTGCCATTTGCCCCTAGCAGAGCATAACACGCTGGTGCTTCAAACTGCAGGGAAACATTTTTGAAAATATGATGATTATGAAATCGCTTGGCGACCAGCTCAGCTGAGATCTTCATTATTGCGACGTGTATAGCCTCTCATTATACCTCTACCCGTTTCGCGGATAAAATTGATGATTTCATCTCTTTCATCGGAGACCGGAATTTCTGCTTCAATAATATCCAAAGCCTTGCTCACATTGTATCCTCTTACAAAAAGAATACGATAAATATCAAGGATATGATTGATTTTTTGCGTGTCATAACCACGGCGTTTCAAGCCAACAGAATTGACACCAGCGTATGAAATTGGTTCGCGCGCTGCTTTTATATAGGGAGGCACATCTTTTCTTACCAGAGAGCCTCCTGTGATAAAGGAATAAGACCCGATACGAACAAACTGCTGAACAGCTGTAAGTCCACCTAATACTACATTATCGCCAACGGTGATGTGCCCGGCAAGTGTGGTATTGTTAGCAAAAATGCAATTATTCCCTACAGTGCAATCGTGGGCAATATGGGAATAAGCCATTATCAGGCAATTGTTGCCGATTTCAGTCTTTTTACGATCGAGCGTTCCTCTGTTAATGGTTACACATTCGCGAATGGTACAGCCATCACCAATAATGGTAAGTGTGTCCTCGCCTTTATATTTCAGGTCTTGTGGAATGGCAGAAATAACAGCTCCGGAAAAAATCTTACAATTTTTGCCGATACGCGCTCCTTCCATTATCGTTACATTGGAAGCTATCCATGTTCCTTCACCAATTTCTACATTTTTATGTATAGTAGTAAAAGGGTCAATGGTTACATTGATGCCAATCTTTGCGTCGGGATGAATGTAGGTAAGTGGATGAATCATTATTTCTTTTCTTTTCTTACAAGTTGAGCTACCAATTCTGCTTCTGTTACCAGTTTATTGCCAACGTATGCAGTTCCTTTCATTTCGAATATCCCGCGTCTTACCGGGCTGGATAGTTCCATGTTGATGACTAATGTGTCGCCCGGAACCACTTTTTGTTTGAATTTTACTTTATCCATTTTCAGGAAATAAGTATCATAATTTTCGGGATCAGAATAGCTGTTTAAGGCTAAAATTCCTCCCACCTGTGCCATAGCTTCAATTTGCAAAACGCCGGGCATTACCGGATTTCCAGGGAAATGACCTGTAAAGAATTGCTCATTCATCGTTACATTTTTTATCCCGACTACATGCCTGTCAGACATCTCAATAATCTTGTCAACGAGAAGGAATGGATATTTATGGGGTAAGATTTTTTCAATCTGGTTAATATCATAAACCGGAGGAATAGTCGGGTTATAGGTTGGAACGCCTGCCAGATGTTTATTAGACTTTATGTATTGCTTTATTTTCTTGGCAAATTCAACATTAGATGCGTGTCCCGGGCGGCTGGCAATGATATGTGCATTGATAGGAAAACCTACCAAAGCAAGATCACCTACTACATCTAATAATTTATGTCTTGCAGGCTCATTAGGAAATTTCATCTGAAGATTATTCAGAATTCCTTCCTGCTTCACCTCAATACTATCTTTCTTGAAAACCTTCGCCAGATGGTTTAGTTCTTCCTGAGAGACTGGTTTATCTACCACAACAATGGCATTACTGAGGTCGCCACCTTTTATCAGGTTGTTTTCCAGCAAATATTCTACTTCATGCAGGAAACAGAACGTACGGCAACTGCCAATTTCACTTTTGAAATCTGCAATGTTTTTCAGGCTCGCATGTTGGGTTCCCAATATCGGCGAGTTGAAATCAATCATTGTAGTAATTTGGTAATCCTGTGATGGGATGGCCAGCATATCCACATTTTTTACCGGATCGTAATAATGAATATTGCTGTCCAGTGTAAAAACGATTCTTTTAGCTTCCTGTTCCATCACGCCAACGCTGTCAATGGCTTCAATAAATTCGCGGCTGCTGCCATCCAGAATCGGCACCTCTGGTGCATCAATTTCTATTAATGCATTATCAATTCTGCATCCTACAAGAGCAGCAAGCAAATGTTCAATTGTGCTGATACGTGCGCCATTTTGTTCTATAGTCGTGCCTCTTGAAGTATCTACTACAAGGTCAGCATCTGCTTTTACAATAGGTTGTTCCGGAAGGTCTATTCGTTGAAACCTGTATCCAAAACCTGCATTGGCAGGCTTAATCGTGATTTTTACATTTGCACCGGTGTGCAGTCCAACCCCCGAAAGGGTTACAGGTTCTTTGATAGTATGTTGATTCGTAGAAGATTGATTGTTCAATTGCAAGAAATTTTGTCTTCGAATAAGTAAGTTATTGTTTATTTTCCGTTTAAAATTGTTTCGGATAATACTGCAATCATTTTTTCCAGTTCCTGGATTTTTTGTTGCATTTCAGGCAAATGTCTGAAAATTGCCTGACTTTTTAGCGTGCTTTTATAATCAAATGCCGGAGTGCCATTTAAAACAGTGTTTGGAGTATTGACAGATTTTGACAAACCGCTTTGTGCATTAATGTTTGTTTTGTCGGCAATATGTAAATGACCAATAATGCCAACCTGGCCACCTATCATACAATTTTTGCCTATTTTTGTGCTTCCTGCAATCCCGGTTTGAGCGGCAATTACAGTGCTTTCGCCTATTTCAACATTATGGGCAATCTGAATGAGGTTATCCAGTTTTACACCTTTTTTGATAATGGTTGTTCCCATTGTTGCTCGGTCAACAGTACTGTTTGCCCCAATTTCTACGTCTTCTTCTATAATAACATTTCCTATTTGTGGGATTTTTTTATAAGTCCCGTCTGGTTGCGGAGCAAATCCAAATCCATCTCCACCCACAACTGTGCCTGAATGTATTATCGTCCGTGCTCCAATCTGGCAATCATCATATACCTTGACTCCGGCAAATAATTTCACATTGTCTTCAATGCGGACATTTTTACCAATATAACAATTGGGATAAATCTGCGCATTGTCACCTATAACGGCATTGTCTGCTATATAACTGAAAGCTCCAATGTAAACGTTCTTTCCTATCCGGGCAGTCGGGGCAATAAAACTGGGTTGTTCAATACCTTTTGGTGCCGATGCTGCTATCATTTCATTGTACTTTTCCAATAAAAGTGCAAAACTGGCATAAGCATCAGGAACCCTTATCAGAGTTGGTTTTGCCGGTTTCTGGAGTACAAGATTATCATTAACCAAAACTACTGATGCCTTGGTTTCGTAGATAAATTCCTCATACCGGGGATTGGAAATAAAGCACAATGAACCTGGTACGGCCTCTTCTATTTTGGCTACACCTGTCACCTTGGTTTCAGGGTTGCCTTCTATTTTGCCGCCCAAAAGGGTAGCGATTTGTATGGCGCTAAATTGCATTCAATAACTGCGGTTTTTGCTTAAAACTAAGTGTCGGTTTCTTCAGTTTTCAAGTTTCCCCAAACATCTGAGGCTAAAGGTAATTAAATTCGGTTCAATCCATTGTAGCTTAACAATTGTGCAACACAAAACGTAATGTGTTGATATTTAGTATTCCAACCTTGTAAATTTTTCCTTTTTAAAAACAGGTTTTTGTGTAGGTTTGCGCTATGTCTATTAGTGTACAATCGCTTACCAAAATCTACGGTACGCAAAAAGCAGTAAACAATATTTCGTTCGAGATACCCAAAGGTCAGATTGTTGGTTTTCTTGGTCCAAATGGTGCCGGAAAATCGACCACAATGAAAATGATTACCAGTTATCTTCCTCCGACAGAAGGTACTGCTGTGGTTTGCGGCTTCGATGTGCAGACACAATCTATGGAATTGCGTAGACATATCGGTTACTTGCCTGAGCAAAATCCGCTGTATTATGATATGTATGTTCGCGAGTATCTTGAACTCACTGCAGGCATTCACCAAATCGAAAAAAGCAAAAAAGCGGGCAGAATTGAGGAAATGGTACAGATGACTGGCCTTACTAAGGAAGCGCATAAAAAAATCGGGATGCTGAGTAAGGGTTACAAACAAAGGGTTGGTCTTGCCCAGGCAATGATTCATAATCCGGATGTGCTGATTTTAGATGAGCCCACCTCCGGCCTGGACCCTAACCAGATTGTAGAAATCAGGGATCTCATTATCGATATCGGAAAAGAAAAAACAGTTTTGTTGTCTACCCATATTATGCAGGAAGTGGAAGCAATGTGCAGTCGTGTTATTATTATCAATAACGGTACTATTGTAGCTGACGACAATATTCAGAATCTGCAGAAAGCCGGTAATAACTCTACGTTGCTGGTTACGTTTGAGAGCATAATCCCTAAGGACAAAATCAAACAAATTGCCGGTATCGGGAAAATTGAGGATATTGGAAACATGCGGTGGAAATTGTATACCACCAAACCGGATGAATTGCGCAAGGCTGTAATGCAATGGGCCCTGAACAATGATATCAACATCAGTTCTATGCAATTGGAAACGCAAAGTATGGAAGATGTTTTCCGCAATGCAACACAAGAAAAAATTTCTAAATAAATCTTTCCTAAAACTTTCAAAGCGGCATTGCTGCTATATTATTTACAAATGAGCGCACTCGACATTCTTAAACAAAAACAAGCTGAAGCCATATTAGGTGGTGGACAAAAACGAATAGAAAGCCAACACAAAAAAGGAAAATTAACCGCCCGCGAGCGGATTCAGCTTTTGATGGATGAAGGAACTTTTGAAGAAATAGGAATGTTTGTTGCTCATCGCAGCAAAGATTTTGGAATGGAAAAGGAAATCTACCTTGGCGATGGGGTGGTGACCGGATATGGAAAAGTAAACGGACGTTTAGTGTATATATTCTCCCAGGACTTTACGGTTTTTGGCGGCAGCTTGTCAGAAACGCACGCAGAAAAGATCTGCAAAATAATGGACCTCGCCATTCAAAACGGCGCTCCTGTTGTTGGGTTGAATGACAGCGGCGGAGCCCGTATTCAGGAAGGAGTTGTGTCACTAGGCGGATACGCAGATATTTTTCACAGAAATGTAAAAGCTTCGGGTGTAATTCCGCAGTTGTCGGCTATAATGGGGCCTTGTGCCGGAGGAGCCGTTTATTCGCCCGCCATCACAGATTTTATCTCAATGGTCGAACATACTTCCTATATGTTTGTTACCGGTCCTAATGTGGTGAAAACGGTGACGCATGAAACCGTAACCAGTGAAGAATTGGGTGGAGCTTCCACGCATGCATCAAAGTCTGGTGTGACACACTTTACCAGCAGCAATGAAGTAGAATGTATTAATCATCTCAAACAATTGCTGAGCTACATCCCACAGAATTGTGAGGATGATGCGCCTGTTTATCCTTATGAATCTGGCGATGAAATTCGTGCAAAACTAAATTCCATTATTCCGGAAAATCCTAATCAGCCTTATGATATGAAAGAGGTGATTGAGGAGATTGCAGATGTAGATTCTTTTCTGGAAGTGCATAAACATTATGCTGAAAATATTGTAGTTGGTTTTGCAAGAATCGGAGGAAGAAGTATTGGTATCGTAGCCAATCAGCCAGCCAGCATGGCAGGTGTTCTGGATATCAATTCCAGCAAAAAAGCGGCACGTTTTGTGCGCTTTTGTGATGCATTTAATATTCCGCTTTTGGTATTGGTAGACGTTCCTGGTTTCTTACCGGGAACTGACCAGGAATGGAACGGAATTATTACCAATGGCGCTAAATTATTGTACGCATTAAGCGAAGCAACAGTACCCAAAATTACGGTTATTACCCGCAAAGCATATGGTGGGGCGTATGATGTAATGAATTCAAAACATATTGGCGCGGACCTGAACTATGCATGGCCAACAGCTGAAATTGCTGTTATGGGTGCAAAAGGAGCAGCTGAAATTATCTTCAAAAATGAAATTGCCGCTGCGGAAGATAAGGATGCCAAATGGAAAGAAAAAGAATTGGAGTATACAGCAAAATTTGCCAACCCCTATGGCGCCGCTGCACGCGGTTTTATTGATGAGGTTATTCTGCCCGATATTACCAGAAGCAAATTAATCAATGCCTTTAAGATGCTGGAGAATAAAGTAGTACTTACTCCTAAGCGCAAACACGGAAATATCCCTTTGTAGAATTTTAATAAAATAGTAAATACCCTGCGGTTCAAACCGCAGGGTATTTTGTTATATTTACAAGACATTAAATGTTCAGAAATTATGGACCTCGAAAACCTGCAGATACTTGCCAATTCTTTTAAAGCCGTTACCGAAGATATTAAATGGGAAGATCACCTGGTGTTCAGCGTAGGCACCAAAATGTTTTTGCTGACATCTCCTGATGAGGTGCCTGTTAGCGCGTGTTTTAAGGTTAGCGAAGAGGATTTTGAAGAATTGATTGCACGTGAAGAATTTTATCAGGCAGCGCATTTTGCGAAAAGAAAATGGATTGCCATCAATGACATCAATAAGCTAAGTAACAAGGAATGGAAAATATACCTGCAGAAGTCTTATGACAGTGTGGTTGTAAAACTTACAAAAAAGCTTAGAAATGAATTGGGTGTTTAGAAAAAGCCCCGCAAAGTAGATTGCGCCCAATAATTTGGGGGCAAATAATATCATTTCGCTTTTAAATTTATCGAGGTAGTTCACTGACTTCCATCTGCTGTGTAATTTGCAATAGCATAATGTGTCTTATATCTTAACTGGTAAATAATTACCATTTAATGCAAATCTTATGCCACGAATTATATTGCGGGACTTATGTGATTTTAAAATTTTACTTTTAACCCTACGGTTTCTTAAAAATCCACATGCAGGAATTTATTTAACAAATATTATCGTATCCATTTTTCAAAAACTGGTTCGTTAACCCGTAACTTCATTACGAAACTAATCGTGTATAAGATGGAACGGACAGACAAGTATGCAACATTGCTGACGATGGGGAGTTTATTAATTTTAATACTTGCTCTTGTTTACACAGTAATGTTCTCTTAAAGAAATTAAGGCTGGCGTTTTTAACGACGGCCTTTTTTTATACGTTTCAATGACTTCCTGAATTAAAAATCAAAGTGGACAAATGGAATTTTTAGACTACTATAAAATTTTGGGGCTTGAAAAAAGTGCTACTGAAGAAGAAATAAAAAAGGCGTACCGAAAGCTGGCGCGCAAGTATCATCCGGATCTGAATCCAAACGATAAGGAAGCAGAAAAAAGGTTTAAAGAAATAAACGAGGCGAATGAAGTTTTAAGCAATGCAGAAAATCGCAGGAAATATGATAAGTATGGTGCGGAATGGAAACACGCAGATCATTTGGACAATGCACAGCAACAACAACATTACAGGAAAAATGCAGGTCAGCAATATGACTCATCCTCGTTTGGTGGTGGATCTGATTATTCTGATTTTTTCGAGTCAATGTTTGGACAGGATTTTGGCTCCCGTTCTTCAAATGTGAAATTCAAAGGCCAGGATTTTAATTCTGAATTGGTCTTGACCCTGAACGACATTTACACAACCCACAAGCGCATAATTACTGTCAATGGTAAAAAGATTCAACTGACTATCCCCGCAGGTGTAGAAAACGGTCAGAAAATTAAACTGAAAGGCCACGGTGGAGATGGGGTGAATGGCGGACCGAATGGCGATTTATACATCGAATTTAGGATTGAAAATGCAAGCGGATTCAGAAGGGATAAACAAGACCTTTATGCCACTGTTGAGCTTGATTTATATACCGCAATACTGGGTGGCGAGATATTGGCAAAAACCTTTGATGGACAGGTGAAACTAAAGGTGACACCCGGTACTCAATCGGACACAAAAATGAAATTAAAAGGAAAGGGATTTCCTGTTTATAAGCAGGAAGGTTCGTTTGGAGATTTATACCTTACTTATAAAGTGAAACTACCCGTAAATCTCACTGACAAGGAAAGGGAACTATTTTCAGAACTTCAAAAATTAAGATCAAAATGAACAACTCAGAATATATTTTAGTGAGCCAACTTTGTAAGCATTATGCTGTAGAGCAATCTTTGCTGTATGATTTGCAGGAAAATGGTTTATTAGAAATTACGACAATAAAAAGCGAAGACTTTTTGCATCAGGACTGTATTTCAAAATTCGAGAAAATATTACGCATAAGGAATGACCTCAAAGTAAATGTTGAGCAAATTGACCTTATTATACATCTTTTGGATAAAATTGAATATTTGCAAAATGAATTAAACCTGGTAAAGAACAGGCTTATGATTTATGAATAGCTCAATAAAAAACCACGTCATTTGGACGTGGTTTTTGTTTTAATCGATTTAAAAATTAAAATACTTTTTGAAAATAATCCCAGGTAGCTTTTAGTCCTTCTTCGCGACCGATTTTTGGTTCCCATCCCAGGATGCTCTGTGCTTTGCTGATATCTGGTTTGCGTTGTTTCGGATCGTCCTGTGGTAATGGTTCGTAAACAATTTTTACAGAAGCACCTGTTAGCTTTAATACTTCTTCCGCAAAATCCTTCAAGCTGATTTCAGATGGATTTCCGATGTTGACAGGATAATGATAGTCTGAATGAAGTAGTCTGTAAATACCGTCCACTAAATCGCTTACATAGCAGAATGAACGGGTTTGAGATCCATCACCGTAAACGGTAATATCTTTACCCTGTAAAGCCTGATTCATAAAAGTTGGCAAGGCACGGCCATCATCCAGTCGCATACGTGGTCCATAGGTATTGAAGATACGGATGATGCGGGTGTCAACTCCATGGAAATTATGGTAGGCCATTGTAATACTTTCCATAAAACGTTTGGCTTCATCATATACGCCGCGCGGACCGATTGGATTTACATTACCCCAATATTCTTCTACCTGCGGGTGAATCAATGGATCGCCGTATACTTCCGAAGTGGAGGCAACAAGAATTCTTGCACCTTTTGCTTTAGCCAAGCCAAGCAGGTTATGCGTACCTAAAGCTCCAACTTTCAGGGTTTGGATCGGCATCTTCAGGTAATCAATCGGACTTGCTGGAGAGGCAAAATGCAGGATATAATCAATGTTACCAGGTACGTGTACAAATTTTGTTACATCATGGTGATAGAATGTAAAATCCGGGTTTGGAAACAGATGTTCTATGTTGCGGATATTTCCGGTCAACAAATTGTCCATACCCACCACTTCATAACCTTCTGCAATAAAACGATCGCAAAGGTGAGAGCCTAAAAAGCCTGCTGCACCGGTAACTAAAATTCTTTTCTTTGACATAATGATGTTAATTGTCTTTTTGTAGAAATAAATATTTTGGATGAAAGTCTAAGCGCCAATACTGGAGCGGCCCATGCTTTGATAATGAAAACCAAGTTCTTCCATTTTTTCGAGGGTATAAACATTTCTGCCATCGAAAATTACCGGTTGTGATAAAGATGTTTTCACTTTTGCGAAATCCGGATTTCTGAACTCACTCCATTCTGTCACAATAACCAAGGCGTCAGCACCTTCTACGGCTTCGTATTGACCTTCCACGAAAGTAACTTTTTCGCCGTAGATAGCTTTGACATTTTGCATCGCTTCCGGATCAAAAGCACGAACATTTGCACCTGCTTCAAGCAAGGTATCAATTAAATATAAGGCTGGGGCTTCGCGGATATCATCTGTTTCAGGTTTGAATGCCAAACCCCAGATAGCAAAAGTTTTACCTTTTAAATCTCCTTTATAGTGCTTTTTAATTTTGTCTCCCAAAATCAATTTCTGGCGGTCATTCACCTCCATCACGCTCTTCACAATCTGAAACTCATAACCGTGTTCGTCTGCTGTACGGGCAAGCGCCTGAACATCTTTTGGGAAACAACTTCCACCATAACCCACTCCCGGGAATAAAAATCTTTTTCCGATACGGTTGTCGCTACCCATTCCCATGCGCACCCAATCTACATTCGCTCCTGCACGTTCGCACAAGTTTGCCATTTCATTCATAAAAGAAATACGCATCGCCAGGTAGGAATTTGCCGCATATTTCGTCATTTCAGAGCTGCGCTCGTCCATATAATAAATCGGATTACCCTGACGAACGAAAGGCTGATACAATTCATCCATCAGTTTTTTTGCTTTTTCTGAAGATGTCCCAACTACAACACGATCAGGTTTTAAGAAATCTTCCACAGCTACACCTTCTCGTAAAAACTCGGGATTGCTCACCACATCAAATAGGGAAAGGTCCAGGTTTTCAGCAATGACAGCAGCAGTTTTCTCAGCTGTACCTACCGGAACAGTACTTTTATTTACAATCACTTTGTAAGACGTGATAATTTTACTGAGGTCTTTTGCAACACCCAAAACGTATTGCAAATCAGCTGCTCCATCTTTGCCGGGAGGGGTAGGCAAAGCAAGAAAAATTATCTGCGCATCTTTGATGCCATCCGCCAGGGAAGTAGTGAAACTGATTCTCTTTTCTTTTATATTACGTTCCAGCAAAACGTCCAGTCCGGGTTCGTAAATTGGTGTTTCTCCTCTGCGGAGTTGATTTATTTTATCTTCATTAATATCAATGCAAACTACATTGTTGCCGGTTTCCGCAAAGCATGTGCCGCTTACCAGCCCAACATATCCTGTACCAATTATCGCTATGTTCATAGTGTTTCGTTCTGAAAATTGTGGTGCAAAAGTAGGTAAACAGAGTGGTTATTAAAAGTCTGTAAAAAAATTTATCAAGGATGACATTTTTCAAATCGGGAACCTTCCAGAAAGAAATAAACGAAAAACCGGAGAGGTTTTTCGTTTATTATTTATAGTATTATTCAGGCTTGATAATTTACTATTAAGATTCATCATCATCCATTATCACCACTTCCAGACCGGTATATTTTCTGGTTGCTGTATCAAATTTGTCTCCATTGGAAAGCATATGTACGACTATATTTTCTATGGAAATCGGATGCCCGAAACGAACATCTGCAATATTGTTGTACTCAATATATTTACCATCAATAATGACTACACTGCCCGAGCCAATCACTTGTATTTCAGTTCCGTTTCTCACAATAACGCCGGTATCTTCTCCCAAACCGATTCCCAATGCTCCGGGTTGTGCGGCAACTGCCTGTGCCAACCGGTTAAACCTTCCCCTTTTATCAAAATGAGAATCAATGACCACATCCTGCATAAAACCTAATCCGGTCGTGATTTTTACTTCTCCTTTCAGGTGGGCTTTGTCTGCATTTCCTTCATAAATCATGGTATTGCTCATTGCCATTGCACCGGCACTGGTACCGGCAATTACAAAATGCTCGTCCATGTATTTCTGGCGGATAAGAGACAGAATTTCTGTTCCGCCGAAAATTGAAGAAAGCCGCAATTGATTTCCTCCGCTGAACATCACACAATTACATTTTTTGATGCGCTCCAGAAACTCGGGTTTCATTGCATCTTCGCGGTTGCGGATTCGCAAATGACCAACATTCAGGCATTCCAACTTACTGAAAGCATCTTTATAGTTTTCCGCAACTTCGTCAGGAATCATTGATGCAGTAGTAATTACTTCTACTAATGGTTCCTGGAAAGGTTTGATTAATGAAACGATATTCTTTAAAATACCTAGTTCAAAAAACGCCAATCTGTTTCGATCTATTATTCCTTTTTCGAGGTCGGTGCCTTTGTCTTCGGCGCCACCTACTGATACCAGAAATCCTTTGGGAGTCATTCAATTAATGCGTTTGGTAATATTGGCTCAAAGGTAGGATTTTTAGATATCGCCAATGGTTATTTTTAACCAAAAATTCATAATGTGGAAAAGCTGTGCACTATTGGCACAGCTTTATTTTATTCTGATTATACTGTCTGATTATTTTAAAATTTAAAAGCTGATATCGTCTTCAAGCTTGAGGAACTGACTGCTGCTTTCAAGTGATTCCGGACGGATATCATTCTCTTTTCTTTTATCCAACATTACAAAGTTGTCACCAACTATTTCGGTGCTGCTTCGTTTTACTTTGTCTTTATCTTCCCAATTGCGGTAACGGATTCTACCTTCGATATAAATCATACTGCCTTTATGAAGGTATTTTTGTGCCAGTTCTGCCAGTCCGCGCCATAAAACCACGGTATGCCATTCTGTGTGTGAAACTGTTTGTCCGTTTTTGTCTTTATGATTTTCGGTAGTGGCCAGTGGAAATTTTGCGACTACGAGATTGCCTTCTAAGGTTTGAATTTCAGGATCTTTGCCCACGTTTCCGATAAGCGTAACTTTGTTAATTCCTCTCATAATAGTTTCAATTAGTCAGATTATTCCTTTAAAAGTATAAACTATTTTGAATATAACTAGAAATTCGAAGAAAAAATTTACTGTTATTTATATTTTGTAATCTGTTATTATTTTCCCTTTTCGGGAATAATTGTATTTTGCACAATAAATAAAATCTTTGTGTCAGAACTGAAAATTTTGGATTTGCCGGCTTTCTCGGATGTGAGGGGCTCATTTGTCAAAACATTTAATAACACCAATTTATTATCGCACGGTATTACCTTTTCTGTTCAGGAGAGTTATTATTCTGTTTCTGCAAAAGATGTTATCAGGGGAATGCATTTCCAATTGCCTCCCTATGATCATGCCAAAATTGTTTTTTGTGCTTCCGGCGCAATTTTAGATGTTGCCTTGGACCTGAGAATGGATTCACCGACGTACGGTCAAACATTTTCCCAACTTTTATCTTCTGAGAACAACAAGGCATTTTATATTCCTCACGGTTTTGCTCACGGATTTAAGGCACTGACAGAAGGGGCTGTTACTTATTATCTGGTTTCCGGAGAATATCACCAGGCAAGTGATACCGGAATTGCATTTGATTCAATTGGCTTCGACTGGGAATGCAAAAATCCGATTCTTTCTGTCAGAGATACCGGATTTGTTTCGTTGAAGGATTTCGAAAGTCCATTCTTGTTAGGAGAGTAATTTTTGGCGCAATAAAAATTCTAACTGCTCATTTGTTGTGTTGAGCTGGTCGTTTTGAACTTTCATTGATTCCTGTTTCAGAAATTGCTCATGCGCTCTTGTTATTGTCTCTTCCAGCAATTCTTCTTTCCATGGTTTGGTCAGGTAATGAAATATTTTACCCTTATTTATTGCTTCAGCCAATGATTCATAATCCGTATATCCCGTCAGCAATATACGCATGGTATCCGGATATTTTTCGATCACATTTTCCAGAAATTCAACTCCGGTCATGTATGGCATTCGCTGATCCGTAATGATAATTTCTACCTTGTTTGTTTCCAATATTTTCATGGCCTCGGCTCCGCTTATGGCTGTAAAAACCTTATATTTTAAACGAAATGTAGCTTTAAAAGAAAGAAGGTTATGCTCTTCATCGTCAACGTACAGAACCACGATTTTGTTAGTCGGCATGATGAATAGTTTTTAAAAGATAAGGGGAAATCTATGCAAATTTAGTTTCCAATCGCATAGATGATGCATGAATTATTGTATATTTTTTTTTGCAAATAGTATAGATAATATTTTTATATATAACTATTAAAATAATAGAAATTATTTTATGCACCAATTGTCTTTTATTCTTTAACTTTGACTAAGATCAAACTTTTGCAATTAAAATTTAAATGAAGAACATACTACTTATTGACGATGATGAGATTATTCAAAAAATCTTGTTGAAAATTTTGCAGCAGAAAGGATACAATGCGGTATATGGAGTTGATGGTCGCGATGGTTTATCGAAAATCGATTTAATGCCTTATGATCTTATAATTACTGATATAATGATGCCTTATTTGAATGGGTTCGAACTTATTCAGGAGTTTAAAAAGCATAACAATACTAAAAATGCCAAATTGATTGTGATTTCCTCAATTACTCATGAGGCTTCTATTTTGGATGCATTAAATGTGGATATTGATCTCTTTATTCCAAAGCCGATAGTCATCGACCATTTTATTCAGGAAATTCAAAAGCTGCTGAATTAATTTTCGGGCCGAATATTGATTATTAATGACATTTACTTACAGAACTGCTGAAAAAATTATTGGTTTTTATAAGCATTTAATCGGCCAGCCGTTTAAATCGAGTATCTCCGAAATGGAGATTTTCAATATTGTGATTGCCCCTGAAGATGAATCAAAATTTGAGGTTTTTATCAATGAAATGCAGACCACAACTGACTATAACAAAGCTTTATCCGTAACCGGTTACAATCCCAACAAGGTTATTTTGGTCATAATGGCAACTCATATTTACGCTCCGGACATCAGGGTGAACCAGGAATTGGATCAATATCTCCGTAAAAATCACATGGAAAGGGTTTATCTCAATCCTTATTATTTTGAAGATTAATAACTTATTTGTTTAAAAATCAGAAGCAGGTTTGATTCAAATCAAACCTGCTTTTCTATTACAAATATCATAGACATTACATGTGAATTTACTTAATTCATTGAGCGTTAATAATAATTTTGTTTTTTTCGGCAAAGCCATTACTTTTGCGCCCACTGGCGAGTCTTATACGACCAGCTCCTACCGAACTCCCCCAGGACAGGAATGTAGCAAGGGTAGGTGGTTGTAGCGGTGCGATGTAAGTAACTCGCCGGTTTTTTATTTATTAAGCCGTTCTCGCATTTTATCCATTCCGGCCACTTTAGGCTTTTTGCAATTGAATAGATAACCAACTTTCAGCCCGCCACCCACAGAAACGCCAACATCTCCACGTCCGAATCGGGTATATCCAAAGTTTTGATAAGGTAAAGTTTCGTCCTGTGTGTATGGATTTCCATTATTTTCTTTGTTGATTTTGCTTTGCTGACTTCTGAAGTTGTCTATGCCTAAACCAACGGTTCCATAAAATTCCAGTGAAAAAGTATTGTCCAGAATCCATTGTTTGCCAGCGGAAACTGAAATCAGACCGATTACAATACCCTTATTTTTTGTTGAATAGGTATAATTCATGGGATCTATTATTACAAAATCACGTTTGTAATAACCCATTGAAACTGCCGGTTTTAAATAACTGCCGTGCAATATGTGCATTAAGCGGCGATTGCTCAATTCAAAGTCCGGCATCCGTAGCATTTTTACACCTGCACCTACTGAAGCCCCACGTTGGTTAATGTATAAATTGTCTGAGTTTAAATAATTGTTGTAGTAGGTAATGTTTTTTCCTAAGCCAATAACATTTAGCTGGAATTCCATACTTTTTCCTGGCTTTATTGATTTTTCAAGATAAAAATCTGCAAACCCTAAAGCCGGAGAAAGCAGACCTGTTTTGAATATCATCCGTTTCTGCCCTTTGTAATAACTGAAATCCTGTAATGGATCGGTGAAATATTGTGTTCGTCCGGATTTGAAGATGATTTTTTCTACATCATTTTTACTGACACCAATGGTCAGTTGGTCTGCATCTGAGGGTTGATATTTTATCTCGGTCGTGTTGATTTCCAAAATCTTACAGGGAATGGGTTCTTTTTGATTTTTCAGAAAAAGTTTTTCCTGAGCGTAAGAATTGCATAGAAGAACCATAGCAAAAAGGAAAAAGCAGCTGGTTTTTTTCATAAAACTCAAGTTTTCTTGTATGTTAACGTAAAAAAGGTGTTTATATTTTGTGAGAATCTTAATATTCAGCACTCAGACGTTTATAAATACAAATAGTTTAAAGACCTTTTAACAAAAAATGGAGCAGATTCAAGGTGTTATGATTTATCTTTGAAAGATATGAGGAAGAGAAACAGAGTAAAGAATTGGCTTGCAGCTCTATTGCTGTTATTTGTTTTCACAATAGATTCTAAAGCAGAAAACAATCCGGACAAAGCACAAACAACCAAAACGTCCACCGAACACATTTCAACTGTTTATCAAAAAATCAATTTTTGCCGTTTCAATAAACTTAATCCACAGGTTTTTGAAACCGCATATCGTGGCTACCTGAATCTTAAAGGCGCTGGTAAATTGAGCGATGAGAAGGAAATTCTTAGCGTTGCAGACTACAGCCTTTCGTCTAACGTACCACGTTTATGGATAATTGACCTGCGCAATAATAAAGTGCTTCAAAACACTTATGTGGCGCATGGCCAGGGAACAGGCGAAGAGTTTGCTGAGCATTTTTCCAACAGAGAAAACTCTCATCAGAGCAGTCTTGGTTTTTATGTTACCGGCGAAACGTATAATGGCGGACATGGTTTGTCACTCTATCTTTTTGGTATGGATAATCAATACAATTCTGCAGCTTACAGCCGCTCGGTTGTGATGCACGGTGCAAGCTATGTCTCAGAATCATTTATTCAGCAAAACCAACGTCTGGGTCGTAGTTGGGGTTGTCCTGCCGTTTCTGAAGAATTGGCTCCTGAAATTATAAATTGCCTTAAAGACGGAACCTGTCTTTTTATTTACCATAATGACAAAAATTATCTGACCAATTCCTATTGGTTGAATAAAAAAAGCAATCAACTGGAGAATGAAATGGAGAAAGGGAAATTTGAACTGAATTTACCTCAACCAACTGTCGGAAATGAGGATGTTCAAATGCTGAGTGCACAGTAAAACTTATTTGTGTAAAATAGAAACGCTCGAAAGACGTTTCTTTTTTATATTGCATCAACTTATTACACCAAATAAATGAACTTACGCTCACATCTTCGTGCTTCAAAAGAATCTGAAACTTCAGCGCTCAATGATATTCTATTTATCCTTTTGTTCTTTTTTCTGATTATTTCAACCCTGGCAAACCCTAATCTGGTAAAGGTTTCGGTACCCCGGGCTGCCAGTGACAGTAAGGCAAAACAAACAGTTGTTATAACTGTAGATTCGCTGCAAAGATTTTTTATCGGCACACGCAGTGTAAGCCAGGATTCTCTTCAATCAGCTATAGCAGCGATGGTTGCGAAAAGCCACGATGCAGAACCAACCGTGGTTATTAATGGTGATAAAAAAGCCCAATTTGATAATATTGTTGCAGTAATGCGTGCGGCAAAGGCTCTTAAGCTGAAAACTGTTGTTGCCGTTGATAAGGACAAATAGTTTTCATCTATACTTTACAAGCAATTTATTTCTTTTCTTTTTCTGCATCATCGTACCTTTGCGGCACAAAAAATGCTCGTTTCGATGAATTCTGAAAAAGCGCCTGCTTTATTTCCCAGTATCTTAAAAATGAAATGTCCCAATTGTCGCAAAGGCAATATGTACACCAACAAATCAATTTTCCCATTAGGTACGATGCTGCACATGCCGGAAAAATGCCCGGAATGTGGACAGATCATGGAGCTTGAACCCGGTTTTTATTATGGTACAGGTTATGTGAGTTATGGACTAACGGTGGCTTTATTGGCTACGGTTTTTGTAGCATATTGGGTATTGTTGGGTTTGAGTTATTTAGATAACAGTATTTTTATTGCCTTGTCGGTTGCTGTTGGTATCTGCCTGGCTTTACAACCATGGATTATGCGTATATCAAGGGTTTTATACCTTTATATGTTTGTAAGGTATGGTAAAGGTCACAAAGAAAAATAAATTTTAATCTGCACTTTTTCAAGAAAAAATATTTCTTTTCATGCAAAAAATATTAGTTGCTAACCGTGGCGAAATAGCCCTGAGAGTGATGCGTACTGCCCGCGAAATGGGTATCAAAACTGTGGCTGTTTTTTCGGAAGCAGACCGCAATATGCCTTTTGTTCGTTTTGCAGACGAAGCGGTTTGTATAGGCCCTGCTGCTTCTGCTCAGTCTTATCTGCGTATTGAAAAAATATTGGAAGCTGTGCACCAGACCGGTGCCGATGCTGTTCATCCGGGTTATGGTTTCCTTAGCGAAAATGCAGATTTTTCGCAGGCAGTTACCGAAGCAGGTTTGACATTTATTGGCCCCAGCGCTTATTCCATCAATATGATGGGCAATAAAATTTCTGCCAAACAAGCAGCCAAAAAGTTCGATGTGCCAATGGTTCCCGGAACGGATGAGCCTATCAGCGATTTGAATGAGGCCATTAAAATTGCCAAAGAAGTTGGCTTTCCAATTCTTATCAAGGCTGCAGCAGGCGGAGGTGGGAAAGGAATGCGCGTGGTAGAAAATGAAGCAGAATTTGAAAGCCAGATGAAAATGGCGCAGAGTGAAGCTCTGAGTGCATTCGGTAATGGTGATGTTTTTATGGAGCGTTACGTTGGTTCTCCAAAGCATATTGAGATACAGGTATTGGGCGACAAACACGGCAATTATGTTTACCTTTTCGAGCGCGAATGTTCTGTACAGCGCCGTCACCAAAAGCTTATTGAAGAGGCACCATCCAGTTGCCTTACACAGGAGATTCGCAGTAAAATGGGTGAAGCGGCAGTTGCTGCTGCCCGCGCATGCAATTACAGTGGTGCAGGTACGATTGAGTTTTTGGTAGATGAAGAGCTGAATTTCTATTTCCTTGAAATGAATACCCGCTTGCAGGTTGAGCATTGTGTAACGGAGATGATCACTGGTGTTGATTTGGTAAAAGAGCAAATCAAAGTTGCCCGTGGTGAAAAACTATCCTTTACCCAGGAAGATTTAAAAATAAATGGTCATAGCATCGAGCTTCGTGTTTGCGCTGAAGATCCTTTAAATAATTTCCTGCCTGATACCGGAAAACTGGAATTGTACCAGGCGCCCAAAGGACCAGGTGTTCGTGTAGATGATGGTTATGAACAAGGTATGGATATTCCGATTTTTTACGACCCGATGATTGCAAAACTTGTGGTTCATGCTGCAACGCGTGAAGAGGCGATAGAACGAATGAGCCGTGCTATAGATGAATACCAAATCCAAGGCATTCAAACGACTTTGTCTTTTGGCAAATGGGCCATTCATACCGATCCTTTCAAAAAGGGACAATACGATACCAAATTCATTGAGAAATTTTTCAAACCTGAATATCTCGTACAATCGAACCCTGAGGCAGAAAAAGTGGCCGCCTTATTGGGAGCAATGATCTGGGAAAAAGAGAAGAAACCCTTAAATTCTGTCGCAATGACCAATGGAGCTGTAAGCAAATGGAAGATGCGTAACCGATAGTTCCTATCTTTGCGCTCCCAAAATTATGGATCAGAAATCAGTTGCTTTTCACACACTCGGATGCAAGCTTAATTATTCCGAAACCTCAACCCTCAGCCGCACGCTGCAGGCAAGCGGTTTTGTGCAAAAAGAGTTTGATGAAACAGCCGATGTGTATGTGATCAACACCTGTTCTGTTACCGAAAATGCGGATAAGGAATGCCGGCAATTAGTGCGTAGGATCCAGCGACGCGCTCCGGAAAGTTTTGTGGTGATTACCGGTTGTTATGCGCAATTAAAACCAAAAGAAATAGCTGAAATAGAGGGCGTTCATTTAGTTTTAGGTGCAGCAGAAAAGTTCAATATTGCCCAGCATTTACAAGACCTTACCAAAGGAGATTCTGCACGGATTTGTTCCTGCGATATCGAAGAGGTGCAAGGCTTCCATTCTTCTTATTCTCACGCACAACGTACCCGTACTTTCCTGAAAGTGCAGGATGGTTGCGATTATAATTGTTCATTTTGTACCATTCCCCTGGCACGTGGCCATAGCCGCAGCGACAGTATTGAAAATGTAATAGCTAAAGCAAACGAAATCGCTGCTCAGGGTGTGAAAGAGATTGTGTTGACCGGCATTAACCTGGGTGACTTTGGTAAAGGAAATGAAGGCGGAAAATTACGTGAAGAGAATTTCTTCGACCTGATTCAGGAACTGGATAAAGTGGAAGGAATAGAGCGTTACCGGATTTCGTCAATCGAACCGAATTTGCTGAGTGAAGAGATTATACAGTTTGTGGCGAATTCTAAAAAGTTTATGCCACATTTTCATATTCCCTTGCAAAGCGGAAGCAATAAAACTTTAGCCGCCATGCGCCGCCGTTACAAGCGTGAATTGTATGCCGAAAGGGTAGCGATGGTAAAAGCTTTAATGCCTCACGCCGCTATTGGTGTTGATGTGATTGTTGGTTTTCCGGGTGAAACGAAGGAAGATTTTCAGGAAACGTTTGAGTTTCTTCATTCACTCGAAGTTTCTTATTTCCATGTATTTACTTATTCTGAACGCGCCAATACTTTGGCAATAGATTTGAAGCCTGTTGTGCCTGTACACGAGCGCAACGAACGCAATAAAATCCTGCGTAATCTTTCCGTACAAAAGCTAAATTATTTCTCCAATCAGTTTATAGATACCAATCGCAAAGTCCTTTTTGAAAATGCGGACAAAAACGGTATGATGGAAGGGTATACCGATAATTATATCAAAGTGCAAACGCCACATCGTGCCGAATGGGCCAATAATATTGTGGATTGGCAATTGCGGTAATAAATATTATGAAACGGGATAAAGAACAGCTATATCCTGCTTTCTTCTTTCTACTATCCAAATTTACTCCCTGATAATTTTAAACGTTTTGCTTGTACCTTCAGATGTTTTTACTGTCACAAGGTAGATTCCTGCCGGGCAGGTAAAATCAAATGCGATCTGGTCTGATTCCAGGAATTGATGGCTGTAAATATTTTGGCCAATAATATTCTTGACTTCTACAATTGTTTTGGAATATTTTTTACTCAATTGAATTGTAATAGCACCTTTAGACGGGTTTGGGGTTAAAGTTATTCGGTCAGAAAAATCAAACTCTTCAAATTCTGTTGGAATATAATCAAAACAATAAGCAGTATCTGAGCAATATTGTTTGGTAATTGCAATTGCATAAGACCCGCTTTTGACCGGCGTATAGGATTTGGAAGCAGCGCCCGGAATTGCTGTCTTTGTTGCGCAATCTATCCACTGATAAGTCAGGCCATCGTTCTCATTGCTGGTCAGCAGGCTGCCGCTTTTTGTGATCGTCCTGTTGATATCTATCACACAATTATGCATTTTTACAGCAAAAGCATCACCAAGAAGATTTCTCTTGTTTAAGAGTAAAGAGCCTGGACCAGGATCAAAGTCGGCAGAGTCATTTAAAACGCCAGCTGTGAAAATACCACCTGTTGGATCTACTGAAATTTTATACATTTTTCCTGGATTTTTCTTTCCGCTAATTTGTGTTGCCCATTTTAATTCACCATCGGAGTTATACTTACACATATATATATCACTGATGCTGCCTTTTGGAGTAAGAATATGAGCGCCTGTACCAAAATCAAAATCAAAACTTTTTTTGAAGCTTCCGGTTGTGTAGATATTACCGGCTGTATCAGTTGTTACAAGTGAGCTGTACTGATTTGAAAAGTCATATACCTGAGCCCATTTAAACACGCCATCTTTATCCAGTTTTAGTAAGAAATCAGACCCGTCAGTACTTGTGGCAGTTTGGAAATACGTTCCTGTTCCGGGATCAAAATCCAGTTTCCCAATAAAAGTTCCCGTACAATAAATATTGCTCTGTTTGTCTACTACAAGGGTCGAAAAATTATCCAAGTAAATATCACCTATTGTTTTAGCCCAGATAAGCTCACCTGCTGAAGTAAATTTGGTAATGAAAAGATCGTACTCATCTACAGAAGTAATAAAGTTGACTAAAGGTCCGGGATCAAAATCCACAGTGCCGTCAAAAGAGCCCCCAAGATAAATTTGATTGTCATTGTCAATATCTAAACCTCCGCAATAGCTGACATAGCTGCCTTGCAACTGATTGGCCCACACTAAATTTCCACCCTTATCAAACTTGCACAAATAAGCATCGGTAATGGATGCACTGTAAGTTGCCGAACCAGGACCAGGATCAAAATCTACTTTACCACTAAAAATACCTGAAGTAACAATGTCTCCCTTCTTATCAATTTTTATATTATATCCGTCTGCTCGGTCTGTCCCGTTTCCTATGACATTTACCCAGACAAACTTCCCACCCGTATCAAGTTTGCTGATGAAACTACTCGATTTTGGGTATGTTGGTGCAGTTAGAATATGAGTGGAAGAACCGGGATCAAAATCACAATCACCTCTGAACGCTCCGGTTGTATAGACATTTCCAGAGTCGTCAAGGACAATTTCATGTGGTAAACATAAGTCGCTGGACTCAAACGCAACTGCCCAAACAAACCCTCCTGTGCTGTTTAATTTTATAATATATGCGGTTGCAGAAGATGAGGAAAGCGTATAGGTTCCCGGACCCGGATCCGCATCTAAGGATATATTAAATGTTCCGGTTGTATAACTGTTTCCGGCTTTGTCATAGGTTATTCCATAACCAGTGGAAGAAGATATAGTAGGGCACGCAGTCTCGCAGGCAAATGAATGTGCCCAATCCAATGTTTGTGCTGATGCACTTACAAAAAATTGCAAAAGCAAAACCAGCAGGTATAGTTTTTTCATACAGATATTTTTTTAAATGTAGCAATGAATTGATGAAAACTTCATTTGTTCACCTTCCGCCACAATTCTTTTCAGGTCCTCATTTGTGTTTTTTTCTTTCTGAGCGTGTAACCGGTCAAAAGACTTAGACCATATTATGAAGCGGGATAAAGATCATCTTTATCCCGCTTTCTTATTTCTATTATCGAAATTTACTCCCTTATAATCTTAAATGTTTTTGTTGTTCCTTCAGTTGTATTAACTGTGACAATGTAAACTCCCGCCGGGTAGGTAAAATCAAAAACTATTTGGTCTGATTCCAGGAATTGATTGCTATAAATAGTTTGGCCAATTACATTATTGACTTTTACGCTTGTCTGTGTAAACTTTTTGCCCAATTGAATTGTAACAGCACCTTTAGAAGGATTTGGAGATAAAGTCATTCGGTCAGGAAAATAGAAGTCTTCAATTCCTGTTGGAATATAATCAAAACAATAAGCCGTATCTGAACAATATTGTTTTGTAATGGCAATCGCATAAGATCCGCTTTTGATGGGCATATAGGATTTGGAAGTAGCTCCCGGGATTGCCGTCTTTGTTGCGCAATCGATCCACTGATAAGTCAGCCCGGCACTTTCATTGCTGGTCAGCAGGCTGCCTGTTCTGGAAATTGTTCTGTTGATGTCAATAATACAATTGTGCATTTTTACAGCAAAACCGTCACCAACCAGATTTTTCTTGTTAATTATTACGGAGCCCGGTCCCGGATCAAAATCAACCGTATCATCTATGTTTCCTGCAGTAAAAATGTTGCCTTTTGTATCCACTGTGATTTCCCACAATTTTCCGAAATTCTTCTTTCCGCTTAGTTGGGTAGCCCATTTTAAATCTCCATCGGTATTATACTTACAAGTATAAATATCATTTATGCCTTTGGGTGTTAGCATATGCACGCCGGGGCCGAAATCAACGTCAAAACTTTTCCTGAAACTTCCTGCTGTATAAATATTACCTGCTGTATCAGTTGCAATGAGTGAATTATCTAAATAAGTAAAATCGTAAAGTCTCGCCCATTTAAAAACACCATTTTTATCCAGTTTCAGTAAAAAATCAGAACCATCTTTAGCAGATGTCGCCGTTTGGAAATAAGTGCCTGGCCCGGGATCAAAGTCGACTTTGCCTTTAAAAGTGCCGGTACAATAAATGTTGCTTTGTTGGTCTATTGAGAGGTTGGAAAAACGATCATCATAAATATCACCAACACTCTTAGCCCAGATAAGCCCTCCTGCCGGCGTATATTTTGCAATAAAGAAGTCATAATCAGCTGTACTAGTGATAAAATTAACTAATGGCCCCGGGTCAAAGTCAACAGTACCCCGAAAAGATCCTCCAATATAGATTACATTATCTCTATCTACACCTAATCCCCTGCAAGTGCCTACAGAATCACCTTGCAGTTGGTTTGCCCACAACAAATTTCCATCGCGGTCAAATTTGCACAAATAAGAATCAGTTTGGTCTGCTTCAAAGGTTGTTGAGCCAGGACCGGAATCAAAATCTACTTTACCATCGAAAAGGCCTGAGTTGACTATATCCCCTTTCTGGTCAATTTTTATATTATATCCGATCGCTTTGTCGAGTCCATTTCCAATAACCTTTGCCCACACAAATTTGCCGCCCGTATCCAGTTTGCTGATAAAACTACTTCCTTTCGGAAATGAGGGTGCAGAAAAACTGTAGGAAGAAGGTCCCGGATCAAAATCACAATCACCCCTGAACTCTCCGGTTGAGTAAACATTTCCTGAATCGTCGACAGCAAGTTCATTAATATAACATTCCTGGCTTGGCTGAAAAGCAACAGCCCATACAAACCCGCCCGCACTGTTCAATTTAATAATATATCCTGCAGAGGTTGTAGTTGAGAGGGTATAAGTACCCGGACCTGGGTCTGCGTCCATTACCTTAGCAAAAAAGCCTGCAGTATAACTATTGCCATCTTTGTCATAGGTAATGCAATAGCCATAGGCTGAAGTTAAAGGACAGGCAGTCTCGCAGGCGAACGACCGCGCCCAATCCAGTGTTTGCGCGGTAGCACCTTTATGGAACAGGAAAAGTAAGATCAACAAGTATAATTTTTTCATACAGGTATTTTTTTAAATGTAGCAATAAATTGATAAAAAATCAAGTTTACATAAAGATTATGCACTATTTTAATAATTTATCTATTTTGTTGACAAACTCATCAAATGGTCTGGCCAGGAACGCTTTTCTCCCCATAATAATGATTGGTCTTTCAATGAGCAGCGGGTTGTCATGCATTATCTGCAATTGTTCGTCTTCAGTCAAATCTTTATCTGAAAATAGTTCCTGAAAAAGTTTCTCCTTTTTACGCAAAATGTAATCAGGTTTTTGTTTCATTTTTTTCAAAACCACAGAAAGTTCTTTCAGGCTTGGCGGTTTTTCCTGATAATTTCTGATGGTAATATTTACATTTTTTGTGCTCAGATATTCCAGTGCTTTGCGACTGGTGGAACAACTGTTATTGTGCCAGATAATGATGTTTGGAGTCATTTTTAGAGGGGTTGTGCGAAAAAAACTGACTTGAAATGTCAGTATAAAGTATTAAACCAATTGTCTTGATTTGAGCTCAAGGTATTTATTGATAACATCCACACTCAGGCTTTTGGGTGTACTGAGAATGGATAATATACCATAATGCCGAAGTTCTTTTACAATTTGCTTTTTCTCAAAATCGAAGCGATCGGCAATAGTTTTGACATAAATATCCTTAATCGTTTTCGCTTCTGAATTATGTATCTGTTGCAACATCGTATTTTCGAAGAATACAACACAAAGCAGATGCTGACGTGCCAGCTGGCGCAGGTAGGGTAGTTGTCTTTCCAATGCTGCCATGGTTTCGAAGTTGGTAAACAAAAGCAACAGGCTGCGTTGCCCCACTTTACGCTGGATGTTGCTGCGCAAACTATTATAATCGCTTTCCTGGAAACTGGTTTTCTGCTGAAATAACGCCTCCCGCAAATGAAAGAACTGATTGTTTCTGCGGTCCGCCGGAATGATTTCCGTGTCGTCTTTTGCAAAAGTAATCAGACCGGCTTTATCTTGCTTGAGCAAGGCTACATTTAGCAAAGCCAGCGAGGCGTTAATGGCATAGTCTAATAGCGTCAACCCGTCAAAGGGAAACTTCATTGTTCTTCCTTTGTCAATCACACAATAAATTTGTTGTTGCCTGGCATCTGTGTAGGTATTCAGCATCAGGTTATTTTGACGGGCTGTTGCCTTCCAGTTGATGTTCCTGATATCATCACCCAAAACGTAATCCTTGATTTTCTCAAACTCCATACTGTTGCCCGATCGCCTGATTTTTTTTTCACCGGTAACATTGCTTTCGCTGATGGCCATCAACTGGTATTTTTTCAGTTGATGAAACGAGGGGTAGACTTTAACTGTTACCGGATCCGCGGAAACAATTCTCTTTTGAAACAGCCTTAATGGTGTTTGAATATAACATAACAATCGTCCGAATTCGTAAACGCCTCTGGTTTTAGGTAGCAAATTGTATTCTGTTTGTAAAACCGAATTGAATTTTACTTTTTCCTTCAGTTCGAAATTTCGCTCCTGAAACTGAACAGGTAATTCATCAATTATATTCAGCCAGATAGTAAATGGAAAATAGTTTTCGAGCTTTAACTGCACTTTGTTTTCATCTCCAAGACTTAGTTTTTCAGCGACAACCCGTTCTGCTTTTACTTTTCCTCTGGTCCGGTAAAGCAATATTAAATCTAAAAGACTGAGCACAGTGATTGTAATAATAAACATCACTGCAGGCGCAAACAGAAAATTAAAGAAAAAAGCAACTAAAAACACAACCGCAGCCGCTCCCATCATCCAATACCAACGGGCATTGACGAAGAGGTTGGCAGGGAATGTATTAGAAAATCGCATGGCTGCAAGATAGGAAATTCATTATACCCAAATATACTGAACCTGAATATTTAAAGATGAGTGGCCCAGCCAAGCAGCAACCATCCGATAACAACAAACGGTGCAGGTATCTTGGTGAAATATAATATTGAAAAGGTTAGGCCGGCCACAACCAATGTCGTCATTTCTATTTCCATAGTAGCCTTAAACATTACAATTCCGGATGCCCATACAATTCCTACAATAGCAGCATTTATGCCTTCAATTGAACGGAAGATAACAACATAGTTTTTCAGGTTTTGGTATAAAGGAAATAAGAATAGTAGCAATAGGGTGCTGGGCAAAAAAACGCCCACAGTGGCGGTTAAACAACCAATGAGTTGCCAGAAAGGGCCATAGGTACTCATCGCAATTCCTCCTACAAAAGTGCAGATGGAGAAAACCGGCCCCGGTACAGCCTGCAACATTCCATAGCCGGTCAGCAACTGGCTTTGACTTACCCAAGGTGCTTGTCCGAGACTTTCGCGCCTGCTTACAAACTGGTAAAGCATCATGGGTATCAGGGCCTGACCGCCGCCAAAAACGATGCTTCCGAAACGATAAAAGTTCTCAAATAAGTTGAAAGCCCGGCGATGCTCCCAATGGCTGAGGCGCGCCCATTCACTCAACACCCCTGCCAACACAAATAATCCGAAAAAAATCCACAGTATATTCCAGTTTACTTTGAAATGAGCCGGATTTTCCCCGGGAATACGCTTGTCACTGAAATTGCTGATAATGCCTGCTGCAATAATAATTGACGGGAAAACCCAGGGTGATTTGATGAATACGGTTGCCGCAATACTGCCCAACATAATAGCCCAGGTTGCCAGATGGTTCACCGTTTTTTTCATCATTTTGATGGCAGCAAAAACGATAAAACCAAGGGACATGGGCTGAACAAAACTGAACAAATTGGTTTGCAATTCCTGAGCATTCAGGTACAGCAATAAAAAGGAAAATGCAGCCATTAATATGGTGGCGGGCAAAATCCAAATCAACAACGTCAACAGTGCCAGCGGAACGCCGCCTCTGCGGTATGCAATCAAAAAAACGGTTTGAGAAGAGGACGGGCCAGGCAATATCTGGCAAAATGCATTGTACTCCAGCAACTCTTCCTCAGTGACATCTTTACGTTTCTGCGCAAAAGTCTTTATCATCATCGCAATATGAACCTGCGGCCCGCCGAATGCGGTACAGGCATACATTAATACTGCTTTAAGAAAAGGGATATGGCGTAAAAACATAATATCGATAAGCAGGCAATTTGAGGCGAAAAGTAAGGACAATATTCAGAACTTTCAAACATCCGTATTTTTTTGTGACAGAATGCAGAAATTTAGCGTTCTGTTTGTACCTTGCAGCCGAAATTCACAACTCCAATCTATTATGTCTCATCCAATTGTTTTAAACGCATTTTATGATGCCGGCGATAAAGCTGGTGTATTTTTAGCATGGGCTACCAGCATTTTACTTACTGTTGAGCTGGTTTATGTAATGTTCAAATACGTTTTTGCAAAAAACAAAGAATAAGTTGGCTTCTATCGCAGATATCCGCACAGATTATAAGCAAGCATCGCTTGATGAAACAGAAGTGGGCGCAGAGCCGGTTTCTTTTTTTGAAAAATGGTTTGCCGAAGCTGATGCGGCCGCTGTAAATGAAGTAAACGCAATGACACTGGCCACCGTTGACGAACAATCGAGGCCTCACGCCCGTATCGTTTTGCTCAAAGGAGTAAGCGAGTCGGGTTTTACTTTTTTTACGAATTACGAAAGTGCCAAAGGCAAAAATATCGCGCACAATCCTCACGCTGCATTGGTTTTTTTCTGGCCCGAGCTGGAAAGGCAGGTGCGTATCGAAGGTGTGATTGAAAAAGTCTCTGAAGCCGAAAGCGACGATTATTATATGAACCGTCCGCGTGGCAGCAGGTTGGGGGCCTGGGCTTCTCCGCAGAGTTCTGTTATAGAAAGCAGGAAGGTGCTGGAAAGTAATGAAGAGAAATTTCATGCCCATTTTGCTGACAATGAAATTCCGCGCCCGGAGCATTGGGGCGGATACAGGGTTTTGCCTACCCGTATCGAATTTTGGCAAGGTCGCCCGAGTCGTCTTCATGATCGTATTTCTTTCGAAATTGACGAAAATGGCAACTGGAAAAAATTCAGACTGGCTCCATAAAATCTAATCTTATTGACTATGAGTTCCTTTTTTCAGGTTTTTAGCCGGGAAGATTTAAGCAAATTGCTCAATCTGCGCGATGGTGAAACAAAGCTGGGAGAAAAGGTGCATCTATGTGATGCCGACGACTGGAAAAAAGAAATTCATTCCAACAGTCCAAAGTTCGTTTTACTCGGCATTCCTGAAGATATTGGTGTGCGGGCAAATGGTGGTGTTGGCGGTGCTGATACTGCGTGGATGCCGGCACTGCAATCTTTACTCAATATTCAATCTGTTCCGCAATTTACCGGTGAAAACCTGACTGTCCTTGGTGCATTTGATTTTTCTGATTGGATGGAAAAGTCAGAGATGATGAGTCCTGTTGAAATGCGGGATTTAGTTGCAAAGATTGATGAGGAGGTTTATCCGATGATTGAGTTTTTAGTTTCAAATGGTAAAATTCCCATCATTATTGGAGGCGGACACAATAATTCTTTTCCTTTACTAAAAGGAGCTTCACTTGCATTGAAGCAATCCGTGAATTGCATTAATCTCGATGCCCACAGCGATTTTAGAGTGATGGAAGGAAGGCATAGCGGCAACGGGTTCCGCTATGCGAAAGCCGCCAATCATTTGGATAAATATGCCATTATTGGTCTTCACGAAAATTATAACTGTGAAGCCGTTGTTGCTGATTTGAATGCAGACATTGATATCTACTTTTCTTTTTTTGAAGATATTTTTATCCGTCAGAAAAGCGATTTCACGAAAGCAACTGAAACCGTTTTTCTGCATACTGCCGGAAAACCGGTTGGAATTGAACTTGACCTGGATAGCATTCAAAACGTCTTGTCCAGTGCCGCAACTCCGGTTGGCATAAGTCCAGTTCAGGCACGTCAGTTTCTTAACTATTGTGCCGGTAAATCTAAACCTGTTTACCTCCATATTGCCGAAGGTGCTACCGTTTTAAGGAACGGAAGGCAGGATTATGGTACCGGAAAATTAATCGCCTATCTCATCAGTGATTTTATCAAAGGCTTTTAATAGCAGTTTTTTGATACCACTCCATAATTATATAAACTTTCGCCGTATTCGCATAACACAGCACTGAATTGTAAAGCTGAAATTTGTTTTAGAATTACCTCACAATTTAAAACTGATTTTATGGATACCACAACAGGCGAATTGGACGACATGAAAACCCTCACTTCCTGCATGCGCAAGTTGGACAAGTTGGGTTTCGATACACAATTTCAGGTAACGAATATGGGTATTAAATCTTTTGATACCGAAAAGTTATTTGCTCCGCATCAAGTCAAAATTGTCAACTTCTACCGATTTGAAGGTGCTTCCAATCCCGATGATAGCGCTATTTTGTATGCAATAGAAACGGAAGATGGTGAACGGGGTACACTGACCGATTCTTACGGTGCATTCGGCGAACAAAAAATTGCCGATTTTATCAAAGAAGTTGAAATGATTTCGAAAAAGGTGGACAAAGAACAAAGCCTCAAAGATTTTACAAACAATACACCCCAATAATTAAAAAAGCCTTTCGGAAGGAAGGCTTTTTAATGGGTGAATAAACAGAACAATAAGTAACCCCGTATTATTAAAATTATGCCGATTATTTGAAAGTATAATTTTACCAGGTCTTAATTAATTCCAGTATCTCTGCTGCTAAAACATTATTCGTCATTCTGTATGCCGTGGTTGAATATACCGCCCAGCCATCAATTGCTTTAGTCCGGAAATCGCTTAATGAAGTATAAGTGACACCATATGACGGATCATAATAGATACCGCCGATTTTTACAACCTGATGCCTTTGGAAAAGTGAGGCGGGATTTGGGTTGCATTGCCCTGCAAGTCCGGGAGCATCCTGTACATCTTCCTTCCCCCAAACATATTTTCCTGTTTTAGAGTATGTAAACGGATCGCAGGTATTTGTGTATGGATAATTCGGGCATATAGAACTATCGCTTTTAGTAATAAATTTCCATCCTTTTACCATAAATGTAGAAATATAACCCATGCTTGCCGGTGAACCTGTAACACAGAATGATCCGGTAGGCCTGATATATAATTCAATATAATTGTTCGTGATGGAAATACCCTGTATTTTAAGCATCGCTATGAAAAGTTGAGCGAATGAAAAACACTCTGCATTCCTGTAACGGAGCAATGCAGCGACTGATGTGTGTGGCGTGTTGAAGGTTTTATAATAGAACAAAGAATCTCCTTTATAATTCAATGTTATCTGGTCTGTAAATTCACTCCAGCAAAGGCTGATAATCGCAGAATCACTGCCTGCACCTTTCGCATTTCTGCAACTCAGATCAATTACGGTGTAGTAGTAATTAAAATAAGTGTTTGATGCCATAGGTTTGCTTTTGGTTACATATACTCTATGTGCTGAGGTGTCTGCCGAAAACCAATTGACACCATCCATAGATGCCTCCCAGCTTAGTTGTAATTTATCTATGAAGTCAACTTTTAATGAATCAAATTTTTTATCGCATTTCGTTAATGGGTATTGAATATAATAATGACCTGGTAAAGTACCGGAAGAGATGAGCGCCGATTTTCTGATTGGAAAATTATAGGAATGATCACCGAATGCTCTTATCCACACGGAATCCGGGGCGTTAATACTGCAATTAAAATTCAATCTTGCGGAAAGCTCCATTCTGCTTCCACTCACATATCCTATTGGGAATGATAATGAATCCTTTTGCCACTGGGGTGCATTAAATGTCGTCCAGGTAGAATCGTCTACAATATTTATAACAGAATCGCCGGAGAAGCTGATGTCATATATTTTAATATTGTATTCAAAATTTTGCGCCCCGAGATGGTTGCTTACAAAAAGGAAAATAAATAAAAGCCATGTTTTCATAATGGGTCTTTGAAATCCGAAGTTAGTAAAACAACTTAAAAACAGATCAGTTTATTTATTTATAAGATCGATGATATTCCCCCTAAAACTCTTCAGAGAAAACAAACTTACATTCATATGCAATCCGTTTTATGAAATATTGTTTGAATTTTGTCGTTAAGTTTGAATGATAAACCCAAACAAAATACAAATCTCAACCGTTCTGATGAAATTAATATTCCTGCTATTTTTTCTGCCATTCTTTCCTGGAATTGTTATAGCCCAAAAGACAAAAACAATGTTTCATGCCAATGGTCAAAAAGCAATTGAGGGTAATTGGAAAATCGGCTCCTATGCGGTTTTACCCAACACTTTTCTTGATTTTTCGCATAAGGAATACCATATTTCTGAACGGAACAGGAAGATCATGAACATTCCTGATTATCCGGGCAATTATTGGGAATATAATGAGATGTTGCTCAAAATGGAATGTGACGGACCTGTCAAAATGTGGTACCCGAATGGGCATCCCATGGCAGAAATGAATTTTGAAGGAGGGTTAATTAATGGCTCCTACACTGCTTATCACGAAAACGGGATGAAGGCCATGCAAGGGATGCTGAAAGATGGAATGCCCGACGGTGATTGGACGGCATGGTATATGGATGGAACAATATTCTTCAAGGGAAGATTTGCAGCATACGGGACAAAGGAACTGGAGGAACGCTGGGCGACCGCATACTCCCTTAAAACCAATCCCTTTGCCCTGAAACAAAATATAGAACAGCCTTATGAAGAATTCGACACCTTGCGCAACGACTTGGCAATAGTTACCGATGGCTTGAGATTTTCATTTACTGATGCTATCCCACAAACCATCAGCAAGAAGGATGGTAAGTTTATTGTCTACAAAAGGAATGGCAGCAAATGGGCTGAAATGGAATTCGCCGGCAATGTGCGTACAGGGCACTGGAAAATGTACGAAAACGATTCGCTTATTAAATACCAGTTGTTTTATAATCAGGGAAAATTACTGGGTGTGAAGGAAGGCCGCCTGCCAAAAGAAACCTTGATAAAATATGCTGCCAGGTGGGAGGCCGAACAAAAGAAAAAGCAAAGCGAATCAATAGGAACTGGTATTGCTGGCTGGGAAGCCCGACCACCCATAAGCTGGTCGGATGAGCCGCCGAGGTTTGAAGGAAATGTCCAGCAGTATTTGAGGGAGCACGTCCGGGTAAATCCTGCTGCAAAAGTGAGGGATGTGGAAGGGACTTATGTTGTTCGTTTTGTTGTGGAGAACGATGGCCGTATCACAAGGGTGATTATTGAACAGGGAAAAAATAAAGAATTGAATAAGGAATTGATAAGGGTCTTTGAAGGTATGCCAAAATGGAAACCAGGCAAACACAATAATAAAGAAGTGTCCAAACTGACGAAAGTAACTTTCGTTTATGGCCTGAGTAGCTCATATTAAATCAATTGCGGCTTCAAAATTAAAACCAGCGCCACACTGCAGCCACATTATCGGCAGGGTTCGTGTTAAACATTATTTTGGCCTGCGGAGCAAATGTGTGTACAGTATTGATAAATTGCTCGAACAAGATAAAGTTGGACGGAGGGACGCGTATTCCTGCTCCGATAATTATCCCCTCATACTGGTGTTCCTGCAATAATTTTTCCAGATCATTCATGTCTGAAATATCCAGGTCCGGCAAATAGGTATCGAGCTTATAGCCAAGTTCTGCCAGTTTTTCCTGCTCTGAGCGTATTCCTTCCATCACATTTTCTGCTGTCATCCCTTCCGGGAATCCGGGCAGGGAAAAGTCAAGCGTAAATGGATTCATTCCAATAAGCAAAACGGGTATCATGATTTGGAAATTGTGGGTGTAAAGATATGTGTTTGGAAGTTTAATAGTCCTGCAATAACCTTACAGTTTGTCGTGCTTCACCCACACAAGATCATCTGTGTTGTAGCCTATCCTTTTTGCGATATCTATGTAATTATTTTTCACTTCTTCGGGTATGATGATTGTGCGGGAAAGGATCCACAAATAATCTGTATTTCTGCCGGCTACCAGGGCATATTGATAATTCTTATCTATGGCAATCACATTATAGCCGGCATAAAATGGACCGAAAAAGGAGACCTTTAGTTTCCCTATTGTATCTTCTCCACGAAACTTCGCTTTGCCGACAGATTGTTTCCACTCATTCTTCCGGTAATTATACCCTTTGTTATCCACTTTTATTTTCCCGTCTCTGCGCAGCGTATATTCTGCTGTAGTATTATTCAGGTTGCGTTCAAATCTGAAATCCAGGCGCGCTATTTCGTACCACTTTCCCAGGTATTTTGTCTTGTCAAAGGGGTGAACAGCAACTGCTTTTTTTGGAATGGAGGCACATGAAGACATTAGTACGGTAAGCATTACGATGCTGATTATTGCTCTCATTTTCAGTATATATTGTTGGTTGTCACAAAGATAAATTAAACCGGTGTAGTCCCCAATATAGCTAAAGCTGCTTAAAATCATTTTAACGTAATAATGATAGAATTCATGAACTATCAATTACCAGGTTTTGGAGACAGGCTTCGGTTGAACATTCCTTTGCTTTTGGCACAAGCACACCACACGCTGTCATTCCCCGTCCGATCCGGTACGCCCGCCTGTCCGAACGGGCAGGGGCGGGCGCAGGAATCTGTAAACTAAACCGTGATCACGTCCCGCCTCAGCGGGGGGAGGACCTCGAATTCCCAAAAACCGGAAGCTTACAATTAAACAGAAACCGGCATTCTTAAAATCATTCTGCCAGATAAATCAATTTAGTATGATAGGGTTTTGCGGGTGTGTAGCGGTCGTTGATAATAAAATAACCCTTTTTGTAAAGCGCAATACCTTCCCAGTTATACCCGAGATATTGCTCCGGAAATTCCCATAATGACTGCCAGCGGATGACGTCACCTTTAATTTCCAGGTCGATCAGGCGGCAATAATTCTGATAACCTGATGATGTTTTAACCAGGCGATTATTGAAGGTGTCGTCTGCTGCAGGCCGGTAAATGGCGTCCCGGCCAGCTCCTTTGTAGAAATAATTGATGCCCGTGTAATGATTATGACCACCGGCACTGATGTCAGTGAGCCGGAAAGGAATAGCGTCGGCAAGCCGTATGCTGTTGATTTGTTTGCCCGGTTTTTTGTCAAAAACGGCTGCATTATTCCCTCGGGAGAAACCATTGAATTCAAAAAGGGTAATGATATCCTTGTCTTTTAACGCCAGCGATTCAAAACCTGCGTTGTAAATCTGCTCATTGTCACCGCGTACAGGTTTGCGGATGGCAGTTAAAAACTGTGTATCCAATAGTAAGGATGTTTTGCCTAAAGTTCCTTTGAGCAGGCAGGCATAAGCAGATGCTGTGCTGGTCTCTACAGAAAGCCAGACCGTATTCCTGTCGGCAAGAATGGCTTCGAGGCCTTCGTATTCCATGCCCTGATCGTGCATTCTGTGTTTCAGCGGCTCAAGGTTTTGGATGGGGTATTTGAGATATGGTAAAAGGAAGGAACTGTCTTTTATTTTATGGTCCAGGTCGGACAGGTTAAATGCATACAGTTTTGCTTCTTCATTCGGGCGGCTTTCAGAAAGCAGCAACAATTGTTGTGCGGTACAATACAATCCTGAAAACTCATTGTCCGGATTGCGGATTTCCTCCGGCAAAGAAAGCTCAAGAACTTTAAAATGCGGAGCCTGGGCAAATAATCTGACCTGTACAGATACCAACAGCAGCAATAAAAATTTTCCGGACATGGATACAAGCAGTTTGGAAGCAGGGCAGGTTTACTGATGCAAAAATAGCAACCCTGTTTTTCTTTAAAGTTACTAAATGGATCATGTTTTTTGATAATAAATGATTGTCCACAGGATCCACAATGAGTCCTGAGCGTATCGTGGATACGTCCCCCCACGTATCCTGGTTAGGTCCCCAACGTATCGCGGATACGTCCCCAACGTATCGCGGATACGTCCCCAACGTATCGTGGATACGTCCCCCCATGTATCGCGGATACGTCCCCCCACGTATCGCGGATACGTCCCCCGACGTATCCTGCTTACGTCCCTGACGTATCCTGGTTAGGTCTTCAACGTATCGTGGTTAGGTCTTCAACGTATCCTGCTTAGGTCCCTGACGTATCCTGCTTAGGTCCCTGACGTATCCAGCTTAGGTCTCTGACGTATCCTGCTTAGGTCTCTGACGTATCCAGCTTAGGTCCCTGACGTATCCTGCTTACGTTCCCAACGTATCCTGCTTAGGTCCCTGACGTATCCAGCTTACGTTCCCAACGTATCCAGCTTAGATCCCTGACGTATCCAGCTTACGTTCCCAACGTATCCTGCTTAGGTTCCTGACGTATCCTGCTTACGTCCCCAACGTATCCTGCTTAGGTCCTGAACGTATCGTGGATAGGTTTTTGGGGTAGGGAAAGGGTAGGGACATAAAAAAAACCTTCCCGGAGGAAACAGAAGCTTTAGCTGAAACTTGCGACCGGAGGTCAAGGAGTCTTGACAAACTGCACAATCACACCACATCGCCGTCATTGCAAGGAATGAAGCAATCTCTACCTGGTGCAAACTAAGCATTCCCCTCCCTTTGACCTCATCCTCGGTCCTTCTCCGAGGGAGAAGGAGGCCAGCGAGAGCTAATCATACTTATGTCATTGCCCGTGCCTGTCCGGCAGGCAGGCAGGCAAAGCACCTGTCACCCTGAGCCACGCCACAGGCGTTATTTTTCGATGTTCCGCTGCGCTGCACGCTGAAAAATGCCTTAGGCACCATTCCCCTGCCTAAGGCAGGCAGGTATCGCTGGTTTTTGGACGCAGCCTCCGATTCGTCATCCGTCCGCTTTTAGCACGAGCACACCACACGCTTACGTCACTGCGAGGCACGAAGCAGTCTAAACATGCTGCAAACTTAACCGCAATAGAAATTACCCTCCTGAGTTTATCCTGAGCTTGACGAAGGAGAGAGCCTGTCCCGCCTTAGCGGGAGGTAGGGTGGGTTATAGCCTTCCTTCCTGAAAATCCTGATTCTGACAATTGCACTTTTCTTTGTCACTTTTTTGCTTCGCCAACGGTGAAACCCTCATTGAGGCAAATAAAAACAAATAGAATCGCCCGAAATAAAAAAGTAACCAAAAAAAGGCGACCTAAAAAGAATGCCTGCCTGTCCGGTAGGCAGGGCTCCGCCCTTTTTAGGGGCTCTGCACCAGCAATGCCAAACTTTACGCGCCGTCTCCGATGCCGGTGGCATTTGTTTAAGATATTCTTCAATTTTAAACTCGTCTGCAAGCACACCACATGCTGTCATTCCCTGCCTGCCGGCAGGCAGGCAACCAATTTCCACAGCTGCTCTGTCACCCTGAGCCTGACGAAGGAGGAGGGGTGTCCGCAGGACGAGTGGTTATTGGAGCACTCGGAGACTGCATTGAAGCTACGACGTAGTAGGCTAAGCTTAAAGCTGCGCCCCATACTACGCCGAGCGGGGGGGGGGGGTGTACCTGATGCAGAAGAGTTGATACTTTTAGTGTGTGGCTCCAAAGTTGCAAACTTTGAAGAGCCGTGTATGCAGAGTTGAACACTACGGAGAGCTTGGGGGGCATTATCAAGTTTTTTCATTTTTTCAATAATTTACCTTACGTTTGGGATCATTTGTTAAATATGAAAGAAATAGATTTACGAACATTAGAGAAGCTTCTAACTGATCAATATAATAAAACACAAATAAAATATTTGGCTATATTTTTAGTGTTGAATATACTTATTGCTGTAATTAATTGGTTAATTCAAAGAAATGTAAAAAAAATTGAAAACAGAATTTATAAAAATAAAGTTAGAGAAGATAGACGCATTGTAGTTATTGAAAAAATATATAGTGATTTGGTTGAATTTACTTATTTTTTCGATCAAAAATCTTTGTTGATTGCATTCCCAAAAATATCTGAAATCGAAAAGTATACATCTGAAATGAAATTGTATATTCCAGATAGTCTTCAAAAAAAAATACTAAATTATACTGATTATATTAAGAGTATTTGCGCTGATTTTCGAAAAAAGGATTTCAAACTTGAAGCAAAATTATTGAAGGAAATCGAAGTAGAATTTAATAAATGATAACATTATCAGCACCAAAATACTTTACCATTAATTATATAAAAGATTTCCTTAAAACATTTGAACATACGTTTGATTGGAAAGGTAAACTTGTGATTGATGTCGAGATAGATTTATCAAAAGTTGTTCAAATTGATATTTTAGGGATGTTAGTACTATATAAATATATCGATTACACTTATGCAAATTATTGTTTTAAAAAGCCAAACTTATACATTGCCCCATACGTTAATGATGCTTGGGCTAAATATCAATTTGAAGAATTGATTCAAGCTTATGTTTCAAATAAAGCTGTAACTGAACGTGCTTTCAAAGAATTTAAAGTAAAGATTGATGATAAATTTATTATTGCTCCACAAGCACTTTTGCGAGAAACGAATTATACAAATGAATACTTAAAAAACGAATTTATTCCCAAGGTTGAGACTTATTATCACTATAATCAAAAGTGTGTTGATATAATATTTAATACTTTCTCTGAAATTTTATTAAATTTTTGGGAACACGCTGTAGATGATACTAAATCAGTTATTTTAGCCGATGGTAATAAAGATCGAATTGAGATTGCCTGTGCAGATACAGGCATTGGTATTGTAGAAAATTTAAACAATCTTTTTGGAGGCAAAATACCAAAGTTGAAGTTATTAGAAAAAGCTTTGCAAAAAGGTATTACTTCTAAGCCAAACACATTTCATATGGGTTTTGGTTTATGGTTGGTAAGTGAATTAGTGAAGGCTAATAAAGGTCGATTACATATTTATTCTCAAGGATATTATTATCACAATGATTATGGAAAAGTAAAACAAGGAACATGTCCAAATTGGCCAGGTAGTGTGATTTACATAAACATCCCTCTAAAAGATCCAAAAAATTTATCAGATGTTTTGGGGGAAAGATTTAGTAACAGTGATATCAAAATAAATTTTGCATAATGAAGCTTATTCTAAAAGATTTTGGAGCAATTATTTCAGATCAAACTTCTGGAGATTTGATTTATAATAAAATAAAAGAAATATTGAGTAAAAATGAAAATTGTATCGTTGATTTTGATAACGTAAAGTCAATGGCCACATTTAATGCAAAACAGATATTCGGAAGGCTGTATTTAGAGTTGGGGTCTGATGTGTTTTTTCAAAAACTTCAATTAGAAAACGTTAGTGATGATTTAAGGTTAATCATTCGTTTAGGAATACAGAGTGCTATCGAAGATTCTGATAGATAATTTCCGGTATGTTTGTGAAAGCGCTTTCCGAACGTCCCGCTAGGCGTAGTCCTCCCACTGTTCGGGATGTTGGCGCCAGCGCATCCCGAACCCGAAATAATGGAGATTTGTAATCTCCTCCGTTAGGAAAATCAGTTTATATGCGGATTGCAAATCCGCTTTATTATCAGTTCGGGATTCCCTTCGGAAAATCCCGAACAGCGATGTTTCAATTCCATACGAAATCCTCGCGTGAGCGATAGCAGCGAATATCCTTTTGCTTTTTCAGCAAAAGACCTGCCTGCCGGCAGGCAGGTAGCAGCGCCCGCCGGATGAACCCGTCGGACGGGGATAGCGCGACCCCAAAGCCGCCTTGTCTAATACTTTACTTCGTCAGGCTCAGTGTTAACTGGCTCAGTATGACAAGCGGCTTTTGGGCACGCCAAATTGCTTGACCTTCGGTCGCAAGTTTCATCTAAAACTTCCGTTTTATCTTCACTTGTCTCGCAATGACGCGTTGTTGTGCAATCTTGTCAATCAACAATCACAAATCACCTTCTTATTCAAAACATTATTTGTCTTTTATACTTCGTCAGGCTCAGTATGACAAACAATGTTTTGAATATCAGATTTGCTGTCAATTTGTCCCAAACCCGGGCTTTGGTACAATCCTTGAATTAGAGTTGGTAGCAAACAATTTTAAATTTTTATAGACTATGATTCAAGAAAAAGGTACGATTTCCATCCATACGGAAAACATCTTCCCGATTATCAAGAAATTCCTGTACTCCGACAATGAAATCTTCCTGCGCGAGCTGGTAAGCAACGCGGTTGATGCCACGCAAAAACTAAAGCGTTTGTCGTCGCTGGGCGAATACAAAGGCGAGGTAGGCGAGGTGAGGGTTTCTGTTTCATTAGACAAAGAGGCCAAAACCATCACCATCTCCGATATGGGTATCGGTATGACGGCCGAAGAAATCAAGAAATACATCAACCAGGTGGCCTTTTCGGGTGCCACTGAGTTTATGGAAAAATTCAAGGAAGCCAAAGACGCCAACGAAATCATCGGTAAGTTTGGTCTGGGCTTTTACTCTGCCTTTATGGTGGCTGACAAGGTTGAAATCAACACCCTGAGCTACCAGGAAGGCGCACAAGCTGCCCGCTGGATCTGCGATGGCAGTACTTCTTTCGAAATTGTGGAAGGCGACCGTACCACCCGTGGTTCGGATGTGATTTTGCACATCAACGAAGAGAGCGCTGAATTCCTGGACGAGCACAAACTGCGTGCGATTCTATTGAAATACGGACAGTTCCTGCCGATTCCGATCCAGTTTGGTACCAAAACAGAAAGCGTACCCGATGGCGAAGACGAAGAAGGCAAACCAAAATATAAAGAAATAGAAATTGATGACATCATCAACAACACAGCGCCAATCTGGACCAAATCGCCTACCGAATTAACGGATGAAGATTACCTGAGTTTTTACCAGGAATTGTATCCTTACTCAGAAGAACCTTTGTTCTGGATTCACCTGAACGTGGACTATCCGTTCAACCTGACCGGTGTTTTGTACTTCCCGAAAGTGAAGAACGAAATGGAATTGCAGCGCAACAAAATCAAATTGTACAGCCGCCAGGTGTTCATCACCGACGAGGTGAAAGACATTGTACCTGAATTTTTGATGCTGATGCACGGTGTGATTGACAGTCCGGACATTCCGCTGAACGTATCGCGCAGTTTCCTGCAGGCCGACAGCAATGTGAAAAAAATCAATTCTTATATCACCCGTAAAGTGGCCGATAAATTGTCGGAACTGTTTAAAGCAGACCGCAAGGCTTTTGAGGACAAATGGAAAGACATTGGTTTGTTTATTAAATACGGAATGGTTTCTGATGAGAAATTCTACGACCGTGCGAAGGATTTTGTGTTGTTGAATAATGTTCACCACAAATACTTTACCCTGCCGGAATATGCGGAGAAAGTAAAAGCTGAGCAAACCAACAAAGACGGAAATGTGGTGTACCTGTACAGCAATGACACTGCCAAACAACACGGTTTTACCAGCAATGCAGAGAAACGTGGTTATGATGTATTGTTGATGGACGGCCCGCTGGACAATCATTTCATCTCGCAGCTTGAGCAGAAACAAGAGAAAACGCAACTGAAACGCGTGGACGCTGATGTGCTGGATAAGCTGATAGAAAAAGACATCACCATCGAAAGTATCTTGAGCGAAGACGAAACAAAAACTGTGAAGGAATTGTTTGACAAAGCGATTGATAAAACCTCGATGAATGTGGAAGTAACCGGCTTGAGTCCGGATGAAATGCCGGTAACCGTAACCATGGACGAGTTTATGCGCCGGATGAAAGATATGAGTAAAATGGGCGGCGGCGGAATGATGGGCTTTTATGGCAACCTGCCCGACAACTATAAAGTGTCGGTGAATGGTAACCACAAACTCATCAAGCGTATGCTGGAAACGACGGACGAAGAAACGCAAAAACGCCTGGCACGTCAGGCATTCGACCTTGCTCTGTTGAGCCAGGGAATGCTGACCGGTGCTGAGCTGACAGCCTTTGTAGCCCGCAGTGTTGATTTGATCGATTAATTGAAAATTGATAATTGGAAATTGAAAATGCTCTCCGGTGTGGAGGGCATTTTTTTTTTTGTGCCAGGAATAATGAAGGGTTTATGTTTGTATTGTAAAAAGAAAATTTACAAAATGGGCTTGTTTGTTATTTCAGGGCTGATATTTTTAATGGTTTGTATTGGTGTGGCAATCGTGTTGACGAGCTTGATACTGCTTTTTATCTTTGGTTTTATTTCCGCCGGTATTTTGTCTGCTGCTGTAATGAGCAGTATTTATAAAAGGTCTTTTGCCGCAGGATTCAAGACGTTTATATATGCTTCAGGTTGCATTTTTGGTACCCTTGCAGGCATAGGATTTTTTCTTTTGCTGCATAAAATCAGTCATTGGTGGACTTTGACAGAAACCATGGTAATGGGAAGCCTGATTGGTTTGGCAGGAGGATATCTGATCGGTTTACTTGTGTTTTATACCGTCCGGAAATTGTCATCATTTTTTAAAAGCAGCATTAAATAGGGAAGTGGAAATTTGTTTTGGTGCAATATTTATTTTTAATTACCGTTTTGTTTCAAAAAAAATATCTTTGACGACTATGAAAAAATACATTGTTATTGCCTTGTGTGCTCTCACGTATTCCAACGCATTCAGTCAGACAGAACCTGATATTAAATTCAATAAATACCTTGATTACCGCTATGGTGTGAAACTGTATAACGAAGCATCCTATGCCAAAAGCACCCGTTTCCAAAATCAGGTTCCTCCATTAAAAAACAGAGAAATTGAAACGGAATCTATCAGTTTTTTGCATCCTGTTTTTGGTTTTCAATGGCGTGCAGCAAAAGGGAATTTTCACGAAGTACAAATAAACCAGTTCAATGTGGCCAAAGACCGGATTGAAGATGTAACAGTAGATTCGCTGACCAGTAGCTATGTGATAGTGGACGCCAAAACCATTCTTACGAATATCTCATTGCAGTATGAGTACATCCTTAATTTTCGCAAGACAGAAAATGCCAGGCTGGTGCCGGGTGTAGGTTTTGGGCTGAATGGCTACTATTACAAAAGTAATTACGAACCCTTGAAAACTAATTTTCTGGCACAGACAAATACAGATGCCGGTATAAGGATTTTTATTAATCCGCGCCTGACCTATTTTTTCTCGGGCAGGTTTTTCCTCGATGCCAGTCTTCCGGTTTGTTTCAGCAATATGTATATGCGCTCTGAGAAAATTTCAGATCCTGCCGTGCCATCAAACCAGCAAAAAGTGAGTACCGGAAATTTTGAATTATTTCCGGGCCTGGTCAGTGCTAGATTGGGTTTAGGATTTAAGTTTTAAAATTTTCAATGGCATTAAAAAGCCCTTCTCATCAGAAGGGCTTTTTATAACAGACAGTAATTTTTAATTAATCAATCAGGATATTACCGCTCATTTCAGCAGGTATAGGCAAACCCATATAATGCAAAATGCTTGGTGCAATATCACCCAGTTTGCCATCGCGTAATGGTCCGGTGTAATCATTGCTGATAAAGAACAACGGAACAGGATTTACGGAATGTTGGGTGTTTGGAGATCCATCATCATTTACCATATTGTCTGAATTGCCATGGTCGGCAGTAAGGAATACTGCATACCCGTTTTCGAGTGCAACAGGAATGATTTCTGAAACGCATTGATCAACGGTTTGTACTGCTTTGATCACCGCATCCCAAACGCCGGTATGGCCCACCATATCTGCATTGGCAAAGTTCATGCAAATGAAATCTGCTGTTTTGTTTTGCAGCTCAGGAATGATGGCATCTTTCAATAAATAGGCACTCATCTCCGGTTTGAAATCATAAGTGGGAACATCTTTTGGAGAGTCGCGCATGATCCTTTTTTCGCCATTAAAAATATTTTCTCTGCCGCCTGAAAAGAAAAAGGTGACGTGAGGATATTTTTCAGTTTCCGCAATACGGATCTGTGTTTTGCCATTATTGGCCAATACCTCCCCTAAAGTATTATTGAGGTTGTCAGTATGGAAAATGACATTCACCCCATGATAAGTTTTATCGTACTCAGTAAGCGTCACATAATGCAGGTTCAGCATTTCCATCTGATGGTCAGGATAATGGCATTGTGTAAGCACTTCTGTAATCTCACGGCAGCGGTCTGTCCTGAAATTGAAACATACCACCACATCATCAGCTGCAATAGTGGCGACGGGATCTCCCGCGTCGTCACACATAATGATGGGTTCGATAAACTCATCCGTAATGTCAGCAACATAGGATTCGTGAATGGCTTCAGCAGAGTTCTGCGTTTTTTTTCCAATCCCATGCACCAATGCATCGTAGGCTACTTTTAATCTTTCCCAGCGCCTGTCGCGGTCCATGGCGTAATAGCGTCCCGTAATACTGGCTAATTGACCACCGGTTTGCAGCAGGCAGTTTTGTATTTCGGCAATAAACTGGTAGCCGCTTTTCGGGTCACAATCCCGACCATCTGTAAAGGCATGGACCACAAATTTTGGCACCCCTGCATTTTGTGCGTATTGGCACATTGCTTCCAGATGCCGGATATGGGAATGCACCCCGCCATCACTGACCAGACCTATAAAATGCAGGGTTTTATTGTTTTGTTTCGCTGCATTAAAAGCACCTTGCAATGCCGGATTTTGTTCGAGGCTTCCATTGCGTATAGCCACATTTACGCGTTGCAATTCCTGGTACACAATTCTGCCTGCGCCCAGATTCAGATGTCCCACTTCAGAATTGCCCATCTGGCCTTCCGGCAAGCCTACTTCTTCGCCACAGGTAATCAGCTGGCTGTTTGGATATTTATTATAAAGAGAATTAACATATTCAGGATGTGCACTGGCAATGGCATCAGCTTTCGGATTGATTCCTTTGCCCCAGCCATCCATAATGATGAGCATTGCTTTTTTTGACATAGTGCCGCAAAGGTAAAATTTGATTTTGGATTTATAGAATCTGACAGCGGGTTTTAAGAATCAGGCTTACTGTTTGATCATTTTCCGGCTATAAGTTCCTTGTTCAGTTTTAATCAGCAGAAAATACAATCCGGCGGCCAGGTCTTTGATGGAAAAGCTATCGGATAAATTATTCCGAACCTGCATTCCTGTACTGTTATAGATGGATACTGAAACCAGGTTTTGTCCGTTTAACTGAATATTTACCTTGTCATTTGAGGGGTTTGGGTAGATATAAGGTTCGGTTTTAGAAGTATTATTTTCTTTAATAGAAGTGGGTTCACAAATGCCGTGCGTACCCAGAAATTTCCTTAAGGGGCTGTTCAGCATTGCCGTTTGTGCCCTGTTCGCCTGGTCGGTAGTGAACATATATTTCCCATCGCCGTAGGTGTAATCCATGAAATTCATAAACATTTCACCATCGGGGGAATTTGATGGAGTAGTACAGCCACCCACATTATGCGGATAAACTGGTGAAGCAGTATTGGCGTCAATTGCGGGAGGGGTATCATTGCAATAATCCGTACCGCAAGTAGCATCTCCCCAGATGTGCCGCAGTCCCAGCCAGTGACCAACTTCGTGCGTTGTTACCTGACCAATTACTCCTGAAGAAACATAAGAACCCCCGGGATAAATCAGATAGGAACCCAACGCAGTAGCCGAACACCATACTCCATCGGTGGTGTCTGTACCTATTGCGCTGGTGCCGGCTAAGGTGCTCAAAGGTGGCATAGAAGCATATCCGGCAAATAAGATGGCGCTGTGTTTGTCCGACACCCAAATGTTGAGGTATTTCGAGGGATCCCATATAGAACCCGGTTTTATAAAACTGTCAAAATACCCGATGAGTTTATAAACATCTGTTATGGAAGCAGGATTTGTCCAGCCTTTTGCAGTAATGTCTATCCGGTCGATGCCAGGTTCAGCCAATGTTTTACCTTGTTCATCTTTTATTGCTGCACAAAATGTAATCCCAAAATCTGCAATTTTTACACGCCCTTTCGCATCCAGATTTGCTGCAGGCAGAGATTGATTAATGGCCCAATCTTTAAAAGCATCCGAAGGATATTTACTGACAAAGGTGCCTGCTCCTGCAAGATCCTGGTTTAATACCGTTATTTGCGATAAGATCTGAGCAGCTGCAAGATTAGGAAAAGTTCCTATGCTTTGTCCTGAATGAAGGATATGAAAGACCACAGGAATGGTATGTGTAGCAGAAAGAACTTCCTTTTGTGCGGTATAGCGGATAATCAATTCCTGAAATTCATTTTCCCATTTTAAATCCGGAACGCGGCTTCCACATTGTTCTCTGCCTTGTTGGCCAAAGCAAAATGATAGACTACCGGTAAAGAAAAGGATAAGGAAAAAGCTATGCTTAAAACGGAAAGTCATAGTGTAGTATTTGAATAAAGATACAGATTGGAAAGTTTCGCATAGCAAGCAGTTCTCCTTTACAAAAAATATTTGCCGACATTTACCTTTCTAAAAAAGTAAAAAATTATAAATGCCAACAGCGATAATTACAGGAGCCACACAGGGCATAGGAGCAGCGATTGCCAGGAAATTAGCTTCAGAAAAATACACTTTATGCATTTGTTCAAGAAATGAAACTGAATTGAATGAATTCGGCTCCGAACTGAAAGAGCTCGGAAGCCCGGAAGTATTTACGCAGGCAGTGGATTTAAGTGAAACGGATGCTGCGAAAGATTTTGCACACTTTGGATTGGACAGTTTAGGTAAGGTAGATATCTTAGTGAATAATGCCGGCGTTTTTATACCCGGCGATATTTGCGACGAGCCGGATGGTCAACTTGAGAAAATGATTCAATTAAATTTATACGCGGCATATGCCATTACAAGAATCATAGCACCATCAATGAAAAGCAAACAGAAAGGACACATCTTCAATATGTGTTCTGTAGCCAGCCTCAAAGCTTATCCTCAAGGTGGTTCGTACAGTATCAGCAAATATGCCTTGCTTGGTTTTTCAGAAAATTTGCGTTTCGAGCTGATGCAACACCAAATAAAAGTAACCTCCATTTGTCCGGGAGCAACCTACAGTCGTTCGTGGCAAGATAGCGGAGTGCCTGAAGAAAGGCTGATACCGGCTGATGATGTAGCCAGCATTGTCTGGACAGCCTCTCAGTTGGCAGTCAGCACCAACCTTGAAACAATAGTCGTTCGGCCGCAATTCGGTGATTTGTAGGTGAAATTTTACCTTTAATTACAGAAGCTGCCTGTATAAATATTACCTTTGGTCAAATTTTTAAAAACAAAACAACAATGAAGAAGTCATTACCGGTTATCCTCGTTATTCTTGCCATCATTATGATTGGTGGTTGTATGTCGTGCAATATTCAGCGCAGCCTTGTAGGCCTTGATGAAGATGTAAAAGCAAAATGGAGCCAGGTGCAAAACCAATACCAACGTCGTTCCGACCTTATCGGCAACCTTGTTGAAACGGTAAAAGGTGCTGCTAATTTCGAGAAAAGTACATTGACAGATGTTATCAATGCCCGTGCAAAAGCAAGTTCAATCCAGGTAAATGCAGACGATCTTTCTCCTGAAAAACTGAAAGAATTCCAATCAGCTCAAGGCGAACTGAGCCAGGCATTAGGTCGTTTGATGGTGGTAAATGAAGCTTATCCTGATTTGAAATCAAATATCAATTTCCAGAAATTGCAGGACGAGCTTGCCGGTACAGAAAACCGTATCGCGGTAGAACGTAAAAATTATAACGAATCTGTACAGGCTTATAATGTGAAAACACGTGTGTTCCCAAACAATCTGTTTGCCGGAATGCTGGGCTTCAAAGTTCGTGGTACCTTCGAGGCAGATGCTTCAGCTCAAAAAGCACCAAGCGTTAAATTCTAATTTCATTTGTTACAAAGCGCAAAATCTATTACAATCCTGTAGTAGTTTTGCGCTTCTTTTTATCCAACCATTTCGTATGTTTTCTTTCTTTAAAAATAAACCTTTGCTTCCCAGGGATGTTCAGGAAGCAGTAGCAGCCGCTATTGCAGCCACGGAGCGCCTCAGTACCGGTGAGGTTAGGGTGTATGTGGAATCGCATTGCAAACTGGTAAATCCCATTGAGCGCTGCGAGCAGATTTTTGTACAGCTGAAAATGCATGAAACAACCGAGCGAAACGGAGTATTGTTGTATTTGGCTATCAAAGACAAACAATTTGCAATCGCAGGGGATAAAGGAATAAATGACAAAGTAGGTGGGAATAAATACTGGGAAACAAAGGCGGAGAAGCTCAGCTTTTACCTCAGTAAAGGGTATTTTAAAGAAGGTATTTGCGCTTGTGTGGAGGAAATCGGCAACAGCCTTGCTTTGCATTTTCCCGACAGAGGATTGGAAAATAAAAATGAATTACCCGACGAAATCGTATTTGGCAAATGAGGACAATGATGAATAAATACCTGCTGGCCTTTTTGCTCTTTATCGGGGCAATGGGAAATAATGCTTTTGCTTCAGATAAGGATTTTCCTGAAGTTCCTAATCCTCCAAGGCTGGTGAATGACTTTGCCGGTTTTCTGAAAGGAAGCGAAGAGGAGGCTCTTGAATTAAAACTACGTGCTTATAACGATTCGACTTCAAGCCAGATCGCGATAGTGACAATTGAAAGTATAGGGCAATATGACGTGTCGGATTATACGATTCAGCTCTTCAATAAATGGAAAATCGGCGGTAAAAAGAATAACAACGGTATTCTTATTCTCGCTGCAAAAGACGAACGTAAAATTTGGATTACCACAGGATATGGCCTCGAAGGAGCGTTGCCTGATGGACTTATTGGTCAACTGATACGCGACCACATAGAACCTAACTTTAAAGAAGGTAAATTCTATGAAGGTTTTGATGAAGGTATTGACGCTATCATATTAGCTGCACGGGGTGAATACAAAGCAGAACCCAAAGCGGTACACAAAAAAGGTGGAGGTCCGGGCACAGCAGTGCTTATCCTGATTGTCATTTTTGTGTTTATTGCCATTTCACGTGGTGGAAGAGGCGGCGGCGGCGGTGGTTTACTCAACAGCGCAGGATGGATAGCAGCCAGTATGCTCAGCAACAGAAGTTCGTCCGATTGGGGCGGCAGCAGCGGAGGCTGGGGCGGAGGATCATCAGGTGGCGGTGGTTTTGGCGGTTTCGGCGGAGGTTCGTCCGGAGGAGGTGGTGCCGGTGGCAGCTGGTAAAACTTTTACAATTGAAAATTAAAACGCGTTCTATCGTTGAACGCGTTTTTTATTGATTTGAAGGCTTGTAGTGTAGAAGAACAGTGCCGCTTTTTAAGATTTTAGATGTAATAAGTTTCAGTGGTAATGGCTGTTTCATTCCGTTTAAAAGGGGCGTACCGGCTCCTATTGCAATTGGATCTATCATTATCTGGTATTCGTCAATCAGATTTTCCTCTGCAAACTGAGTGAGCACAGAACCGCTGCCCAGGAGAGCAATGTTTTTTGGTGAGTTTTCCTTCAGATGTTTTGTGTAGGTAATCATATTATCACTGACAATGGTGGAATTGCTCCAGTCTGTTTCTTTTAGCGTTTTTGAAAAAACGATTTTTTCCGCATCGTTCATTCCTTTTGCTACAATGGGGTCATGTTCAATAGCCATTGGTGTAGGCCAGAATCCGGCCATCATTTCAAAGGTGGTTCTGCCAAATAGCAGAAGATTATCTTCGGCAAGCATCTCCTGTGAATATTTACCTTCTTCTTCTCCGTGCCTGTGCCAGCTGATATCATTATTCATTCCTTTGAAAAATCCATTCAGTGTGATGAAATTGAAAACGGTAAGTTTTGCCATAATGATATATTTTATGATGCAAAATAGAAGAATGAAAGGTGAAAACTATGTGTGGAAACGACAATCTTAATGGCTGATTGCGTCAGTTTGTTTTTAAGATCGGGAAATGGCGCAATTTTGTTTTGTTATATTGTTCTTTTTGAATTTGTTAGAAAATCGCCAAAAAAACTAAATATACGCAGGAAACGTTTTTTGTAAAAAATGTTTCCATAGTTTTGTGCCGTGATGATGGAAGAAAATATAAAAATGATGGATGTGTGTGAGAAAATCATGCATAGCGCCATCGAATTATTCAAGCAATACGGTTTCAAATCTGTAACGATGGATGATGTGGCCCGTCGCTCCGGTATTTCAAAAAAAACACTGTATCAGCATTTTGATAACAAAAATACCATAGTTACCGATTCCATGGTTTGGTATAAGGATGCAATTTGTGAACGTTGTGATGCGCTGCAGGCGGAATCAGAAAATGCGGTTGAAGGTTTTGTGAAGATCAAAGCCAGTTTTGACAATCTTTATAAAGAGGTAAATCCGCTGATCATCTTCGAATTGCAACGCTTTTATCCCGAAGGTTATGAGCAATTTCGCAAGAACATCGAACGGGACGTCGCAACGGTGAAGAGAAATCTTGATCAGGGTATTCTGGAAGGGAATTACAGGGCGGAAATTAATACTGAAATTCTTTCCCGCTTCCATATGGAAAGCTGTATGATGGTGATGATGCCGAATATGATTGTGCAGGACCGGTTTGACCTGCGATTGGTAAACATGACCATTATGGAGCATTTTATGTATGGCATTATGACACCCAAAGGAGAAAAATTATACCGCAAATACAAAGAACAATACCTAAAGTAAAAAACAATTTATGAGACGATTATTATCCCTTTTATTTTTATCCGTTTCCATTCTTCCATTCAGTAGCAATGCTCAGGAAGTTATGAGTTTAAGCCTGAGCGAGTGCGTTGATTATGCACTGAAAAATTCTGCTGCTGCAAAAAATGCCAGTATTGATGTGGAATTGCAAAAGGCACAGAACAATGAAGTTACCGGCAGGGCCTTACCCCAAATCAGTGGAGAGGGTAAGTATACACAGTTTTTTGATGTACAGCAGCAGTTTTTGCCCAGTCAGTTTGCCGGCCTGCCTCCAGGTGATTTTGTTCCTTTGGGCTTTTCCCCGAAATTAAGTAGTATAGGTCAGCTCAACGCAAGCCAGCTTTTATTCAATGGTAGTGTCATCGTTGCTCTTCAGGCCCGCAAAACACTGATGGAACTGGCTCGCTACAGTGCCAGCATGAAGATTGAAGATATCCGATACAATATCCAAAAAGCTTATTTCGGTCTCATCATCGCCCACAGGCAGTTTGATCTGATGAACAACAGTCTGGAATTGTTGCGCAATACAACACGTGACCTGCAAATTACCTTTGAAAATGGGATGATTGAAAAACTGGAAGTCAACAGAATGGAAGTGCAATTGAGCAATTTGCAGGCTGACAGTCTTGGCCTGGCTAATATGATTGACGTTAGCGAGCGGATGTTAAAATATACAATGGGAATGGATTTGAATATCCCAATTAAACTTACAGATGACGGCATGCTTGAAAATCTGGAAGCGGCGAATGCCCTTATTCTTCAGGATGTTCAATATGAAAACCGTTTAGGATTTCAACTGGCATCAACGTCATTAAGGCTTCAGGAGTATGACCTCAAAAGATACCGCTATGAAGGCTTGCCTACTCTGGCTGCTTTTGGTAGCATAGGGTACAACAGAGCTGCGGATAAATTCGATGATTTGATTAACAAACCCTATCCCGGATTTTCATTAGTAGGTCTGCAATTAAATGTGCCCATTTTCGATGGTTTCCAAAGAAGAAGCAGGGTACGTTCTGCCAAACTGAAAGTGCAAAAAGCGGAAAACGATTTGGAAAACACAAAACTTGGCATCGATTTCCAGACCAAATCTGCAAGAGCTACCTTGACCAATTCATTGCAAACAATTGAAAGCAGAAAGCGTACGATGGATTTAGCCAACAGCGTATTGGATCTTTCAAAGAAGAAATATAAAGCCGGTGTTGGCAGCAACCAGGATGTTGTGTTAGCCCAATCCGACTATTTACAGGCTCAGAATAACTATTTCGCTGCTCTTCAATCTGTCATTAATGCACAGGCAGATCTTCAAAAATCATTAGGCCTTTTAAAATAAAATCACTTTAAAAAATCTCCCTCAAAATAAGAATAATGAAACGAATCAGTACTATCATAGCAGCATCAATATTATTGGCATCCTGCGGTGGCGAAAATAAAGGCAACAAAGACGCAGAACTGACAAAACTGAAGCAGGAACGCGCTGCAATTGATGCAAAAATTAAAACCCTTGAAGCAGAATCCGGCAAAAACAATCCACGTAAAGCAACAGCAGTTGCCATAATGGAATTGACACCATCTGATTTCAGTTCATACATCGAAGTTCAATCACAAATTGTAGGTGACGAGAACGTTCTGGCAACGCCTCAGGCTCCGGGTGTGATCACCAGCGTAAATGTTCAATCCGGTCAAAAAGTAGGACGTGGACAGGTTCTCGCTACATTAGATGCAGCTGCAATTGAACAGCAAATCAAAGCATCAGAAGTGCAACTTACTTTGTTTAAATCCCTGTATGAAAAACAAAATAACCTCTGGAAACAAAACATCGGTTCTGAAGTGCAGCTGATGCAGGCAAAGGCACAATATGAAGGTGCGGCCAAACAAAAAGAAGCATTAGTCGCTCAACGCAATATGTACCGCATTATTTCTCCGATTTCCGGAACGGTGGATAATGTTTCCCTGAAAACAGGTGATATGGCCAGTCCTGGTCAAACCGGCATCCGTGTAGTAAGTTTTGATAAACTGAAAGCAGAAGCTAATCTTGGTGAAAACTATATTGGTAAAGTAAAAACCGGTGATAAGGTTACCTTGGTATTTCCTGACCTGGATGATTCTATCGTTACTAAAATCAATTATGTAGCCAAACAGGTTGACCCTGTTTCACGTGCATTCCTGGTGCAGATCAAATTGGGAAATAACTCAAAAATCTACCCGAACATGTCTTGCAAAATGAAAATCTCCAACTACGAGCATAAAGACGCTTTGGTTGTTCCGGTGCAGGTTATCCAGAATACAGCTGCAGGTGAAATGCTATATGTTGCTGAAGGAAACAAAGCCAAATCTGTTTTGGTAAAAACCGGTAAAAACTCAAATGGTTTGGTTGAAGTGTTGGAAGGTTTGAAGGCCGGCGACAAAATCATTACGGAAGGTTTTGGCGATATCGACGAAGGAGAAACGATTATTATTCAGAAATAATTCTGAATAAACGAATCAAAGTATTTGCACACATAATCATACTTCAACAACAAGAAAATAATTAATTTTCCGATGAAAGATACTTTTAAAGAATTTAAGCCTTCCAGTTGGGCGATTGATAACAGGACAGCGATTTATATCCTGACTGTTATCATTACACTGGTGGGGCTGATGGCTTACATCAGTTTGCCCAAAGAGCAATTTCCTGAAATTAAATTGCCACAGATTATTGTACAAACCATTTATCCCGGAACATCTCCGGATAACATGGAAAACCTGGTGACCAAACCAATTGAAAAGGAAGTAAAAAACCTGACCGGTGTAAAAAAAGTAACCAGCAATTCCTTCCAGGATTATTCCGTCGTGATTGTTGAATTCAATACCGATGTACAGGTGGACAAAGCCAAGCAGGATGTAAAAGATGCGGTAGATAAAGCACGTACTGACCTGCCAAGCAATTTACCAAACGAACCTGAAGTGAAAGATATTGACCTGTCGGAAATGCCGATTTTGTATGTCAATATTTCGGGAAATTATGACCTGAACCGTCTGAAAAAATATGCAGATAGGGTACAGGATGAAATTGAAGAATTGAAAGAAATCAAGCGCGTGGATATGGTGGGTGCTTTGGAGCGCGAAATCCAGATCAATGTAGACCTGTTCAAAATGCAGGGCGCCGGAATGACTTTTAATGATATTGAAAATACGGTGGCTTATGAAAACTTTTCGGCAACAGCCGGTGAAGTCGCAATGAACCGCCAGAAGCGTATCCTTAGCATCCGTCATGAGTTTAGTTCTGCATCGCAGATTGGTGATTTGATAGTGCGTAACCAACAGGGCAAATCCATTTACCTGAAAGATATAGCAGATGTTCGCGACAATTTTGAAGAACAAAAAAGCTATGCCCGCCTGGACGGTAAGAATGTAATTACCCTTAACGTCATCAAAGCAAAAGGGCAAAACCTGATTGACGCTTCTGAAAAGATTGAGAAGCTGATGGAGAAAATGCACGAGGAAGAATTGCCAAAAGATCTGAGCATCGTTGTTACCGGTGACCAATCGGATTCTACTAAAACTACTTTGCATGATCTGATCAACACCATTATTATTGGTTTTATCCTGGTAACGATCATCCTGATGTTCTTTATGGGGGTAACCAACGCCTTGTTCGTGGCGATGTCCGTTCCTTTGTCTTGTGCCATTGCATTCCTTGTATTACCGGGTATCGGATTTACGCTGAACATGATTGTATTGTTCTCATTCCTGCTCGCGCTCGGGATAGTCGTCGATGACGCCATTGTGGTGATAGAGAATACACACCGGATATTTGATAACGGAAAAGTGCCGATAAAGAAAGCTGCGAAACTGGCCACAGGCGAGGTTTTCCTTCCTGTATTATCCGGAACGGTTACTACATTGATTCCCTTTATTCCTTTGGCTTTCTGGAAAGGCGTAATCGGAAGTTTCATGTTCTTCCTGCCGATCACTTTGATTATTACCTTGGTTGCATCCTTGTTGGTGGCTTACATTATCAATCCGGTTTTTGCAGTAGACTTTATGAAGCCGCACGATGCCACCGATACCGGCAAACGCAAATGGAGCAAGAAGGACAAAATCGTTATGATTATTTTCCTTTCTGTAATTGCAATTGCTTACGTATTCCAGTCATGGGGCTTTGGTAACTTCCTGATTTTCCTGTATGGTTTTGTGTTGCTTGAGAAATTTGTCTTCGAAAAATGGATTCATACTTTCCAGAATAAAACATGGCCTGCATTCCAGGATTGGTATACCAAATGGCTGAAACGATCTTTGGCCCATCCGGGAAAGACCTTATTAATCATGGCAGGTGTTTTCATCTTCGCTATTGTGCTGATGAGTGTACGCAAACCTAAAGTGGTATTCTTCCCAAGTGGTGAACCAAACTTCACCTATGTTTACCTGAATATGCCGGTTGGTACCGATCAGGCTTATACCAACACCGTACTGAGCAAACTTGAAGACCGTGTTTACAAAGCATTGGATATAGATTTGAAAACAGGAAAGAAAAACCCTGCAGTGAAGTCTGTTATTTCCAACGTAACGGTTGGTGCCATCGACCCGAATAGCGGTGAGGTCGGCGATTTCCCGAATAAAGGGAAGATAACGGTAGCTTATGTTGAATTTGCAAAGCGAAAAGGAATTTCCACTGCTGAACTGATGGAGCGTATTCGTAGTGCCGTACAGGGTGTTCCAGGCGCTGAAGTGACCGTGGATAAAGAAAGTGGTGGACCGCCATTGCCGAAACCAATCGTGATAGACATCTCAGGCGACAACCTGGATTCCCTGATGGCAGCTTCTGAAAATGTGAAACGATTCCTGGAACAAAAGCAAATTGCCGGTATCGAAGAATTACGCAGCGATTTTCAGGCCAGCAAACCGGAGATTGTTTTTGACCTTGACCGCGAGCGTATGAACAATGCGGGTATCACTACAGGCCAGGTTGCGATGGGATTGCGTACTGCGGTTTTTGGTAAAGAAATTTCCCGATTCCGCGATGCGAATGATGATTATCCCATTACTTTACGTTTGTCTCCCGACCAACGCGAGAATGTGGATGCCATCCGTAATATGCCGATTGTATACCGTGATATGGGAATGGGTGGTGTGATTCGCCAGGTACCTGTGAGTTCTTTTGCAAGTATCGAGTATGGTACAACTTATGGTGGTATCAAGCGCAAAGACCTGAAAAGAATTATCTCCCTGTCTTCGAACGTGTTGGGTGGTTATAATGAGAATGAAGTAGTAGCTGCGATCCAGCAGGAGCTCAATAGTTATAAAGCACCAACCGGTGTAAATATTAAAATGGGTGGACAACAGGAAGAGCAGGCCGAAACGGGGGCATTCCTTGGCAGCGCAATGATGATTGCAATGGCTTTGATCTTCCTGATTCTGATTATGCAGTTCAACTCCCTGAGCCGTACCTTGATTATCATGTCAGAGATTATCTTCTCTGTCTTCGGTGTATTGCTTGGAGTAGGGATTTTCGGAATCGACTTTTCTATTGTTATGAGTGGAATTGGTATCGTGGCGCTTGCCGGTATTGTGGTTCGAAATGGTATCCTGCTGGTAGAGTTTATGGACCTTATGCTCGCAGATGGAATGACGCCTTACGACGCCATTGTGGAAGCCGGACGCACCAGGATGACTCCTGTAATCCTTACCGCAACGGCCGCTATTTTAGGTTTGATTCCACTCGCAGTAGGATTGAATATCGATTTCGCGAAATTATTCTCTGAGCTGAATCCACATATTTATTTTGGCGGTGACAGTGTGGCCTTCTGGGGACCATTGGCCTGGACAATGATTTATGGTTTGAGCTTTGCTACTTTCCTTACGTTGATTATTGTACCGGTTCTATGTTTATTGAGCTTCAGATTTAAAGACTGGGTAAAAGCAAAAAGAACTGCAATGAGCAATTCGATGAAAGATTAATGATTGCAATTAAGTACAGAAAAAACCTCGTGAATTTCACGAGGTTTTTTTATTTGTTTAGATTTTAAATCGATTAATGCTGTAATCTGCGCATCATCAGCAACAGAATTATAACTAAAGTAAAGGTGAGTGGCACACCGATTACCAGTGATAATGCCAGGCTCCTTGTCATAGAATACTTTTTCAGGAAATAGACATTCAGAAATCCACAAACAAAAAACGTAGGCAAAAAGTAAATGAAAAGGGCGAAAAGATTCTGGGCAGTTAATAAGTCACTAAACGTCTTTGTTTCGTGGTCGATATAGCCAAGCAGAAAGCAACAGGCTGTAATGATAATGGCTAAAATACCAAGTGATAATCCCGAAGATTTTTGTATTTGTGAAGTTTCCATTTTTTTAGTTTTTTTTAGATAACGGAGGAAGGAATACTTTATTGTATACTTTACCTGAAACCGGCACATTATGAAAACAGCCGCCCCGGCAATAAAGCGGAACGGCTGATCATTTTTCTGTTTGGAAATATTATTGATTAATAGCTGCAATACCAGGTAATTCTTTTCCTTCAAAATACTCCAGCATCGCACCACCACCGGTAGATACATAGCTTACTTTGTCGGCAAAGCCAAACTTGTTGACAGCTGCAACACTGTCTCCGCCACCTACCAGAGAAAATGCTCCGTTAGCTGTGGCAGCTACCACTGCTTCTGCAATTGTTTTGGTTCCCGTCTGGAATTTTTCCATTTCAAACACGCCCATTGGGCCATTCCACAAGATAGTTTTACTGTTTTTTACCACTTCGCTGAAAGCTGCACAAGCTTTCGGTCCGATATCCAGTCCCATCCATCCATCTGGGATTACATCGTTATTCGCCAAGTCGGTGTTGGCATCTGCTGCAAATTTATCAGCTGTTATACTGTCTGCAGGAAGGTGAATGTTTACGCCTTTTGCTTTGGCTTTTGTCAGCAATTCATTGGCCAGATCCATACGGTCGTCTTCACATAAAGAAGAACCGATTTTTCCGCCTTGTGCTTTAAAGAAGGTATAAGCCATACCACCACCAATTATAATATCTGTAGCTTTGTCCAGCAGGTTTTCGATAATTAAGATTTTATCCGAAACTTTCGCCCCGCCAACGATAGCCGTAAATGGTTTGTCGGCTTGGTGCAATACTTTTTCTGCAGATGCAACCTCGCCTTCCATCAGCAAACCGAACATTTTATTTTCTTTCGAAAAGAACTGAGCCATAACTGCAGTGGAAGCGTGTGCGCGATGAGCAGTACCGAAGGCGTCATTCACATACACATCACCATAAGAAGCCAGTTTTTTAGCAAAGTCTTCGTTTCCTTTTTCTTCTTCTTTATAATAGCGAAGGTTTTCCAGCAAAAGAATTTCTCCTGGTTTCAGGTCTTTTACTTTTTGTGCTGCTTCGTCTGAAATGCAATCATCCGCAAACTGAACCGGTTTGCCCGTCAGTTCGCTCACTTTGTCTACAATGCGGCTCAGAGAAAAATCGGCTTTGGTCAGCTCAGGTTTCTTTTCCATATCCTTGATTGGACGACCCCAATGGCTAATGAGCACAACGCTGCCACCGTCAGCCAATACTTTATTGATTGTTGGTAATGCAGCTTTGATACGGGTATCGTCGCCAATCACATTGTTTTTAATCGGCACGTTGAAATCTACACGGATGATAGCTTTGTGGCCATCGAAATTAAAAGCGGAAAATTGAGACATATAAATTAAGTTTTTTAAGAATCATAAAGCCCCGCAAAGGGGAGCGCAAAGCTAATAAAGAATAGGAAATAATGGTAGGGTATACGACGGTTTTAAGATATTGGCACCAGATTTATGGGGATTGAATCAATCAAGCTCAAACAAAAAAAGCTATTGAGCTTTCGCGCAATAGCTTTTTTGAAATTTACTGTATTGTAATGGCTTATTTTACCAATTTCTTGAATTGATCTTCGTTTACTTTCACCGGATATTTAGCTCTCAATTCACTGTTCCAGTCTTTTTCCAGTTTGTCTTGATAAGCAGAGATGATATATCCCCGTGCATCAGTAAAACTTTTAACTACCGGTTCATTGTAAACTTCATCCGCTTTCACCACAACGTAAGAATTGTCTGCTTTTTTCACAGCTTCGCTTGCTTTCCCTTTTAAGATTTTGCTCCTGGTCACGTCCGGGAATTTACTGAATTCGTAACGACCGGTCTGAATATTGACTGCATCTCTTTTGTTTTCAGAATTCATTGTTTTAGCAATCTCTTCATTGGTTATGTCTTTTTTAGCCAATACTTTTAATCCTTCTTTCATGGTTGGCTCATCTTTAAAGGTATAAACCGTGCCTTTAAAACCAGGTTCCCATTTGTAATTTTCTTTCTTTGTTTCGTAAAATGCTTTCAGGCCAATGGTATCTTTCGAAGCTTTTCCCCAAACATTTCTGTCCATCAATTCAAAAAGCATTATGCCATCTTTATACTCCTGCAACAGGCTTTTGAATTCCGGGTTTTCATCTACCAGTTTATGTTCCTGGAAATCGTTCACTACCTTGCTTTGATACATGGTATACAATTCGCGTATGATGTTTTCTTTCGATCCCTGTGCCATTAATCTGCCACGGGTAACAGACTGTGCATAAGCAATGAAATCGTCCTGGGTGTAGTTTTTGCCCGCCAGTGAGAACATTGTTGTACTGCCTCCAACTGCAAAAGTTTTATTATTGAAGGTGCCGGCATCTTTACCGGTATCGGCAATGTTTTTCAATTGTGAGGTAATGTTTGCCCAGGCTTTTTGATTCTCTTTAAAACCGTTGCTTTGTTTTACTTTCTCGAAATAAACATCGCGGGCATATTGAGCGCGGGAGTCGTTTTCTACTTTTGATTTGAATTCTTTACGCACACTGTCGAAAGGTTTCAATGGCATTTTTTCGAGCAATTTAATGACGTGGAAACCATATTCAGTTTGGATAGGTTTTGAAACATCACCTACATTTTTCAGGTTGAAAGCCGCTTCGTCAAATGCAGGTACCATTCGTCCCACGCCAAACACAGGTAATTCACCTTTTTTATCCTTGCTGAATTTATCTTCAGAATATTTGTCAACCAATTGTTCAAAAGACATTCCTTTTTTCAAATCCTTTTGCAAAGAATCCAGTTTCAATTTGGCTGCTGCAATTCCTTCTTCCCCTTTTGATTTTGGGGTAGAGATTAATATCTGAGCAACTCTCAGCTGCCCGCGGGATTCGCGTTTGTCTAATACTTTTACAATATGGTATCCGAATGAAGTGCGGAAAGGTGCAGATATTTTTCCGACAGGAGTGCTGAACATTGCATTCTCGAAAGGATAAACCGTTTGTAATGCAGTTACATAACCAATATCCCCCCCATTATTTTTTGAACCTTTGTCTTCAGAATAAATTTTTGCAAGTGCTGCAAAATCTGCTTTGCCTGAAGATAGGACTGTATATAAGCTGTCGATTGTTTTTTTGATTGCCACTGTATCTGCGCCTGAGTTGGTCAACAACAAGATATGAGCTACGTGCACCTCTTGTTTTGATCTTGTATAAGCTTCCTGAATGAGTCTGCTTGCCATTTCTTCATCTGTCAGGAAGCTTTTGGCCAGCTGTTTACGATAATTGTCAATTTCGCCAGCCACAGATGCTGAGGTGTCGATGCTCATATCGTTGGCTTCTTTCACTTTCATGCGAAATAAGGAATACAAATCTACATACTCGCGCAATGCCTGCTCTGAATAATCGATTTTTTGGGCCGCATTATTCTTTTTGTATACTTTCATAAATTCGGCTTCAGTCACCGGATTTGTTCCATAAGTAAAGAGTGTCTGAGCCTTGGTTCCGGTGGATAATGAAAGGGCGATTAAGCCGGTCATCATTAGTTTCTTCATAGAGGATAAATTATTCTTTTTGTTTGTTTTATTTCAAAAAAGGATGTGCCTTAAAACTGATTTTAAGACACATCTGCAAGTTTACGATTTTTATTTGGAACTCTTCTTTTTAGCATCTGCTTCCTGGTGGTCCAGCATATCCATAAGGGTGGTAATATTGGAGTGGTCAATATTTTTACCTTTGATGATGCCATTTTCGTCCAGCAAATAGATGGTCGGGTTTACGCGTGCATTGTATTTTGACTTATACAGGCTCTTGCGTTCAGGGTCGTAGATATGAACCCAGTCATACAATTTGTGTTTATTAATAAAATCTTTCCAGGTTTGTTCAACATTTTCTGAGCAGATACCGACGATTTTCAAACCTCTTGCTTTCAGTTTGTCCGCTTTGTAGGTAGAATCCAATGCCGGAATTTCTTTCATACAATGACCGCAGGTAGGATCCCACATTACCAGCAGTTTGTATTTTGATTTGATTTGAGATACAGTAATGTCTTTTTTGCCGGTAGTATCTTTCATTGTAATGTCATAACCTACGTTTCCAATCAGGGTCGGCGCCAGTTCTGCTGCATGGTCCAGGTGTTTTTGCAATAAGTCACTGCTCAGCCAGCTGGCTTTACCTTTGGCATAATAATTATCAACAAGGTAAACATAAACTTTTTCCATTCCCATTACCTTGCTGTCCTGGCTGAAATTTGCAAGCCATGAAAGAGTGTAATTGTACAAATCGCCGGTGCCATCGGTTTGGTTTAAAATCCAGTTGGTTTCTTTAATCACAGAGTCTGTAACTGGAATAACCAGTTTTTCAAAATATTCTGTTATTCTGGCATCGTAAATTGGCGTGTTGATCATTCTGCCATCTTTCAGGTCAAAATTATCCCAGTAGTGTTTTTTATAATATTGATACGCAAAGTCTTTATCTTCTTCACCATTTGCTTTCAGGTGTTTGCCTTCAGGGATTTTTGGTAATTCTAATCCTTTAAAGATTTTTGTTAGCAGGCTGTTAGGATTTTTGGCTGCATAATCATTTCGGTAGTTGATGAGTGTTTTCATTTTGGCACTCATTTTTTCCTTGATGGCGGCGCTGTCCACACTGTTTTTTGCATTTGCTATTTCCTTGCTCAATGCCATATGCTCTTCGCCCACCACACGTACAAATTCTTCGTAAGCAATGAAGGCTTCATTATCAGGCGAATTTTTAATGCTCAGACCTTTTGAAGGCAGATTCTTGCTGTCTGCAACATTAATGGTGATATCGTCTCCGTTGTTCAACAGGAATTCAAAGTAGGTTTTGCGGTCAGAAAGCATAATCAAATACATTCCACCGGTTATTTTTTTGTCACTCTTCAATACTGAAAGTCCGGTTTTGTCCAGTTTTCCGGAATCGGTTTTGTAAATAGTAGGAAGTGGTTTGGCAAAATAGTGCGCCAGGAAATAAGTAGAATCTTTGACGTCGTTAAATTTCAATGTGATTCTGTAACCATCTTTTGCAATACTCTGAAGGCTCAGACCAGCCAGTAAAAGGCCGAAGGAGATGAGTTTTTTCATTGGTGTTTTCTATTGTTTTAAAAAGTTTGGTGAAAGTAATTGAAATACAATTATCCCGCTTTGTTTTATGCCGGACTACCATATTCCGTTTTCATGGTTGCCAAAAATACCCTTCTTACACACCACTAACCAATTTTATGCCCTTAATTTGCATCTTATTAACCACTTTCAAACTTTCTTTTTTTGGCAAAGAAAAAACGCATTAACCTCCAGGATTTACACATTACCACTTATGCCGCCGAGGGCAAATGCATTGGTAATATGGAAGATGGAAAGGTCGTATTTGTAGAAAATGTTATTCCCGGCGATGTGGCCGACGTGCGCATCACCAAAAACAAAAAGAATTATGCCGAGGGCAAAATGACCCGCCTGGTTACACCATCACCACTACGTATAGAACCTTTCTGTGAGCATTTTGGGGTGTGTGGCGGTTGCAAATGGCAAATGCTTCCATACGAAAAACAACTGGAGTACAAGCAACAGCAAGTGTCCGACCAGATGCGCCGTATTGGCCATGTGGAATTGCCCGAAATGGAGACTATTTCCGGCAGTGAACTGCAGCGCTTTTATCGCAACAAACTTGAATTTACCTTCTCCAATAAACGCTATCGCACCAACGACGAAATTGTAGAAGCGGGAGAAACTGAATTGCCGCACGAGCAGGGTTTAGGTTTCCACGCACCGGGATTGTTTGATAAAGTAGTGCCCATTAATTTTTGCCATTTACAAAACGAACCGACCAATAAAATAAGGAATCTTCTGCGCGATTATACCACGGAAAATAATCTTCCTTACTATGATTTTCGCGCGCACACCGGCTATATGCGCAACCTGATGATACGCGTGACCACAACCGGTGAAGTGTTGGTGAATGTGGTGATGAATGAAGATGATGAAGCCACAAGAACGCCCATGCTGAATTATCTGCTGGCTGAAGTTCCGGAGATAACGACGCTTTGCTATACTATCAACCGGAAGTGGAACGACAGTATCTACGACCAGGAAGTGATTACTTTCTTCGGCAACGGATTTATTACCGAAAAACTGGAAAATTTCACCTTCAATATTTCCCCTAAATCGTTTTTCCAGACCAATACTACACAAGCAGAAAACCTGTACCGCATCACGCGCGAGTTTGCAGGTCTGAGTGGCGAAGAGGTGTTGTACGATTTGTATTGCGGCACGGGTAGTATCGGTATTTTCTGTTCCCAGCAGGCTAAAAAGATTATTGGGATAGAGGTGATTGAGCAGGCGATTGAAGATGCCAAACTCAATGCTGCCCAAAACAATATAGAACATGCTTTGTTTTATGCAGGCGATGTTTCTGCCATTTGCACCGACGATTTTTTTGCTGAGCACGGCAAGCCGGATGTAATCATCACCGACCCGCCACGCGCAGGTATGAGTGAGAAACTGGTACAACAACTATTGAAAATGCGTGCACCCAAAATTGTGTATGTAAGTTGCAACCCTGCCACCCAGGCCCGCGACCTTGCACTGCTGACGGTGGATTATAAAATCACACGCATGCGCCCTGTAGATATGTTCCCGCACACCCACCATATAGAGAATGTGGTGTTGCTGGAGTTGGTGGAAAATGAACTAATAAAACAGTAAATTTGGTTTCAAACAGAAGAAATATGGATACCGCAACAATGAAACAACACCTGCATAATTACCTGGAGCTGGCGGATGAAAAGCATTTGGAGGCCATTTAGACCATTTTATTCCCTCTTTTTTACGTTTACACAATCTAATTTACACTCTCCCCGACACAGATAGAAACTCTACCGCAACAGATAGTAGCTCTCCCGACATAGATAGAAACTATTTAGTAACAGATAGAAACTCTATCGCAACAGATAGTAGCCCTCCCGACACAGATAGAAACTTTTTCGTAACAAATAGAAACTCTACCGCAACAGATAGTAGCTCTCCCGACACAGATAGAAACTCTCCCGTAACAGATAGAAACTCTTCTGTAACAAATAGAAACTCTATCGCAACAGATAGTAGCTCTTCCGACACAGATAGAAACTTTTTCGTAACAGATAGTAACCTCGCTGTTCGGGATGTTAGCGAAGCGCATCCCGAACGACTTATAAAAGGAGATTTGTAATATCCATAATATCTAAACATACCCACCCCTAAGCTCCCGCTAAGGCGGGACAGGCTCTCCAGGGAGGGGAAACTGGTTGTGGCAGCGCGTAATTTTCATTATAACCACGGCTTAAACCGGAAGTTGTGTTGTCCAAACCTGATGAGCACCATTCATCATTCAAGATTAAACATTCATCATTAATTTCTCCCCCCATTTTCCCCTTTTGTCCTTTCTTATTTTCAGTTACCTTCACGTCCTTATTTCGTTCAATTATTTTTAAAGAAAACAAATGAAGCAATTTGTAAAAGTATTATCCCTGGCCAGTCTTGCATTGGTCACGCCTTCAATGATTTTTGCCCAGGCAAAACTGGTGGAAAAAGTTACTGCCAAAGGCGAGGAAGTGATTATTCCTTATGAAAAGTATAAGTTGCCCAATGGCCTTACGGTGATTATTCACGAAGATCATTCCGACCCGATTGTACACGTTGATGTAACGTATCATGTGGGTTCGGCTCGCGAGCAAATCGGCAAATCCGGTTTTGCGCATTTCTTCGAGCATATGATGTTCCAGGGTTCGGATAATGTGGCGGATGAACAACATTTTAAACTGATTACCGAAGCAGGCGGAACCCTGAACGGTACTACCAACCGCGACCGTACCAATTACTTCGAAACAGTGCCCAACAATCAGCTTGAAAAAATGCTGTGGCTGGAAGCTGACCGTATGGGCTTTTTGCTGAATGCCGTTACCCAAAAGAAATTTGAAGTACAGCGTGCAACCGTGAAAAATGAGCGTGGTCAGAACTATGACAACCGCCCTTATGGCCTGGTTGGCGAGGTAGCGGCTAAAAATCTGTATCCTTATGGCCATCCTTATTCCTGGCTGACCATTGGTTATATCGAAGACCTGAACCGTGTGAATGTGGAAGATTTGAAGAACTTCTTCCTGCGTTGGTATGGCCCGAATAATGCGGTGCTGACTGTTGGTGGTGATGTAAAAACCGCTGATGTGTTGAAACTGGCAGAACAATATTTTGGCTCCATTCCAAAAGGACCGGACGTGCAGCCGGTAAAACTCGCCGCGCCTGTACTGGAGCAAAACCGTTACATCTCTATGATGGACAATTATGCAAAGGTTCCGATGCTGAGAATGGTTTTCCCGACTGTACCTCAATACAGCAAAGACGAGGCTCCTTTGGATTGCCTGGCTGAGATATTGGGTCAGGGCAACAACTCTATCCTGTATAAAAACCTGGTGAAAACGCAAAAGGCGGTTAATGTTTCGATGTATAACAGCACGACAGAATTGTCCGGTGAATTTACCGTTTCTATTACGCCTTTCCCTGGTCAGAAATTAGCAGACCTGGAGAAAATGGTGCGCGATGCTTTTGTGGAGTTTGAACAGCGCGGAGCAACGGATGACGAGATTTTAAAGTTTAAAAATCAGGCGGAATCACAAACCATTTATAGTTTGGAAAGCGTGTCTCAAAAGGTATCTCAGTTGGCAGCTTATCAGACTTACACCGGCAACGCGAATTTTATCGCTCAGGACCTGAAGCGTTATGCATCGGTGACGAAAGAAGATGTAATGCGTGTGTACAATCAATACATCAAAGGAAAAAATGCTGTAATCGTTAGTGTTTTGACCAAAGGTCAGGAAGACAATAAAGTTGCTGCCGACAACTATACTGTTGATACAACGAAATATGTAGCACCAAATTATGGTTATGCATCTTTGAACTACAATAAAGCAGTAGATGTTTTTGACCGCTCCAAAGTGCCGGGTAGTGGTGCTAATCCAAAAGTAAATGTGCCAAAATTGTGGGAAGAAAAGCTTGCTAATAATGGCCGTATCATCGGTACAAAGGAAGCTGAAATGCCGGTTGTAAATATCAATATCGAGTTGAAAGGCGGTATTCTGACCGATGCAGCAAATCCATCAAAATCAGGTCTGGCTAATCTTTTTGCTACGATGATGAATGAAGATACTAAAAACTATACTGCTGAAGCTTTCACCACTGCTTTGCAAAAACTGGGTAGTAGCATCAATGTTTATGCAGATATGGATGCAATTGGTATCAACGTAAAAACACTGAGAAAGAACCTGAAACCAACGCTGGCTTTGCTGGAAGAACGTATGCTGAGAACAGAATTTAAAGAAGCAACGTTTAATTCACGCAAAAACCGCAGTATTGAAAGCATCAAAAATGCGATGAACCAGCCAAGCTATGTGGCTTCTACTGTTTTTGATAAAATTATGTATGGCAAGCAAAATGTGCTCGGCTGGACTTCTACCGGTACGGAAGCAACAGTTGCGAATATTCAGCTGGCTGACATCCGGAAATATTACACCGATAACTTTAGCTCAAACGAGGCAAAAGTGGTTGTAGTTGGTAATGTTGATAGTAAGGACATTATAAGCGATTTGAAATTTATGGAGCAATTGCCAAAAAATCCGGTAAGCATTCCTGTAGTTCTTGATGCACCAAAAGCATCAGCAACAAAAATTTATTTCATCGATATTCCTAATGCTGCGCAAACAGAATTCAGGGTAGGGTATGTAACCAATCTGAAATACAATGCTTTGGGTGATTTCTATAAAGCAACAGTCGTGAACTATCCTTTTGGTGGTGCATTCAACAGTCGCCTGAACCTTTACCTTCGTGAAGATAAAGGCTGGACTTATGGTGCGCGTTCTGCTTTTAATGGTGATCAGTATTCGGGTGATTTTACCTTTAGTGCAGGTATCAAAGCGAATGCAACGGACTCTGCCTTGCGTGATGTTATCCGTATTATGAATGAATATAAAGGAAGCGGAATGAGCGCTGAAGAACTGGCTTTTACCAAAAGTTCTATCGGACAAAGTGAGGCAAGAAAATATGAATCAGGGGGTCAGAAAGCTTCCTTCCTTTCACGCCTGATGACTTACAATCTGACATCTACTTATCCGGCTGATCAGGCTGCTCTGTTGAGTGCTATGAGTGTGGATGAGGCAAGAAGCTTTGCAAAAAACAATGTTCCTTCTACTGAAAATCTGAATATCCTTTTGGTTGGTGATAAAGCCAAGCTTTGGGACCGTATGAAAGCCTTGGGTTATGAAATGGTGGAGCTGGATAAAACCGGTGAAGTTAAATTGAACTAATAACGATTATAAATTGCACTAAAAGCCCCGACTAATAAATTTTAGTCGGGGCTTTTTATGACCTTGTATTTTAAGATAGTTTAAAGTGCCGCTTTTTTTAACTTTCGTAATTTGAATTTTAAAATCAACTTTATGGATAATCAAGCTATTGTTTTGGAACAGACTTTCAATGCTTCAGTATCAAAAGTCTGGACAGTATTAACGGATAAAGATGAAATGCAAAAATGGTATTTCGATCTTGCTGAATTCAAAGCGGAAAAAGGGTTTGTCTTTACATTCACTGGCGGTCCGGATGGCGGAATTCAATATCGGCATATCTGTGAGGTGACTGAAGTAATTCCACAACAAAAACTAAGCTACAGCTGGCGCTATGAAGGATATGCCGGCATTTCAGTTGTTTCTTTTGAGCTTACAAGAGAATCTGAAGATAAAACAACTATTAAGCTGTCACATTCAGGTATTGAGAGCTTTCCCGAAGATAATCCCGACTTAGCAAAAGCTAATTTTGTAGCGGGGTGGAATGCAATTATTGGTACTTCTTTAAAGGATTATTTAGAATCGCAGCATTAGAAAACTGCAACAAAAAAGCGGCTGAAATTTCAGCCGCTTTTTTCAAATATCAATAACTTATTTTTAGTTTGCAGATGCTCCGCTTATTGTAGAGTTCATACCGTTGCCATCAGAATTGTTTGGATCAACAGATGGTGAACAGTCTATCAAACCATTAATAGCGTACTTCCAAAGCGTTTTTCCTGCAGTATCGATAGCGTATAAATGCTGATCGTAACCCCCGAAATAAACTTTCGCATTATAAACGATTGGTGATGATGCGATGATTGCCGTTGTTTTGAATGCCCATTTGATGGTGCCATCCAGAACATTAATGGCATAAAAGCTTTTATCGTAGCTTCCCGCATAAACAGTTTGGCCATATAAGTATGGAGAAGAACGAACACGATCAAATGTTTTTGTTTTCCATCTAGGCATTCCTGTTATATTTTCAAGGTTGTAAACATAGCCGTCATCACTTCCAAAAATCACATTTCCTCCATAAATAAGTGGAGAAGATTTAACCGGGAAACCAGTAGTATAAGACCATGAAACAGAACCATCCTTTCTTTTCAGAGAATAAAGTTTGTTGTCGTTTGCACCGATATAAATGTTACCGGTATCCATTACAGGTGATGATTGAAATTGAGAACTGATTGGTGTTGTTTTCCAAATCAGGTTTCCTGTGCGGTGATCCAACATGTAAACAGCTCCGTCATCGCAGCCAAATACAAGTTGCGTGTCCTTGATCGTTGGAGAAGAATTAATAACACCTGCAGCATTATAAGACCATTCAAGCGTATCTGGTTTAATATCAATACATGTTACTCTTGAGCCGGAAGTGACATAAAGAAAGTTAGCATTTCCTATTGGGGTAGTATATATGCCGGAAGGGAAAGTTAATTTTGATTGGGTTTTTGCACCGGTATTCGGGTCAAGTTTGAAAAGAATCGGAGAATTGTTCCCTACAAATAAAGTTCCATTGTATAATACCGGAGAAGATTCTATCGATGAATTTACGTTGGTTTCCCATTTTTTTATCCCTGTTACAGGGTCGATAGCATAGACAAATTGATTTTTGCTACCCATAAAAACGGATGGGGAAACTGCAGGTGGAAATGGAGTGTCTGTGTCGGGCTCAGGTTTACAGGCTGAAAATATTGTAGCCACGGCAACTGCTGATAATAATGCTTTTGTCCAGTTATGCTTCATGAGAAAATAGTATAATCACGAAAGTAATACTTTCTGTTCAGTCTTGCAAGAGATGCAAAAAAAAAATCCGATTATTTTCATAACCGGATTTTAATTTTCAATCAAAGCAATTCCATATTTGCAGAATTAAATTAATCCTGAATAGTATTATTAATAAATGGTTTTAATTCCATATCAATTGTTGAGCGTAAAGAATCAACTGCATCCATAGCTGTTTTCAATTCCGGACGCTGGTTGTACAATGCTTTGTCCAAAGAAATGGCAATCAGATTCACAGCGTTATTTACAGCTGTAACTCTGTCTTTAATTTTTGTATCAAGACCGGCATTTTTGTCTTTTACAAGGTCTGTTAATCCATATCCTTGAGAGCCATTATATCTGCCTGAGTATACATTCTGTAATGAAATTATATTGTTTTTGATGTCAGAAAGGGAATTGTTGGAAAAAGGGGATTCTGTCTGGAACGAATCAATTGAGTTGTAAGGAATACCGAAGCTCGAATTAAGCACCTTTTTACAAAGGTCATTCATTCCATTGGTCATTACCAACATTAATTGTTTTTTCGTTTCAAAGGTCTTGCTGATATCTCCTGCAAAAAATACCTTTGTAGAATAAGCATTTTCGCCTACCGACCAGGCTGAATAAATAGTTTGACAAATATTCGAAAGATCCTTACTCAGGCTAACCATGTATTCTTTCTCGCGAACGGTCAGGTCTTCAGCTTTCTTTGTTCCGTCAGCGCCGAACAAAATATATTCCAATGAATGAAATCCTTTCAAAAAGACAGGCAATTTTTCAATATCTGAAACGGTCAGCGGATCGCCACCGGCCATCAGATTATCAACGTCATTTATATTGATTGGCCACGCATCGATTCTGCTGTCCAGTTTATTATCTGCCACCGGACCAAAATGCATACTTTCTGTCAATTCCCATTGATTATGCAATTTAATCCACTGGGTCTTTGCTTCCTGAAGATTCCATTCATAGTTTCCAATACTCAGGTTTACAATTGAGCTGTGCAATTCAACCGCCGCATTATTCAGGTCGGAATAAGATCTAATAGCAACATCTTTTGTGAAATTTTGAATAGTCAGCGTTTCCTTTTCTGCAAAGTCAGGGGCTTTAACTTCTTCTTTGGTGCAGGAAGCGGTCATCAACATTACTGAAGCAGTAGTGAACAATAGAATTTGCTTTTTCATAGATGTTTTGATTATAAAATAATGTTTGTTTTTGTATACCAATAGTAGTTTTCAATAAGATTCAGATTGAATTATGTATTTTAAATTTTCCAAAATCTAATTCTTCTGAACTGTTGTTTTTTAAAGAAATTATAGTCTATTATTATAGACTGACCACAGATTCAATCTGCAAATTTGCTTATAAAATCCTTATTAACGGCTCAAGATAGAATAATAATTAAAAAAATCAATTCATTTCCTTAAAAATTGCTCAAAATAATAGCTTTAACACAATAGTTCAATTGTAATGTGTGTTCTCTTTTTCACAAAATTAATTTTTGAATTGAAAATCAGAAATCAAAATTACATTTGCCACTCTTTAAAAAAGACAAGGGAAAGTAATGGCAGAACAGGAAGTAATTTATAATGAAGACAGTATACGGTCACTGGATTGGCGTGAACATATTCGTCTGCGCCCGGGTATGTATATCGGTAAGCTTGGAGATGGAGCAAGCATGGATGATGGGATATATGTTTTGCTGAAAGAGGTGCTGGACAACTGTATTGACGAATATATGATGGGGCATGGCAAGCGCATCGAAATTAAATTGGATAATGGGATAGCAACAATCCGTGATTTCGGCCGGGGTATTCCTTTGGGGAAAGTGGTGGATGTTGTGAGTAAAATCAATACCGGCGCCAAATATGACAGCAAAGCATTTCAGAAATCGGTGGGTTTGAATGGGGTAGGAACTAAAGCTGTGAATGCGCTGAGCAGCAGCTTTGAGGTGACTTCTTACAGGGAAGGGAAAAAGAAAACTGCAGAATTTGAGCGTGGAGTATTAATCAAAGAACATAAAGAAACAACGACCACGGAAGCGAACGGTACCTTTGTAACCTTCACGCCGGACGATACGATTTTTAAGCATTACAAATACATTTTTGAATATGTAGAAAATCAAATCTGGAACTATTGTTTCCTGAATGCCGGTTTACAGATCAATTTCAATGGCCGCAATTTTATCTCCAAAAACGGATTGCTCGATTTGCTGCAACGCAAAGCCAATCCGGAGTCTATGCGCTATCCGATCATTCATCTGAAAGGCAATGATATTGAAGTTGCGATAACACACACCGGTGATTATGGCGAGGATTTATATTCTTTTGTAAACGGTCAGCACACCACCCAAGGTGGAACCCATCAGGGAGCCTTCCGCGAAGCTTTTGTAAAAGTTATCCGCGATTTCTTTAAGAAGGATTATGATGCAGCCGATGTGCGTCAAAGTATTTGTGCAGCTATTGCGGTGAGGGTGCAGGAACCGGTATTTGAGAGTCAGACCAAAACTAAACTGGGTTCTCAAACCGTGTCCGAAGGCGGGCAAAGTATGAAAGCTTTTGTGCTTGACTTTCTGGCTAAGGAACTGGATAATTATTTGCATAAAAACCAGGGTGCTGCTGATGCAATCAAAAAGAGAATTGAGCAAAGCGAACGCGAACGTAAAGAGCTTTCTGGTATTCGTAAGCTGGCGAATGAAAGAGCGAAAAAAGCCAATCTTCACAATAAAAAATTGCGCGATTGCCGCATCCATTATAATGGTGAACCTCCGGCAAAAAACAAGGAGGAATATGTTCAGAAGCAGCATGAATCTACGGTGTTCATTACCGAAGGGGATTCAGCGAGCGGGTCCATTACCAAAAGCCGGAATGTAGAATCACAAGCGGTTTTCAGCCTGCGTGGTAAGCCATTGAACTGCTATGGTCTCACCAAAAAGATTGTGTATGAAAATGAGGAATTCAACCTGCTGCAACATGCCTTAAATATAGAAGAAGGCCTGGATGGATTGCGGTATAATAATATCGTAATTGCTACCGATGCTGATGTCGACGGAATGCACATTCGTTTGCTGATTATGACTTTCTTCCTTCAGTTTTTCCCTGATTTGGTGCGAAACGGTCACGTTTATATTTTAGAAACGCCTTTGTTCCGCGTGCGTAATAAACAGAAGACCATCTATTGTTATACTGACGAAGAGCGTCAGCGCGCGATTCACGAATTGGGCATAAAACCGGAAATTACCCGATTTAAAGGTTTGGGTGAAATTTCGCCTGAAGAATTTGGCAGATTTATCGGGGAAGATATGCGGAAGGTGCCTGTACTGTTGAGCCAGGATACGCAGATTCAAAAACTGCTGGAATATTTTATGGGTAAAAATACACCGCAGCGTCAGGTATTTATTATTGATAATCTTGTTGTTGAAAAGGATCTGGCAGAAGAGTTGCTCAACGCATAGTTATTCCAGCTCAGCGCATTCAAATCCAAGTGCAGTAATCTCTGTAATGATTTGTGTGGGTTGAATATCTTTAGAAACAATGCGTAATACACAATCGATATCTTCCGTGTCGATTGTCCATTGCGTTATTTCCGGTTTTTTATCTAACAGCTGACGGATATTTTGTTGTTCACCATCCGTTTGAATATTGGTTTTGAACAAAAGAATTGAAGTATCGTTTGACATCATTTTTGATTTGGATTGAGGTGCCAAAATTAGGTTGCCGGAAATGTTTGAATGTGTACATTTCGGTAAAGCGGGCAAAAAATAGGTGAAGGCGGACTTCCTATCGGTGAAATAATTATAAAGAATGCAATTCAGGCATAGCTGCAATCAAGTTTTGGGTATAATCCTCTTTTGGGGCAAGTAAAATTTCATTTGCCGTTCCCGATTCAGCAATTTGACCTTTTTTCATTACAATAATATTATCCGACATATAATGAACCACAGAAAGGTCGTGGGAAATAAATAAGTAAGACAGGTTGAGTTCGTATTGAAGTTCTTTCAGCAAATTCAGAATCTGAGCCTGAACACTGACGTCCAAAGCCGAAACACTCTCGTCGCAAATCAATAATTCCGGATGTAATGCCAAAGCCCTGGCAATTCCTATACGCTGTCTTTGTCCTCCAGAAAACTGATGAGGATAGCGGTTGGCGGCAGATTTTGGTAATTGGACCCAGTCCAGCAATCGCTCTGCCTCAGCTTTTTTATTTTTTCCTGATTCATGAATTTGTAAAGGTTCTGTGATAATATCGGCAATATTTCTTCTTGGATTAAGCGAGGCAAACGGGTCCTGAAATATTAGCTGCATTTTACGCCGAACAGAATTCCATTCGTTTCCTTTCAACGATTCAATCTGCTGTTGATTAAATATAATCTGACCGGATTTTATTGGCGTCAATCCAAGTAATGTTTTCCCAACCGTACTTTTTCCGCAACCGCTTTCTCCCACCAGTCCAAGTGTCTGGCCTTTATGAATGGCAAATGATACGCCATTGACCGCCTTGAACCAGGATGTTGTTTTTCCAAAAAGGTTTTTCTCTTCCGGATACCAGACATGCAAATCCTTAATTTCTAAAATTGGTTTTTCCTTTGCGCATTCATGAGTTGATAAGATTTCCTGATTTACATTACCGGAAAGAAAATCGGCCACCACAGGTAGTTTTTTCCCTTTGTTACTAATGTTAGGACGGCAGGATAGAAGTGCTTTTGTATATACCTGCTCCGGTGAATTCAGTATGTTTTTTGAATTACCATATTCCACAATATTGCCTTGGTTCATCACCAATAAATCATTGGCAATTTCTGCTGCGAGTGCCAGATCGTGTGTGATAAAAATCATTGCCGTTTCCATCTCCCGCTGCAATTCCTTCATTAACTCCACCACATCTTTCTGAACAGTGGCGTCCAGTGCAGTAGTTGGCTCGTCTGCAATCAGGATGGCCGGATGATGACACATCGCCATCGCAATCATGATTCTTTGTTTTTGTCCTCCTGAAAGCTGGTGGGGAAAGCGTTCATAAATTTGTTCCGGATCGGGCAGTTTTACTTTTGATATCCAATCCAGGGTTTGAGTTTTCGCTTCTTTCGAACTGATTTTCTGATGCTGCTCAATGTTTTCCTGAATTTGTTTTCCAACCTTTTGAATAGGGTTTAAGGCACTCATTGGTTCCTGAAAAATCATACCCAATTCCTTTCCTCTGATTGACTGCCATTCATCAGCAGAAAGATTTGTCAGAGATAGGTTTTGTTCACCGAAATTGATATTGCCTTTCAGAACCGAATTGTTGGGTTGCAACCCCATTATTGATAACGCAATCAACGATTTACCGGATCCGCTTTCTCCAACGATTGCCAGAGTCTTTCCTTTTTCCAGGGAGAAAGAAATATTTTTTATCGCCTCAAAGTTTTGAGCCGGAAAAGAAATATGGAGATTTGAAACAGATAAAATTGTATTGCCACCTAACATGCTCCGGCAAATATGCGATAATTATTGCTCGAACCTACAAATAGTGCCTTAAGGTTTCATTGAGGATGAATTCAATCTTTTTTAATGGAATGTCTTTGTCTGGGTTTATTAATAAAATTTTCATCCTTGAACGTTTTTCCTGAATCAAATCCGGATGGTGAATTTTTCCGCCTTCAACAATTCCAAGGTAAGGTTGTTTCAGTTTTTTATGAAACCAAACATAGCAAAACATTTTTCCATTGATACTAAAAAACGGCATTCCGTATTTCAGCGACTCCGTAATACTTTGGTTTTGGGAAAGAATACAAGTTCTGAGAAATTCAAAAACGCTTTTTTCAGGTTCATTCTGAAGAAGATAAAACTGGTCAATCGGGCGAAGCATGAACGTATATTGTGTGAACAAAAATATGCTTCTTTATTCTAACATAATTGCCTTTTCGATTCTTTTATTTACCTTAGCACGTTATAACGAAAATCTATGGATTTCGTGGTTACTCATCATATATTAAAACCTTTTTTTAACACAAATGGAAGAAACACTTATTGTAGCGGGGGTCGCGGTCGCGGCCATCGTAATCGGCATATTTATCGGGAAGAGCATATTTGCCAAAAATACCAAAATAGCTGTCGAAGAGGCTGAAATACAAGCGAAAAAGTTGATTGAAGATGCCAAAGCAATGGCAGAAACGAATAAAGAAAAAAGAATATTAGAAGCAAAAGAACAGTTTCTAAAATTAAAATCGGAGCACGAAAAGGAAACATTTGAAAGAAGTAAAAAAGTAACAGAATTAGAAGGTAGAATTAAGCAACAACAACAAAGTGTAAACGATAAACTGGCCAGCATTCAGAAACAAACGCAGGAAAACGAAAACCTGAAAGAAACCTTGAATAAGCAGCTTGAAGTGGTAAACCTTAAGCGCAGCGAGCTGGAAAAACACCAGGAAGAGCATATTAAACGCCTTGAAAAAGTAGCGAACCTGAGTGCTGAAGACGCTAAAGCAGAACTGGTTGAAATGGTAAAAGAAGAAGCTCGCACAAAAGCCATCAGTCATGTAAAGGAAATCATGGAGGAAGCGAAAATCAATGCTACGAAAGAAGCAAAGAAAATAATCATCCAGACGATACAACGCACTGCAGCTGAGCAAACTATTGAGAATGCTATTACTGTTTTCAACCTTGAAAGCGATGAGATAAAAGGACAGATTATTGGTCGTGAAGGCCGTAATATCCGTGCCCTTGAAGCTGCAACCGGTGTTGATCTGATTATTGACGATACCCCTGAAGCGATTGTTTTAAGCTGTTTCGATCCATTGCGTCGTGAGATTGCCCGTCTTTCTTTGCAAAGACTGGTACAGGATGGACGTATTCACCCGGCCCGTATTGAGGAAGTGGTGGAAAAAACCAAGAAACAGATTGAAGAGCAGATTATGGAAATAGGTGAGCGTACCATTATCGAATTGGGCGTTCATGGTTTGCATAAAGACCTGGTGAGAATGATCGGTAAAATGCGTTTCCGTTCTTCTTATGGTCAGAACTTGCTGATGCACTCCAAAGAAACTGCGAATCTTTGCGGTATTATGGCTGCAGAATTAGGTTTGGGTGCCAAAGTAGTGAAATTGGCCAAACGTGCCGGTTTATTGCACGATATAGGTAAAGTGCCTGACGAAGAAACAGAATTGAGCCATGCTTTGCTTGGAGCTAAACTGGCTGAAAAATGCGGAGAGCATGAATCAGTAGTCAATGCGATTGGTGCTCACCATGATGAGATGGAAATGACTTACATTATTTCGCCAATTGTTCAGGCTTGTGATGCCATCAGTGGTGCGCGCCCGGGTGCCCGTCGTGAGATGATGCAAAGTTATTTGCAACGCATTAAAGACCTTGAAAACCTTGCCACATCATACAATGGTGTTGAAAAAGCTTACGCTATTCAGGCGGGCAGGGAGTTACGTGTAATCGTTGAAGCAGATAAAATTACAGATGCCGACAGCGATCGTTTGAGCTTTGAGATTGCGGATAAAATTCAAAAAGAAATGCAGTTCCCCGGACAAATTAAAGTGACCGTTATCAGGGAACTTCGCTCCGTAAATATTGCACGATAAAATAGATTTTTAGAAGAGAAAAAGAGCAAATTCAAAGGTTTTGGGTTTGCTCTTTTTTGGTTTAAATAGAAAAATAAATCTGTATTTTCATTTGGCTTTTTAACATTATTAATGCTTTATGGCAAAACAAAACGCTATTCAAATATTCGAAGATAAAAAGGTAAGAACCCTTTGGGATGCCGAGCAGGAGCAATGGTATTTCTCTATTGTAGATGTTGTTTCCATATTATCTGAAAGCCCTAATGCCCGAAAATATTGGAGTGTTTTAAAGACACGATTAAAGGCAGAGGGAAGTGAGTTGACTACAAATTGTAGTCAACTGAAAATGCAATCTACGGACGGCAAATTCTACTTAACAGACGTAGCCAATACAGAGCAGCTTTTTCGGCTCATTCAATCTATACCAAGTCCAAAAGCAGAGCCATTTAAGCTTTGGCTGGCACAAGTAGCAGCCGAAAGATTAGATGAAATGCAAGATCCGGAAATAACCATTGATAGGGCATTAGAGCAATATTTGCAATTGGGCTATTCTGAAAATTGGATAAATCAACGGCTGAAAAGTATTGAAATTCGAAAAGAATTAACCGACGAATGGAGAAGTAAAGGTTTGAAAGAAGGGCAACAATTTGCCACACTTACAGATATTATCACTAAAGCCTGGGCAGGTAAAACCACCAAAGAGTATAAAGTACTGAAAGGTTTGAAAAAAGAAAACCTTCGGGATAATATGACGAATACCGAACTTATTTTGAATATGCTGGCCGAGGCTTCAACGAAAGATATTTCTCAAGCGGTAAATCCAAAAGATTATGAAGCCAGTAAAAAGGTAGCAGCACAAGGTGGAAATGTGGCTAAAGTGGCAATGAAAGAATTGGAAGCAAAGACAGGAAAGAAAGTGGTAACATCATTGAATGCAAAAGCAATTTTAACTGAAATAGAGAACAAAGGAAAGTCAAACTTAAAGAAGTCAAAAAAACAAGAAGGAACCTAAGCAGCATTTTTTCTGTTCTACATTTGCACTTCTAAAGCTGAGCTTTTAAAAATTAAATTTTTGACCATAATGATTCTTGATATACCACAACACATACAAAATTATATCGGCGGGGCATTCATAGCTCCTTCTAATAATCAATACCTGGATAATGTCAATCCGGCAACAGGCGAAGTATATTCACACATTCCTGACAGCACGTTATCTGATGTTAATGCTGCAGTTCTTGCTGCACAAAAAGCTTTTCCGGCCTGGAGCAATGCAAGCAATGATTCCCGCTTCCGGGTATTAAATAAAATTGCTGAACTGATCGAAGAAAACCTGGCTGCTTTTGCTTTGGCAGAAACCAATGATAATGGTAAGCCACTTTGGCTAAGTACAAAAGTGGATATTCCACGTGCTTCAGAAAATTTCAGGTTCTTTGCTACGGCTGCCTTGCATTTTGCCAGCGAAAGTCACAGTATGGGCAATACAGCTATCAATTATACTTTACGCAAACCTATTGGTGTTGTGGGTTGTATTTCTCCATGGAACCTGCCATTATATCTTTTTACCTGGAAAATAGCTCCCGCATTGGCTGCAGGAAACTGTGTTGTAGCCAAACCCAGTGAAGTGACACCAATGACTTCATACCTATTGGCTCAGATTTGCAAAGAAGCCGGTTTGCCAGATGGTGTGCTGAATATCATTCACGGAAACGGTCCAAACTGTGGCAGTGAAATTGTCAAACATTCGGATATCAAAGCGATTTCCTTTACCGGAAGTACACGTGCCGGAAAAGACATTGCTGCAGTTGCTGCACCCATGTTCAAAAAGATTTCTCTTGAACTGGGTGGGAAAAATCCAAACATTATTTTTGCTGATTGTGATTGGGAGAAAATGATTCGTACTACAGTCCAATCTTCTTTTGCTAATCAGGGACAAATTTGCCTTTGCGGCAGCAGGATTTTGGTAGAAGAAAGTATTTACGAGAAGTTCAAAGCGGAATTTATTTCCCGCGTAAAGGCCATGCATGTTGGCGATCCACTGGATGAAAACAGCAAGCAGGGTGCGGTGGTAAGCAAAGTTCATTTCGACAAAGTGATGGGATGCATTGAACTGGCAAAACAGGAAGGCGGGAAAATATTGCTTGGTGGAAATGCGGTTAAGCCTGAAGGCCGTTGTGCCAATGGTTACTTTATTGAACCAACAATTATTGAAAATCTGGGTCCGGATTGCCGCACTAATATGGAAGAAATTTTTGGCCCTGTGGTGACACTTCAATCTTTTAAAAACGAGGAAGACGCTTTGAAAAAAGCCAATGCAAGTGAGTATGGTTTAGCAGCAACAATCTGGACACAGGATGTAAGTCGTGCAAACAGAATTGCAGCGCAAGTACAATCTGGTATTATTTGGGTCAACTGCTGGTTGTTGCGCGATTTGCGCACACCATTCGGTGGTTTCAAAAGCTCCGGTGTCGGCCGTGAAGGTGGCTGGGAAGCCATGCGGTTTTTCACTGAACCTAAAAATGTGGCAATCGAATTTTAATTTTCAGCAAATAGAAAATGGAAGCAGTAAGCAATAAAAAAGTCAGATTATCCGAATTGCCAAAAGGCAGCAGAGCAATGATTGTGGAGCATGAAGAATCTGCTTTTCGATTGACCTTAATGGAAATGGGCTGTATTCCCGGCGAACCGGTTTGGGTGGAAATGATAGCCCCTATGGGTGATCCTTTAGCGCTCAGAATTGCAGGTTATCATTTAAGTATCCGCAAAGAAGATGCGGATAAAATCTGGGTGGAAATTATTCAAGCTTATTAATCACACTGTATGCCGGCACATTTTCACAACCAGGATATTGATCCGAAATTAAAAGACAAAAGAAAGTTATCCACTTTCCTGGATGCATTGGTACATCAGCATCTTGAAGGTATAAAAAAGATAAGCCTGAACTATATTTTCTGCACTGACGAGCATTTGCTGGGTATGAATCAGCAGTTTCTTGACCACGATACTTTTACAGATATCATCACCTTCGACCTCAGTGAAAATGACCGTGAAGTTATTGGCGAAATTTACATCAGTGTGGATAGGATAAAAGAAAATGCTGCGAAATTCAAGGCTGATTTTAGTCATGAATTGCATCGCGTCATCTTTCATGGAACCTTACATCTTTGTGGTTTCCTGGATAAAAAACCTGCAGATAAAAAAGAAATGACCGGGCAGGAAGATGCCTGTTTAAAGGCTTATTTCAATCTGTAATTATAAATCAGTTTTAAAATAATAAAACCCGAAACCTAAATGGCTTTCGGGTTTTTATTTGGAATGAATTTTGAACTAGTTGAAATGCTTTGCAGTAAAAGCAATCAAGTCTTCATCGCTCATTTTGTTGGAAGTGCTTTCGGTGGCAACTGCCGATTTGTATTGAGGTGTTTCGGCAAGAAACTTGATGAATTGTTCCTGGATTTGCCCCGTGCCGGTCACATGAATTTCATCCACATTCTGCATTTTAGATGCAATTTCTTTAAAGAATTTATGGGTTAATGCGATTTCCTGATTGTTGGCTGTATGTTCGTTAGAATTATTGTCCGGGCCATCATTTTTTACATGTCCGAGAATGACAAAATCACCTGTTTCTACATTTTCCTTTCCTACAATACTTGCGTGCTGAACATCCATCCATACACCAAACTGTTTTTTGTTTTTACCAGACATTTTATGATTGTTTTTCTAAAGTTAGACTTAAGAAAACGGTTTCTGTCTTTTTGTGGTAAGATTGTGATAACGGCTTATTTGAAGGATTACAAACTAATATTTGCTTTGAAAATTTTCACCGCAATTGCCAGGAGAACTACGCCAAAGAATTTCCTTACGACAGCAATTCCTGAAGGTCCCAATAGCTTCTCGATATAATCGATAGAACGAAGGCAAATAAATACGATGATCAGGTTGATTAGAATACCAATAAATATGTTGTAATGATGGTAAGCTGCTTTGAGTGATATGATGGTCGTTAATGTGCCCGAACCTGCAATGATGGGAAATGCAATTGGTACAATACTGCCTGTTTTGATGTCTTTGTCAGGCTTAAAAAATTCAAAACCAAGAATCATTTCCAGGGCCAGAATGAATATTACAATGGAACCGGCGATGGCAAATGAACTTACATCAAGACCCATATAATGCAATGCTCTTTCGCCAATGAAAAAGAATAAAAGCATTAATCCTCCCGAAACCGAAGTGGCCTGTACTGAGCTGATAGAGCCCATTTTGTTTTTGAGCGAGATAAGTATGGGTACAGAGCCCAGGATGTCAATTACAGCAAATAGCGTGAAACTTACCGTGATAATTTCGGCGAGTTGAATATTGTCGAGTCCATCCATAAATTTCTGTTGAAAATTCGTGCAAAGCTACTTTTAAAAGCCGCCCTTGCATAAGATAAACTCATAAATAAAGCTAAATGCTAACCTGAATTCCGGGGTGTACCGGGTTTGCCCATGCGCCTGAACCGCTCTGCAGTCTGGCGGATGTACATATAATAATCATACTGGCCCATACTGCGCAACAGCTCGTAGCTTGGCCTGTAACGTTTCATATATCGGGCTAATTCTTCTCCTTCCAACCCGGTAATTTGCTTTATCAGATTTTCATTGAAAGTGAAATCAATATATTTTTCACGCTCAAACATGGCATACGATTCCTGGAAACGCCATTTTTCCTGGTTGCTTCTGCTGAGTGCAGTAAATGGGCTTTCAATCTGTTCAAAAGCCGTCATTTTGTGATAATCTAATGCAGGACTGTATAATTCGTGACTGTAAATACTATCTTTCTGGTATTGTGTCAAATCGCTTGAAGCATACCTGTCAGGATTCAGAATGACAATTTTGTCCAGGTAAATTTTAAAATACAACGGAACATGACCCTGAGACAATCGAAAGCGGGTGATATTATAGCCGGCAAACCTGATTTCTATTAATTCCCCCTGTTTGGCATTAATGGTAAAATTGCCTAAGCTGTCAGTAAATGCTGTTTTATTGTTGTAAATATTGACCAGCTGAACATTGGCAAGCGGTTTCTTTTCTTCTCTGTCCTGCACCACACCTTTGATTTGCTGGGCAAAAGCATTTGTATTTGCAAGGCAAATAATAAATAGAAGTAAGTGGAAGAATTGTTTTGGCATTATTGCGATAAAGATAATAGCTAAGAGCAATATTTGATTCTATGGATTGTTAAATGATTGCATGAATTTTGGCTGTTTGTTTTCTCAAATCCATTATTGCTGTAAAACCTTTGGCAGCAAAAACTTAACTTTGCACATTCGTGAAAAAAAATCAACACTCATTTTCTTTTTTAATCAGGATGTTTATTGTGATAGCATTGATGCTGTTTCAGTATCCTATAGCCGTTAATGCTCAATTAAGCGGCGGCCAGAATAACGGCAATGGTGTTCCGCGTGATACTGCGGCCAATAAAACCAATACGGATGAATGGGAAACACCAGAGGCGCAGATTACTTATACAAAGGCCTTCTCATCCGTAAAGTCGGGTCTGGATACGTCTATCCATACTTTTCATCGACGCCCTTACAGTCAACCATGGTACAGAGATTTGGGTAATTTAGGCAGCCCGACAATGAATCTACAATTTACACCTCAAAATCCTGTGGGCTTGTCTTTGGGTTATCACAGCTTTGATGTATATCGTTTTACGGCAGATAGTATGCGTTATTATAATACCACCCGCCCTTATTCTTCTTTTGTGTATAATCTGGGAAGCAAGCAGGAGCAAAGTGCACAGATTTTTCATACCCAAAATATTAAACCCTATTGGAATTTTGCAGTAAATTATCGTAAAGTAAATTCTCCGGGTTATTATTTTACCCAAAAGACCAATCACGATAATTTATTTTTGAGTACGAATTATACCTCACCATCTTTACAATATCAGGTTTTCAGTACGCTCATTTATAACAAGGAGCAAAATGATGAAAATGGAGGAATTGTATCCGATTCTTTTTTGAGTAACAGCCAGTTTGCTGATCGTAAAACCATACCCGTCAATTTTTATTCTTCAGGTTTTACCAGCACCAGCAGATCTCCGGTAAGAACTTTTCAGCGTGATGTAACCTTCAGGTATGATCATGCCTACACCTGGGGTAAACGCGATACAACTTACAACGAAGATTCTACCAGCTATAGTGCAAAACTCGTTGCCCGCTTCAGAATAAGCCATCAGCTTGAAATTGGTTCACAGCGTTATCAGTTCAAAGATCTTCGACCTGATTCTCTGCGTTACAATCCTTTTTTTCAACAACGTTTTGCCACTTCTGATTCTGTATATATGAGGCAGGAATGGTTTTATGTCGATAATAAATTTCTGTTGAATGGACTTTTAGGAAAAAGTGGAAAGCAAATTTTGTTTAATGCAGGTATCGGCAACAGGGTAGACCAGTTTAAAACAGATTACCTGACAGGAAGTAAGGATGATAATGTGATCAGTAATTACCTGGTCGGATCTCTTCGCAAAGAAGCACAACAAGCCAAACAATGGGATTTTGCAGCGAATGTCAAATTGTTTTATACGGGTTCTGCAGCCGGAAATTTCTTATTGGACGGAGCTTTATCAAAAGATTTTGGGGATAAATGGGGAAGAGTAAAAGTTGGCGTAAGTCAGCAGTTGAATAATGCTCCTTACAATTTTACGATTTATCAGAATCAATTCTGGTCACGCGAAAAATCGTTTGATAAAGAAAGTACAACCCAGTTATTTGCAACATTGGAAAATGTACAATATAAAATATCGCTTGGTGCAAAGAATTATCTGATCAGTAATTATCTCTATTTTGATGAGAATCAATCACCATCTCAGTTTGCAAAAACCTTTTCGCTGACCCAATTCTGGTTGCGCAAAATATTTTACTTTGGTCATTTCACACTGGATAATGAATTGATCTACCAGGAGAAAACAACAGCCTCACCTGTGAATGTTCCCCGCTTGATGGGAAGACATCAATTAGCCATCGAAACTTTCATATTTAAAAGACAATTGCAAGTTGCGACAGGTGTTGAGGTGCGTTACCACAGCGATTATTATGCTAATGGTTATTCTGCTTTTTTTAATCAGTTTTATGTTCAAAACAGCTATTCGATAGCAAATTCTCCGGCAGCTTCTGTTTTTTTTAATTTTAAAATAAAACGATTCAGGGCATATCTGATGTTTGATCAGCTGCAACAGTTTTTGAATACCAACCAGATTATTACCAAAGGTTACGCTGCACAGGATGCAATGTTGCGCTTTGGTTTCAATTGGGTGCTTATCAACTAAAAATCTGATGATTATGTCGAGAATATTGTGCGTTGATTACGGCAAAAAGCGTTGTGGAATTGCGGTTACTGATCCTTTAAGAATTATAGCCAGCGGCCTGACAACATTAGATACCGATGGACTGATTTTCTGGATGAAACAGTATTTTAAGACTGAGGAAGTCGGACTGGTTTTAGTTGGATATCCGCTGGCTTTAGATAATACTGCAACAGATGCCACGCCTTTGGTTGATAAGTTCCTGCGTAATTTTAAAATGGTTTTTCCGGATATGCCGGTTGAAACAATTGACGAACAATTTACTTCCAAGATGGCCGTTTCTGCAATGATTGATATGGGAATGAAGAAGAAAGACCGTAAAATCAAAGGTAATATCGATGAATTAAGTGCTACCATTATGTTACAGGAATATCTTGAATCGCACTCCTGATTATTTACTTAACTTCGCCTGCTTGAAATTATAATACCGACCAAGAATGATACTACCTATTGTCGCTTATGGCCACCCTGTGTTGAGGGTAAATTGCCCTGATATTGATGCCGATTATCCTGAACTGAAAAAGTTGATTGATGATATGTGGGAAACCATGTATCGCAGTAATGGTGTGGGTATTGCTGCTCCCCAAATCAATAAGGCCATCCGTCTGTTTGTTGTTGATACTATACAGATTGTTGAAGGGTTTGACGAGGAGGATAAAAAAGAATTCACGAATGAAAAAGGGATTAAATCTGTATTCATTAACGCTCATAAAATTGAAGAATTCGGGCAACCCTGGGCATACAATGAAGGCTGCCTGAGTATTCCGAAAGTGCGTGAAGATATTATGCGTGGCGAAAATGTAAAACTGAGCTACCTGGACGAGAATTTTGTGCAACAGGAAGCTGTGTTTGACGGAATAACTGCCCGTGTTATTTTACATGAATATGACCATATCGACGGAAAACTGTTCATTGATTATATTCCGCAATTGAAAAAACGACTGTTGAAAAAGAAACTGGATGATATTACGAATGGTAAAGTAAGAATGGATTACAAAATGCTTTATCCTAAAAAATAAAAAAAGCAAGAGTAATGCTCTTGCTTTTTTTTATGAGGTTTTGAAATTGATTATTTTACCTGGTTGCGTATCCATGGGCTCGCTCTGTAACGGTCTTCGTGGTAATAGTGATAGAGATCATCCAGTTGGTTCAAAATATTTCCCCACCCGATTTCTTCGCCCCAGGCCATCAATCCCTTTGGATAGTTTACTCCTTTTGTCATCGCAGTTTCAAGATCTTCTCTGCTGGCAATGTTCAGAAATAAGGCGTCTGCAGCCTCGTTGATCAGCATCACCAGAATTCTGCTTGCTATTTTTTGCTGCAATGCCTGATCCTCATTTGGTTTTGTTTGTTCTGTTCCTTCTGCATAATTGTAAAAACCCCTTCCTGTTTTTTTGCCCAGATATCCGGCTTCGAACAAGCGCTTCTGACTCAGTGATGGTTTGAATCGCGGGTCGTAAAAGAATGAATTGAATACAGACTCAGTCACTCTGTAATTGACGTCGTGGCCAATAAAATCCATTAAAGTAAATGGTCCCATTTTGAACCCGCCAATATTTGTCATAGCTGCATCAATTGTGACACAATCAGCCACATCTTCTTCGTATAACCGGATAGCTTCGCTGTAGAATGGGCGGGCTACACGATTCACAATAAATCCGGGAGTGTCTTTTGTAATGACCGGTAATTTTCCCCAGCTGCTCACCCAGGCCTTCACTTCTTCTGCAAGCCCCTTGCGGGTTTGCACCGCAGGGATGATTTCCACCAATGCCATCAGTGGTGCAGGATTGAAAAAATGAATACCTATTACTCTTTCAGGTTTGGTACAGGCGGCTGCAATAGACGCGATAGAAAGGGAAGAAGTGTTTGTTGCGATAATGCAATCTGCAGACACCACTGCTTCAATGTTTTTAAAAACCTGTTGCTTGACACACAGGTCTTCCACAATAGCTTCAATAACCAGCTCGGCTTCCTTCAACCCTTCAATATTATCGGCATAATTGATGTTGAAAAAATATTGTAATGCCTGTTGTGATGTCAATTTGCCTTTTTCGGCCAGCTTGTCAAAACTGTTTTTCAGCGAAGTTTCGGACTTGCTTAAGGCTGCTGGATTACTATCAAAAATAACAACTTTGTGGCCTGCAACAGCTAAAACCTGTGCAATGCCACTACCCATTGCACCACTACCTATAATACCTGTTTTCATTCTTTTTTGCTTGTAAATTAAGTGCCTCAAAAGTAGGTAAAAATTCAGGCAAACATTTAGTATGGGAAAAAAGAAACTAACCTGAAATAATCGAGATCTTCGGTTTTAATTGGTAGGTTCAGGCGAGCCATATTTCCGAACATTCTTATTCTGGAACGGGTATGATAGATCTTTCCTATTTGCCAGGTCAGCGAATAATAATGATAACCTTTACTGTTTTTGAAGATGATTGTCCTGCCGTACCAACTGGGTAACGAGGATAAAACTGCATCAGGTCCTGGTGAAAGCCAGGCAACATTACGATGAGGTTGTGCCCAGCTTGTGTCTGTTTTGTTTTTTGTTGCTTTGGTGTAATACGTTTGCCTGTCAATAATCCCGCTTACTTTATCCCAGTTACCTTTTTCGATAGCAAGGCAATAATCGCAATTATCAAGGCAAAAAGTGGATGGGGCAGACTTGCCGGGTTTTCCTTTTTTATCCGTTATCGTAACAGTCACATAATTGCTGTTTAATCTCCCTTCCGGCAGGTTGATTTTTTCAGCATCAAATGTTCTTTCTGTTTTAAAATCAGAAACCATATGGTAAACGTACTTACTCATTGAATCTTCCCATGGAGAATACCATACCAATACTTCATATTTTCCGGGTGGCAAATCAGGCATCAGATGATGGGCTTTAATATGTTTTTTATAATTCACTTTGTCGTTCAGAAATAAGGGAACTATGGTGCTTTCTTTCGGTGCAAGCCGCTCAAATGTAGAGGAGCCGGGCTTTTCGTTGTTCATGTCTATTCGTTCCGATTCGTGGTAGACTTCGGTATAAAAATTATTTTTTACACTAAAGAACGAAAAGTGAATCAGCTTATGGCCTTTATTCTGGCTTCCCGGTATTAAGATTGAATGACTTTTTTCAGTAGCATTGGTCATTGTCAGATTAAACTGAACAATGTCGTCTTTACAAAATTCGGTTTGGAGACATTCGAGTTTCAGGGATAAGCCAATCTGATATAAATCTGCTTTGCTGGTTTTGGGAAGCGATAAAAGCAAAATTAAAATGGTTGTTAAATGCAGTTTGTATTTCATGGTAAATTATTTGCCTGACTGATTAACGCAGAAAGCTCAACCATTATTTCTCTGCCTTCATTTTTATTGTACCAATGTTGTAATTCTGTTTTAAGCGTTTCGAAATCTGCCTTGCGTTCCATCAGTTCATCATACAATACCTGACAGGCCGCCGGTCTTGGTCCCCAAACCGCCATATTTTTTCCTTCTTTATTTTGAATAATTAATTTGGGTATGGATTTGCTTTTCCCGTTCGTCAGGTAATCGTTTATTCGAAACGGTTCGCTGTCGCGCAATTCGTAAGTAAGTGTAATGTTACTATTCAATTGGGCAATCATTTCTATAAACGGAACAATATGGGCTGCATCCCCACACCAGGGTTCGGTGATCACAATCCAATGCTGAGTTGAAACTATTTTGGCTGCAGCATCTTTTATTTCATCACTTAAAACCGCGGTTTTCAACCAACGGTTCATTCTGCTCCAGTTTAGTTTGGTGTAATTGAAGTAGTCAGGATTGTCGTATGGAGCTGCAGGATTGCCGTTATTCAGAATAGATTGGAAATATTGCAGATAAGCTTCAAAAGTCATGTTGTTTGGAGATTTGAATTGTAAAGTACCGAAGGATTTCTCAGTTTTAAAAAAGAAAAAGCTACAGTTTTTGCTGTAGCTTTTCATTGAAACATCAGGATTGAATTATTGTTTCAAAATTTTTGCCTGTCCCAGTTTGCCTTCTTCTGTGCACACTTCAACAAAATAAATACCGGCGGGTGCATCGAAGCTGATAGAGATGTTTTGCTGCGCAGTAAAATTGCTGTTATAAACTGTTTTTCCCATCATATTCCTGATTGAAATGTCGAGGCTGCTGAATTCTTTATTCAATTGAATGTTTAATTCTCCGTTCGTCGGGTTAGGATAACAACGGAATACATTATCCCTCGAATAATCATATAACCCCACTGCAGTTACGTTCACACAATCCGAGGTAACCGTACAGTTATTATGTAAAATTCTTACACCATATTTTCCTGATTTTGTGACAACATAGGCACTCGATGTAGCACCCGGGATATCCACCCCTGTAGTACAATCAAACCATTGGTATGCGGTGGCTGTTTCATCACTGGTCATTACCGCCCCTGAGACAGTAATTGTTTTCTTTAGTGGAATAATGCATTGTTTCATTTTATAAATAAAGGCATCCTGCGCACCAAGGGAAGTAAGGACAACACTGTCGGGGCCTGGGTTGAAATCCACGTTTAATGAAAATTCTCCGGCAATGAATACATCACCAATCGGGTTGACAGCTATCGATTGGGAATTGGCAGCAGCTGTACCGCCAAAATTCCTTACCCATATAAAGTTAGCAGCGGAGTCATATTTCGCAATGTATGCATTCCTGACGGATCCTTTTGGTGAAAAATTAAACACACCGCTTCCCAAATCAAAATCCGTTGTTGCATCAAAATCTCCGATTGTATAAATGTTGGATGCTGTATCTGTGGTGAGATAAGAACCTGCGACTGATTTTTTTGGAAATGCTTTTGCCCACCCAATTCCGCCAAGGCGATTCAATTTCAACAGGAAATTACTGCCGCCTGTACCTGCAGTCAGCGGATAAGAACCTGCTCCCGGATCAAAATCAACAGTATTACTAAAAAAGCCGGAACAATAAATATTGTCGACCTGATCTAATGCAACAGAAAATGAAGATTCCAACAGACCTGAGCTGCCAAATTGATTGGCCCATAGCAAAACGCCAGTAGGGGTATATTTTGCAACAAAGATATCTTCTCCACCCAATGAGGTGCGCAAGGAAGCTGAAGCGTCAGGATCAAAATCAACATTCCCCTGGAAAGTGCCCGTTATAACCAGCTGATTTGTTTTGTCTGTTGCAAGCGAATTAATTTGAGAAATACCGGGACCGGCTATTTGTTTTGCCCAAATCAGGGCGCCACTTTTTTTGAACTTACAAAAATACGCATTCTCTGTTAGAGCATTTAAAAATGCTGCACCTGTGCCGGGATCGAAATCAACTGATCCTCCAAATTTTCCTCCAACAATGATATCATCGTTATTGTCCTGGGCTATTGTGTTTCCAACGGATATATTGGTGTTATTGCCCAGCTTCACTGCCCACACATAATTTCCTGAGGCGTCCAGTTTGGCCACAAATGCATTGCTAAAGGCAATTGGTGCAGTAAGCGTATTGGTAGCAGTGCCGGGGTTGAAATCAATACTACCGTTAAAATCTCCTGTTATATATAAATCTCCTGTTGATTTTTCCAATACAATTCCATTTCCTGAAGCCATAGATCCGGAGGCAGAACCTGCAAATGCTTTGGCCCAGACAAAATTTCCGGCAGGGTCAAGTTTGAGAACGAATGCACATCTGCCCACTCCGGAAAGGGTGACAACTCCCGGGCCCGGATCTACGTCCATGGAGTTGAAAAAATAACCTGTCGTGTAAGAATTCCCGGACTTGTCATACGTTACAGCATTTGCCATATCCGTGGCTATGGTAGAGCTTCCCAAAGATTTTACCCAGTCCATCTTTTGCGCAAACAACTGACCGGAAAAAGTGGAAATCAACAGCGTGAAGAGGTATAATTTTTTCATGAATTAGTTTTGATAAAGTTAGAATTAATTAACTATAATCAATATTTTTCAGTAAAAATAATTTCCTCAGCGCTTGATTTACTTTATGTTAGAATCATAACAGGCGGTTTCTTCAAGCTCTATCTGCTCCATTTGCCGGTTAAAAAAGCAAATCTTTTACAATGACAACAGCAAATTCTGAGGGAGCTTTTTATTATTTATTCTGATACTTAAAGAATCTTGAATGAGGCTGACAAATACCTTTTAGCATAATGTCCTGATTCTTTTTCACAGCAATATACTTTCAATTGATGTGAGTAGATAATTATATTACGCTGATATGCTTTCAATTGATGTGAGCAAGATCTTATTCTACATCAAAATGTTTTCCATTCGGGTGAGTAGGTTATAATTCCACATAAAAATAGTTTCAATTGATATGAGCAGATAATTATTTTACATCAAGATACTTAGCATCGGCGTGAGCAGATTATTATTTTACGCTAAAATACTTTTCATTAAGATGAGCAAAAAATATTTTAATACTAATTAATCCATTCTGCAATATGGCATGAAAGTTTGGAATAATATTTGATATTATTTTGTTGACGCAGATTTACACCCTCTGGCGCTCAGTTATTTAATGCCATATTTTCTTGAACAATCCAAAGAGAAATCAGCACGCCAGCTGACCAATTTTGCTTCCAAGCTCGGGCAGTATAAAGACCTTTTCAACCTGTCGGATACTGATATTGCCGGTATTAAGGCTGATGCGGCATACAATATGTGGTCCCTTGTGAATTACAAAAGAATAGAAACCTACAAGAAAAGCTGGACGAGCTTCCGCGAAACCCTTTTTAAAGGCGATATGCTGAATGTGCCGATGGAAAATCCGGAAGCCCCGGTGTTGGACCCCCGGCCTGCTGTAGTGCCATCCGGTATTGAAAAAAGATTTACCACTATGGTGAAGAGAGTAAAAGCTCATCAAAATTATACCAGAGCCATAGGGCAAAATCTGGGTATAGAAACGGTAAAGGTAATAGCGGAAACGTTGAGGGCGCAACCGTCTATTAAATTGAGTCTTCGGGGAGGAAAGGTGATTGTAAAATGGAAAAAAGGCTTGCAGATGGGTATCCTGATAGAAAAAAATACAGGCTCTGGCTTCGTAAAACTTGATAAGGACTTTAATCCGCCTTTTGTAGACAATGCCCCTTTGCCACGCAATGGGCAATTAGAACGATGGGAATATCGGGCTATATACCTGCAAAATGACGAGTTGGCGGGGCAGTGGAGCCAGGTGGCCGGTATCATAGTAGGAGAGTAAAAAAAGCCGCAACCATTTGTGGTTGCGACTTCAAAATATTTTACTGCTATGATAGAATTCCGGTTTAAAAAAACTACCGGTGACATTTAAAATAATCAAAAGGTTCTTTGCAATCCAAACAGCGGTACAGTGCTTTGCAGGAAGTAGAACCAAATTGACTCACCAATTCTGTATTCATCGAGTCGCATTGCGGGCATTGAATTTTATGGTCTTCACCAAAAAGTTCGTCTACAATTTTATTGCTCAGAGGTGGGGCAATACCGTATTCTTTTAGTTTTCTTTTTCCTGCTTCACTCATCCAATCTGTGGTCCATGCCGGACTGAGTTGCTGCACAATATTCACTTTCGTAAATCCGGCTTCCATCAGTGCCATTCTGATCCCCATCGATATCATATCCATTGCAGGGCAACCGGAATAAGTAGGAGTGATGGTAATGGTGACCTCTGGATTTTCATTTAAATCAGATTGCTTTGTTCCTTGCAATGACGTGGAAACTGCTCGCACCACACCCAAATCCACCACGCTCAGCACAGGCACTTCAGGGTCAGGCACAGTTTCTAACAAAGCCCAAATGTCTTTTTCGCTCATTACCATGTTTGGCCGGGATATTGTCTTTGCAGGTATTGCATTTCGGCCAGCATATAGCCCAAATGTTCTGTATGGACGCCCGTTTTGCCACCACGTTGCATATACATCGGTTCGGGCATAGTGAGTGTTGCTTCTTCAAAAACAGTTTTTACCTTTTGCATCCAGGCATCTTGTAAAGTAGTTACATCAGGAATAATTCCTACACTCGCCAGCAATTGCTCATCCGCAGAGGGGATAAACATTTCACCACTGTAGGTCCATATTTCGTTGATTGATTTTTGGATACGGCTTTTGCTTTCTTCTGTACCATCACCCAGACGAATTACCCATTCAGCGCTCCATTTGTAATGATAATTGGTTTCTATCAAAGACTTTTCTGCAATGGCTGCCAAATGGGCATTACTGCTTTTCTTTAGTTCGCTCAACAATAATTGCTGAAAGGTTTCGTACAAAAACTGACGGACAATGGTATAACCAAAGTCTCCATTGGGTTGTTCGGCCAACAGCAAATTTTTGAATTGTCTTTCGTGGCGCAGAAAAGCCAGGTCATCTTCTGTTTTTTCTCCGCCCAATAATTCAGCCGCATATTGGTATAAGCTGCGTGTTTGGCCCAACAGGTCTAGCCCGATATTAGACAAGGCAATATCTTGCTCCAATACAGGCCCGTGTCCACACCATTCGCAGATGCGTTGACCAAGAATTAAATTTGTATCTGCAAGATGCAACACATAGTCGCAGAGTGCAGTTTGAGTATCGGTATGAATAGCGATGTTTGTCATAAAAAATTACATGTGGCCAATAGCCTCTGGAATGTCATAAAAAGTAGGGTGGCGGTAAATTTTATCTTCGGCAGGCTCAAAAAATTCGCCCGCTTCATCAGGATTCGAAGCGTGCACATTTTTGGATTCCACGGCCCAGATGCTCACTCCTTCCATACGACGGGTATAAACATCACGTGCGTTTTCAATTGCCATTTGCGCATCAGCAGCATGGAGGCTTCCGACATGCTTGTGGTCCAATCCCTGACGGCTACGGATAAATATTTCCCAAAGTGGCCAATCTTTATTTTCCATAATTCTATGTTTTAAAAAAGTTTTTTAAATTTTTTGTTTGTCAGCTTTTATTTTTCTTCAATTTCTGGTGAGCCTTTCCTGACGAAGGAAGGATTGCACCGTCAGCTTTTAATTATTCTTCGGCTATGCTATTCTTTTTTACGTCAAGTAAAAACATTGCATCAGCCACAATAAACTTCACGTTCTCTCCATCAACTGTGATTTCTATATCCATATCAACTGGCTTTTCTTTATTCTTTTCTTTCCACTCTTGAACACTTACTATCCTGGTTTCAGGGACCATTTTCCAATGGTCATTTTCTATTTTCATTTCCTTAATTTCAATGTCAAAAGAAAAACGATGGTCAGATTTAAAAGTGAATGTTGACTTTAAAAGTGCATTTTCCAGCATTTTGAGGCGAATTGATTCTTCTTCGGATAAACCATCAGTGAGCAATAGCTGAACTTTTAAAACCTTCCAAGTGCCAATTAATTCTTTCTCTGAAAAATTTTGAGCGTGTGATATTGTATTCAATAAATGCAATAAAACAATTAATATGAATGTAGTTTTTCTCATTTTGGTTTTTTATTTTCAGTTTTTTTAACCCAATCTGTTAATGAAGGGAACCTCTCGCTTACCGTATTCTTTAATTTGCTTAATTAACAAATTGCCGAATTGTCAAATCTTCAAATCAATTAAGCTACCTCAACTTTTGCAGCAGCACGTTTCGCTCTTTTTTCAGCATAAGCACTTGCAGCTTCACGTACCCAGGTGCCATTATTGTGGGCATTGTTGCGGGCTTCTAATCTTTGTTTATTACAAGGGCCATTTCCTTTTACCACATTCCAAAATTCATCCCAATTGATGGCGCCAAAATCATATGATTTTTTCAGTTCGTTCCACTTCAGGTCTTTGTCGGGAATCGTCAAGCCGATATATTCTGCTTGTGGTATCGTAGCATCAATAAATTTCTGACGCAATTCGTCATTGGTGTGGCGTTTGATTTTCCATTTTACAGATTGTTCTGTGTTGGATGATTCCGCATCCGTTGGTCCAAACATCATAATAGCAGGCCACCACCAGCGGTTCATTGCATCCTGTGCCATTTCTTTTTGCTCGGCCGAACCATTCATCAAGGTCATCATGATTTCGTATCCCTGACGTTGGTGAAAGCTTTCTTCTTTACACACACGCACCATCGCACGCGCATAAGGACCATAAGAGGTACGGCAAAGTGGCACTTGATTCATGATTGCTGCACCATCTACCAACCAGCCAATGGCGCCCATATCGGCCCAGGTAAGGGTCGGGTAGTTAAAAATGCTGGAGTATTTAGCTTTGCCCGACAATAAATCTTCTATCGTTTGTTGGCGGCTGATACCAAGCGTTTCAACAGCACTGTACAAATACAAACCGTGTCCGGCTTCATCCTGCACTTTAGCCAATAAGGTTGCTTTTCTTTTCAAAGATGGGGCACGCGTCAGCCAGTTTCCTTCGGGCAACATTCCTACAATTTCGGAATGTGCGTGTTGAGAAATTTGACGGATAAGCGTTTTACGGTAAGCATCCGGCATCCAGTCTTTAGGCTCAATTTTTATTTCAGCATCAATTTTTGCCTGAAACTGTTCTTCGAGATTGATTTGAGGACTCATAAAATTGTGTTTTTAGTATTGTTTGAAAATAATGTTTTGAATAAAATTTTATCGTGCATCAAAGTTAACGATTACATTTTCGCTGCGCGGATGAGCCTGGCAAGCCAGCACAAATCCTCTCTCAATTTCGTCTTTTTCCAGCGAATAATTCACGTCCATTTCTACTATCCCGGATTCTATTTTGCAACGACATGTAGCACAAACACCCCCTTTGCAGGCAAAAGGAAGATCAGCACCGTTTTTGAGCGCTGCATCCAAAATACTTTCACCATTATAGCCAAGTGTAAGTAAGGTAGTTGTTCCGTCAAGTGTAACGGACACATTACTCATCACATCGTTGCTGGTTTGCATTTCCTTGCGGTCCTGTTGTTTTTTCGCAGCCACTGCTGAAAAGAACAACTCGTAATGAACATCTTTTTCCGGTACTCCGGCTGCTAACAGCGTATCTTTTGCGGACAATATCATTTCCTCGGGACCGCATAAAAATGCTGCACTGATTGATTTGGGATCAACAATTTTATCCAGGAAATAATAGCATTTCGCTGCATCAATTCTGCCACACATCAGTTCGGTATCAGCTTGTTCGCGACTAAGAATATGATACACACTGAAACGCTCCATGTATTTATTCTTGAGGGCTTCCAATTCAGATTTGAAAATGATGGAGCCCCGGTTTTTGTTGCCATATAGCAGTGTAAATTGACTTTTAGGCTCAGTCTGCAGAATTGTTTTGATGATGGACAGTATTGGCGTGATGCCACTTCCGGCAGCTATTCCAAAATAATGATGTTGACTGTTTTTGTTCAACTCAGTGGTGAATAAACCCTGCGGTGTCATCGTTTCCAACACATCGCCCACTTTCAGTTCATTATTGACATAAGTAGAAAACAGACCTTCTTCCACTTGCTTGATAGCCACACGAAGTTCATTATCTAAGGGGCTGCTGCAAATAGAGTAAGACCGGCGCACTTCTTCGCCATTCATTTCTTTTTTGAAAGTCAGGTATTGACCTTGTTTAAAAATGAAATCTGATTTCAGATTTTCTGGTAAATCAAATGCCACAGAAACGCAATCGGCAGTTTCGCGGCGGATGTTTTTTACATTAAGTGGATGAAATGTGATGCTCATATTTTATTTTATGCTTTTATACCATTCATCAAAATGGCGCTGATATCTTTTGCTAAATCTTCTTTTGTTACACCGCGGCTTGGCTTATACCAGAGTTCTACCCATCGGAGGGAAGAGAGGATGGTAAACAATGCTACAGAAACATTGACAGGTTTAAATGAACCTTCTTCAATTCCTGCAGTGATAAGCGATGCGAGATGTTTTTCGTATTCATTGCGCATAGCTTTGAATTCGACTAATTTTTTACTGTTCAGAAATTTCCAATCATTATTCAACACAGACACTGCATCTCCATTTTCAATAATCATCTTCACATGAAATGCAATCAGGGATTCAATTTTTTCTGAAAAACTACAGGGTTGTTTTTCAATTTCGGTCAGCTGCTCATCGTATTTTCTGCCTACACTAAAGCAAATTTCTTCGAGAATTTCATCTTTCGATCGGATATGATTGTACATACTGGCTGCTTCTATCCCCACTTTCTCGGCCAGGTCACGCATTGAAGAACCCCCAAATCCTTTTTCCCTGAAGAGTTTCGCAGCTTCAGATAGAATTTTTTCTCTTTTTGAAATTTTCAACTTGGTGGTTGACATTGTTATATCGACTAAACAGTCAGAATTCAAAGGTAAATGATATTTATTAAACTAACAAACGTTAGTTAGGTTGGTTGATTATTGTATTTTTATTATAAAAGGAATTCGTAAATTTATTCTTTAACCACCAAACTGAATAATATGAAAAAATATCTCCTCAAATCTTATCTGCTTTTACTTATTTCTTTATTCATTGTTAATGAATCTTTTGCTGATCCTGTAAAAAAAGGTAAGGCTCCTGTAAAAAAAGCAACTTTAAAAAAATACCAACCCAAAAAAGTTAAACCAATTCCTGGTTCTGTTTATGTGGTTTCCTCTAAATCCAGAATTCCGGTGGGGTATACCCGGAGTTACAGTAAAAAAGGGAAATATTCTTATATCACACAGTATAATATTTATGACGAAAAGAATAAAAGCATACGGAATGTGGTTGCCGTTCACAATAAAAAAGACCGTTCTATTGAGGTTACTGTAAAAGACATGGAAAGACCCGGATTTCCGGTAATTAATATTGAGCGTACCAAATATTCTACAGCCTATATGGGTCGGTTTGGATCTTACGGTAAAGTTGGAGCAATAGGGCAGGGAAAGGCAGGTACAACCTCTGTTGCACCCGGACAGTTGACTTTGAAATTTTTAAGTAAAAGATTTGATTACGTAAAAGTAGTTCATATTGCAGGTTCTCACGAAGACTCCGGAACGGATTTGCAGGTTTATATCCTGGATGAACAGGCGCAATAAATTTATCAGAAAAATGCGTCTTCAAAATGTATGATTTCTGCGGCGGTTTTACCCCGTTGAATAATACTGATAACATCGAACCTGATGTCTTTATTACAATTATTTTTTATAAAATAGTCTTCAGCGGCTATTTTTAAAAATGATTTTTTTGTTTCAGAAACGGCCTCTTCCGGAAACCCGAAATTGAAGTTGCTGCGTGTTTTTACTTCTACAAATATGATTGTTTCATCGTTTTCAACAATGATGTCAATTTCCTTTTTACCACTTCGCCAGTTAGTCTCCAGGATAATGAAACCTTTATTTTTCAAAAAATTCACGGCCAGCAGTTCTCCGTTTGTGCCTATTTCATTATGTTTGGACATTGAAATAAAAATATGGAAGATTTAATAGTTCAGTTTACACATCAAATGCGTGAATCATTAGCCATTGCAAACAGCTATAAATTCATTGCTGCTAAAAATACAAAGTTCAGTAATGTTATCCTAACCGGTCTTGGAGGAAGTGGAATTGCCGGTTCAATAGTACAGAATTTCGTTTTTGATAAGATTAAAGTACCCTTTGTAGTCAATAAAGATTACTTCTTGCCGGCTTTTGTCAATAAAGATTCTTTGGTTATTGTATCCTCTTATTCAGGGAATACTGAAGAAACCGTTGCCGCACTAAAAACTGCGATAAAGGCAAAAGCCACAATTGTTTGTATTTCATCAGGCGGAATCGTTGCTGATTTGGCCAAAAAGAAAGGAATTGATTGTATAATATTACCGTCAGGAATGCCACCACGCTCATGCATTGGTTATTCTATGCTTCAGGTCATTCGGATTTTCGAACATTTTGGTGTGATAAAAGGAATTCTAGCAAAAGATATTGTCGCGGCAATCACCTTGTTGGATACTGAAGAAAAAGATATTCGTAAAAAGGCTAAAACTATTGCCTCCAAATTACTTGGCAAGTTGCCAGTTATTTACTCTGCATCTGATTATGAAGGTATGGCTATCCGTTTCCGTCAGCAGTTGAACGAAAACAGTAAAATTTTGACATGGCATCATGCAATTCCGGAAATGAACCATAATGAATTGGTTGGCTGGAAAGATAAAGACCCGAATAAGGTAGTATTGATTCTTCGTAATGAGAATGATTACGACAGGGTGCAAATGAGAATGGAAATCAACAAAAAAGTAATTAAAGAGTATACTCCAAATATTATTGAAATATACTCAAAAGGAAATAGTTATTGGGAGAGAATTTTCTATTTTATACATCTTACCGACTATATCTCTATCGAACTGGCAAAATTGAGAAATGTGGATGCGATGGAAGTTAAGGTGATTGACTTTTTGAAAGGCTCTCTCGCTAAAGCTTAAAATATAAATTTGTGAAAATCAGGTCCTCAAACCGGCAATGTCCAATCGCCATTTAGTTTGAGGACCTTTTCTATTACGTCTCTTACACAACCTGAGCCGCCGATATAGGGCGAAATGTATTTTGAAATTGTTTTAATTTCAGGGGCTGCATCATTAGGACAAGTAGGAAGACCGCACAATTGCATTACGGCATAGTCCGGAATATCATCACCCATATAGAGCGTTTCTTCAGGATTTACTCCATATTGGCTGAATAATTGTTGCAACAAAACTTTTTTGTCTGGTACGGCAAAATGAGCTTCTTCAACACCCAGCTTTTTGAGGCGTATACAGGGTGCTTCCTGCCTTCCGCCACTGATTACCCATACGTTATAACCTTTCTTCACCGCAAGCTCAGTAGCATACCCGTCTCTGATATTCATTTTGCGCAATAAATCACCGGTTTCAGTAACCAAAAGGTTACCGTCGGTCATTACACCATCGATATCAAAAACAAATGTGCGGATGTTGGAAAAAAGTTCGAGAATATTCATTTGCTATTTTTGGTTATCACGCCATTCATACACCCAGCTGCTTTGTATCATTTCGAGGTGGCCTTCATTACAATCTTCTCTTTTACCTTCAAAATGAGGAAGGGTCAGAACCCATTCCAGTAAGTCGGTAAAACGTAAACGGTATATTTTACTTTCAGTAAATTCGTCACCAAATTTTTCGTAAAGTTTTAGTGCAATATCTTCATAATCATTCCAATTGATTGGTGGTTCGTACATTTGGCTGGTAATTTAAAAAATAAAATAAGATCAGTAATAATCTTTGATTAGTCTCCGTAAATCAATGTTTGATCGGGTAGGGTAACATTTACAGTTCCGGTCATATTTTTGTTCAAAACACATTGGCATCCCAATCTTGAGTTGATTTGCGGGTTTCTTGCACGGTCAATAAAATCTTCTTCACGATCAATTATTTCCGGAAAAAATTCATCTCCGGCATTTACGTATAGGTGACACGTGCTGCAGGCGCAAACCATGCCGCAATTGTGATGAAGCTCAATATCGTTGTCCAGCAAGGCTTCCAGAACGCTTTGCCCACCTTGAACATTCTCTAATGTGATGGGTTCTACGCCTTGTTGTTCAAAATTTATTTTTAAAGTATACATTCAGGTTTTATCAATTAGTTCGCAAAGGTAAATGATACCGTTATTTATTGAGCATCGTTTTCATACATCTTTCTTATAGACATTGATAGGGTTTCGTATAAACCTGACCACTCCGTGTTATTTTTTAATAATTCGAGGTGTTTGTCTATAGTTGCCCTGTCGCCACGGATGGCTGGTCCGGATTGCGAACTTTTTGCTGTATGACTATTAATGCGTTCAAAAGTTTGCTGAATAATTGGTTTTAAATAATCGAAGGAAATGTTTTGTTCACTGCAAATATCTTCTGCAATAGCCAATAAATGATTGGTGAAATTGTTTACAAATACTGCAGATAGATGAAGTGTGAGTCTTTGCTTTTCTGTGGCATGAAACGCTTTTCCGGTAAGACTTTGAGCTAAATTTAAAATGGTTTTTTCGGTGCTCTCATTATTGCCTTCTATTGAAACCGGAATGTCATTCTGTAATGGAAGGTGTGATTTGACAATGGAATATACCGGCCAGAATATTCCGTAATGCCGAGCAGTATTTTGCAAAACGTCTATAGAAGTAGCGCCGGATGTGTGGAGTAGAATTGTATTTTTAAAGTGGAGCTGGCCGGCGACTTCGCTGATGGCATTATCTTTTATAGCAAGAAAGCAAATGTGATTTTCTTCATCAGGAATATCTGACAAGGATGGATAAATTATTGTATTGAAATGACTGGCAATCTCTTGCAACGCAACAATATTTCTACCGGAAATCCCTTCAAAATGATGCCCTGATTCGGACAGTTTTTTGGACAAAAACCACGCCATGTTTCCACTACCGACAATAGAGAACTTCATTGAGTTTAGTTTTATTATGCTGATTGTAATAATCATTCATCAATTCCCAAACCTTCTGCTTCAGTTCCGGTAAGTCTCTCAGGGTTAATCCTTCTGTAGAAACAGGTGCTAAAAAATGGATGTCAATTGGTAAAGGTCTTGCCCAGAAATTTATGGTAGCCGGTAATATTTTTCCGGTGTTGAAAATCAGTGAAGGCATCAATGGTATCTGCTCCCGGATGGCTACCACAAATGCTCCGTCCTGAAATTCCTGTAGGCTTTGATTTGATTTGTTTCTTGTTCCTTCCGGATAAAGGCAAAGATGAAGACCCATTTGCAAAGCATTTCGCATTGCAGCAAAACTTTGTTTCCGGCTTAATTCATCATCTCTGTCGACCAATATAGAACCGGTTTTATAGATTTTTCCAAACAAAGGAACTTTTGCGATTTCTATCTTCGCCAGGGTTTTATTTGCTCCCGGAATCCACGGACTGCTAACCGGAACATCCATATAGGAATTATGATTGCAAACAACAACATAGGTTTTTCCGGACTCGAAATTTTCTGCTCCCTTTCGTCTTACAGGACAAAAAACAGCAGGCATTACAAAACCCATCCATATTTTGAAAATGCTGTGTAAAGCTTTACTGCGCTTTGGTTCCGGCCATCTATAGATAATAAGCACAGCTAAGTATGCCGGTATCATAGTGATAACAAAAACCAAAAGAAAGTACAATAAATAAACCTTGCCTGCAAGGTTTTTAATCAGTTTCATTGGCTGCAAAATACAGCGAATTTGACTGATGCCCAATTATAAAACAGGCTTTGTCGTTTTTTTTGACAAAGCCTGCTTTTGTTTTTTATTATTTGATTATCGAATTTTAACGCATTCGATTGTTAGTTCTTGCACGATAAACGGTGCGGTTTGCCTGACCTTGCTCCTGGCGGATTATCCTTCGTTCAGAGGGCGTTATTACACCATCACTTTTTGCTACTCTTACAGCAAGTCTTACATCCTGTTTTTGGTTGGCAATTGCAACTCTTTCCCGAGGCGTAATATTGCTTCCGCAACGGACACCATGATAAACTTGTCCGTGTTGTCTGGTATTGGTTTTGTGAATATGCTGGGCTGAGGCATTAATGGATAATAACATGGCAAAAGCTGCTAAAACAATTGAAGATTTCATAAGGCATGTTTTTTAAGTGAATTAATAATTGTATGCTCTTAAGACGTTCAAATCACTGCGTAGTTTAAGCTATTGCGGATTCCAGTCAATTGTTGGCATTTTCTTGGCTTTTAGCCACTCATTTGTTTTGCTGAAGTGTTTGCAACCCAGAAATCCTGAGTGTGCCGAAAATGGCGACGGATGTGCAGCTTTCAGTATTAAGTGCTTATTGGCATCAATCAATACTTCTTTGCTTTGTGCAAATTTCCCCCAAAGAATAAAAACTACATGTTCTTTTTCCTCAGATACTTTACGGATGACTGCATTGGTAAATGTATGCCAGCCTATATCACTGTGAGAATTTGGTTTGTTGGCTTCTACTGTCAGCGAAGCATTCAACATTAATATTCCTTGAGTAGCCCATTTGGTCAGATTGCCTGTGGCGGGAAACGGAATACCCAAATCTGAAAGCAATTCCTTGTAGATATTTACAAGAGATGGTGGAGGTTTTATACCCTCATTTACCGAGAAACATAAGCCATGAGCCTGATCTGGATTGTGGTACGGGTCCTGACCCAACAATACTACTTTTACATCTTTAAATGGTGCGAAATAAAAAGCATTAAAAATATCTGCACCTTTCGGGTAAATTATTTTACCGTCTTGTTTTTCGTTTTTCAGGAAGGAAATGATATTTTGGAAGTAATCCTTTGTAAATTCTTCTGATAATACTGCTTTCCAGCTTTCCTCAATTTTTACATCAGCCATTCGTTATCCTATTTATCCTTTTTTTTCAATCTCATTATACTGAAACTGCCGCACACACTTTCGCGTGGCTTAAACATTTCCTGTTTCATTGTTTGGCTGAGGATGAAAGTATAATCACCATTAGTGGGTGGTGTAAAAGAAAATGAAACAATATTGGATGTTTGATTCAACGGTTGTTGCTCTTTGGTAATGATTGTTTTTTGATTAACGTCATACAATTCAAGATTCATTCTTTTGCTGCGGGTGTTGCCTAAAAAAATAACCTGGTAATAAACGCCCGCTTGCATTCTCACGACAATTGGAAAATTATCTTTCGAATCCATAGATAACATCGCATCATTGATTACCTCAAAGCCTTGTTTTGTCAGGCTTTCTTTTAATTCAGTTGACTGAACAAGTAATGTCGCATCCTTGCAGCCAATTCTTGGAGCTTGTTGCTGAGCATATCCCAGTGTTGAAATGGAAAGAAGAAGAAGTGTAAGTAGTTTCATTTTTTATTGGTTGGTTATTTTATTAAACAGTTCAAAAGCTCTTCTCCCTCCAGGTAACCAATTAATTCATCAGTGACACTTAAGGATCCAACTCCGCTGGGTGTTCCTGTAAAGATTAAATCACCAATATTAAGGGTAAAAAACTGAGAAGTATAGGCGATTATTTTATCAATGGAAAACAGCATGTCAGCAGTATTCCCAACTTGTTTTGTTTCTCCGTTAATTTTCAAAACAAAATTCAGGTTTTGCATCGTTGTTTCGGGTTCAATTGGCACAAATCTACCTACAGCTGCAGAACCGTCAAATGCTTTTGCAATTTCCCAGGGTAAGCCTTTTTCTTTTTGTTTTTGTTGAATATCTCTTGCTGTAAAGTCAATTCCCAAAGTCATTGCGTTGTAATAATTACGTGCGAATTTCTCCTGAATATATTTCCCGTTTTTTGACATCTTTATTACCAGTTCACACTCGTATTGCAGGTCATTCGTATATTCAGGATAATACAGTGGTTTTTCGTCAAGAAGCAGGGCAGTCTTAGGTTTAAGAAAAATAATCGGTTCTGAAGGAATATTATTATTCAGTTCTTTGGCGTGTTCAGCGTAATTGCGACCTATGCAAACAATTTTCATAATTTCAATTTAAAAATAATACACCAAAAATAATATTTGAATCTCACTAATCGGGAATAAATTTTATTTGCAAAGTTCTTGCCGTAGTGTTCTTCACCTTAAACCTTTCATCCATCCTCATGCCACTGACCCAGATTATTTTTTGATCCTGCGCAAGAATCCAGATTTTCTCTTTCTGGTGCATCGCAATTTTCTGATCAATCAAAAAACGGGATAATTTTTTCTTTTTCATCCCCATCCCAATTGGATAAAAGTAATCCCCTGTCCTTCCGCGACGTAAGATAAGTGGTAAAACTAATTCGTCAAAGTCAATTGAAGCGATATTTTTATCAAGGTTCTCAATTTGTTTATTTTCAGTAATTACAAATTCAAAAGTTCCCTCTGCTAAAGAAATTTTATTGGGTAATTTATCAATCAGTATAAAATCGGTGCTTTCCGTTTTAAGTTCTGTTATAATCAGAAACATTCTGTTTTTGATTATACGGTGCGTACCTGATGAAATGAAATGACCGGCTTCTGTATTGCGTAGCTTTAAAATCTCTGGTATCTGCGCAGACGAAAAGCCATAAGCAGAAAAAATTTCATAGCAGATTGTTTCCAGTTCTTCAATTTTATTCAGCTTAAGAATCGGAATGTAAATGTCCTTACCCCTATGTTCCAGCAGTTTCCTTTTCTCCTGTTCAATTGCTTTCCTGTAAATGCTTTCCACTTGTATTAACCGGCCTATGCTTTCATTAATTCTTTCAGTTGCAGCAGGAAAAACTTCTTCGAGAACCGGAATCAAAGTATGTCTCACTGCATTGCGCAAATATTTTGTGCCGGTGTTCGACTCATCTTCCCTGAATTCTATGCCTCGTTCCAAAATATATTGTTCAATCTCTTTCCGTGATGCAAAAAGCAAGGGTCTTATGATTAGTCCATTTCTGGACGGAATTCCGTGCAGACCTGCAATACCCGTTCCTTTGCAGAGGTTAATCAGTAAGGTTTCAGCATTGTCGTTGGCATGATGGGCTGTGGCAATAGCATCATACTGAAAATTTGCACACAGTTCCTTAAACCAATTATACCGAAGGTTCCTTGCCGCTTCCTGCACACCTTGTTTATTTTCATTCATTGCTTTTTGTGTATCAAAAGCAATTTTATGCAATGGAATATTATTTCTCTCAGCCCAGTCTGTTACCAGTTTTTCATCCAGATCTGATGCTTCACTTCTAAGTTTAAAATTGCAATGAGCTACAGAAAAGTTATAACCCGATTGTAATAAAAGATTAGCCAGCACCATTGAATCTTTTCCGCCACTAACCGCTACCAGAATAGTTTGTGTTTTAGCGGGAAACTTTTGTTGCAGCCAATACTGTTCAAATTTTTTGGATAAATCCATCATGATGTTTTTTCGGTGCTTACAAATCTTCCAATTCTTCGCAGGCAGACCGAAGTTCACTGAGTGAGTGGTTATCTTTTATCTGACGTGCAACTGCCATTCCCTGCTGATATATGCGGATGGCTTGTTCCGTGTCTCCGGACCTTTCCAGTAATTTGCCTAGATGATAATAGGTCGCAACGTAATTGGGATCGTGAGATAGGTTTTTATTAAAATGTTGTTTCGCCAGGGTTTCATTCCCGGCCTTGATATATTCTAAAGCCATAGCATGATTTAAAAATAAATCGTCCGGACTTTTTACCAGTAATTCTTTAATTTTTTCTATTCTTTCGCTCATTGTTTTCAAAAAAAAAGGGCAACAAAAGTGCTGCCCTGAAAATAAATTTAATTAGAATTTAGTTGTCAATGCTCGGGCCATTAAATTCCAGCTCCGATACTTTCTTCCCGTCTAAATAGGACACCAGGTTAAGGGTCAAAACTTTCTCAGGATTTACAGAAGTTGGAGCCCTAAGCGTTATATTTACTACAGTGCGTCTGTTGCTGTCAATAATGTCGTTTACAACGATGGTATTATTTGAATTTTGGATTACACCGGTAAAAGTTACATCAGATTGGCGTCTGCGAATTACAGACATTGTCATTGGATTTTGCGAAAGATAAACATCTACTGTATCACGATGATGAGGCTGTCCGTCGCGTGGATCAGTAAATCCTGCATAGGTGCCAATATATCTGTCTGTTATCTTGTTCTGACATTCCGGTCCGTCAAAGCCTGTGGGACAATTACAAAAATCTGCTGCACAGGTTCCACCATTTTTACAAACCAGTGAATCACAACTGTTTTTGGGTGCACAAGAGGATAGGAACAATAGTGCTGAAACAGGTAATATAGAAGTGGTAAACAGAACGATCTTCTTCAGGAATTGCATACTCAATTTATTATTTAGCTATAAAATTATAAAAGACAAGTGATTTTACAAATGTTTTCTTAAAAATAATTTTCTATGAGCTGGAAATTTCTCTATTCTGAAAATATTCCTGATTGAAAACGAATGATTATCTAACTGGGGTTTGAAATAAATTAAAACGCTCGCCAGCCTTGTGCCACCAGTTTGTGTTTATTTCCTTGCTGTGTTATTAATTGTGTCCCTTCGTCGGGGTTAGTAATATAGCCTATGACACTTATCTTTTCACTCAGGACAATTTTATCGTAATCAGCTTGTGGAATGGTAAAGAGCAATTCATAATCTTCTCCGCCATTTAGTGCACAAGAAGTGCCGCTTAGGCCAAAATCCATTGCGATTTCCTTTGTTTCAGAATGGATAGGCAGCTTTTCGTCATAAATTATACAACCAACATTGCTTTGTCTGCAAATGTGCAGAATGTCGGAACTCAACCCATCACTGATATCCATCATCGAGGTTGGGGTAATATCATTTTCCTGCAGCCATTCCACTACATCCAAGCGGGCTTCCGGTTTTAGAAATTTGCCAATGACATGTGCTTTTTCCTGTAAGTCCGGCTGCACTTTTGGGTTTTCAAGAAATATTCTTTTTTCCCGCTCTAATAATTGCAACCCAATATAGGACGCACCCAAATCTCCCGTCGCACAGATAAGGTCACCCACCTGTGCTTTATCTCTGGTTACAAATTTGTCGTTAGTCACTTCACCTATGGCTGTAACGCTGATAACAAAACCCTTTTGCGAACTGCAGGTGTCTCCGCCTATCAGGTCTACATTATATTTTTCGCAGGCGGCATACACGCCATCGTAAAACTCGTCCAAAGCCTCTACAGAAAAGCGGTTTGAAAATGCCAGGCTCATTGTAATGTGGCTTGGTGTAGCCATCATGGCACAAAGGTCTGATAAATTTACAGCGACAGCTTTGTAGCCCAGATGCTTTAAGGGAGTATACATCAAATCAAAGTGAATCCCTTCGATAAGCATGTCTGTGGTTATGACTGTTTGTTTTCCAAAATGGTCAATAACGGCAGCATCATCACCCACGCTCAGGAGGGTAGACGCTTGTCTTGTTTCATTATTTTGTGTGAGGTGCTGTATCAGCCCAAATTCGCCAAGGCTTTCTATTTCTGTTCGTTCCATTAATATAGGGCAAAAAAAATCGTAAATAAATAAACTAACTTTTGGCGAAATTAAAGGTTCTAACTCAGTTTAACATAAAAAACCACACAGGTAATGTGTGGTTTTAATTTAAAATGAAATTCTATACACGCTTATTTAAAGTAATCGCTGTATTTAATAATTGGCAAATCAAATGTCCCGTCAGTAACGTCTAATCCCGGCGCTTTCATGGAGAATTTACCTTTCACATTATTCTCTTTCACTTCTGTAATCTCGATGGTACCTGATTCGGCAATTACCATAGTAGTGCTACCTGTTGCCGTAAATGTGGCGGTATTCGCACCATTTATACTATAGACTCCAACCTCATTTTTGGAAGTCATAAGTGTAAAACCATCAGCAGCTTTAAATCCTGATTTGTAGCCAACTATATACCAAAAATCAAGGCCTGCTAAATTATAAACATAGGTGTTTGCATAAGCCGCAGTGAAATCTGAACCATTAACCTTAGCAGTAAAAGTACCCGTAGGAATTACTTTCGGTTTGGTATTGACGTCAGCAAACGGATTGTACCCGGTTTGCGCATCGCCGGAATTATAATCACCTTTGCTGCAGGACATCATTGACATGCTTGCCATCACTGCAACACCAAGGGAAAGGAGTATTTTTTTCATAGTATGAATTAAGACTTCGTAAAGATATAAATTTATTTTTCCGATACTAATTTTTGGGGCAAATTTTTTAAGCTTTTTTAATACCCAATTCCTTCATCTGAACTTCATCAATTGCTGATGGAGCGTCCAGCATTACATCACGGCCGGAATTGTTTTTAGGGAAAGCAATAAAATCACGGATACTTTCCTGACCACCAAGCAAGGCACAAAGCCTGTCGAACCCTAATGCAATACCACCGTGAGGAGGTGCACCATATTCAAAAGCTCCCAGCAGGAATCCGAATTTTTCCTGCGCTTCTTCCTTGCTCATTCCTAGGGCTGCAAACATTTTTTCCTGCAATTCGCGTTGATAGATACGAATAGAACCACCACCAATTTCAGTACCGTTCAGCACTAAATCGTAGGCGTTTGCTTTGATATCGTTGTAAGGATGTTTGTAGTATTCCACTGCATTAGAGATAGAGGGTTCATTATCAATCATGACTGCGATATGCTCAGGTTTAGGTGAGGTAAACGGATGATGGCGGGCAACCCAGCGGTTACCATCTTCATCATATTCAAACAACGGGAAGTCAATTACCCAAAGCGGTTTATATTCATCCGGATTTCTAAAACCAAGTTTGTTACCCATTTCAAGGCGCAACTCGCTGATGGCTTTACGCGTTCTCAACTCATTTCCTGCCAGCAAAAGAATCAGATCTCCAGGTTTTGCTTCACAAAAGGCAGCAATGTTTTTCAGCTTTTCTTCATCAAAAAATTTATCTACACTGCTTTTGAAAGTTCCGTCAGCATTGTATTTAATGAATAACAAACCGGTCATCCCGATCTGCGGACGTTTTACCCATTCTGTCAGTTCATCTGTTTGCTTGCGGGTGTATTCGCTGGCATTTGGTACACAAATGGCCAATACAGATTCCGCTTCATTCGTTACTTTAAAATCAACATCATTCAGTGCTTCGCAATAAATGCCATCAGCATTTGCAGCTACAGATGCGGTGATAAATGGCGTTTTCAGGTTTTGAATTTTCATCTCAAAACGTATATCCGGCTTGTCATTACCATAATGCCACATAGCATCGTCAAAGGTTATACGAGGAAATTTTTCTGAAATGGATTTGCCTTTCAGGTCTTCAAAAACAAACTTGAATAAGCCTTCAAAGTTTTCAAGAATATCTTCCTGCTCCACAAAAGCCATTTCACAATCTATCTGCGTAAATTCCGGCTGCCTGTCAGCACGAAGATCCTCGTCCCTGAAGCATTTTACGATTTGATAATAACGATCATAGCCACTAACCATCAACAATTGCTTGAAGGTTTGAGGGCTTTGCGGTAAGGCATAAAACTGACCTTCATTCATGCGGGAAGGAACAACGAAATCGCGTGCCCCTTCTGGAGTTGACTTGATTAAAAATGGTGTTTCAATATCCCAGAATCCTTTACTGTCCAAATAATTACGCACCGCACGGTTAACTTTGTAACGAAGCTCAATATTACGTCGAAGGGTAGGGCGACGTAAATCTAAAAAGCGGTATTTCATGCGCAATTCGTCTCCGCCATCTGTATTTTCTTCAATAGTAAAGGGAGGAGTTGCTGCGCTGTTCAGAATAGTAAACGACGCCACTTTCAATTCAATATCTCCGGTTGGTATTTTTGGATTTTTATTGCTGCGCTCAATCACGGTTCCTTTTACCTGAACCACAAACTCTCTGCCCAAAGGTGACAGGTCGAACTGAGCATTAAAGCTTTCATCAAAAAATAACTGGGTAATGCCATAACGGTCGCGGAGATCAACAAAAGTGATGCTTCCGAATTTGCGGACAGTTTGAACCCAACCGCTTAAGGTTACTTCTTCATTAATATTATTGGTGCGGAGCTCGCCGCAATGGTGTGTACGAAACATAAAATCTACTTGGAAAGGGCTGCAAGATAAATGTTTTGGAATTTATGTCCTCAATTTATACATCCGGGTTTGCGATTGTAGAAATATTTACATTTAAATGGATTGTATATTTTGTTGTTGGTTTCAAATTTTATTTGGTTGATTTTTTACTATTGGTTAACTTGTTACCAAAGATTTGATACTATTAATATCAGAGGGGAGTAAATGAATTTTGCAATTGTCGATATAGAAACAACGGGGGGAAATGCTTCAGGCAGTGCCATTACGGAGGTAGCCATTCTGATTCACAATGGAGTAGAAGTGATCGACAGATATGAAACGCTGATTGATCCGCTAAGGCCAATACCATATTATATTCAATCACTCACAGGTATTGATAATGATATGATTTCTAACGCGCCCACTTTTGAAAACGTGGCGCATAAAATTTACGAGCTGTTATCAGGTTGCATATTTGTGGCCCATAATGTCAATTTCGATTATTCTTTTATCAAACATCATCTTGCCCTGGCTGGATACAATTTCACTGCTCAAAAATTATGTACCGTTCGCCTGAGTCGGAAAATCAAACCGGGTTTGAGTTCCTACAGCCTTGGCCGCTTATGCGATTCGCTGGGTATAGAAATTGAAAATCGTCACCGTGCCGGTGGAGATGCAGAAGCAACAGCAGTTCTTTTTTCAAAATTAATTGCCTGGGATGTGGAAGGCGAAATTGCCTCTATGTTGAAGCGCAATTCGAAGGAACAGGCGTTGCCAGCCAATTTACCCAGGAAAGATTTTGATGTGTTGCCGCAATGCCCGGGTGTTTACTATTTTAAAGACAGAGCTGGCAAAGTTATTTATGTTGGCAAGGCAAACAATATTAAGAAACGCGTTTCTTCTCATTTTACCGGTCATAATCCAAACCCGCAAAGGCAGCATTTTTTACAGGAAATTTATTCCATTGATTTTGAAATTTGCGGAACAGAATTGATGGCATTGTTGCAGGAAGTATCGGAAATCAAGAAAATATGGCCAAAGTACAACCGGGCTTTAAAGCGCTATGAGCCAAAGTTCGGGTTGTTTTTATACGAAGACAGAAATGATTTTATGCGACTGGCAATTGGCAAATACAATAAAAGTAATGTTGCCGTTCACGAATTTCAAACGTTGACTGAAGGCACTAATATGCTCCACGAATTGTGTCGCGATTTCAATCTCTGTCCTGAGCTATGTGCTATTGGAAATTGTAAAACGCATTGCTATGGCGAAACAATGCAGGGCGCAAGTAAACACAGGAACGAAGTACATGGTTCTGCTCAGGAGTATAATTTCCTAGTTGAACGGGCCCTGGAAAGCTTAAAACAAAACCTACCCAGTTTTGCATTAATGGACAAAGGACGGAATGATAACGAGCGCAGTTATATCTGGGTTGAAAAAGGAAATTTTTTCGGGATGGGATATGTTGGTAAAGACACTGATTTGCAAAACGCAGATGACATTAAGTCTTCACTTACACGATATGTCAGCAACCGTTATTGTATGGAACTGATCAATTCGTATGCGGCAAAGTATCCTTACAAAAAGATTCAGTTTGAAAAAATTACAACAACTGAATACGCTTAAAACACCTGCCTTACTGTATCGGATAATACCCAAAATATTTTTGAACCTTTTTTCTTTTCCAATGTGTATAATCCGGTAAGAACGCCAAACGCAGGCAGTACAAAAAGATTTTCAAGCAAATAGAAGCAAGGCAGTTTAAGGCTTTGTTTTCCTGCTCCGCTTAGCACTACTCCCGGGTGAATATGTCCGCAGATGTTTATTTTTCCTGCCGGGATTTTCTTCAGCGGTTCGTGAGAATAGATCAGGAATTCTTCTTCAATTGTATCGACAACGGCGATACACATTTGACTAAAAAGATGGGTATCGATAAGGTCATGATTGCCTTTTACTAAAATGAATTTTATCTGTTTAAAATCATTGATCAGGTCGCAGAAAGTATGCCAATCGTTATTAAAAGCGCTATGAAAAAGATCACCTAAAAAGTAAACTTGTTTTGGTTTTATTTTATCGAATAATTCCTGTAATGCTTTATAGTCGCCGTTTTGAGCAGCTGCGGGCAATGCAATTCCTTGTTTTCGAAAATGCAAAGCCTTGCCAAGATGAACATCCGCTATAATGAGTAACTGTTGCTCCGGTTCTGCTTCCAGCGGATAAGCCAGGTAAAAAGGGTAGGGTCGTGAGATATCATTATTATCGCTGTCAGAAGAAAGTAATGAAGACAAAGAATTGTTCTGCGCCTCCCAACCGCCTGACAATCTGTGAGCCACAACATTCTCTTCAATTTTAAACTGTTTAGCAAGGGCTTTAATGACTATTTTATCTGAAACGCCAACACGAAAACTTCCGGTGATAAACTTATTAAATACAAATAATTCCTGCGTACTCAGTGCTGTCCACATTCCTGTAATGTAGGACTTACGGGCTTCTTCATCTTTACTACCCAAAGCAATTAAGGACTCAATTACCTCGTGCAAAGAATAGTCACTAAAAGTTTTATTCACAGGAAGCATCAGGGATATTGTTTCAGCAAGGTCGCCAACAATATGGTAAGACTCTGCCTGCAACCATTCAGGCAACCCACTTAATTCTCCGCTCCAGTTCCACAGTTCGCTGGTTTTAACCGTGCGTTTTGGTCGCCTGCCGGATAATACAGCCACTGCCCAGATTGCATCCTGTTCTTCTGCTTGTGCAAAGTAATTTACCAAAGCATCTACCTTTTCGTTGGTGGAAGCAGTCTGATCTATTCGGGTAAATAATTCGCTAAATGCTTTCATCTGGTTTGCTTTCTGTTGTTTCTGTTTCTGCGGTTTCTTCCAATGCTTCGCCTGTATATAAAGTTTCCACCTCAGTCGCATTCAAGCCATAATTGCTGTTGAGCCATTTTGCATAGATGGATTTATATCCGTGTGTTACATAAATATTCTCTGCTCCTGTTGCTAAAACTGCAGTATTCAGTTGATCCCAATCAGCGTGATCAGACATAATGAAACCTCTGTCTGCTCCGCGTCTCCGCCTTGTCCCTCGCAACTGCATCCAGCCGCTGCAGATACCCCATTTATAAGGGCTGAAACTTCGCATCCAGGGGGTACTAATGGCGGATGGTGGTGCAATAATCATCGCCCCTTTTATTTCTTTGCGGTCTACAGAGCTGTCAATTCGTTGAGCATCCGGCAATGATCCAATATGGGCTTCATAAATCTCATTGATGTTGTGTACAGCACCGTGGGTGTAAATATTTCCAATCGATGGATCAAGGTGCGCCATCACCCTTTGTGCTTTTCCTAAGGAGTAAGCAAGTAATACAGAGTTCTTTCCTTCGTCACGATTAGTTTGCCACCAACTGTTGATGTCGTCGTGAACTTCCTGTGTTTCTGGAAAATTATAAATTGGTAAACCGAAAGTACTTTCTGTAATAAAACTGTTGCATTTGATAGGTTCAAACGGGACAGAAATGCCGTCAGCCTGAAGTTTATAATCTCCACTCACCACCCACACTTCACCTTTATATTCTAATCGCACCTGTGCCGAACCCCATATATGGCCAGACGGATGAAGACTGATTTTGACGCCATTCATTATTGTTTCTTCCCCGTACTTTAATGATTGTGTTTTAATGTCTTCGCCGAGCCTGTATTTCACTACAGGAATAGCATGTTCGTGTGCCAGATAAAAACCCATTCCCCATCGGGCATGATCGGAATGTGCATGGGTGATGATTGCTTTTTTTACAGGCTTCCACGGATCAATGTAAACATCTGCTGCAGCGCAATAAATTCCGTAATCATCAAAACTGAGCAGTGGTTTTTGCATAGAATAAAGTTAAGCGACCTTTTAATGAAGGTATCCGCTTACAATCACTTTTTCTTTTATTTTAAGATAATTACAGGCTTAATTTAAAATGCTTCTCCCAATCCAATTTTAAATCCTTTGTAGTCTTTACTTAAACCATAATCGATACAGATATTGGTTGAGCCACCTTTATTAAATTTCACCCTGAGGCCGGCACCGGCTGCAGGATGCCAGGAGGATAAAAAAGTTCCTGAGCCACTTACCGTATTGATGTTACTGAACACCACAAAACCTAAAAGCCCGTTTCGGGTAATGTCACGGCGGTATTCGGTTTCAAAATAATAAAGTGTTTTACCTCTGTAGCGGTTTTGATCTATACCTCTTGCCGAACGGTTATGTGGGTCCCAACCTGTGCTGGGCAAATCCAGGTAGGGTGTTTTATCGTTGATTGATGTCCAGAGGTAAGTCCAGAAAGCAAGCGTATTTTGTTTCTCCAGCTGGCAGGGATTTAATGAAATGTATTTTCTGATATCGATGTACAAAGAATGCCAGGTGTCCTGGCTGCCCAGCAATTTTGGATTAAGTCGATACTCAAAATTGGCATAAGCACCCGGCAAAGGATTGACCGAATTGTTTCTTGTATCATAAAGGAGATTTAAGCTCAGTCCGGATGAAAAAGAGTTGCCATCAACACCATATTTGTAACCGGTAAATGAATCTAATCGGATAGTCGGGTCGTCACTGTGTACATTGGTACGGTAATCAAGCCTATAGCCGCCACCGATATACAAATAGGGTTTTACTCTTACCAAAGCTGTCTGATAAAAACGGATGTACTGGTAGTCTATCAGTGTTTTTTCTTCTGAATTATTTTTACTTCCCAAGCCCCAGGTATACTGCGGATAAACCAGAAATCTGATATCTCCCTGCAGTGTCCAAGTGTTGTTCAAAAACCAGATACTGCTTCGTAATGGAAGACCAAACCTTCCTTTGAAATTAAAATATGGCGTAAAAGTGGCGCTTGAGATATTGGTTGTTTTGCGGCTACCAAGATACATTGTAGCCGTAGTGCTGGTCACCAGTGCTTTCCCACTGCTTCCTGTGGCTGCATTACCGGCAGGGAAAAATGAAAAATATATTTTCTTATCCTGTACAATTCTGGGTTTGCCTTTCTTGATGTGGAAGCTTTTTTTAATGACATCTATAATGTCTTTTTTTCCAATAGTATCACAAGTGGTTCTGTCGCATTTCGGAAGAATGCTTGATGCGCTTTGGCCAAATGTAATAACAGATAATAGTAGTAGAATTAAAGTGAGTTTTATCTTCATCATTCGTAATCCCTCAATTTGTGCCAACAAATACGATTTAGATTTACTGGCACTTATGGTTTGTTGATAAATGCTGTCTTAAAAAAGAAAGAAAGATAAGTTCTCTTTATTTCCTAATCTCAGGGGATTAAGTTAAAAATTATCCCGTGACCTTATCCGTTGAGACAATGTAATAATTTCTGACAAGCTATTTCTATTTCAGGTAATGTAATGGTTAAAGGAGGTGCAATCCTGATGCAGTTATCAGCAAACAAAAACCAGTCTGAAAACAATCCTTCTTCCAGGCATTTACTGAGTGTTTGCAATACTTTTTTATTATCACTTAATTCTATTGCCATCAACAAGCCTTTGCTTCGTATGGCTTTGATCTCAGGATGATCCAACAGTTTATGAAATAGCGCCTCTTTAGCTGCAACTTGTTCTGTGAGATTTTCCTCAATCAAAACATCCATTGCAGCATCCCCAGCTGCACAACAAACCGGATGCCCGCCAAAGGTTGTCATATGGCCCAATACCGGGTTATGAGTAAAACAATTCATCATTTGGGTACTGGTGACAAGAGCGCCCATCGGCATTCCTCCGCCCAGCGCTTTTCCCAATAAAATCATATCCGGAATGATTTCTGTATGTTGAAAACCCCACATTTTACCCGTACGACCGAAACCGGTTTGTATCTCATCCATAATAAGAAGGGTACAGGTATCATTACACTTTTGTCTCAGGGCTTTAATCCATTCCGGGTCGGGTGCGATAATGCCCGCTTCACTTTGTACGGACTCTATAAGAACGCAGGCTGTGTCTTTGTCTATTGTATCAATCATTGCCTGGCTGTTGTAATCGTAATGACCAACACCGGGCAACAGTGGGCGGAAAGCATTTCGCCAGTATTCGCTTCCCATCACACTCAATGCCCCCATTGTATGTCCGTGGTAACTATTGTTTGCGGCAATAATATTCGGGCGGCCGGTAATGCGATGACTCAGTTTTAGTGCAGCTTCGCAGGCTTCTGTCCCCGAATTGGTGAAATAGACACTATTAAGCTGCCCAGGAAGTTGATTGATTATTTTTTGGGCAAATGAAATCTGTGGTGTCTGGATTAATTCTCCATATACCATAATATGAAGGTATTCGTCCGCTTGCTTTTTTATTGCATTCACCACTGTGGGATGACAGTGTCCCACGTTACAAACACTAATGCCGCCAATCAAATCGAGATATTGCTTTCCGTTGATGTCGGTAAGATAATTTCCTTGTGCAGATGCAATATGCAGGGCTACAGGTTCCGGCGAGGTTTGAGCAAGGTGATTTTGGAATAACTGACGGATGTTCATACGGATTCAAAGTTATCAGTATTATCCAAAAATGTGCCGCAAAGCGAGAAAAATGAGTTGTTTACACAAAAATGACAAAAAAATAATGCGCTGAAACCCTTATTTGGCCTGCATCCTACCGCTGGTAACAATTCGGTAATATTAGCTTTACGATATGGTAACATTAGCCAGGGACATTTGCACAAAATTACTACATATGCGTTTTGCGATTACTTTAATGTTATGCCTGGGGCTGGTAGCCAATGCAATGGCACAAGGTACATTGAAAGGAAAAATTACCGATGAAAAAACAGGAGAAACCCTTGTTGGGGTTACTGTTTTGATTCCATCTTTGAGCACGGTTGCTGCCTTCTCAGATGAAGATGGCGACTTTGAATTGAAAGTTCCGGATGGTACTTATACTGTTCAGGTTCGTTATATGGGTTATACTACCAAAGAAATTGCAGATGTGAAGATTGAGAATGGAACGATTACTCCAATGAGTCTTGCTATAAAAGAAGAAAACAAAACCAATGTTTTGAAGGATGTTGTTATCCGCTCTACCCTTAAAAAAGAATCTTTAAACGCTCTATATATCGCACAAAAGAATTCAGCATCCGTAAGTGATGGGATTTCTGCTGAAGCAATTAAAAAATCTCCGGATAAAAGTACAGGAGAGGTTTTGAAACGTGTGAGTGGTACAACTATCCAGGATAATAAATTCGTAATTATCCGTGGTCTTACTGATCGTTACAATACCGCATTAATAGACAACGCCTTTTTGCCAAGTACAGAGCCAAACAGAAAAGCATTCTCTTTTGACATTATACCTTCTTCATTGATTGATAATATCATAATTTCTAAATCAGGAACACCTGATTTGCCTGGAGATTTTGCAGGTGGTGTGATTAATATTCTGACAAAGGAAATTCCGGACAAAAACTTTAACAGCATATCAATCGGAGGATCATATAATACAGTTTCAACCTTTAAAAAGTTTGAAACAGGATACAAAACGCCGACTGATATTATTGGATTTGACAATGGCGACCGTCAATTACCCAATTCGATTCCTAGCTATGATAAGCTTGCTGCCAATTCACCCTCTGCTGCAGAAGGTAATCAATATCTTTCTTCGTTAAATAATAATTTCGCTGTAACGAATAGGAAAGCTTTGCCAGGTATGACTTTGCAAGGTAGCTTAGGACGTCTGTATGAATTGAAAAATAATAAGAGGGTAGGTGTTACCGCTGCAATCAACTATAGCCATAACGAAACTGTTAAACGTGATGTGGAGCGTGTTTATGGCAACTATAATTACTTAGACCAGGTAAATAATTACAACACCACAATCGGTGGTCTTGCTAATATTGCATACAGCACTGCAAACACGAAAATTTCATTCAAAAATCTGTATAACAGAACTTTTGACGATAATTATCTTTCACGTGAAGGATATGATGCCGGTTCTACAACTTACCTGAAATATTATGCATTTGATCTTATTCAAAAATCCTTATTCAAAACGACACTTGAAGGGGATCATAGCTTGAGTGGGGATGCTCAGAAAAAATTAAACTGGGTGGTAAGCTATAATAATGTAACCAACAATCAGCCTGACCAGCGTAAAGTTCAATATCAGCCAAACCCAACTACAGGAAATTATGAAATTAGCCTGGGGACGTTAGGTAAAGCAAACAATCGTTTGTTTAGTAATCTTAATGAGTCAATCATCAATGCAGGTGTTAATTACAGCACACCATACAAACTTGACTTCCTGTATAAAAGCAGCTTGAAAGTGGGTGCTTTGGGTATGTATCGTTATCGCGATTTCAGCAACAGATATTTAGGAGCAACCTTATCCGGTAATGGATTGCTTGCTGAGAGCGCAGGTCTGAATGAGGTGTTTACCCAGCAGAACATCAGCAATGGTTTATTCAACTTTATAGACCAGACAAGCATGAATGATTTATATACTGCAACAGCACAAACCTATTCAGCTTATGCAATGTCTGACAACAGAATCACTACACATTTGAGAGCCGTTTGGGGTGTGCGTTTCGAATCGTACAATCTTAACCTGGAATCGCCTGAGTTGACTTTTAAAAAGCAATTGGTTAATCCGGTTTGGAATGATTTCCTGCCTTCATTAAACCTGAGTTATGCTTTAACTGAAAAATCTAATTTAAGATTGTCTTATTTCCGCAGTGTTGCACGCCCGGAATTACGTGAGATTGCTCCGATGAGATATTATGACTATGAGTTGAACCTGTTAGTGGCCGGAAATGAAAATCTCACCAGAAGTAAAATTGATAATATTGATTTGCGTTATGAATTATTTTCAAAACCGGGAGAAGTATTCTCTGCTTCGGTTTTCTACAAAAAGTTTGACAAAACAATTGAAAATTTATTTGTAGCTACCGGTTCTCCTGAAGTGAAAACTACGAATTACAGCAACGCAAATGTGCGTGGTGTGGAATTTGAATTACGTAAAAACCTTGATTTCATTTCAAGTACTTCTTTCTTCAAAAATCTGACCTTTTATGCCAATCTTGCCTTAATACAATCGGAGGTAAAACTTGAAAATGACGAACAAACTTACGTCAACGGAACCCGTACATCACGTCCGCTATCAGGTCAGTCGCCTTATGTGATCAATACCAGTCTTTCTTACAGTGCACTTTCCGGAAAGCTAAATTTTAATATTCTTTATAACCGTATCGGTCAGCGTATTTTCCTTGTAGGTGGTAACGGTCAGTTCGCTGATGTTTATGAGAGCCCCAGAAACATCCTCGATTTTCAAACTTCAGTCACAGTTGGCAAGAGAAGTGAATTTCGCTTAAACATTAAAGACATGTTGAATTCTCCAACCTTATTCTATTATGATCAGAATGATAATAAAAAATGGGATAATACTCAATTTGCTAAAACTACGATCGACTTTAAGCAGGATTATATTTTACAACGTTACCGTCAGGGAACCACTTTTTCTCTGACTTATACTTACAAGTTCTAGGTCAATTTCAATCCATAATTTTAGGAGCCCCTTCGCAAAACTGCGAAGGGGCTCTTTTCTTTCAATCCTTTTACCTGACCGCTGTTTGGGGGAATTAATATTAGCTTAATGACGGCGTAACATAGCCGTAACTTTGGGCAGATACTTTTGCATCAAACTTAATAATTAAGAAAAACAATGAAAAAGTATCTATTCGCCATTTGCGCAACAACTGTATTCTTTGCATCATGCAAGAAAGATGATCCAATCGTAGTTCCTACACCATCTGCTTATACAGAAATAACAGGTGACATTGCTTCTGACATGACTTTGGATGCATCTAAAAAGTATTTGTTGAAAGGATTTGTGTATGTAACAAAAAACGCTAAACTGACTATCCCTGCAGGAACGATCATTATGGGAGACAAAGCAACAAAAGGAACATTGGTGATTACCCGTGGTTCAAAAATTGATGCCCAGGGGACTGCTTCAAAACCTGTAATTTTCACTTCAGGTCAGGCTGTTGGCGCACGCGCTGCAGGTGATTGGGGTGGTATCGTATTGTTGGGTAAAGCACCAATTAACCCAAGTGGTGGAAGTGCGAAAATTGAAGGTGGTTTGACCCCAACTGCCGGTGGTTCTGATGCAGATTACATCACTTATGGTGGTACTGATGCGAATGATAACTCCGGTATCATTAAATATGCACGTATTGAATTTGCAGGTATCGCTTTGACTCCTGATAATGAGTTGAACAGCCTTACAATGGGTGGTGTTGGTGCAGGAACAACCCTGAGCTATATCCAGGTTTATCGCGCAGGTGATGACGCATTTGAGTGGTTCGGTGGAACAGTTAATGCTGACCATTTGATCGCAACATATACCTGGGATGATGATTTTGATACCGATTTCGGTTATTCAGGTAATGTACAATTTGGTGTTGCTCAACGTCATAAAAATCTGGCTGATATTTCCGGTTCTAACGGTTTTGAATCTGATAACGATGGAAATGGTTCTGATAACAATCCTCGTACCAAAGCTGTATTTTCTAACATGACAATCGTTGGTCCGGTTATTACCGGGAATTCAACTTCTGGTATCAACGCTCAATTCCAACATGGTGCTCAAATCCGTCGTAATTCATCGTTGTCGATTCTTAATTCAGTGATTATCGGTTTCCCTGTAGGTGTTTATATTGATGGCTCTAAAGGCACTCCAACACACAAAAACCTTGGTGCAACTGGTGTTGAAGGTCCATTATCTTTCAAAAATAACATTATCGCTGGTTGTGCTGCAAGCTGGAAAGTGATTGGTTTGGGTGCAAATGCTGGCGATACTGCAATCTGGAATGCATTTAAAGGCCAGGCTTCAAATTCTGTTGTTACTAAAGCTGAAGATGTATTGTTGAAAGATCCAAACAAATATTCATCAAATCTTGCTGCTACTGCAGGAATCCCAAGCTTCTTGCTACAAGCAACTTCTCCGGCTTCTACAGGCGCAAGTTTCGCAGGTTTACCAGCCTCTTTCCAAACTGTTTCTTACCGTGGTGCGTTTGATGCATCAAACGACTGGACGATTGGTTGGACTAACTGGGATGCTGAAAAAACGCAATACTAGTCTTTATCCTGATTTTAAAAGTTAGTTAATAATTGAAACGGCAGCTAAATATTTAGCTGCCGTTTTTTATGTTTTTATTGTTGAAGCAATTATTTATTGTTTTTCAGTTTCTCCCAAATCTCAGGAATTTGTTTTACCCAAAACAGTTCTTTCATTTTTTCCTTTGCAGGTAATGCCGGGCTGCCAAAATAGGCCTGTCCGCCTGCAATACTCGCCGGTACACCACTTTGTGCATTTACCACCGCCCCTTTCCCAACAGTCAGGTCTTTACTGATACCCACCTGACCCCAAAGGATAACTTCATCTTCCAACGTGGATTTTCCGGCAATTGCCACCTGCGCTGCTAAGAGGCAGTTTTTGCCAATCACCACGCCGTGTGCAATATGAACCAGGTTATCCATTTTAGTTCCTGCTCCGATGATGGTATCGCCGCTCACTCCTTTGTCGATACTGCAATTGGCGCCTATTTCCACACTGTTCTCAATAATTACACGGCCGCAGCTTTCCATTTTGTCATACTGGATTTCATTTTCTTTTCTGCGCTTGAAGTAAAACGCATCAGAACCAATAACAGTGCCGGAATGAATGATAACATTATCTCCGATAATACTGTGGTCATAGATACTAACACCAGGATGGATTAAACAGTTTCTGCCGATTTTGACATGATTGCCCACAAATACATTCGGCTGCAAATGTGTCCCTTCCCCGATTTCAGCAGAATCGCTTATCATTTTGTTCGCAGCTTCAAATGGGCGGAAATGTGTAACGATTTTGACATAAGCAGAAAACGGATCTTCAGTTATCAATAAAGTTTTACCTTGCGGGCATTCAACTTCTTTATTGATGATGATAGTCGTGGCAGGAGAGAAAAGGCATTTATTGTAGTATTTTTCAAAATCCACAAAAGAAATATCTCCCGGCGCTACTTTGTGAATCTCATTGATGCCGCTGCAAAGTTGCTCTTCATTACCCACTAATTTTGCACCAATAAATTCTGCTACCCATTGTACGGAAACCGGCTTGTCAAATCGCATTTGTTGTTTATTTTCGGCAAAAATACATTCAAAGCACCAAACCTTTTTTTGTGATCCAAAATTTGTTCTGCAACCTTAATGGAAGTGTAATTCCGGAATCTGAAGCACCGTATTGCAGTGCGGATGATTCATTCCGTTTGCGCTATGGTTTGTATGAAAGTTATTTGTTTCAAAATGTTCAGCTCGAATTTGCACATCTTCATTGGGATAGGCTTTTGCATGGAATGCAGGTGCTTGGCTTCACCGTTCCTGATGGCTTTTCTGAATCATATTTTACAAAACAAATTGATGAACTGGCAGCTAAAAACAAGCTCTCTGATCTGGCCAGGATCAGGCTGCAGGTTTTCACAAATGATGATAGGCCACCATTTTCACCACAATTCTTAATTGAATGTTCAGCATTACAGCGCGAAATGACAGAATGGATTGAAAAAGGAATAAAGGTGGCTGTACTGGAGAATTTCGGAAAGGAAATAAGTGCTGTCAGTAATTGTAAAATCAGTCACAACAAGCATTTTCTTCCTGCCAGAAAAGCAATGGGAGATAACCAATTGGATGACGTTCTGTTGCTGAATGAAAAAGGAAATGTAATTGAAAGTGCAATGGCAAATTTGTTTTGGGTTAAAGACGGAATGATTTTCACGCCACCATTAAGTGAAGGATGTCTTGCCGGAACTTTTCGTTTAGTGATAATAGATTTAATAATAGAATTATCGCTTCCTTTTAAGGAAAGAATTATGAGTTTGGAAGATTTAAAAACTGCCGATGAGGTTTTCCTGACGAATGGTATCCGCAAAATTCGTTGGGTGAGGGAAATAGACGGGCATTTTTATGGGAATGCATTTGCTGAAAAACTGAATATTGCACTAGCAAGTAATATTTCAGGCAATTTCTAGAGGATAGCTTACCGGAAATACCTCTGCAGAAAATATTTATACTTTTACTTTTTCTTTTTTGCCTCGTCCTTTTTGCGCACCACCAACCAATCTTCAATGGACACTTTAAACGGCATTTTTCCAATCATTACTGTCGCTGTTTTATCCCGGAGATCAGCAAGTGTTCCTATCTGATGATTGGTTTTGTGGCGCAATAAATCACCGATTTTCGGCACCCCTCCCACAAGCTCAAAGCTTTTATCCGCCTTGCGTGCGGCACTTTGGTTGCTTTGGATTTGTTTCTTTTTGAACAGAACAGACTCAGCATTTTTAATTACATCATTCTTATTCTCGCTTTTCTTCCAATCGATAATAATTTGCTTGAAATTTCGCTCCATCTCACGCAGGTAATCCAGCTCTTCCTTCTTTATTTTATTCTGCAACTTTAAAACTTCCTGCTGCTGATGGACGCGTTCTTTGTCATTCAGGTGTTCGTATTCCTTCTTGAGTTTTTCGTTCTCTTTCAGTAATTTATTCAGGTCCTTTTCTTTATTCCCCAATTGCAAAACCTGCTGTTCGGTTTGCAATAACATTTTATCCAGTTTGAAATGACCTCTTTCCGTCAACGCCCTTGCCCGGTTGATAATTTTATCATCCAGTCCGCTGCGTTGTGCAATGGCGAAGGTGTACGAACTTCCCGGCTTGCCGATGCTCAATTGGTATAAAGGTTCGAGTTTTTCTTCATCGAAAGCCATAGCACCGTTCACAATGCCATTTACTTTTCCTGCCATCACCTTCAGGTTAAGGTAATGCGTCGTCACAATACCTAAAGCGTGTTTGTGTGCCAGTTCTTCTACGATTGCTTCTGCAAATGCTCCACCTAAATTCGGGTCAGATCCGCTACCCAGTTCATCAATGAAAAACAGGGTTTTGCCATTCGCAAAATCCATAAAATACTTCATATCGCGCAGATGCGCACTGTAAGTACTCAACTCATGTTCTATCGATTGGGTATCGCCGATATGAATCATAATTTGTTTGAAGATACCCATCTCCGAATTCGGGTCTGCCGGTACCAGCAATCCTGCCTGCAACATCAGTTGCAACAAGCCAACGGTTTTCATCGTCACCGTTTTTCCACCGGCATTAGGTCCGCTGATAATGAGGATTCTCTCTTGGCGTTCCAGTTGAATATTGGTAGGAATAATTGTTTTGTTATTCCGTTTATTATTAAGGTAGAGTAGTGGATGGTAGGCTTTAATCAAATTGATGCCGGGATGTGCACTCAGCCTTGGCATAAAGGCATTCATCTCCACAGCCAACTGTGCTTTTGCCCTGATAAAATCATACAGTCCAACCAGGTGATAATAGGATAATAAATGAGGTTGATAACCGGAAAGTGAGGCTGTTGTTTGCGCCAGGATGCGGTGTACTTCGCGCGATTCGGAACGTTCCAGCGAAAATATTTCGTTGTTCAGTTCAATGGTTTCTTCGGGCTCAATAAACACCGTTTTGGAGGTGTCACTTTCTCCGTGCAGGATTCCCTTCACGATTCTTTTATGTTCTGCTGTAATGGCAACTGTTCTTCTTCCATTTAGAAAGCTTTCAGAAATATCGGCCAGGTAGCCTTGCTTGCCCAGTTTGCGGATAATGGTTTCAAAAACTTTGCGCAGGTTTTGTCTTTGTTTCGACAATTCCATCCTGATCTGCATGAGTTCTTTGGAGGCATTGTCGCGTACATTGCCTTGTTCGTCTATCACAGCATCTACGATTTTGACAATTTCTTTTTCGTAGGTAATCTTATCGGCCAGCGCCTGTATTTGCGGATAAAGGTTATTGTGGTTTTGCAACCAGGTCAGGATATTGCGGATGCATTGTGCCAGGTCTTTCATCAGCAAAAGCTGGGAACCGGCTAATGTAGCGCCACTGATGGCCAGCAACTGCAATTCCTTTTCTATGTTTCTGGTAAAATCATTCGGAAAATAATCATTGCCCGACATCAGGGAACGAAACTCAGAAGTCTGCAACAATGCTTTTTCAATAAAGTCAAGGCGCGAATTGAAACGCAGGGAATGCACACGTTCTTTAGCCGAATCGCAACGGCATTTCTCCAGCAATAATTGTTTTATTTTACTAAACTCCAGCGACTCGCCTGCATTGGCGGGGTATAATTGCAGCATATCCTCTATTCTTCTAAACGGCGCAAAGGTAAAAGTACTATTGCTTTAAAAAGTCATCAATATTGCTGAATAGAAAATCAGGATACTCTTTGCTGAACTTGGCTGTTACAAAGCCACCCAATAAAGGACGCGCAGCTGGTTGGTTCAAGTCTGCAGTGCTGGAAGGGATTAAATCATACTCAGCTTTAGGGAAATATTGCAGCACGCGTAAGGCGAGAGCCACGCGGTTCATATAATCGGTGCTGCCAATGTGGTAAATGCCACCTTTGCCATCGCGCAGTAATACAAACATCGCACGGGCAATATCCATTGCATTGGTAGGAGATGCAAACTGGTCGTAAGGTAATTTCAAGGTCAGTTTTTGGCCTTCGCGGCATTGCTGCACAATCCTCGAAACGAAATTTTTACCCCGTTCTTCGTTGCCATATATATTGGTCACCCGCAAAACGAGCGTGTTTACTACTTCATTCAGTGCCAGTTGCTCCGCTTCCAGCTTATGTTTTGCATAAACACTTAAAGGATTCAAAGGTGCATCTTCGGTATATGGGCCATCTTTTCCGTCAAATACATAATCGGTGGAGATGTACACCATTCTTGCATTACAGCTATTTGCCAGCGTAATAATATTCTTCGTACTCTGAACGGTTTTCTGGTAGCTTTCATCCACATTTGTTTCGCAGTAATCCACATGGGTAAGTGCCCCGCAATGAACAATAATATCTGGAGACCAGGCTTTTATATCAAAATTTTCGGGGTGATTGGGTTCAAGTGTGTTGTAAAAAACAGTACCATCCGTTGCATAAGAGAAGTAAGAACCTTTGACTTCCCAGCCTTGAGCTGAAAAATGTGTCATACAATTGCTGCCCACCAGGCCGGACGCTCCAACAATAAATACCTTCATAGAATTAATTATGGCGCAAAAATAAAGTTTCTGTCTTGAAGCACCTTTTCTTTTTAAGGCAATCAAGGATTTTCTGCATTTTTTATATCAGAGGCAAAAGGATTTGTAATGACTGATAATGCCTCATTTTCTGTTATATTTGCCGGCGATTACAATATGGAACACTCAGGTACACATCACAACGAACACTGGACGGAAGTTATAGAGCCTAAAAGCAGTCTTTTCGACCTTCAGATTAAAGAGGTTTGGAGATATAAGGATTTGCTGATGTTGCTGGTTCGCCGCGATTTTGTAGCAACTTACAAACAAACCATTCTTGGTCCTATCTGGTTTTTTCTGCAACCCCTGTTAACGACACTTACTTTTGTTTTTGTGTTTAATAATATTGCCGGAATCAGCACGGGTACAGTACCTGCAACATTATTCTACATGGCCGGCACAACGCTCTGGAATTATTTTGCCGATTGCCTGAACAAAACGTCTACTGTTTTCCGTGATAATGCTTCTGTATTTGGTAAGGTTTATTTTCCACGATTGATTATGCCACTTTCCATTGTCATCAGCAACCTGATAAAACTGGGTATTCAATTTATTTTGTTTATGGCTTTCTGGGGATATTATCTCATTAACTCCACTGCGGTTGAACCGAATATGACTGTGTTGCTATTGCCGGTTTTAGTGGTGATTATGGGTGGACTTGGACTGGGTTTTGGGATGATTATCAGTGCAATGACCACCAAATACCGTGACCTGGTTTTCCTGCTGACTTTTGCTGTGCAGTTATTAATGTACGCTACGCCAATTATTTACCCGATTAATTCTCCCAATATCAAACCGGAAGTAAAATCTATCCTTATGCTGAATCCAATGTCTCCTGTTGTGGAAACATTCCGGTATGCTTTCCTGGGTTCGGGTGGCGGGATGTTCTCCTGGGGAGGACTGGCCTATGCCGGTATTTTTACTGTTGTAGTAGTCGCTTTCGGAACGGTTATCTTCAATAAAGTGGAGAAAAGCTTTATGGATACTGTTTAGATTTCTTCCATAGCTCCTGCATATATTCCAGACCTTTTTGTTGTGCAAACTGAATATTCCGCTCAGGAATGGCTTCTGCATTGGGATAAAAGGAAATGGCTTTGCTCAGGCTTTCTTCGCGCAACAAATGCAGCATCGGGTAGGGCGAACGGTTGGTATAATTCGCAGCATCATCTTCATCAGCCCCGGCAAAAACATATAAGGGATGAAAACTGGCAATCTGGTAAATTCCTTCATATCCTTTGCGCAAGCTTTGCTTTTCTGTTTGCTTAAGGAAATTCAGGTAAGCGGAGAAATGCTCATATGCATCCGGAAAAATAACGAGTGTTGTTTCTATGGATGAATCGTTGTCCAGTCGTTTCAATTCGTCTAAAACAATACCAGAATGAAGGTGTAAAGCTGCACCTTCCACTACAACATAATGAATTGAATTGTCCAGTACTACTTTATTCGCAAAGGGACAGAAGCCACAGCCAATCACGACTTGCTGAACCCATTGTTTGGTTTGTTGAATGATTTTTTGCTCTGTTTCGGGCATTGTATTGTAAAAGAAGGTGTAAAGTTAATTTATCAATTTATAAACGGCTTTAAATAATTCAAACCCCCTCTAATCCCTTAACTTTGCGCAGCAAATTATGGTTAAGATTGCCAATATAGAATTACCGGATTTTCCGCTTTTGCTTGCGCCTATGGAAGACGTGAGTGACCCGCCTTTTCGTGCTGTGTGCAAAGATTATGGTGCAGATCTGATGTACACGGAATTTATTTCCACAGAAGGCCTCATCCGCGATGCCATCAAAAGCCGCCAGAAACTGGATATTTTCGATTACGAACGTCCGGTGGGCATTCAGATTTTTGGTGGAGATGAAGATGCGATGGCACTTTCAGCCAAAATTGTAGACGCTACGCAGCCCGATTTACTGGATATCAATTTCGGTTGTCCGGTAAAAAAAGTGGTTTGTAAAGGTGCCGGCGCAGCTGTGCTGAAAGATATCGACCTGATGGTGCGCCTGACCAAAGCTTGTGTGAACAATACAAGTTTGCCCGTAACAGTGAAAACACGCCTGGGTTGGGACGATAATTCTAAAAATATTGAAGAAGTCGCAGAACGATTACAGGATGTGGGTATCGCTGCCTTAAGCATTCACGGGCGAACAAGAGCACAATTATATAAAGGTGAGGCTGATTGGACTTTAATTGCAAAAGTGAAAAACAATCCGCGTATCAAGATACCCATCTTTGGAAATGGTGATATCGACAGTCCGCAAAAAGCAAAAGAATATAAAGAAAGATATGGTGTGGATGGTATAATGATTGGCCGTGCCGCCATTGGTTATCCCTGGATTTTCCGTGAGGTGAAACATTACATGGCTACCGGTGAGATTCTTGATCCGCCAACGATACAAGAACGACTGGCTGCCTGTCGCAAGCATCTTGAGGGTTCGATGAAATGGAAAGGACCCGGACTTGGGATGCTGGAAATGCGCCGTCATTATGCCAACTACCTTCGTGGTTTATCGCACGTCAAAGAATTCCGCAATCGCCTGGTGAGTACTTTGGAAGTGGAAGAACTATATGGTATTCTGCAGGAAGTGGAAGATAGATACAGTGGAATCGGGGTTGCTGATTAGCAATACACCATTTTACAAATCCTGGCGCTCCATCAGTTTCAGGCGTTCATTCGTTACTTTGTCACCCAGTCCTCCGAATTTCAACCGCAAACTGAAGGCATTACCCGAAAGATCCGTTCCATCAATATTTTTAAAGTTCAGGATATTGTAACGCAGATCAAGTCCGATATAATCGTTGTTTTTGTTGAACAACCTCCAGGCGATTCCGGGATTTAAATTAAAGGTATAAAGCGATTGAGCTGTTTCTTTTTTACCGTTTTGGTTGGTAAAGATTAAAGCATCAAAGCCATCTGCGGCAATTCCGCAGGCGAGCAGTATGTCATTCCGGTTATGACGAAGTACACTATAACTCAAATCCATGCCAATAAGAAATCCGGTATATTCCTCCGAACTGTACAGGGTGCTTTTATACTTTACAAGATAGGGATTAGCCGACTTCAGAAAACGGATTTCCATTGTCAGGTCAATTAAAAATTTACTTTTCTGAAATCCCAGCTGATAACCGATGAGCGGGTGACTACCCAGGGTTTTCAATTGGCCGCCGGGGATCCATATTCCTCCAAAAAGAGCAGCGTGCCATTTCAGCTTCCCTGCAAAGACACGCGCAGTGCTGTCAAATTCTCTTTTCAGGATGCTTCCCTTCATTGAATTTTCACGAAGTTGATCAAATTGTTTTTTCTCATTCTGGTGGGAATAGAATTCAATATAAAATTGTTCAACTGGCGTAAGGTCCTGCCTGAAACTGAGTTTTCTAGCAAGGTTTTGTGTAAAAAATTCAAATAAAGTGTCCTGGGCATAACCGTCATACGAGATTTTTTTCTCCAGCAGCTTTTCGCGCCAGTTTCTGAGCTGCCTGTACCTTAATACATACTCCGTAATCCGTGCGTTTTTATAAAGGTTTTCATTAAACGTATCTGCCTTTATGGCCAGTAAAATTTTAAGTCTCATCAGCGACTCTGTATAGCCGCATTTTTCTTCCCAATATTGCATCAGGCCCTCAATTGTATCGCGGTTGCCGTTTTTGTAATAACCGGGAATCAGTATACGGCTGTTGGCTGTGACATCCCTGCAATTGACGGTCGGTTTAGTTAATAAATTTTCGAACCGGGCGATTTGAGAGAAGGATAATTGAGGATATAAAAAACAAATAATTAAGCTGATACAAATAGAGTTTTTCATCGCGTGCAAATTAATGAAATATTGTTCACTACTTTACACTGCTCCAAAAATGCTTGCTCATTCTATGGTACACTTTCTTAAATTGCACCTCGCCGTGAGGTCATATTACCTTATGGATTAGGGTAAAGTTTATTTCGCATTTTTTTAATCACAAAGGAGTATGTAATTTTTATGAAACTAAGAACGCTGCAACCCGGTTCCACTATTGGTATTACCTGTCCTTCGGGCTTTGTATCTGCCGAAAGAGTACAATATGCTACAGTTGTTTTACAAAAATGGGGATTCAAAACCCGTTTGGGCAAAACTATTGGCAATGAGTTTCATTATTTTTCCGGTGATGATGCCACACGCCTTGCGGATTTGCAGGAAATGCTGGATGACCCAACCATTGATGCCATCCTGATGGGACGGGGCGGGTATGGACTCAGCCGTATTATTGATGAGATTGATTTTACACAATTCACTCAAAATCCGAAATGGATTTGTGGTTTCAGTGACATCACTGTCTTACACAGTCATATTCATGCACAGTTTGGTATTCCTACCATTCATAGTGTAATGTGTGGTGCTTTCAAACCCGAAACAGAAGAAACGGATTATATCCTCAGCCTGCGCAAAGCCCTTACGGGTGAAGGTTTAAGGTATAACATCCCGGCCTCTTCACACAACAGAGTTGGTGAAACCACTGCTAACATTGTTGGAGGAAACCTGGCTATGCTTGCCCATCTTACCGGATCTGTTTCGCAAATTAATACGGATGGCAAAATCCTTTTTATAGAAGATATCGGAGAGCATCTTTACCACATCGACCGGATGATGCTGAATCTGAAACGCTCAGGTCAGCTGAGTAAATTGAAAGGTCTTCTGGTAGGTAGCTTCACTGATATCGAAGATACAGAACGCCCATTCGGGCAAAGCCTGGAAGAGATTATTTTTGATAAAGTCAAAGAATATGATTTTCCGGTTGCCTTCAACTTTCCCTGTGGCCACGATGAAGTGAATCACACTTTGGTGTTGGGTGTGGCGTATGATTTTATCGTAGGAGAGAATAGTTCTATCCTAGAACTTGTTAGAGTGACTTCTGTAAGTTGATTGATATCTTTTTAAACAAACAACAAAACCAAAGTCAGTACCGCACCAGCAAAGGCATAAATCAAACCAGCCCGGAAAATCTTCGTTTTAGGCATATACATCCAAAAGGCAGACAGCACAAAAAACAAAAGCGAAACACCGAAGAAAATATTAAGCCAGAAAAAGCGATCGTTGGTGTTGGCTTTATGCAAATGTGTCATTTTGTCGAGGATATAAGGTAGTTCATTCTTGGTTATGCTGGCCATGCCGGTGGTTTTATTGTATTCCCCGTTTTTGAAATAAATCACCTCACTTTCTTCCCTCTCAAATTGGTATCGTTTCATCTTAAGGGCTTTTCCAAGATGCAGGGCCTCCACATTTGGTGCAATTTGTTCTTTGGTAATTGTTTTTGTTTTTAAAAAATCCGTTTCGCGAAAGATCAATACAATTCCACTGATGGCGTACACCGCCATAATTCCTGCAAGGAAGAAACCGAGATAGCGATGGAGTATACGCATCGAAGGTCTTGAATTTTTCATCGGATGAAGGTAGGTATTTCTGCAAACCATAGACTAACAGAACTTTAGGATAACAATTTAGTCATCGAAAGACACCTGTTTTACCTTTAGTAAAGACTAAAAAATCTGAATAATTATGAGTAAGAAAATAGCCATCCTGGCCACACACGGTTTCGAAGAAAGTGAATTGTCTTCTCCCAAAGAACATCTGGAACAACAAGGCTGGACCGCCCATATTATCAGTCCGGAGGCAGGCACCATTAAAGCCTGGACCGATAAAAACTGGGGCAAAGAATACAAAGTAGACAAAAGCCTTAGCGAAGCCAAAGCTTCAGATTATGATGCGTTGGTGCTGCCGGGCGGTGTTTTGAACCCCGATAAGCTTAGGGTGAATGACGATGCACTGGCTTTTGTAAAAGAATTCTTCGAACAAAAGAAGCTGGTAGCAGCTATTTGTCACGGACCGCAAACATTAATTGATGCCGGATTGGTGAAGGGTCGTAAAATGACTTCTGTAAAAGCCATTAGCAAAGATCTTCAAAACGCCGGTGCCAATTGGGTGGACGAAGAGGTGGTAGTTGACAACGGATTGGTGACCAGTCGCACGCCAAAGGATTTACCTGCCTTCAACGCCAAAATGGTCGAAGAGATCAATGAAGGAAAACACTAAGTGAGTTTAGATTAGTAAAAAGCATCCCTGTAATATGTTTATTGGGATGTTTTTTTTACCGCTATGCAACGATAATGTTTACTATTTCTTCCCCGAATTCCGCACAATTACCACCATACAAAAAATGACGGTGAGCAGGTAAACCGCCGACAAGGCTGGTTTTTCAACTTTGAAATTTTGAAAGTCAATTTGCTTGTACAAGGCCACACCAACGATGACGGCGATGATTCCAGGAATAAATGGGAAACCTTTTTTCATAATTTAGAAGGGATTAGATGTTGATTTGTTTAACCTACATAAAGCCGAATGGAGCAATGTTGACTGCCGTAAATTTCCAATGGGTTGCTATACCGACTAAGACAAAGAGTAGCAGGAATACTTCCATGAAAAGAAATAAATTGAACAACGCAATTCTGCCGGCAATGCCCCATTTAGTATAATCCTTGCCGAAAGCACTGTAATATCCATTACCTACATAAATAAAATTGAGGATGGTGATAATCCAGCTAAGCATGTCTCCGTCCAGACCGACAGCCACATTTATCAGGAAAAGGATATTGGAGCATAAACCAATAATTGCAATCCCCAGCAATAACATTCCCGCAATGATGGTATGTTCACTCAGGTTCAGTTTTCTTTTTCTGAATAAAATAAAACTGTTGATGGCTGCAAAGGGCAGAAACAGGAGGATTAAAAATTTGCTTTTCTCCGCAAAGATTTTGTCCAGGTTCCTGGTGGCTTCATTAGCGTTTTCCCGGACTAAATGCTCAGCAGACCCGCCGTTGAACCATTCGTCGATATGACGTACAAATAACATCAGACCGAGTATAATCAGAATCAGGTAAAATACATTGTAGAAGCGGATTCTTTTACCGGCGATATAATCAAGTGCTGCCTGCCCCGGCTGTGTTATGGCTTGCCTGGCAGTAAACCACATACCCTTATCTATATGAAATGTGCCATGCAGTACATCGTGAAAAAGAAAGTGCTTCAGCGAAATACGGTGCGTATCGGCCTTCTGACCACAACCCGCACAAAATTTGTCCGTCAGGTTTTTTCCGCAGTTGAGGCAGTGGTGATGAGTCATTTATTTTGAAACGGTTTGGGTTGGGAATAGCTCCTAAGCCACAAATATGCGAAAGTTCCTGAGATTAGCAAATTTAAAACGGTAGCTTACTGAATTCACCGGATTTTAAAACACTTTTATCTTAGAGCCGGAATGCTCCTGATGGGAAAATGTTTCTTTTCGCTCCATCATATACTAAAACGCCTCGCCTGTAAAGAAATAAAAGCCAAAGCCATCTTTAGTAGCGCCAACATCCAGACGGATGAAAATGTCTTTTTTAGGAAAGAGCAAATAGCGTATGCCCGCCCCGCCGGCGAGCCTGAAATGGTCGGCCTGGAAACTACCCAAAGTGGGCGCCACTGCTGCCGTACCACCAAACACAGCCGCACCAATTCTTTTACTGAACCCGAAGGGCAACCAGCGGTATTCTGCCTGTGCCGCCAGCATATTTTTATCGCGGTAGCGACCATAATAATAACCACGCATCATCACCTCGCCACCCATTAGCGCCATTTGATTGAAGGGTACTTCGCCTGTGTAGAAATTGGCGATAAACTGCAGGGCCAATACATTGTTTTTTCTGACCGGCTTGTAGTAGCGTGCATCAATATTTATTCCCGTAAAATCTAAAGCACTACCCAGCCTGTTGCTATACCGCAGGAAACCCACCTCGCCAAAAAAGCCCTTGCGCACATTCAATACATTGTGCCGGTTGTCGTACACCAAAGCGGTGCCTAGGCCCAGGTTGGCAGAACCGCCAGTGCCCGGCGGAATTTCAATATTAGGTTGATTGGCATGGGTGGCAAAGGTGGTGCGATACAGGTTCTGGTAATCGACCTCGGGACCAAGGAAAATATTAGGTCCTATTTTTCGCAACACTCTTTGCCTGAAAATAAAATAATTCGCATCGATGATGGCCGGGTGTTCTTCCGGGGCATCCGGGCCCAGGCCAAAGTAGAGTAGCGGGAATTTTTGAAATCGTGTACGACCAAGGATAAACCAATTGTCGCGGTGGCCATACAGCGCATTGTCCAGCCAGATGCCGTACTGGCTTTCCAGGGTGGCAAAGGTAAAGGCATTGATTTCGCTCAGGCGATTGGTGCTGTCCTCTTTTGCCTGAAACAAAAACAAGGTTGAAAATCCAATCTCCAGGCTCGTTTCCGGTGCATAAGCCAGTGTTGGATATATACGGAAACTTGGTCTTCCCGGCGACACAGTGTCTGCCAGCGAGTGGTACACCATCCAGTTCACAGAGCGTTTAAAAAACTGCGCAGAGGCATGCCCCGCTTCCAGCAACAGCAAAATGGTGATGGTAAGATATAAAAAAACAAACCTCCTTCTGTGCAAAGTCATCTGCTAAGTAAATTAAAAAGCAGTTCATTTTAATATTGATAATGTTAAGGTTTGCGCAGATGGCCAAGACAATATAATTGCCGTTACACACCGGCCTGAAGGCTTTCTTTACGCTAAGTTGAGTGTCTGCGCAATTGCATGGATAAAAAAAAGCACCCGAAGGGTGCTTTTTTTTATCTGTGTAGTTGAAAATTACTTTAGAGAGCAAGTTCCGGGAGTCCACAAAACTCCAAGTGAATTACAAGCACTTTTAGCTTCTGATTTAGTTTTGTCAGCGATTGGGAAAGATTCCGTATCGGTTCCGTCAACACAAACGCAAGTGTAATCTTTTTTGCATGATGCAAAAGATAAAGTTCCCAATGCCGCCAGTAAAATAACTAGTTTTTTCATAGTTTTTATAGTTTTATTTTTTGAAGACGCAAAAATAAGCAGTTGGTCAGATCTGCAAAGAAAATAAAAATATATTTGTTTTATTATATTATTTTTGGATAGATGCAGCGTAATAAAAGGCTTTGACATCCCAAAAGAATGGATCAGATTGAATCCCTTTACCGGAAGCAGAATTTTTATACTGCTGTCCTGATTAATATGCCCGGGCAAAAATGTTTGCCCGCAATGTCAAATGTTGAATCACCATAGGCAAACTCCTTAAATCCGGATAAATTCTTCAATTCTTCTTCCAGGTTACCAATACACCGCATATCGAAATCCGATGTTTGCCCAAACAGAACTTTTGTAACGGTAAGCCCTGTCACGGTATCTGATAATTGCTTTTCCTGATTTTCTATTTGTTGCAAATCATGAAATCCGACGATAGCAAATGAATCCTGGATCAGCTCGCCTGCATCGTTAACAACATTGAATCGGGGTAATCCTATCCGGTAAGAGATTTCTTTTAATAATTCTAAGTTAGCCATAGCTGAAAAGTTTATGCAACAATTATAAAATTTATGTGCGAAGTAGTTCGTGAACTATATCTTAAAGCGGTTAAAATATCTTAATATTGAAACCAAAACAATAGAATAATATAAGCTTTCGCATTTGTCATACCTTCCTTTTCTGACTTTAGGATAATCTTGCTTTTATTGTGATATATTTTAGGAACTAAGCTTTAGCCACTGCATAGTTTTGTTTCATGTTACTAACAGAACTAGAAAAATATAAAGGTCATAGTCCCATTGCCGACATGTGCAATGATCTCTCTCAGGAAGCTATCCTGCTACTGATTAAATACACCAGCAAAGAAAGACTTGCTCTTTTTATTGCCAGAATTCCAATGGAAAACCAGGAAGACCCTGAAGGTCAGGACTGACAATTAGGACACGAGGAAAACCAGTACTACAAAATATTTTTAGACTTTATCTCTTTTGCAGCTTTTAGCACATCATCAGAAGCCTTTTTAAGCGCTCTGTTTTATTTTTCCAGTTCTACGTGTCTGTTTTTTATTTTCTCCAATTCCAACTTCAATTCATGAATTTCGGTAAGAATTTTTAAGTGTTCAGATTTATTGCTCATAACAATACTATTTACACTAAGAAATAAGCCCTCGCAGGGGCTAAATAAAATTATAAAAAGTGATGGCAAATAGAACTGGCATTAAGTTAGTTATTTGTCCGATGTAGGAAATAATGATGCCCCATTTGAAGCCCCGTTTTTCAATATTTGAAGGAGTTTAGAGCAATGTGGTTACTCTGCAAAATTTTCATTATTCTTCCTTTTGAATGGTAGTTATATAAGCCGTTATGGGTCATTCTGTAATTGAAACCTTCACCGCTAAGCTAATTTTACGCTTTAAGTATTTTAGTTCGATAGGAAGAAGGGAGCAACTTTTGTTGTTCCCCTCTTACATAAATTTTAAGGTGAATGATAGCTGAATTGTTGCTGGGCAGGGAGATTGAAGTGTCTGCGTTTTTTAAGTCTTTAGAGACCGACTGTTATGATAAATTAATTTGTTTCGATGACGACTCTTTAATTTATTTTTTAAATGAAATTGTCATTCCGGCAGAGCAATACGAAATCGCTGGAATGATTATCAGTATTATCAAATCCCGATAGCCTTTAAAGCACTAATAATTTTGAAACATTGAATCCATATCTGTAGATTATGATGATTTCATTGCTGATGATATAAGGCGTGTATAATCACCCAAAATACCTTTGTTCCGAAATTTTTATTTTGAAGATTTTGTTTAAATGGGATTTTAAAATGGTTGATATAGAACTGTTAATGGAATTGTTGTATAAAAGGGAATTTGACCTGCTCTCCTTTCTCAAATCCGGTGAAGTGGATGTAAACGAAAAGCTGGAAATGATGGATGACGAGGCTTTGCACTATTTTCTCAGCTGGTATATCCTGCCCAATGAGGAGTATGAACTTGCCTTTATCATTAAAAAAATCATGAAGGCCAGAGCTTCTTCCTGAAGCTTTGAGTGGTGTATAGGTAATGCATTTCAGGACAACTTTTTTAATAGCTGTGAATATTTTATTTCTGCTTCGCCAAAGGTGTGCTGCCAGGGTTTTGGGAAAGCAGGTAGCCTGCTGCTTTGCCCTGCTACAAACAATGCCAGGCCGGGAGAATTTTACTTTGACACTAGTTGAATACGTCAAACAAATTCCAGTAAAAAAAACAGGCCGGTCAATACAATGTAAGCCGGAAAATTTGTTAAGAGTAAGCCTTTAGCCATTCTTTTCCATTTTTGTTGCCGAATGATTTTTACAATAACAATAGCCAAGGGTATAATGACCAATAGCAATACGAATGGTAAATAGGGCGTCAGTGAAACCAGAAGAGTACGCAATATTATAAAGCGATTCTCAAAATAGCCCGACCATCTATGCTAAACCAATTTTTCTGTGTCTGACCAACTACATCATAATGGACCTTTTTTTAGCAGTCGGGAGACTGCTTTTTAACCATGAAGTAGTCCGCTCTGCTACAGACTACGCCGGGCAGTTTACTAATCAATTGGTTTAATAATAGAGACAATTCCCCTTTTCTTTGATTCCAAAGACCATTGAACTTGAACTACTATCCCGCTAATTTGGTCAAGCAATAAAAAATTATAAATATTTTCAGTTGGATAGAGAGTAAATCTACCGATTACCTCTTCTTCTTTATCAACGAGAGGAAGTGAATTTAAGATTAATTCGCCTGTGTTTTTATCGTCCTCTACACTAAAATGTACTTGCCACATTTTACCATTTCTTGTGTCTAACTTTATAAAAGTCCAATAATTCTTACTTGGAAATAGTTGATAAATGGAATTGTCAGAAACTTTTTTCTGCTTAACTGTATTGGTTGACTGTGTTTGAGTTTGTCCAAACGAAACAATTATAAGAAATACAAATGCTACTGAAAAAAAAACAGGCTTCATAGTGTCTGTCGTTATGTTTTTTTCATGCCATTGTTGGTGGAAATTGTTTTTTACAATTTCCACCAACAATTAACTGCCTGCTAAAGTGGTCTTCTTATAGGGGTATTTGAAAGGATGGGATGTTTTAATGCCTTATAATTATCACTTAATTTACTTTTTTGTCCAAACCCTGCTTTTGTCACTCTTGAAGCGAACTCATCAATATTATTATACTTGTGAACTATTAGTTCTCTTAATAATTTTCCAAGCAAAAAAATACAATAATTGGTATATGGTTTAAGATTATCGTATTTCACTTTTAGGTTTCCATGAACTATGTCGCTCCTTAAATCATAAATTTTGTTGAAATTCTGCATAATAATATTGCAATAGTGTTCATTGTCACCACAGATTAAACCTATGCTTCGCTTAAGCCTATAATTCAGCATATAATTGCCTGGAAGAATAATTTCAAAACACATAATCAGATTGAGAAACTTATATTTAAGTACAAATTCATCTAAGGATGCTGCATACAGATCAATCATGTGCTTTAATGGGGCTGATGTTTTTGAACTTTCAAAATAAGTAGAGATAAATTTTCTTACGAAAGCATATTCATTAGGAACCATTATAAGCATGTTATCATAAAATCTATCCCCTGATGGATTAAACTCCCAATGTGAGGACCCTCCAAAATGATGAAACCCATCATCGTAAGGCTCGAAATGATATTCCGTTATAAGAGTGAAATCTGATGGAAAAAGAATGACCATAAGAGCCTGAAAATGGTTCCAATTATCACTGTCAAAATTTCCATTTATATCAAGAGGTATAATCGCATAGCGACAACAAACCCCAACTTCTGGAAGCCTATACTCTTTATCATTTACAATCTCATCAATAAACCAAGGAATATGACGAAGACTTATTTTATTTAAAAAATTCTTGAAATTTCTGCCAGTAAGAGGAAGGATTTTCATATTTAGAAAGGCTAAGTCTATCTTAGTAAGATCACAATTACAGCCATAAAAAACCGGAATTTTCATTTTATGTTTTGATTATTAATTCGTTCAAGCAAGCTTTTCAGTCAGTATTATGCAACTCCTGTTCGGCGTAGTTTAGGGTATAAGCCTTTGTGCGTTTGCCGACTACGTCGTATTGCTTCCTTTTTCATAGCAGTCGGGAGACTGCCTTTGAACCACGACGTAGTCCGCTCTACTTCTTGCTCTGCTACAGACTACGCCGAGCGGGGAGCGGGGGTATTTAAAAAAGTCTTTTAAGTAAATAGTCAGTCTTGTTTTTCATTTCATAAATTATGTGTTTTTCAAACTTTTTCCTGTCACTTTTAAGTTCGCTGTATGTTGTTAATATGACTTGTGCTTCATCTGATGAAATATCTTCAATGACACTAACACAGTCAACCAAGGATTCATTGTCTAGATTTTGTTGTTTAGGCTCATCAAGGATTAAAATATTAGGAAAGTTAATTGAGTCTAGATTCTTGAATTTAATTGAAGTTTGAAGAAGCGCTAAATAATAGCTTAAAATAATTCTGATATTATCACTTGAACTTGAAATATTGTAAATGTCATAGTTGTCAAGGTAAGGGGTATAATTGTCATTGCTATCCACTTTAATACTATTGATTAAAGCTTTATTGCCCTTAAATAAACCTAAGCGTGATACATTAGATTGAATATTGTTTCTGATTGCATTTATGATAGCCTGGTCATTCTCTGTTTGTTCATACTTAGACACTTTACCATTAAGTTCTTCCAATTCAGTATTTGTTAGACTAATGTCTCTTCTAAGAGGCTTAATGTCTTCCCATCTTTGAGCAATTCTAGAATATTTTTCCATTTCCTTATGTGTTGAGTCAGCATCTAAAATTCTTTTTCGCAATTCTGCGAATTCTTTACCTGCAAAAGTTTTAGTTTGATGTTCGAGCTGACTTTCATATTCCTTAATTTTGTCTTTAATCACATTCCTCTGCTCAAGAATTTTTCTTCTATCTAAAATTCTCTGTTTAATTACCTTTTTAAAAGTATTTTCTTCGTCTTCTAAAAAAGCCAAATTTTGTTCAGGTGTTGAAATTTTTTTCGATAATTCAGAATGGCATAGAACACATTCGTTATCCATGTGATTCTCTAGTTTAGCTTCACAAACAGGGCATGATTTAATGTTTAAATCAGTTGAAAGTTCCTTTATTCGTTTTAATTGCTTGTTTTTGTATTTGTTTACTTTAATTCTTTCAATATAATTTTCGTAACCTGATATTTCTATTGATATTTTCTCAATCTTTTCAGAAGTTTTTCGATACTGAAAATCCAATGTTTTTAAACTGTCTCTTAACTTTTCGTTGCTGTCTTCATATTCCTTATTTTGACTTGAAAGTTGATTGATGAATTCTGACTCAGCCTTATATTTTTGCTGTAAATATCTTAAGTAATCGTAAATGCTTGTTTTGCCTATTGAATTTGTATTTACGAGAAGTATTTCATCTACATTTTCTGCATTTGCTATTATCAAAAGATTTTCTTCCCTTCGAAATAATTCATCCTTGAACTTTTTCAGTCTCGCTTCGAGTTCCTTTACTTTAATTTCAGTTAGATGTAAATTAAATCTGTCAAGTCCGAAAATATATTCAAAGGCAACCTTCTTGACATCTTTAATATTGTATCTCGTAACTTGTCTTGCCTGAATCTGCGACCAACCTGCTCGCTGCTCTACAAAGAAGAGTGGTAAAATATTCTCAAAATACAGTTTAGATAGTTTATAATCGTAGGTGGGTAATTCAACTTGATACAATCCAATGAAGTTGAATAGGAAATTTTGGAAGCCATTTTCTGAAAATACACCTTCTCCAGATACAATTAGTTTTATAACTTCTTCTGTTTTGAAAAACTCATCAGCAGAACACTTTTTGACAGCTGCAAGATGAAGTTCATTGCCTTTTATGTACCTGAAAATTGTAACGTTTTCTACACCGTTTGAAATCTCAAGCAGTAAATATGAACTCTTAATATTTTTTCCATCGATTGAGTTGTAGAATTCAGGTTTAAATGGGTTTTGGATTGTCTTAAAAATTCCAAGCCCCTTCTCTGCCCCTAATCCGTAGATAATTCCTGTTATAATACTTGTCTTTCCAACCGAATTTGGACCATAGATAATATTCAACCCATTTTTAAATGGAATTGTTGCTCCATATTTAGCGTCATCCTGCGTAATGATTGTGTAGATTAGCTTATTTATTTTCAGTTTCGACATTTTGTTTCCAATATGAATTTGGTATGACTTCTGTAATTATGTTTATAGTTCTATCTTCTACAAGACGACTCCCGAAAAGTTCCAAGAAATTGATTTCACTTGGAAAAATTTCTTTTGCTTTTTCGTAAAAGGATTCACCTTTTTCTGTAATCAATATTCTAATATTTTTCTCATTGTCATCTGCTTTGTAAGTAATCAATTCGCGAACGTATAAATACAAAAACATATCATTGAATCTTATGTCCCAAGGAACACTTTTATATTGAACTATATTAAAGTCAATCTCAACTTGCGATTTTGATTTAAACTGACTTAGCTTGTTAAGTACGTTCTTTTGCCCATGAAAATACTCGACAATAAATTTAGCTTGAAATGCTTCATTGCGGAGTAAAAAATCAATGCAAGCAATGACATTTTTACTTAATCCAAATTTTGTGTTTAGCATTCCCAAAATAGTAAGAATCCTCGTTGATCTGTATTGAATCCTATCTTCTGGTTGAATATAGGTAGGCCTGTCCAAATTGATATTTGGTTTAAGACCTTTTTCGGTTATTGATTGTATAAGATAATTAATCTGTTCCATTTTTTCTCCAATCTAGCGGACATTGAGCTGCTAACTCAAATACTACTCCTTGTAGTAATTTTTCTTTATCTCCTTTTAGTTCAAAATCCTTGTAGAAAGTCAAAATTTCTTTTTCGGCTTCACTAAAAAAATCGTGAAAGAACTTTTGAGGAGTATAAGTGTTGTCAATATTGAAATTGCGTGTTAATCTGTCTGCCTTAAGTCTGAGATTACTTTCCCAGTTTATTATACTTGCTCTAAGACTTGGGTTTAAATCATTTAATCCTTCGATAAAGACTTTATAATTTGCTCTAATTCTGTGATATCTAATTCTGTGTTCATCATTTTCGCTTAGGATTGAATTCAGTTTTGAGTCAAGGGTAGTTTTTAAATTTGATTCTTCATAAGGTTCTTCATCTGTATCTTGAATTGATATTAAATCTGCAAATTTTAATGCTTCTTTCTTTTGAATAAGATTATTTATGATGGCTTTTATCCTCTTTAGTTCAGTTTCCCTGTTAAATACAATATCACAATCAGACTTATCAAAAACTTTCTTGTAAACTTCAGTTTCAAGAGCAAAAAGTTTTTCTATTTCTTTGTCAGGAGTCCAAAAATCTACGGGATATTTAAATTTGTCAACAAAACTAGACTGAATGTTGTGTTCAATATTACTCAGGTTACGTAGAGGTGATAGCGCAATGAATGCAGTTGGATTATGACCTGACGATTCTAATTGAAGTTCCTTACTAAATATATCCACCCAGTATAAGTTAGCGGTCGTGTAATATTTACATTCAATAAAAAATTCTCTTTCTTGCTGATCATCATCAAAAAAGAGAATGCTGATATCAAATCCATTTTGGTCGCCTGAGTCTTGTTTGCGAACTTGAATAACTAGGAATCCCATTTCTTCAAAAATTCTTTTAAAGAATGGTTTAACTAGTTTTTCGAAATCACTTCCTGTTATTGCCATTTAATTTTTAACCGCTGTTTTTATGCATGTCATTTTTTCTCCATTTTCCGACAAATTATGAATAAATGCAACTTTTCTGTCTCAATATATTGATATTACATAAAGACAGATTTTGTATTTCATATGCCTTATGTGAATTTCCCCCACAACATACAACAATCCCCAATCCTTCCTAGGGGAAATTTCCACGATTTTTAAAAATTAATAATAATTTTTTTGTTGTTATGTAGGCTGCCTATCCAATTTCATTTGAAATCCCCTCAAACCGATCCCTTTTCTTGGTGCTGAAACCTATCGGCAACAGAATTAATTGATTTTTTACAATCTGCATAGATTGCTGTATTTAAATTGATTACTTCTTTGCCGCCTATGGTTTATATAGGCGCGCCTATCATTTTGGTAGGCGGGCCTATCATTTCCATAGGCGCACCTATCATTTTCATAGGCGCACCTATGCTTTAGCTAAGTGGACCTATCATTTCGGTAAGTGCACCTATGCTTTAGCTAAGTGGACCTATCATTTTGGTAGGTCCACCTATGCTTTTGCTAGGTCGACCTATCATTTTCATAGGTGCACCTATGGTTTTTATAAGTGCACCTATAGGCAGGCATAGGTGCACCTACCTATACCCATAGGCGCACCTATGGTATGGGTTAAGTGCACCTACGGTTTTTGCAGGCACACCTATAGGATAGCATAGGTGCGCCTGCCCGATGGTATAGGTGCACCTATACATGGGCTTAAGTCCGCCTGTGCTTTTGCCAGGTCGGCCTATGTGCAGGCATAGGTTCTCCTGCCTTTTTGCTAAGTACACTTATAAAAAGGATAGGTGCAGCCGGCTGTTTGGGCGAAAATGAGTTGAAGCAGCAAAGCCTTGCTTTTTCGCTGCTTTCCTTTGTACATTTGCGCTCGTTCAACAACTATAAAATCCCAGCATTTTTTATGGCACATAAATTAGAAAATTACGTTCTCGGCAACTGGATCACCGGCGATGGCGAAGGCCAGGCTCTGTACAATGCAGTGAACGGCGATACCGTTGGTTTTGCCTCCACCAAGGGCCTCGATTATGGCACTATCTTAAACTACGGACGCACGGTGGGTAATCCTGCTTTGCGCAAAATGACCTTCCAGGAGCGCGGTCTGATGCTGAAAGCACTGGCCATGCACCTGCGCGAACATCTTGATAAATTTTATGCCATCAGCTACCAGACGGGCGCTACCAAAGCCGACAGCTGGGTGGATATTGAAGGCGGTATCGGCAACCTGTTTGCCAATGCATCCCTGCGCCGCAAGTTCCCCAACACGTCTTTTTGCCTGGATGGCGAAGGACACAATTTTGGTAAAAACAACACCTTTATGGGGCATCACCTTTTGGTGCCCAAAGAGGGTATTGCGGTACACATCAATGCCTTCAACTTCCCGGTTTGGGGTATGCTGGAAAAAATAGCGGTGAACCTGCTGGCGGGTATGCCTGCTGTAGTGAAACCCGCTACCGTTACCTCTTTCCTGACGGAAGCAGTGGTGAAAGAAATTATCAATTCCGGTATTTTGCCCGATGGTGCCTTGCAATTGCTCTGCGGTTCTGCAGGCGATCTGCTGGACCATGTACAGTCGCAGGATGTGGTGACCTTCACGGGTTCGGCCAGTACCGGTCTGATGCTGAAATCAGGCAAACAAATATTGGCGGAGAGTGTTCCGTTTACGATGGAAGCCGATTCGCTGAACTGTATGGTGCTGGGCGAAGATGTCACACCGGATATGCCGGAATGGGACATTTTCGTAAAAGAAGTGCGCAAAGAAATGACCACCAAAGCAGGACAAAAATGTACGGCAGTGCGCCGGATTTTTGTACCGGAGAATAAAATAGAAGAAATGCAGGCCGCGCTGAGCAAGGCTTTGGCGCAAACCACCATTGGCAACCCGCTGAACGATAAAGTAAGAATGGGTTCGCTGGCCGGCAAAACACAACAAAAAGAAGTGATGGAGCAGGTGCAGAAATTACTGGCTTCGTCGCAACTGGTCTACGGTGCGCTGGACAGTGTGGAACTGATAGATGCCGATTCCAGCAAGGGTGCTTTTATGAGTCCTTTGTTGCTGCGCAACGAAAATCCGTTTATTTCAACGGCTACTCACGAGGTGGAAGCTTTCGGTCCGGTGTCGACTATTATGCCGTACAAAAACCTGGATGAAGCCATCGCGCTGGCCAAACTGGGCAAAGGTTCTTTGTGTAGTTCCATCATCACCGCCAGCGGAAAAATTGCGCAGGATTATGTACTCGGTGCAGGTATGTACCACGGTCGTATCCTGGTGTTGAATGCTGATTGTGCGAAAGAAAGCACAGGTCACGGTTCACCCTTGCCATTGCTCGTTCATGGCGGTCCCGGCCGTGCAGGTGGCGGCGAAGAAATGGGCGGTATGCGTGGCGTGAAACATTATATGCAGCGTGTGGCGATACAGGGTTCCCCAACCATGATTACCGCTATCTCTGAGCAATACCAGCAGAATGCCAAAGGCAATGTGGATGGTGTTCATCCGTTCACCAAGCTATTTGAAGACCTGAAAATCGGCGACCAGATTGTGACGGAAAAACGCGTCATCACCAGCGAAGACATCGACAAGTTTGCTGACCTGAGCGGCGACCATTTCTATGCGCATATGAAGGACACCAACTTTGAGGGAACGATGTTTACGCACCAGGTGGCACACGGTTATTTCATTATGAGTGTGGCTGCAGGTTTGTTTGTAGACAGTTATGATATGAACCCGGTATTGTTGAATTATGGTATCGACGAACTGCGTTTCACCAAACCGGTTTATCCCGGCACGAGTGTGTATGTTCGTTTCAGCTGCAAAGAGAAAATCGAGCAGGAAACCAAAGATGAAAATGATATCCCGAAAGGCATCGTAAAATGGCTGGTAGAAATCTTCGACGAAACAGACGAACCATTAGTTGGCATCGCTACCATCCTGACGATGGTAAAAATGAAAGGGTAGGAACAAGTTTCTTTATCCCAATAATCCACATGCGATTTCCTCTCCCAGGAGAGGGCAGGGGTGGGTTAGTGAATCAATAATTATTGAACAAAAGCCGCTGCGACGAATGTTGCAGCGGCTTTTGTTATGAAACTGATTAGTTATTGCCATTCGTTTCTTTATATTTTTCATAAACACCTGGAATAATCTTCCTGAAAAAATACCTCGCTATCAATGCATTTACAATCAGTAAGAATAAAGCTATAAAAGCTTTTAGTGGTTTAACAGGTATAAAGTTTAATAAGATGCCCATTGTTAAAAGCTCCAGAATCAGCAATACAAAGAACAGGTACATATACCTTCTGACAATTCTTTCATTTTTTTCATGGAAATGCATTCTTAAGTAACCAAAGTTAAACTAATGCACAATTATCCACACGCTCGTCCCCTCTCCTTTGGAGAGGGATGGGGTGAGGTAATAGAAAGCCGCTGCGAAAATTAGAGTGCCCGATACGGATTGTTTCGTTCCTCGCCCGCCCGTGCCATTCGGACGGGGAATTCGCGTGTGGTTTGGTTGTGGTTTCATGTAGAGATCCCTACGGGATGAACTGTGTTTAAAAACAACTATTTTTTGAGTAATCATGTTTAAAAGTTTCATTGCTTGTTCCGATAGCGAAGCATTGTTTAAGCAGTTTATTTGCAACAGCAATGAGTGCTACTTTTTTT
>JBAZUJ010000004.1:0-288712 GCA_041661485.1 Chitinophagaceae bacterium
TGTCAGAACCTGTTTTATAATAGAAACTATTAATCCGGATGGATAGTGTAGTGTCTAAGCTTGTTTGATAGGAAATGCGTTGAGAAAATTTATTTTCTTTTAATGAAACTGGAAAATCTATCGTGAAGATTATAGTATCTGTTATTGCCTTTCCTGCAAATGGTATTGCAGAAATTATGCATAGCATAAAGATGGCTATCTTTGGCATTTACAGGGACGGTTTGGTTTCTCGCAAATGCATGGCTAAACATTTACTTTAACAAATGTTTAGAATAAATTTTACAAAACAAAACTCCAATAATGCAAAAAATATAATTGATATATTTTCTGCATTTATTTTATACCGTTTTAGCCGTTTTTAGTTCACGAACGGTCGTTTTTTTTCAGGAACGGTAAAATTGACATAAAAGGCAAGGAAGTAAATTAACAATTAAATAACATCCCAGAGTCCTGATTTTTGATGGGAATATAAAAACAGGACCAATGAGAAACTCAAATAGTTTGTAGGGCTGGACATTTTAGTACTTGCACCGAAATTAGAGGTAAAAAACACAACAAAAAGAAAGCATTTCTCCAAAATGCTGACCTGAAACTGTACCAGGATTGTATCAATAACATCACAATCGATACCTCTAATCTGAAATGATTGCTTCAAGACCGGTACAAAATTCCAGGGCTTATTGTGACTTAACCAACATTGTGCGCATTGATGGGAAACCATTAATTGGTCTTGACATTAGAAATAGTCAACCTTTACTGGCTTCATTCCTTTTTGAGAAGTATTACAGGGACAATGAACTGGAAATTCCAACAGATGTTCTACAATATAAAAGCGACTGCGGGAATGGTATCTTTTACGATGACTTTATGAAGGCTATCAGTTTACCGGCTGAGTTCAGAACAGAATTTAAAAAGGATTTCTTCAGACCCGGGGATAGACAAGGCTGGTTGGTTTGAAATGGAGGAAGCAAATCCTAATCAACGAACGGCAGATTGATTTTTTGACAGAGATTGCAGACAAAATAAACCGGTAAAATGACACCGGAAAGAACAAGAACAGGCAAAGTTGAGTGATATTTCAGGTCAGTGCAGTTTCCCCTGCCATCCATTATGATCGAGCAGTTCGACCGCCTCTTTCATCTGCTGCGTTCAATTCAATTGTGCGCTTTTCTTAAATCAACCTTGCGCAATAGGTGAGGTTATAAATGCGTACGAAAACGGATGAAGAACCGGGCCACTGCTGAAGCTTTATCCCATATTTGAATTAACCCTCTCAGGTCGAATATGAAAAGATAGCTTAGCAATCAAGTGGCGCTGAAATAATATACAATAACCATTTGTTAAGCCTTCAGGCATAGCCTTCGTCCATATTTTTTGCTTTTTGACATCACTCACACATTTACTTTTACCAAAGTGAGTATGAAAGCAAATGTTCCCTCAACAAATCATTATGACTGGGTAAACGAGGCAGGACTACGTTGGCACCTTGAAAATACCCTTATTAATTGATTGCTTTTGTAGCAGTTTCGGCAAGAACTTTCAATACCGGGATACAAAATCAATTAATCATACACAACATAGTAATCTATAGTTTTTACACCAATTAAGAAAAACAATTATTCAAAAAAAAATACTTCCAATAATTGGGAAAATAGAGTACAAAATACTACAAAAGTGTTATTGCCCAATAGTAATTAACACATAAGTATTACCTACTATTATAATATGTTGTCCTAGTTTCGCTCATTAATATTTTTAAACAAAAAAAAAGAGTATGAAAAGACAATTTTATTTTCTTGCCGGTACTTTCGTGGTTCTACTGCTGGCAGGCGGTAAGGTGCAGGCGCAAAGCAAAATCAAGGATGGTTCTATAAGCCCATCTTCTTCTCTTCCCAATGTCAATGCAATATTGGAATTGGAGAGCAATAAGCGGGGATTTTTAATGCCACGAATTGCTTTGCAAAGTACCACCCTGGCTGCTCCTCTATCGGCCCATATTGCCGGAATGGTAGTATACAATACAGCTACAGTAATGGATGTTAGCCCCGGATATTACTATAATGATGGTACAGCCTGGCGCAAACTGGCTTATACAACGGGTGGCGCAGGAAACGACCTCACCAATGCTAACGGTATTATCGTTACCGGTGGAACGGGCGCGAGTCTGAAAGCCACCTCTTTGCGCCTGGACAGCTCGACAGTGGCCAAAATGATGATGGAAAGCCCTGTGAAGGATAGTGCCATCAAAGTAGTGACCACTTCTGCGACCTTCCGCGATTCTGTGACTGCTACAGTCAATACAAAAATTACCGACGGCAGTGTGACTGGTCAGGATCTGACGAACGCTAACGGTATTATCGTTACCGGTGGAACAGGAACGAGTCTGAAAGCCACCTCTTTGCGCCTGGACAGCTCGGCAGTGGCTAAGATGATAATGGAAAGCCCTGTGAAGGACAGCATAGCCAAAGCGGTGACTACCGGTGTTATCAAAGACAGTATCGTGAAGACCATGAATGGTTCTACAACCAATACCCTGGGCAGTGCATCCAATGCCATCACCTCAACGGTAAACGGCGTCTCCGCAACCCTTACGCCGGCTTCCGGTACCATTGCCTCCGGATCTACCCTGGGCTTCGATGCCAGCGGCAAGCTGGTAAAAGGATTGGGTAATTCTCCCGACAGCACCACGGCTTCCAACGGCCTTAGCCTCAGCGGCAAAGATGTACGCCTGGGCGGGACGCTAAGCCAGGCTACCGCTATAGAAGGCCTGACAGCCAGCAATGCCCTGAGTATAAACGGAACCGGTGTAAATATGTTCAATATTGACACCTCTGCCCTGTCAGTAGATGGAACCAATAACCGCGTGGGGATAGGCACAGTTTCACCGGGTGCCAAACTCGAAATAGCTTCGGGAACATCGGGAGTGTCGGGTTTGAAATTCAGCAATTCTAATGCATCATCGCCGATTGGTGTGGGACAGACTCTTGGAGTAGATACAGCAGGGAATGTTGTGACATTGCCAAATGCAAGTGCAGCAACAGTCACCACGTACGAAAAGACTCTTGGATCGATTGGGACTGTGGGATCAGCCGTCACGGTGGGCGATGCAGCCTGGACGGCTGTTACAGCCTCTTCACAGACTTTTACCGTGCCCAGCGGGGGCAAGGCGGTTTTCCTGAATTTTATGATGGGAATAGACTTCGGGCTGAAGCCCACTGGTTATGGTCAGGGTTATTACACGGCTGCTCTTGTCATAGACGGTACTATTACAAATACTTATCAGACTGTTGCGGAGGATGGCCCTACTGGTTATGGAGTGGCCCAATATAACCTGAGTACAGTAAAGTTCCTGACTGCGGGCTCTCACACGGTCATAATCTATATGAGACGAACTACGAATAATGGAACAACTTCCGGGGAACATATGTATTGCTATCCGACATCCCTGTCTTTCAATGCTACTTACCTGAATTAACATGGCATCAAATTTCCGGATGGCCCGGCTTAAGCCCTGCGGCAACCAAATGCAACAACAGCAGCGGATATGCTCGGTATCATAAATTCCAATCCCTGTGGCGCCCCAGAGGGGGCGCCACAGGGATTGAATAAAAAAATGACAGCCTTGTTCACTTTTAAAAAATACAAACAATGAAAAATAAATTATTACAACTCAGCCTGCGGGATAAAAAATTACGCAAAATAGCTTTAACCAGCTTAATTTGCCTGACCAGCCAGGTTGCCATGTCGCAATCTGCCACCGGTAACATAGGACAATCCGAGAAAACCCTGGAAACAACCCTGGAAAGAATAGGCAACCCACAACCGGGCAAAGTATAATGTCCTGAAAACGGTGAGTTCTTTGTCGGCAACAGAGAGGAATTATGGTTTACAAAACCAGCACACACTAACTGCACACCCGAAAAGTAGTACACTTACTTTGTCCTTCCCGAATGTGCGGAAGGGAATTCCCTGAGGAAGAAAATAAAGATTGGGTAATTAAACTTAAACCATAAAATACAGTGATTATTCATACTTTAAAAAATCAAGCATGGACAATAAAAAGTTATTAAGGATTTTTATTGGTTTAGCAGTTCTATGTTAATAATGACTATTATTCTATCTTATCTTTAATTCCTCTACTTTAATAAAACTTGAGATAGCATCTAAATTAGGATGCTATCTCTTTCTAATTATACAGAATACCTGTCATCCATAATAAAACACAATTAGGCGAAACCATCTCAATTATGGGCATCCCACAAGACGGAGGAAGTATTCTTTCAGCAACAGTCATGCAGAGACTAATCTAAATTTAGCAAGCGGAGTTTATGTACTGTAGTCAAGAGGAATACAAAGAGGTAGAGAATAAGCAAAGAGCTTTTAATACATATTCTAAAACCCAGACGACTCTCGGAACTAAGAATGTCCCTGTCCGGATCAATATAGGAACACTTAAAACCTGAAATAGAGTTTCTGTTTATCCATTCGCGTTCAACCGCCGTTTTAAGCACATGCTTAATGTTCTTGACATGCTTCATAGCAGAATTATTCTCTAACCCTTGTTCTAACATCAGGAAATCTGAGAAATCTTCAGCGAAGGAATAGGTAATTTTATCAAGGGTAACATCACAGACATTGTATTCCTTTTTGAGGAATATGGAAACCTTATCCTTCGTGCTTTTCCATTTGACAAGAGTTGGTCTTGCACGAAATCCGGCATCCACTTTTTTCTCCATTCTGTTGATTACAAAGTCAATGGTTTGAAGCAATGTCTTCTGATCGTCAGCTGACTTTTTGCCTTGGAACGCTTCTTTGATCATAGCAGCAGAAACATATTCATGCTGTGTGGAAAGCTGATCGTAGAGCTGACGCAGCTTATTTCTTACCCTATCTATTACAGTATTAATCAGTCGGGCATCCTGTGAATTACCCTTGGCTATACCTGCTTCCTGGTTCCACATTTCAGGGTTTACCTTTTGCCCAATCGAAAGTTCTGCTCTTTTGCTGTCAACGGTGAGCCTTACCGTAATGGGCGATTTACCATCTTTTGTTGTTTTTGATTTTTCCAGCATCAGCAGCATGGAAAGTTTTTCATTAACCTTCATAACACATTTTTTTAGGTGGTCGAATAATTGCTTGCTCGTTCCTAAAACCATACACACAAATCCTTCGGGTCAATCGAGGGTACCAAGTTAATCAAATAACAGGGGTACCCGAACAGGTACCCCATTAGCTTGTTTTTCTTTGTTTCTATCTGTTGTGCTTTTCTTGCTGAAACCCCGTGTTTAGACGGTTTTAAACGAAAAAAGTCACTCGTAATGAGTGACTTTTGCTCTCCCTTCAGGACTTGAACCTGAGACCCTCTGATTAACAGTCAGATGCTCTAACCAACTGAGCTAAGGAAGAATATTTATTTCCCGTTTTGGGATTGCAAAAATAGAAAAAAAATCATTCCTGCAAAATTTTTTTTTACTTTTTTCCAAGAAATTTCAAATTTTTCATCAGAAGTGAAAAATCTATACCCGTTACATAATGTTCAGCATACTCCGTAGCTGACAGCTGAAGCACAGTTTGTTGAGGTTCATAGCCTTTCTGCAAAGTATAGGCCGGCAAAACAGATGGTTTAATTACCGGAAGTGAGACTAACTCTGTACCGTAACCAACCCAGGTCTTTCGTCCGATTAGAACCGAGAAGATGTTGGGTAACAATCCTGCTTTATCGTACACCCAAAATAAAAGCACCGGAGATAAGATTAGAAGAATAATTGAGGTTACAATATCAAATACACGTTTATTGCGCTGAGCAATAAACGTTGAAATATTATAGCGCTTGTCGGCTGTGTACAAATCACCGGAAGACGTACTGGAATTGCTTCCTACAAAACTTCTGCTGCCCGGCAAATGGATTTTATAATCATAAGCATCCCCACAATCCTGCATTTGCTGCAATACCGTCTCGTAGCTCAGGCCATTCACACAAAACACAATTTCATTAATACTAAGTGCATGCAGCAAAGGTTTCATTGTTTTGATATTTCCCAGTGCACTGTAGTCGTTTTCATTGATACTGATGCGGCCCACAATATCCGGCGCATAATGCACTTGTTCAAGCATCATAGCGGTATCATTAAAATGCCCTTCTGTAGCCACTATTACTGCCCGCTTCGGAACTCTGTTGTAACGGGTCACTTTCGCTATACCCAGCCAGTCGAGCAACTCCCGGAGACCTAAAATGCCCAATGCACCAAATGCACCGGAAAATAAAATCACGGCTCTCGAATAACGATATTCCGCCGACAATATTCCGAAATAAGCAAGGATAAAGATTGTCCCGATCATCATTCCCCGTATTACCCTTAATGGCCTGTATGGCTGATCGTAGCCACCGTTCAGGTAAATACTAAGGGTCCAGAATAATATATAAACCGGGAATGTGGCATAAATTGTTGCGGCTTCAACCGGCTTCAGATGTTTCACTCCCTCTACCCATACCTGGTTCATCAATACCAGCAAACCAAGCAACAACAATGCATCAAAAATCGGCGCTTTAAATAACCTGAAGAACACTTTTATGAAAGACCATACCGCACGAAGTGCAATCCCAACATTAATAAGAAGAATAAACAGCGCTGCATTTGCTTTGGTATAATGCTTGCGCACAAAGGTGGACAAGGCTTCATTGAAAATGCGGATATAGGTAAGCGAAGCTTTGCGGGTACTTTCGCCTTTGTAATGAACAAGGTTCGCTTCAGGAAAATATATATTGTCGTAACCGGCATTTTGTATCCGGAAAGACAAGTCAACATCTTCGCAATACATAAAATAATCTTCGTCAAAAGCTTTCCCTATCGTGGCCAGCAGCGAATGTCGCACCATCATACAACAACCTGAAAGCACTTCCACAGGCGCTGTTTCATACTCTCCGATATGAACAGCATAGTATTTATTGATATAAGCCGAACGGTTGAAAATCTTATTCAGGCCTGTCGTTTTGAAAATAGCTACAGAAAGTGTAGGAAAAGATTTTTTGGCATCCGGAGCAAATGTTCCTTTCCCGTCTATCAACCGTGGCCCAAGCGAACCTGCTTTCGGATGAGCATCCATATAAGCAATGGTTTTACTGAAAAAATCTTCCGGCATTACCGTGTCCGGGTTGAGGAAAAGAAGGTATTCTCCCGTAGCAATTTCAACAGCCTGGTTGTTGGCTTTCGAAAACCCCTTATTATCCTTGTTGGCTATCAGTATCACCGAAGGAAATTCCTTTCTCACCAACTCGCAGCTTCCATCCACCGAATTATTATCCACTACAATAATTTCTGCATCAAAACCTTTGCAGGCACGCAATACAGAATGCAAACACACTTCAAGGAAGTACTGCACATTGTAATTGACGATAATAACGGAAATCTTCTTCACGATATATTAAACCAGGCTATAGATGCTAAAAACGCTGCGAATATAAGCGGCAGCGCTGTAAAAAACGTATTACACCTTAAAACGCAGATAGTCAGTCCGTAGTATGTACTGCTAAAATTGGGGGCGTGTCCCTTTGGGTCGGGCTATCCGCGTCCTTACCGGCACGGGTGAACGCTGCTACCTGCCTGCCGGCAAGCAGATCTCCACCAAAAAAAGGTGGAGGATATCCCCGTCCGTACGGCACGGGCGGGCGCTGCTATCCCTCACGCGTTGCCTGCAGAGTAAAGGTTGAAGAAAAAAAAGAAAGATTTTTTTTACTTTTTTTTGGAGAATTCATTTGCCTGCTTAACTTTGCAGCCCGATAGTCCGATAGTGTAATGGTAACACTACAGATTTTGATTCTGTCATTCTAGGTTCGAACCCTGGTCGGACTACCATTAAAAAATAAAAGCCTTGTAATCCAACCGATTACAAGGCTTTTTACTTTATCATAAAGAAGGCTATTGCTGAATATCGTAAGTCCTTTTAAAAATCCCCTGCTCACATGGGTACATTTCGTTTTCTATACCAATAATCAGATAGTCGCCCGCTTTCCCATAAAAAGTACCTTCCAGGGTTTCTACTTCAAAAGGTTCATTGATTTGCACACAACGAACCGGAATGGGCTTCTTTATTGCCAATTCGAATGGCAAATCCGGTAAAGTTCCTTTCTTAAATTGTAGCATCGCTCATCTGTTTATTCGTGAATTTCGTTGGTGGCTTCCTGTTTTTTATAGCCACTTCTGACAATAAATATACCGCAAATTATCAATACAAAAGCGAATACAGTGTAACCATTTAAGGGTTCTTTCAGCATCAACGCTCCCAGCAAAACCGCCACCAGCGGATTGATGTAGGCGTAAGACGTAACAAAACCTACAGGCAGCACTTTCAAGGCATACATATAGGCAGCATAAGCTAAAATAGACCCAAACACCACCAGGTAAGCAAATGCCAGAAAACCTTCTTCATTCCACCATACCAGGTTAGAATAATCATCAACTGCAGGACTGATAATAAGCATAAAGGCACCGCCAACAATAACCTGGAAACCCACATTAAAAAAGCTATTCACTGATTTTGCACTGTTTTTATTCAACAAGCTACCCAATGCCCAGCTGGTAGTTGCAATAAACAAACCCACAATCCCTATAATATACAAGGTACCGTTTGTAGTTGGCTGATTACTGAGATTGTCCTGAAAAATAAGTGCCACACCAGCGAAACCCAAAATCATCCCAACAATGATTAACCAATTCAATTTTTCTTCCCCCCTGATAATATTGATCACTACCGCACTGATGGGCATGGTGGAGCAAATCAATGCCGCAACACCGCTTTGCACATACTGTTCAGCCCAGGTCACCAGACCGTTACCAACTGTTATCAGCAAAAAACCTATCAGGGATTGCTGCAATAAATTCTTCCGGCTAAGGTCGGCTTTGCGATTGATCATCAGGGCAATGGCAAGCATAATAATGCCGGAAACCAGCTGGCGTGTACCCGCCATCAAAAACGGAGGATAATGGGCTACAGCCACTTTGATAGCAAGATAGGTTGTGCCCCAGATAATGCAGATAAAGGCGTAAGCTAAATAGGCTTTGGTTTGGTTTTTCATATTATGCGTGCAAGTTCCAATATTTAATTTTCAATAAAAAAAAGTTTTAGCATACCCTTTAACATTCCTCCGCCAATTAACTTTATCTTGTCTTACCAAACCATTTATTTTTTGAGCACATTCTGGAAGCGAGTAATTAAGATTAGCCTGATTATTATCACCCTGTTTGCCGTAGGCATCTCGGGCATGTATATTTATGTGAGCCGGCACAAAAAGGAAATCCTGACGATGGTGCAGGATAAATTTGAAGATTCCTACAACGGAACGCTTACTATCCGCGACCTGGAACCCGATGTGTGGAAACAATTTCCCAACATCAGTATTGTACTCAAAGATGTGGTGATTCGCGATACGCTTTGGGCAAAACATCAAATTGATTTCCTTAATATCAAAAGTGTTTATCTCAAACTGAAATTTTGGCCCTTACTGACAGGAAATGTAAAGCTGAGCCGGCTTATCGTAAGCAATGGCACCATGAACCTGTTTGAAAATAAAGACTCTATTGTAAACAAGGGAATCTTTGCAAAAGAGAATAAAAAGAAAGGTGGCGGAAAAAATAATTTTAAAATCAACGAATTCGAACTGGAAAATTTTCACTTTAAGTTCACCCATTTCCACAATAAAAAACACTTTGAGTTTGATTTACCGTTTCTTGAAGGAAGACTGGATGAACTCAAAGAACAATTACACATTCATACCAAAGGGAATATTCAAGTAGAACACTTTTCTTTCAATACAGATAAGGGTTCTTACTTTAAAGACAAGAACATTAAAATCAACATTGCCTTCTTCTTTCATACCGGCAAAAATCTACTCACGCTTGACCATCAGATTTTCGAAATTGACAACAGTAAACTTGTCCTTACAGGTGAATTTTATCTGGCCAAGGAAGACAATAAATTTAGTGTCAATATTGAGTCGGACAAAATTAATTACAGAAACGGTCTGACCTGGGTACCACCCACTGTAAAGAAAACACTGGACAGTTTTATGTTCGACCGGCCTATGACTTTATTAATGCATATAGAAGGCAAACTTAAAAATCAGAAGATTCCATATGTTATTATCCAAAGTAAATTCAGGAATAATTTGCTTGATTCCAAATTCGGGAAATTTGATTCTCTTTCCTTTGATCTCAATTATGTAAACGGGAATAAAAAACAACATCAATATGGTGATGAATACTCCTTTATGCGAATTACCGGCTTGCAGGGATTGTATTTCGGTATTCCATTTAAAGCAGATACCACTACCGTTTTCAATTTAAAAAAATCCAAGGTAAAAACCCATTTCCGGGCAGCATTTCCTATCCAGAAACTAAACAATGTTTTTGGCAGAAAAAGCTTCCTTTTTGGCAAGGGGACTGCTGATATTGATCTTGCATTCGAAGGTGGAATCCGCGCCGATGCAGGCTACCCTACCAACATTTCGGCCAAAATAGACATTAACAAGGCTGAACTGACCTACCTGCCACGTCAGCTAAAATTCAACAATTGCGACATTTTCCTGATGGTAAAAGACAATGATATCCAGGTGGTGGAAAGTATACTCAATACGCAGAAAAGCCAGATAAAAGTTACTGCATTATCACGCAATTTCATTTCCCTTTACCGAAGCCGCCCGGGGGATATCGTAATTGACGCAACCGTAAAAAGTGACAAAATTGACCTGAACGAATTCCAGAGCTTTATCAGGCGAAGAGGCACTCCAAAACCTGACAGACAAAACAAGAAAGATGCCGGAGACGACAACACGCCTGACTTCCTGGACAAAGCACTGGATGTATCGCGCACCAACCTGACTGTTGCTATCAAAAACCTTATCTACAAGAGATTTGAAGCAAATTATATCAATGCTCAACTCACCCTATTGCAGGATGGAATAGAATTGCACAACGTTTCTTTATTGCACTCCAATGGCAACATCAATATGAAAGGAAAGTTTAACGGCAGCAACTCCGACAAACCAACTTTTACCATTGCCGCCGACATCAGGCAAGCGTCCCTTGACAAACTGCTTTACAGCTTCGATAATTTTGGACAGCAATCTTTCAGGCCCGAAAACATTCGTGGAACAATTGATATCAACAGTAATTTCAGTGGCGAGTTTAATGCCGATGCACAGCTGGTTCCACGCTCACTGAAAGGAATAACTTCCTTCGAAATCCGCAAAGGTGAATTGATTGACTTCAAACCACTGCAAAGAATGGGACGCCTGGTGTTCCGTAAAGACCGCTTAAAAAATGTGCACTTCGAAAAGGTAAAAAACACCCTCACTCTGGACAGAAATAAAATAATTATTCCACCAATGTGGGTGAACACCGACCTTATCGATATGCAGGTGCAGGGCATCTACAAACTGGATACCGGGACCGATATCCTGATTGAAATTCCATTATTCAAATTTGACAAAGAAGATATTGCCAGCGACTCAAGCCTTCGTAACAATAAGGGTTTCCGACTGTATGTGCAGGCAAAAGACAACGAAGAAGGGGATTTGAAGTTTAAATTAAAACTACGCAATCAGGATATTAATGCAGCGCGTGAAGAACGGAAAAAAATTAAAGCAGAGCGCAAGGAGCGGAAGAGAAAACGCCAAACACCTTAGTTTCTGACAAAACATTTATTCGTACAAACGCAATATTCCTTTATCAAGCGGAGTCCAGAGGCAGGCTTTCATATTGGCCTTTTTCAAACCTGTATTTGCCCATGTGTTGCATGTGTAAAATAAGTTATAAACACGGTGTGCTTCATAAAAGCCATCATCCTGACCGTAAGCATACCCGGAAATATACATGAACTTTCCATTGGCATCCCTTTGAAAACTTTGTTCAATAAAAGAAACCAGCTTTTGATAATCGGCTTTATTCACCCAGGTCTTCCGGCATAGTTTCCCCTGCACCAGTTGCCTGTGAAAGGTAACATGCATCGCAGAAGTGCTCAGGCCAAACATGGCATTAAAAGCAGTACTGGTTTTAAGGTCAGCCCAGGTGGGTGTGTTCAGGTAAAAACCTTTGTCGCCCCAGCCAAAACCAACATAATGCATCGCCGTATCCTTGCTCACCGTGTTTTCGAAACTCAACGCTTTCGTCCAGTCTTTCACCTCAGTTCGAAGCGGGACAACCAAATCTGTATGCACGCCATTAGACAGGATATACATTTCATATCCATCCGCTCCGTTTTGCGCGGCGTTTTTGTTGACACTGATATAGGGAATAGTCAGACCTGCCAGCACATACAAAACAAAAAATCCCGCCACAAACAAAACTGTTCGCAGCAGGATTCTGAGTATCTTTTTAATCTTCTTTTTTTGAACAGACAATGCTTACGGTTTCAGGTAAAGGTCGAAATAATCTGTGATTTTCTGCATCAGATGTATTCTGTCTTTGCCACGAACATTGTGCGGATGCCCGGGATACATAAAATAATCTATCGGGATATTATTGTCTACACATTTCTTGACAAAATTGATGGAGTGCTGCCAAACTACAACGTCATCATCTGTGCCATGAATCAGCAATAATTTTCCTTTCAGATTTTTGGTCTTACTCAACAGGTTTGCATCTTCGTATCCCGCCGCATTATTCTGCGGCATATCCATGTAGCGTTCTGTATACATAATCTCATACATTTTCCAATCCATCACCGGGCCACCTGCTACACCTACCTTGAATACATCCGGGTTGCGCAACATCATACTGGTCGTCATAAATCCGCCATAACTCCAGCCGTGAATGCCCATGCGGCCTGCATCCACATAAGACAATGATTTCAGGTAATCCACACCTTTCAGCTGATCCTGCAATTCTACCGTTCCGAGTTTACCAAAAGTGGCCTGTTCAAATTTTAAACCCCTGTTGCTGCTTCCTCTGCCATCCATCGTAAAGACAACATATCCACGCTGAGCCATATATTCGTACCACAGATTGCCACTCGCAGGGAAACTATTGTGCAGCAATTGCACATTTGGCCCATTGTAGAGATAAACAATCACCGGATATTTTTTAGCCGCATCAAAATGAGTTGGCAGAATGAGCTTGCCATATAGTGGTGTACCATCATCAGCTTTCAAAGTCACATTCTTCACTTCAGGACGGTCATACTCCGCCAAAGTATTCTCAGATTCAACTAACACCTTATCCCATTTAGCATCTGTGCTTCTCAGCAATGTTTTTTTAGGAACATCAGCAGAACTGTAAACATCGAGCAGGTATTCCCCGGTGCTGTTGGCTACTGCCGTATGATAACCGGTTTCCGTATCGATACGGCGCATTTTGCCTGTGGCAATATTGACTGCATAAGCGTTGCGCTCCATTGCCGATTCCTTACTTGCTGTAAAAATTATTTCGTTCTGTTCTTTATTATAAGCCAGAATTTCATTCACCACCCAGTTCCCTTTTGTCAACTGACGAACCAGTTTTCCCTCAGTACTCATCAGATAGAGATGCATAAAACCATCGCGCTGGCTCCACCACACAAACTGATTATTGTTGCCGGGCATAAAATATAAAGGATGCTGAGGCTGTACATATTTGTCGCTGCTTTCTTCAAACAGCGTACTCACTTTCTCGCCGGTATTTACATCATACTTATTCAGACGCAGGTTATCCTGTTCGCGGTTCAGCGTACCGATATAAATAAATTTTTCATCAGGACTCCAGGTTACGCACACCAGATATTTGTCCAGTGGAGTCCCCGTTTTTATACGCATTCTTTTTTGGGTAAGCGGATTGTACACAATAACAGAAACCTGGTGAGAGGTGCCGCCCGCCATCGGATATTTCACCATATTGGCAACTGCAGGTGTCACGCTCCAGTCTGTTACAGGATAATCTTTCACCATTGTCTGATCCATACGATAGTAGGCCAGCAGGTTACCATTCGGAGAGAAAAATATTCCGCGGTCAATACCAAATTCATCACGGTGGACCGCTTTACCATTTACAATATTTTTTTCCCTGTCACCTGTCACCTTGGTATCGTTCAGGTACAAGTTATTTTCTACCGTGTAGGCAATGTCCTGTGTTTTGGGAGCAATGGTAATGTTCTCTGCACCCTTGGGTAACACTTTGGAGTACCAGACATCCTTACCCATTTTGGTATAATTCAGCTGATCGCCGGAATTGAAGTAGAATTGATTTTTATCCATCCACACCAGGTTAGGGAATGCTTTCAGACTGTCTTTGGCAAACAAAGTCTGGTTCAGCTTTTTCAGCGACATCACCGTGTCCGTTTTGCCATTGCCGGCATTGATGCGCACCCAGGCATTATTGGCTACAAAAAATATATTGTTGGTATCGGGCTGCCAGGAAGTCTGTCTCAGCCCTTTGGTGGCAAGGCTGCCGCCCATTCCATTGGTAGCCTCTGCCATTGTAAAGTTTTTCTTTTGAGCGCCCGCCATCAGCGGAAACAGTAAGGCCAGACCAGCCAGTTTGGTACTAAAGTGCATAGTGTGCTTTAAAATTGTTACAGGCAAAAATAATCCTCCGAACGCCCGCATCAAAGGTGACAGGCAGGGGGATTTATTACCATTGAAAATTGATGAACGGCGCAAATGTAAGCTTCAATGCGACAGGGAAAATACCAGGGAGGGAAAAAATCCGGATGAAGGAGGCAAATGCTTTTTTGCTTCTTTGTTGCTGTAAAAAGAAAAAGCCAGGACAAGCGAAGCTTCCTGATTTTTTGCGCAGGCTTCCTTGTACTGGTTTTAGTTTCGCGAACTCGCCATATTATTGTTCACACAATTCCTTCAACTTGCCCAGTGCTTTGGGGTAATTCTCATTCATATAGCCAACGAAATCTTCGGTGGTGTCTAAGTCGACCGTAACGTTTGTCATCCCCCGTCCGCTTGCATCGTCCGGGCGGGCATTGCTTTCTTCGAAACTGTAGTTTTCAAATCCGTTTGCCCATTTTTCCACTTCCGGACCTGCTGTAATTTCCTGGTTTCCTTTCAAAAGGCCATAGTGTTGAATCGAAACAAAGCGCCCGGGTATGTTCTCCGCTATCCTCGAAACCATACCACCCTTCTCTCCTTTTTCATCTACACCCACAAACAGGATTTTACTTCCTTTTTCCCAACTGCCTTCGTAGCTGGATGTGGGGTTAAACGAAGCTGTCCATTGTTCATAAGTTGACTTATCGCTCAGACCAAGCATCATATCATATACCCTGGCCGCTGCTGCATTGATGCTTACTTTGTACTGTAACTTTTCCATAATTAGTATTGGTTTAGGTTAATAAGGACAAATATAGCTTACGAATTAGAAAACTGCATTATCAGCCTGATTGGCACACGGTTTTATGAATACAATGAAACGGATGCCAGTATTGCCATTGGTGGCACATTTTTCGCAACAAAATATTGGGGTACGGGCATCAACAAAGAAGTGAAAAAATTGATGCTGGATTATATCTTCAATTATGTGTCGGTGGTTTACTTTTATATTGATCAGCATAACAAAAGATCGCAGATTGCCATAGAACGCCTGGGAGCAAAAAGAGTTGGAGAAAAGCAAGTCAGCGAATCCATGCTTGATTTTATTTATGCCATTTCAAAAGAAGATTGGCGTCAATCAGACATGGCTTAAATTTTTTTAAAAAAAAAGGGGCAAAGACGAAATCGTCTTTGCCCCTTTTACAAAAAATATGCCTATATCGTTTGCAGGTAAGCCTTCCGCAGGATGACCAGTTTTTGCAATAATGGCTCCAACAGGTCCAGGTGCAACATATTGGCACCGTCAGATTTTGCATTTTTAGGATCGGGGTGCGTTTCGATAAACAGGCCATCCGCACCTACTGCAATCGCAGCACGGGCAATGGTTTCTATCATCGAAGGATTACCACCCGTCACACCACTCGTTTGGTTAGGTTGTTGCAAAGAATGCGTGCAATCCATCACCACCGGCACGCCCATTGCTTTCATCGTCGGGAAAGAACGGTAATCGACCACCAGGTCCTGGTAACCGAATGTTGTACCACGGTCGGTGAGCACTACATTGTCATTCCCGCTCTGCTGAATCTTATCGACTGCAAACTGCATGGCTTCCGGAGACAAGAACTGCCCTTTTTTTACATTCACCACTTTGCCCGTTTGCGCAGCAGCCACCAGGATATCTGTTTGTCTGCAGAGGAAAGCCGGGATCTGCAATACGTCTACATATTCAGCAGCCATTGCCGCTTCGTTCGCTGCATGGATATCCGTCACCACCGGCACAGCAAAGCGCTCGCCTACTTTCTTCAAGATCTGCAAAGCCTTTTCGTCGCCGATTCCGGTAAAACTATCCAGCCGGGTACGGTTGGCCTTGCGATAAGAACCTTTAAAAATGTAAGGAATTTCCAATCGTTTGCAGATATCCGAAATCCGTTCTGCTATCTGCATCGCTATTTCTTCACCCTCGATGGCACAAGGCCCCGCCATAATGAAGAAATTATTTGCACTTGTTTGTTGATTTGATAAAATGTTCATTGGAGTATTCAGTACTTGGTATTTAGTATTTAGTATTTAGTATTTGGAATGTTGGTCTAAAATCATAGTTGCTGCAAGTTGAAAATTTGAAATGATTTTCATTATCCGGATAAGTACTGAATACTTAATACCGAATACCAGCGACTTACATTTAAACCACCACTATTTCCATAAAGTCGTTCTTATTAAAATACTTTTGGGCCAGAGTCAGCAGTTCATCAGCAGTAATGTTTTTGTAGATTTTAATATTCTCATTAAAACGCTCAATGGTAAAGCCATTCAGGATCAGCGAACGCCAGCGTTGCATAATCGAAAAAGGACCGTCGAGGTCGCCAAGGATATTGCCCAGCAAATAATTTTTTACCAGCAACAATTCTTCCTCATCAATCTTTTCGCTGCACAACAAATCCATTTCTTTATAAATTTCGCTGACCGCCTGATCGATTACATCCCGACCGACTTCAGTATGAATAGTCAAAGAAGCATCGTTTGAAAATGCACCGATAGAACTGTATATACCATAGGTAAAACCTTTCTCTTCGCGGATATTGCTCATCAGCCGGGAGCCAAAATAGCCGCCAAAAACGGTATTCAAAACCACCATAGCAGCAAAATCAGGATGCTTGCGGGTGATAAACCTGCGCCCGATGCGGATTGCACCCTGTACGCCATTCGGGTCGTTGCTGATGCGCATTTTCTTTTCGGCCGAAGCATTGATATCAAAACTTTGCTCTTCGGTAGCAGTAGCATCATTATTGTGTTTCCCGAAAATAGAATCCACCAGTTGCACTTCTTTATCCGACACTTTTCCGGCCATAAAAATTTTGACTTCTGAAAGTCGGTAGTGATTTTTATGGAAGGCTTTGAGATCGGCAACTGTAAGGGCTTCAATCGTTTCCTGGCGGGAGAATTTCCCATAAGGATGAGCAGGACCGAATAGCGCTGCATCGATTTGCTGATTGGCCACAAACTCGCATTCGCGTAAGCTAACCAACAAACGCTGAATAGCATTTTGTTTATACAGTTCCAGCTCGTGCTCCGGGAAGATCGGATTGAGCATAACATCTGAAACGATAGGCAATAAAGCCGGCAGGTGTTTCGTCATCGCATCCAGCGTAATGGTTGTATGATCATTACCAGCGTTTACTTTCAGGCTTGCACCATAAAATTCAAGTGCTTCGTTTATCTGCTTTGCAGTTTGATTCAGGGTTCCGTTTTTTAATTGTCCGGCGGTGGCCTGCGATACGGATTGTTTTTCTTCCTGCCAGATTCCGGCGGGGAAAACCCAATTCAATTCTACCACATCCTGCACACCGGCATTCAACCAATACAGATGCGTTCCGTTGGCCAAGGTACTGGTAGTAATGGGAGGCAGCGCATAATCAAATGCAACAGGGTCCTGGATAATCGGGGCAATACTTCTGTCTACGCTCATCAATATATTTTGAGTGATCTGAAAATTGTAAAATAAAATTCCGTTTAGCTCAAACGGGAAGACTGGATACGGAGAATTTTTCGCTTTTTGGTTTGTGCACGCATTTTTTCGGGCACCAACAATAACACTTCGTCAATGAGGCTTTGCAGCAAGGTAATTTTTACAAACTGATTGTTGGTCACCAGGCTGATTTCGCGAACCGGTTCCGGATCTTCGAAATAACGAACCCTGTCCTGTTGGTCTTCCGTAAAATCGTTTACCGCCAGCTCAGGCAAAACAGTCATTCCTTTGTTGCGATCCACCATTTTGCGGAGGGTGTCCACATTACTGCTGTCGTACTGAAAGCTTTTATTGGCCTGCAATTCGTGGATATGATCGCTGCACAAATCAAGAATCTGGTTGCGCATACAATGGCCTTCATTCAATAATAATAAACGGTCCATCTCGATATCAGAAGCCGCTATCAGTTTCTTTTTCAACACTTTTTCGCCTTCAGAAAAATAGCCGACAAATGGTTCATAAAACAAAGGATATTCCTGGATGCCACTATTTTCCAAAGGTGTGCTGACAATAGCTGCATCAATTTCATTATTCTTAAGGGCAGAAATAATTTGTGCCGTTTCCATTTCCTTTACCTGCAGGCGAACATCAGGATAATCGTTGGAATAACGCTCCAGCAAGCCCGGCATTAAATAAGGAGCAACAGAAGGGATGACCGCCAGCTTGAACATTCCGGCCACAATACCCTGGTTGCTCTTTACCAATTCAAACACCTTTTCGCACTCGGCCAGAATTTGTTTGGCCTGCTCTATAATAGGAGCACCAATCGCAGTAACAGTGTTGGGACGATTATTCCTGTCAAATAATTTTATACCCAATTCTTCTTCCAGCTTTTGAATCTGCATAGAAAGGGTCGGTTGGGTAACATAACATTTTTCGGCAGCGGCAACAAAACTGTGATAGGTTGCAACTGCGACGGCATATTCTAGTTGAGTTATTGTCATTAAAAACGGGTTATTTAAAAAAGAAATGGATTCTTATAAAAAAGGTTCAGGCCAAAGGTAGTTTTAATATTAACGCTTTCGCCAAATGCGAGACCCGTTCAAAAATAATAAAATGCCTACTTTCGCAGCACATTTAATAAAATTTTATGCACAAAGTATTTGACAATATCCTGCAGACGATTGGTGATACGCCATTGGTTCGCCTCAATAAAGTAATCGGAGATTTGCCTTGCCCTGTTTATGCTAAAATAGAGTATGGTAACCCCGGCAACAGTATCAAAGACCGTATGGCCTTGAAAATGTTGGAAGTAGCGGAGCAAACCGGTAAAATCAAACCAGGTGGCACCATTATCGAAGGCACATCCGGCAACACGGGAATGGGCCTGGCTATTGCTGCAATTATTAAAGGATATAAGTGCATATTTACTACTACAGATAAACAATCGAAAGAAAAAGCAGACATATTAAGGGCAATGGGTGCCGAAGTTATCGTTTGCCCGACGAATGTGGAACCTGAAGACCCGCGTTCTTACTATTCTGTATCAAAAAGACTTGCCACCGAAGTACCTAATTCGTGGTATGTCAATCAATATGATAACCTAGCTAACCGCCTGGCCCACTACGAGCAAACGGCCCCTGAAATCTGGAACCAGACGGATGGTAAAGTCACGCATGTTGTTGTGGCTTCCGGTACAGGCGGAACGATCACCGGAATTGGCAAATACATGAAAGAGCAAAACCCGGATGTAAAAATGTGGGCCATTGACAGTTATGGTTCATTGCTCAAAAAATGGTATGATACCGGGGAGATTGATATGAAAGAAGTGCATCCCTACATTTCCGAAGGTTTTGGGGAAGATTTCGTTCCCGAAAACTATGATGCCAATGTAATTGATCATTTTGAAAAAGTGAGCGATAAAGATGGAGCGGTGATGGCGCGCCGCATTGCCAAAGAAGAAGGAATTTTTGTAGGCTATTCTGCGGGTTCGGTAGTTGCAGGTTTACTGCAAATGAAAGACCAGCTGAAACCGAATGACTTTGTAGTTTTGATTTTCCACGACCATGGCAGTCGCTATGTTGGTAAAATTTACAATGACGAGTGGATGCTGGAGCGTGGTTTCCTGGATGTACATACTGTGAAAGATTTGATTGGTGGCTTGGGCAGAAGACGCCTGGTAACATTGAAAGAAGAAGATACCGTGGCAGAAGCCATGTCAATGATGAAGAAATATGACATCGAGCAAATCCCGGTAATGACAAAGGGAGAAATGACGGGAAGCATTACCCAAAATGGTTTGTTCAAAAAACTGATGGAAGATGCTGAAATAAAAGACAAAAAAATAAGTGATGTATTGGAAGCTGCAATGCCAATCGTTTCCATGGATACACGCGTAGATCGTTTGACACAATTTATCAATAAAGACAATGGCGGCGTACTGGCCAAAGACGAAAGCGGCGATTTCCACATTCTGACCAAGTACGATATTATCAACGCATTTTCTAAATAACAATAATGCAGGAATCCTCGTTTAAACAGTTTGTTACAAAGCCGCCGGTATTATTTCCATTGGCGGCTTTGTTTCATATCGTCATTACTATTTCCGCCATCGTTTCCTTGTCCGGAATTCCTTTATCACAACGCGACTGGTTGCGCCCTTTGTCAATGATTATTTTTACAGTATGCTCAGTCGGACTTTGCAGCATGCGCAAATGGACGGCTATTGTTTATGTTGTATTGAGCATTGTTTGCCTGGCGCTGATTTACTTCACACCCTTAGACACGCCACAGCACATTTTCGGAGACGGATTTTTCCCGTTCAACCTTATTCTTTCCCTGTTCATTTTGCTGCTTTTTAAACGGTTTGAATAAAATGGTGAATGAGCGCATATTTACAGACATGATGAACCGGCAGGTGGAAATAACTTTTCCACCGAAGAGCATTATTTCTGTAGTGCCATCTCAAACAGAGTTATTATATGACCTGGGATTAGAAGAGGAAGTGACCGGGATTACCAAATTCTGTATTCATCCCCGAAAATGGTTTGACAGCAAAGTTCGGGTTGGTGGAACTAAAAAGCTGAATCTTACCCGGATATTAAAGCTAAATCCGGACCTTATCATTGCCAATAAAGAAGAGAATACCAAAGAAGATATTGAGTATCTGGCAAGCCGTTTCCCGGTATGGATAAGTGATATCAGGACAATAGATGATGGCCTGAAAATGATCAGGGCTGTAGGTGAATTGACGGGAAAAGCCAATGCGGGAAAGGTTTTGGCGACAAAAATCAGAAACAATTTTTCGCTGTTGAACAAAACAGCGAAACCAAAACGTATTGCCTATTTTATATGGCGTACCCCCTGGATGACCGTCGGCAATGATACTTTTATCCATGATGTTATAAGCAAAACAGGATGGCAAAATGTTTACAGCGATAAACCCCGCTATCCCGAAACATCGGTGGATGAATTAAAAAACCTGAATCCGGAATTAATCCTTTTATCATCTGAACCCTATCCTTTTAAAGAAAAGCATATCGCTGAATTGAAAAAGGAACTGCCACTCGCCAAAATAATGTTGGTTGACGGAGAGATGTTCAGCTGGTATGGCAGCAGGATGGAATTGGCAGCTGAATACTTAAACACTCTTTCTGATTCCATCCAATAAAGAAGTCTATTGCACTTTTCTTTCATCCTGTAAAGCATAATATTGAAGGAGTAGAGTGCATCTACTTAGTAAACAGAAATTTTAATTTTATCCAAAACATAAATTTTGACTGCAACATTTCTTAGAAAGATCGCTGTAATGTTGGTGCTTGGAATATCCTTTTTTTCAATTCCATCGTGTACAGAAAACGTCATTGGAACAGAAAAGATTATTATTGAAGTACAGCCGTTTTATGATATCGATTCTGCCAAAGTAAATTATGTATATCGCGAACTGAGAAAGATTTATCCCCAGGTAATTTTGAAGGATAAAATTCCACTGCCCAAATCTGCCTACAATAATGGAAGAGGCCGATACAGAGCGGATTCAATCATCTATCAGTTACAGCGAACATCAACACACAACCATATTATTGTTGGCTTAACCAGTAAAGATATCAGCACCAGCAAAAATAATGTTCGGGATTGGGGTGTAATGGGTTTGGGCCTTTGCCCTGGTAATGCCTGTGTTGTTTCAGATTTCAGGCTATCAAAAAAAGAACTGCTCATGCAATTATTTAAAGTTTCAATTCACGAAATTGGTCACACACAGGGATTGCAACACTGCTCTGTCAAAACCTGCTTTATGCGGGATGCAGAAGGCAGAAATCCAACGAATGATGAAGTAGATTTTTGTCCCACATGCAAAGCCATTCTTGTAAATAAAGGATTTAATTTTTCAACACAATAATCCTTTTCACAAAAATTAAACAAAGAAAGATTTGGTCAAATGAAACCTGATTACTTACTTTGTAATTCAAAGTGCTTTTATGATAATCGACACGAACGAAAATAAACCTCAGGATACACTAAAAGATATCCGCAATATCATGGAGCGGTCTACCCGCTTTTTGTCCCTTAGCGGATGGAGCGGAATCTGGGCCGGACTTGTTGCTTTGGGCGGCTGTATCATATCATTTGCACTCCTGCAAAACTATTATCATCGATATGATCTTCGTGGAAACTTTGATACCGATGACTATTTAAACTTACGCAACAACCTGTTCTATCTTGGTATCAGTGTATTTGTAATTGCTTTGGCAGGCGCATACTTGTTTACTTTGAGAAAAGTAAAAAAACAAGGTTTGAATGCCTGGAACACCGCTTCAAAAAGATTTCTCGCCAACCTGCTGATACCGATTTTTGCAGGTGGCTGGATGATTATATCATTTCTCCATTTTGGTGATTGGCAATATGTGGCTCCTTCCTGCCTGGTTTTTTATGGCCTGGGCCTGATTAATGCCAGTAAGTTTACCTTAGATGACATTCGATACCTTGGTTTTATCGAGGTAACCCTTGGCGGTATTTGTTTGTTTTTCCCGTCTTTAGGTTTGTACTTTTGGTCAATAGGATTTGGGATATTGCACATTATATACGGTATAGTAATGTGGCGTAAATATGATAAGGACAGTCAATAATTGATTTGAACAGACCAGGAATGAGAAAAGAGATTGAACAGCTTAATAAAATTTTTGACAGCAGGTTGCGCATAGGTATTATGAGCGCCCTGGTAGTGAATGAATCGATGAATTTTAACGAACTGAAAACCTTAATAGATGCAACAGACGGCAATCTTGCGACGCATTTAAAAACCCTGGAAGACAACGGATTTATCAAAGTTCAAAAAGGTTTTATCGGCCGTAAAACAAATACACTGTATGCTATCACAAAGGCAGGAGAGAAAGCATTTCGTTCTCATCTTGACGCTCTTGAAAAAATAATTAAAAATCTGAGTTGATTTTTTTTGCTCAATTTACTTTGTATTACAAAGCACTTTTAAATAAATAATTCTAAACAAAAAATAAACAACAATGGAAAATCAGAACATGTCTGCCTATGTGCAAAACGACAAATCACAAGAAACCAGAGAACCCCACAAATCATTCTGGGAAACTAACCGCACCCTTATCAAAAGCCTTTTGATTGGCTTTTTGACCTTAATAATGCTCATTCCGGCTTCATTTATTAAAGACCTGGTTTGGGAACGTGAAGAGCGCCAGCAACAGGTTATAGCAGAGGTAAGCAATAAATGGGCACTATCACAAACGGTAAAAGGCCCCATTCTGGCCATACCCTATTGGAACAATGAAACGCAAACGGATAAATCAATCCTCAGGGTGAAACGAACTATGTTCCTGATGCCTGAGCAGCTGAATATAAAAGGAAAATTAAATCCTGAAGTCCGGCACAGAAGTATTTACGATGTAACACTTTACCGTTCCAATCTCAATATAGACGGTAGTTTCAAACCTCTGGATGTGACTGCACTTGGTATTCCGGTTGAAAATATAATTGTCAGCGAAATAAAAATTCTGGTGGGAATGGATGATGTACGCGGCATTGAACAGGACATCAAAATGAATCTGAATGGAACTGCTGCAATCATGGACGCAGGCATTCCTGCAAACCCACATATAACGAAAGGGCTCAGCAAAAATGTAATCTGGGATTTGAATAGCAATCTGACTTTCAGCTTTAATTTACAACTAAAAGGTTCCGGCGATTTGCAATTCATTCCTGTAGGCAAAACAACAACAGTAAACATCACTTCACCCTGGTTGCATCCATCCTTTGAAGGAAAATTTATTCCATCAGAATCGGCCAGTATCGACCAGAATGGTTTCAACGCTACCTGGAATGTGCTACAGATTTCAAGCGGAATTCCAAGTGTCCTTCTTGACCAAAATATAAACCTGAATGAATCGGCTTTTGGGGTAAAGCTCATTCAGCCTACCGATGGTTATGCGAAAACACAACGTTCAGTAAAATATGCACTGCTGTTCATCAGCCTCACCTTCACCATCTTCTTCTTCATTGAGGTTCTTCAGAAAAAATCAATTCATCCTTTGCAATATCTTTTAGTCGGTCTTGCTTTATGCGTATTCTACACCTTGCTCTTATCCTTTACAGAATATGCCGGATTTAATCTATCCTATTTCATTGCATCGTTAGCCACAATAACCCTTATAGGACTGTATGTATGGGGTATTTTCAAAAGCGGCAAAATAGCCATCAGTTTTACAGCTGCAATTGCCGCACTCTACGGCTACATATTTGTCCTGATTCAACTTGAGGATTTCGCTTTGCTGTTTGGCAGCATCGGACTCTTTATTCTGCTGGCAGTTATTATGTATTACTCAAGAAAAATCGATTGGTATGGTACGCTTAAGCCAGGAAGTAAAAAGTAAAAAACGCGCATTGAGGATTGCAGTAATCATTTTATTACTGCAATCCAATTTCTACAAACATTTCCAATAAGATGATGACAAAAATAAAAAAACTAACTACTGCCATATGTATAACCGGGCTTATTGTTGCCGGAGGGTATGCTTTACCAGAGCGGTTTACACTCCCCCTAGAAGACATGAACAATCAGAGTTTTAACCACAAATCTTTTTGGTTTTATCCCTGGGGGGCATCCATAAGACACAAAGGAGTGGATGTTTTTGCACCAAAAGGAAAAGATGTTTTTGCTTCCACTTCGGGAATAGTTATTCATGCCGGAACACATCATCGTGGAGGAAAAATGATTTTAATTCTGGGACCGAAATGGCGTATTCACCACTTTCTCCATCTGGATACCATACTAATTAATAAGTACGCGTATGTGCATAGTGGCGATAGAATTGGCAAAGTTGGAAATAGCGGAAATGCTATCAACAAGCCAAGCCATCTTCATTACGCTATCACAACACCAATACCTTATTTGTGGCAGGCCAATACAGGCATTCAGGGCTGGAAGAAAGTATGGTATGTGGATCCTACACCGTACTTAATAAAACAATCAAATTCTTAAACAACACAATAATTATGGAAACATTTGTAGCGCCAAATTCAATTGTGCGCAAAATATGGGGCGATGCAGATATGATTTTATTCATTTTTGCAGGTGCGGCAGCAGAGTTTGCTTTAAATAAATCGGTGGACTGGCTTTATTTCACAGGGAAACTTCCAAAAGATCCAATCGGGCGTATGTTCTCAACTGTGGAATATGCACACAAAATTATTTTTATGGAAAAAGAAAAAGCACTGCATGCCATTGATCAGATAACGATAATACACAAAGGTGTGGAGGAAAAACGGGGAACATCTATTCCGGACTGGGCCTATCGGGATGTGCTTTTCCTCTTGATTTATTACTCAATAACTACTTATGAATTATTAGAGCACAAGCTCATTCATTCAGAAAAAGAAGAAGTCTTTACTGTATTTAATGCTGTAGGAATCAGGATGGGGATCAAAAATTTACCCGAAAACTATGCTGAATGGTTAGAGGTAAGAAAGCAGCATCTGAAAACAAATCTTGAAAACAGTCACTTCAGTATTGATTTGTTTTCTCAGTATAAAAAACAATTAAAGCCTTTTCGCTATTGGGCAATGCTGCAGGTTCAGGCACAGCTTACTCCATTAAAAGTTCAAAAAATATTACAGACAAAGCGAAATAAAGCCTTTGGATTGTTGATTGCTTTATACAGATTAATCAGGTGTAAAACCATTAACAGGCAAGTACTGCCATTGTTATTGCCATCCGGATTTCAATCATCGCTTAGAAATCTAAACAAATAAAATGAGGATAATTATATAAGCTTTAGAGTAGAAAACTATAAAGCAAAATCAATCATTTGGTTTTTACTTTGAACTACTCAAAATAAGAATAAAATGAGCCTTGCTACCTATAAAAAGAAACGCTCACCTAAAATTACACCAGAGCCATTTGGAGGAAAAGCAAATGAAGAAAATCTGATTTTTGTGGTGCAGAAACATGCTGCTTCTCATCTCCACTATGATTTTCGATTGGAAATGGATGGTGTGCTGAAAAGCTGGGCAGTTCCGAAGGGCCCTTCAACTGACCCGGAAACAAAAAGGCTGGCGATGATGGTGGAAGATCATCCCTACGATTACAGAAAATTTGAAGGGATTATACCGGAAGGACAGTATGGTGGTGGTACTGTAATCGTATGGGACGAAGGCACATTTGAACCAATTGAAAAAATAAAAGGCAAAGCCGCACAGGAAAAATCATTGCTTAAACAATTGAAAAGCGGTTCGCTGAAAATAAAATTAAAAGGTAAAAAGCTTAAAGGCGAATATGCCCTGGTACGAACAAAAGGTATGGGGGAACACGCCTGGCTTATGATTAAGCACGATGATAAATATGCAGACACCGCCGACATTACTAAAAAAGACAAATCGGTACTTTCGAAAAAAACATTGGAGCAAGTAGAAAAAACAAGTGACAATATCCTCGGAGAAAAACAAGAAAAGAAATCTGTTAAAGCAAAAAAAACGGTTGCGGTAAAAAAAAAATTGAAAAAAAAGGAGCATTGAAATCAGTTGTATGGGATAAAAAAAATACACCTGAACTAAAGTTCCGCGATATGCTACAACCAATGCTGGCAACTCTTGTAGACAAACCATTTGATGATGATGACTGGTTGTACGAGATAAAATGGGATGGTTATAGAGCAGTTGGTTTTATGCATGAAGGCGAGGTTCATTTAAAATCACGGAATGATAAATTATTCAACGATAAATTTTATCCGATTTACAACGCCCTGCAAGAGTGGGAAACCAATGCGGTTGTGGATGGAGAAGTTGTTGTATTGGACGAAAAAGGCCAACCTGATTTTGGTGCGCTTCAAAACTGGAGAAGCGAAACGGACGGCAATCTTATCTATTATGTGTTTGACCTTGTTTGGTATCAGGGCCGCGATTTGTCCGGACTCCTTTTAACAGAAAGAAAAAAGATTCTGGAACAAATTATACCTGATGATCCGAGAATCGAATTCAGCAAAGGATTTGAAACATCTGGTATCAAATTTTTCGAGTCTGCAAAAGAACTTGGACTGGAAGGAATTATAGCTAAGAAAAAGAACAGCACCTACGAGATCGGGGAAAGAACAAAAGATTGGGTAAAAATCAAGGCAAACAAAAGGCAGGAAGTTGTCATTGGTGGATATACCATAAATGAAGACACGAGCAAACCATTCAGTGCCTTATTGGTTGGCGTTTTTGAAGAGAATAAATTCATCTATACCGGCAAAATCGGCACGGGTTTTAATATCAAAACTCAGCAGGAATTAATCAAAAAATTCAAACCTCTTATCGTTAAAAAAACTGCCTTTGAAACCGAACCTGATATAGAAAAACCAAGCAGATTCAAGCCAAACCCGCCAAAAGCTGAAGTGAAGTGGTTAAAACCAATGCTGATTTGCGAAGTAAACTATACTGAGATGACTAAAGATGGCGTTATGCGGCATCCTTCTTTTGAAGGTTTGCGCGAAGACAAAAAAGCAAAAGAAGTTATTCTTGAAAAACCTTCACATATAAATGATGTAATTGCCGACGATTATAAAATGCTGCCTGATATGAAAAAACAAATTGGCAAACGAAAAACACTCCTGAATCCGAAGGATGAAAGTCAGGTAAAAAAGGTGAACGGAAACGAGTTGAAGTTTACAAACCTGGACAAAATATATTGGCCTGCGGAAAAAATCACGAAGAGGCAAATGATCAACTATTATTACGAGGCAGCACCGTTTATTTTACCTTATTTAAAAGACAGACCTATGTCTTTGAACCGGCATCCCGATGGAATCAAAGGGTTTAGTTTTTATCAGAAAGATGTAACAGGGAAAGTGCCCGAATGGGCTGAAACATACCTTTATCATACAGATGAAAGCACTGAAGACAAACACTTCCTTGTCGCCAAAGATGAAGCGAGTCTGTTGTATATGGCTAACATTGGCTGTATAGAAATGAATCCCTGGAGTAGCACCATCAAGAAACCGGACAATCCCAGCTGGTGCATTATTGACCTTGATCCGGATAAAAACAGTTTTGATCAGGTGATCGAAGCCGCACAGGTTACTAAAGAAATATTGGATGACATGAAGGTGGATTCCTATTGTAAAACCAGCGGATCAACAGGCTTGCATATATACATTCCCTTAGGTGCAAAATATACCTATGAACAATCGAAAGAATTTGCACGAATAATTGTTTCGTTGGTTCATGAAAGATTACCGGATTATACAAGCCTTGAACGCACTGTAGCCAAGAGAAAAGGTAAAATGTACCTTGACTTTTTGCAAAACCATGCCCAGGCTACTATTGCTGCGCCCTATTCGCTCCGTCCCAAACCCGGAGCTACTGTATCAATGCCTTTGCATTGGGAGGAAGTAAAAAAAGGATTGAAGATGAAAGATTTTACAATCAAAAATGCGATAGAAAGAATGAAATCGGAAGGAGACCTTTTCAAAGCTGTTTTAGGGAAAGGCATTAATCTGAAGAAGATTCTATCAGAAATTAAATAAAAGCAACATTATTTTAAAATACAATACTATGGCAACAAGACCTTCATGGACAGGGCATCTTCGGTTTTCCCTGGTGACGATTGCAGTCCAATTATATAGCGGATCTAAATCTACCCGCAATATTCCTTTACACCAATTGCATAAACCCACACTAAAGCGCGTGCATAATCAGCCGACTGTAGAAGGTGTCGGGGCAATCGATAAAAAAGATATTGTGAAAGGATATGAATATAAAAAAGGAAGCCACGTTGTACTAACGGCTGAAGAGCTGGAGAAAATAAAGCTCGAAACCAACAAGACTATTGTGATTACAGAATTTGCAGATGTAGCCGAAATTGATGAAATTTATTTTGACAAACCCTATTATGTAGTGCCGGAAGACAGCATTTCGATGGAAGCGTATGTCGTGTTTCAACAGGCGTTAAAAAAAACAGGTAAAGTTGCCATAGGTGAGGTTGTATTATCCGGAAAGGAACATCTGGTAGCGATAAAGCCTTATGGCAAGGGTTTGCTTATGGAAACGCTTCGCTACGCTGATGAGGTACGGGACGCGCACTCATTTTTTGAGGACCTGAAGGCGCCGGCAGCAGATAAGGATCAACTCGAACTGGCTATTTCACTGATTAAAAAGAAATCTTCAAAGTTTGATCCGACCGAGTTTGACGATTCTTATGAAACAGCACTTCATGAATTAATAGAAAGGAAGCTGAAAAAACTGCCTTTGGAAACTGAAAAACCGAAAGGAAAATCCACCAAAATTGTCAATCTTATGGATGCCTTGAAAAAAAGCCTTGGCGAGGATGAGAATGAGGATGATAAAAAAGTCAGAAAAAAAACTGCAGAAAAAGGCACAGTGAAGAAAAAAGCACCTATTAAGAAAGCTGCGGCTAAAAAACCAACAGTAAAAAAGAAAGCAGTGGTATCAAAAAAGAAAAGTGCCTGAAATTGTGCAGCCTGAAATCAATTGGAATCAGGTCTTTAAGGGTTCATTATATTCGTTTATACCCTTATTGGAAAACAAAAGCCTTAAAAACGCCTTAATTTTTCGTACCTTCGGTGATATTCCACCGTATTAAATTAAGTATTTGCGGACAAAATGGATATACAAGTTGTAATTTATGGGAAGATCTCAGGAAACGTTTAGTAAAAAAGAAAACGAAAAAAAGCGAGTTGCCAAACGCAAACTCAAAGAAGAAAAGAAAGAAGAGCGTAAAGCTAATTCGAACTCCGGAAAGAGTTTGGATGAGATGATGGCTTATGTGGATGAGAATGGGAATCTGGCAAATACTCCTCCTGACCCTAAGAAAAAGAAAGAAATAAATCTGGAAGATATCCAGGTTAGCACATTAAAAGAAGAAGACAGAGAGCCGGTTGAAGTTGTCAGAACCGGTATTGTGGCCTTCTTCAATGATGCAAAAGGATATGGTTTTATTAAGGATTTGAAAACGCAGGAAAGTTTCTTCGTTCATATCAACAGCCTTACTGAGCCAATCAAAGAAAACAACAAAGTAACATTTGAAATTGAAATGGGAGCAAAAGGGCCTAACGCCGTTAGGGTGAAAAAAGCCATTGATCCGATTGCAGTAAAGGTTGAAAAACCTGGTGCAAAACCGGCTAAAGCTCCTTCAGCTGCAGAACCAGCCGCAACACCTGAGACCGAATCACCTGCTGCAGAATAATTTCTCTTTTTAGTATAACATTAGCCATAGCATTTTGCTGTGGCTTTTTTTTGCGTAAGTTAATGATTCAATAGTTGCGCCATCTTATTTGCCAGAAATGGCCCTGCCGAAAATCCACGTGTACCCAATCCGTTGAAGAAATATACGTTTTTATGCAATTCGCTTTGCAACAGCAGCGTTTGCTGCCCTGCTGTGGTTGGCCTTTCGGCTACCAAATGATCTGTCATTTCAAAGGGTAGTTTCAGCCAGTTTTTTAATTGAGCCTCAGTTTCAGAACGCCAGTTTTTATCTGGTAGAAGAGAATCATATTTCCATGTATAATTACTGCCACACCAAAACAAACCATCACTGCGGGGCACAAGGCGAATGCCCTTCTGATAAAGATGATTGGTGGTCAGCTCAGGAATGGACAACAGCAGTACATCCCCGCGATTAGTAGTAAAATTTACATGAGGGAAAAGAGGATTGTTTCGTCCGGCTGCGCCTTCGCAAAAGACGATTTTATCAGCAGAGATTCCTTTATACGCTATTCTGTCGGTAGAAATTTTCAGGTCAGCCATATCGAATTTCTCCGTTTCAAAGCTATTCTCCGCCTGTATATAAGAAGTCCATTGCCTTAACAGAGATGCCGCTTCGACAGTGTAAACCGGATTTACTTTTCCAATCTTATCATCAGCAAAAAAAAACTGTTTCAGGCTATCTGTTTCCGGCATACCCAAATCGTGCAAGTAAGAATTGCCGTCTGAAATTTGATCAGCAAACGTTTGCTCTTGTTTTACATTCTGATGAAAAACAAAAAGGTCCTTTTCGATTAAAAAATTCTGCTCGAACTTTTCGCCAAGTGCCTTGTAAGTCTTTACCGCATGAGGTATCAGCATTGCCGCATCTTTGGCAATCGTCCAGTTTTTGCCGATCAAAGGATTAATAACCGCCGCTGCTACAAGGCTGGCTTTATGCTTATCAGGAGTGTCGATCACCATCACTGATTTCCCTTCACACATCAATTCATAACTCAGCAAAGTGCCGGCTATACCTTGCCCGATGATGAGAATGTCTTTGTGCATAAAAAAAGCGTTTGGTAAAAGTACCAAACGCTTTTGTGCAATTAAAATTGAACTTCAATTATTTATTCACCGCCGGCAACAAAGAATACTTTTTAGCGTATTCCATCATTTGACCATAGAATGAATCCGGGTACTCAAGTTTCACATCAGTTACTTTATCGCCGCTCATCACCGGAACAAGGCGTGGCTGAATAAATCCTTTGTAGGCTTTGATATTCAGTTTGGCAAAGCGGTCCAGCACTTCTTTATGTAGTTCCTGGTTTACATTTACACCATACGTTTCTACCAGATTTTTACCGGCTTTAAAGTCGCCTTCAGATTTGATGCGTTGGATTTCGCGCAATAATTCACCAAACAAAACACGCAGTTTGTCGTAGTCATTAATTTGAACGTAGGTTTTACCGTCCTTTTTAATAAACTCTACAACATTATCCTTTTTACCTTTTTCAAATACCCAATAGGCGTTCAATGCACGGTTACGCATATGTGCTTCCTCGATTTTATCGCCCAGTTTTAATCTTGTCAATTGGGTCATCAGGCCATTCATCATATAGCTGTCATACTCTGCTTTACCTACTTCCAAAGAAGGCATCACACCAATATCAACCAGTTTCTTGTCCATGATGTAATACAGCGCAACCAAGTCTGCGCGGGCTTCTTCAAGGCAGGATGCATAGTTTTTCAAGGTCTTGTCCGGCGTACCAACACCCGGATTTATTTGTCCTGAAGCGTGGCCAATGCACTCGTGCATATCGGTGTGTAAATCACTACCAAGATTTCCGAATTCCTTCATACGCTGCAGTTTCGCAGGATCATTTACAAATTCATTCAACATTCCACTCCCGGCACTACTTTCGTTGTAGGCATGTACAATGTTGCTCAGCGAAACAGATTTAGATCCGTGGTATTTTCTTAACCAATCAGAATTAGGAAGGTTAATGCCAATCGGCGTGCTTGGTGCCGCATCACCTGATTCTACAATGACAGTAATCGCTTTTGCCGTGATACCTTTCACGGTTTTCTTTTTATGCTCAGTCATCAATGGAGAATTATCTTCAAACCATTGTGCTTCTTTGGCAATGCTGGCAATTGTTTTGGTTGTTACCATATCTTTCAACGAAAGGACAGATTCAAAACTTCCTTTTTTACCTATCGCATCATTATACACTTCGATAAAACCATGACTGATATCAATACGGCTGGCGGTATCATTTACCCATGCAATGTTGTATTGATCCCAAATATGAAGACTACCGGTTTTGTAATACATTGATAATAACTGCAGCGCTAATTTTTGCTGATCATTTTCAGCCACAGTAGCAGCCTTATCCAGCCAGTAACATACTTTTTCTAATGCTGCCGAATACATTCCGCCAACTTTCCAGACTCTTTCAATTATAATCCCACTATCATCTTTCAGTACTTTGCTGTTCAGACCCCATTCCGGAGTTTGCTCCCCAATCGGGAATTGTGTTGTGTTGTTATAAAAATATTCGACCTCTTTCTGGGTAACACCTTCATAAAAGTTCACAGAAGAGTTAGCCACATTGTCGATACCACCGCGCAAATCCACCATTTTTGGCTGGAACGTGGCATCGAAAATAATTGGTTTCATTCTGGTCAGAAAGGCATCAACCACTTCGCCCTGATTTAATGGAATCTGGCCTTGGTCACTGTTCTTCACCAATTCGCTGAAATATTCAAACGAACATTCAGGGATAAATTTGTCTTTCGAATAGTGGTGATGATTGCCGGTGCTGAACCAAACACGGCCGGCATAAGCTTCGAATTTTTTCCACTCAGCCGAGTTTTTATCACCTTTATAGGAACCATAAATTGCCTCAATCGTTTTGCGCAAGGTCAATCCATATTTATTAGCCTGATCGTAATACAAATCACGCCCGCAAAGTGCCGCTTCATACAGATAATAGGCAAGCGTTTTTTGTTGCAATGTAAGCTCCTCCCAACCGGGAACCTGATAGCGAAGCAATTGCAAGTCAGCAAACGACTCGGCCATTACTTTAAAATCAGTTGTAGCAGGTTTCGCTGTGCTATCTGAATTTGCTACTTTTTTTTCACCATTACCACAAGATGTGGACATCAGGCTGCTTGCGCTTAAGAGTACCATTGCGGGTATTTTCCATTTTTGCATTGAAGAGTAAATTTTTAATTGGGTTAAAGATAAAGCATTGAGCGACTTTAATAATTCATTGTAAAAAAAATCACCTTTAAATTACCGTCATAAACAAAAAAAACGCTCCGAAGTTTCGGAGCGTTTTTAAGAATATTTATTCAATAATTATTTTTTCACTTTAGTGTTTTCATCCAGTTCAGAATCAACAAGGATACGTCCGCAATGTTCGCAAACAATAATCTTTTTGTGCTGACGGATTTCTGATTGGCGCTGTGGAGGAATAACGTTGAAGCAACCACCACAGGAATCGCGGTGGATAGGTACTACAGCTAATCCGTTAGAGTAACTGGCGCGGATACGATCGTAGGCTACCAACAATCTTTCATCTACTTTTTCTTTCGCTTCGATAGATTGTTTGTTTAAGGTTTTTTCTTCTTTCTCAGTTTCAACGATAATTTTTTCAAGCTCTTTCTTTTTAGCTTTCAAAGTATCTTCAACAACAGCAACTTTTTCTTCTGTTGTTGTACGAACTGCAGTGCGCTCTTTTAATTCAAAAGTGGCGTCTTTGATATGCTTGTCGCACAATTTGGCTTCAAGCTCCTGCATTTCAATTTCTTTGGTCAACGCTTCAAACTCACGGTTGTTCTTTACGTTGTCCTGTTGTTTTTCGTATTTTTTTGAAAGGGCTACCGCTTCTTTTTTAGCATCAGTGCGCTGCGCGATATAAGTGTTGATATTCTCAATATCTGTGTCGATATTGGCGATACGTGTTTGCAAACCGGCTATCTCATCCTCAAGGTCTTTCACTTCCATAGGCAATTCGCCCTTCAGTGTTTTGATTTCATCTATTTTAGAATCTATTTTTTGCAGTGTAAGTACCGCACTTAATTTTTCTTCGATTGAAAAATCTTTAACTGTAGCCATATAAATTTAAAAATATTTTATCGGATTGGTATCCAATGTGGAAAAAAGAACGGCGAAGGTAACATTTTTTTTCTTTAGTATAGCATCAAATATTTCCACGGTGAATTGCTCGGTTTCATAATGGCCGATATCGGCAATCACGATTTTTCCTTCAGCATCAAAAAACTGATGATATTTAAAATCAGCACTTATAAATATATCAGCCTGAGTATTAATTGCATTATTCAGTAAAAAACTGCCTGAACCTCCACACAGAGCCACTTTCCTGACCGGAGCACCGGATAATGCGGTATGACGAACAATCTTTGCTTTCAGGTTGGTTTTCAATAAATTAAGAAATTCAATCTCTGAAACTGGATTTTCCAGTTCACCAACCACACCGGCGCCGATTTCCGGATTCAAATTTTGCAAAAGAATCCATTCGTGTGCCACTTCTTCATAAGGGTGCGCCGACAGCATAGCGCTTTGCACTTTATTCTTTAAATGGGCGGGTACCACAACTTCCAGTTTTATTTCTTCCACCATTTCCCGTTTGCCACCCGGCGTCCCAATAAATGGCTTTGTGTTTTCATCACCTTTAAATGTCCCATTTCCACTCACCGAAAAACTGCATTCACTGTATTTTCCGATTTCCCCGGCGCCTGCGGCAAATAATGCATCAAGAACCATATCGGATTGAGCTACAGGAACATAGGTTTGAAGTTTGTACAGGTTGCCGTTCGTTGGTGCTAAAATGCGTGTATTGATAAGCCCGAGCTTTGATGCAATCTTTTCATTTACACCATTCCGCATATTGTCGAGATTGGTATGAACGGCAAATAAATTCACATCGTTTTTTATCGCTTTTTGTACAATCCGCTGCACATAATTTTGTCCGCTTAAAGATTTTATACCTGAAAAAATAACCGGATGATGAGCGATAATCAGGTTACAGCCTTTTGCTATGGCTTCATCCACCACAGCCTCGGTAATATCTAATGTCAATAAGGCACCTCTCACCTCATCCTCAGGATCACCAACCTGCAAACCACTGTTATCATAAGACTCCTGGTAAGTCTGTGGAGCAAACCCTTCGAAAAGAGAAATGACTTCTGCTATCTTCATTTTAAATTATAGTTCTTAAAAAACGACAAATAATTGCAGGGCGAACAGATTATTCGTTTGCCTGCCGGTTCCAAAGTCAATCGGAATCTTTTGTGCATCCCTGATGGTCATCATCGAATACTGGTAACGGGCACGGACAAAAATATTTTCATACAATTGATAACTGACTGCTGCCAGGTAATTCAAATCCTGCTTACGGAAAGTGTTCTGCAGGTTATTAATAGCTGAGGACGTGTACGAATCCATAAACTCCTTATCGCTCACAAGCCGTGAATAGGATGCCCCAAGTCCAAAATGAATTTTATCTGCAACTGCATAATTCAACATCAATGGTATTTCGGCATAATTCAGCTTTGCCGTGTAAATAATGGGTGTGGTACCTGTATTAACGGTCTCAATAACCGAAACATTGCGGGCACCTTTTTGAGAATAAAGCAATTCCAGGCTGACGAGCAGTTTAGGATTTAGCTTGATAAAGGCTGCAAATCCGGCATTCAGACCAGCTTTATGAAAACCGCTGTAAGTATCACCATCTATCTGCGAGGCATTGATTCCTGCCACTAAAGCTCCATAAAATATTTTATCCTGACCGTTTTTGTCCGGCCTGGCAAAATAATTATCCTGTGCAAATGCAGCTGTAGAAGCAAGCAGGAAAATAATAAAAAAACGGAGTTTCATATCCTGCAAGATAACCTCGAAAAGAATTGCGGCAAAAAACGATGCTGTTAAATCTTAATTTGTAGTCAATAAAAATCCTGAAACTGAAATCGAAAATCAGATTTACATTTGCCGTTCAAATTTCATAATCGCATCAAATGACATTTATACAGGAATTACAGGCTCGTGGATTAGTGCAGGATATTATGCCAGGCACAGAAGAATTATTGGAGAAAGGAATGACTGCGGCTTATATTGGTTTTGACCCGACTGCAGAAAGCCTTCATGTAGGAAGCCTATTACCAATTACTTTATTGATGCGACTGCAAAAAGCCGGACATAAGCCATTTGCCCTGGTGGGTGGAGCTACCGGAATGATTGGTGATCCTTCAGGAAAATCTGCAGAAAGAAATTTGCTGGATAATGAAACGATTGAAAAAAACTGTGCCGGAATCAGGAAGCAATTAAGCAAGTTTATAGATTTCAGCGAAGGTCAACCCAACGCAGCTGTGATGGTGAACAACTACGATTGGTTTAAGAATTTCTCTTTCCTTGATTTTATACGCGATGCAGGGAAACTGGTGACTGTGAATTATATGATGGCAAAAGATTCAGTAAAGAAACGCCTGGAAACCGGATTGTCTTTTACAGAATTCAGTTACCAATTGATACAAGGTTATGACTTCTTGCACCTGCACCAAACCTATAATGTACAATTACAAATGGGAGGAGCCGACCAGTGGGGAAATATAACCACCGGTACAGAATTAATCCGCAAGAAAAATGGCGGAGAAGCATATGCCTTTACAAGTCCTTTAATCACAAAAGCGGACGGTTCTAAATTTGGCAAATCGGAAAGCGGAAATGTCTGGCTCGACCCTACCCTTACTTCTCCATACCAGTTTTACCAGTTTTGGTTGAAACTTGGGGATGCCGAGGCAGAAAAACTGGCTTTAATCTATTCTTTCAAAACACTGGAAGAAATTAAAGCCTTAATTACTGAACACCAGACTGCACCTCATTTGCGCACGCTTCAAAAAGCATTGGCGGAAGAAATGACAATAATGGTTCACAGCGAAGAAGATTTGAAATTCGCACAGAAAGCATCTGAAATTTTGTTCAGTAATTCGGCGGTTGATGCTTTACTTTCTCTAAATGAAAAGCAATTGTTGGAAGTAATGGACGGAGTGCCACAAGTATCCGTTTCAAAATCTTTATTAAGCGATGAAGGAGCTGATCTGATTACATTTTTAGCCGAACAAAATATTTATACTTCAAAAGGTGAAGCACGCAAAGCCTTACAAGGCAATGCCGTCAGCATCAACAAAGAAAAAGTTCCGACAGTAGAATTTAAACTACAGAACGCTCATTTGCTGAATGAAAAATATGTGTTGATTCAAAAAGGGAAATCAAATTACACCCTCGCCATATTCGAATAGAAATTACCAACTATTACGGATCCGCAATTGACGGATTTGTTCTGCATGGTGTTTTCCATGCCACCCATATGTGTGCACCACTTCCCACAAAGCGACCGTCTTTTCGTATTCCGGATGATAATAAGTGCGCATCATTTGTTCTGAAGAACAGGATTCAAGCAATGTAACCATACGGTGATGCAAAGCATGAACCAAAGTGATGGAATAATTAACAGGCACATTGGCAACGTCCGCAGTCAGTACCCAATCATCCTGGCTGTAGGGTTTTACGGTAGGATTATCTTCAGTCAGCAATAATTTCATTCTTACAAACGCATTTATATGGCTGTCTGCAATATGATGAAGGATTTGATTTATAGACCAGCCACCTTCACGATAAGAAGTTGCCAGCTGTGCTGCGTCCAGATTTTCAACACAATAATCAAGAATGCGTGGAAGCACTTTTATTTCCTGAATAGCATCCTTGATTTCTTTTTCCGAAAAAGTATCAGGCATTACCAGTTTCCCGATTGGATAAATAATTGCGTCGTTGCTCATTCTGATTTAATTTATTCGTTAAAAATAATTTTTTCTTCTGATTGTAAATTCATCCTGCATAAATAAACGGTAATTTTGGGCAAATTGAAACAATACATGAAAAAAGCCAGCATATTAATCGCAGTTTCCTGTCTTATAGGTTTTTCAGCCTGTGGGAATACTGAAAATGTAAAATCGGAACAACCTTTAGCCGAAACTGTTGCACCGGAAATAGGTCCTGCGCAGGAGATAGGCGCAAAAATTGACAACCTCGCCGATAGCATCCAGTCAGATGCCAAACAAACAAAGACCGAAGCAGGCCAGGCGATAGACACAGCTAAAAAAGGCGTTAAAAAAGCTGCAGTGGCAGTAAAAGAAACTAGTGTTAAAGTTGCAAAAAAAGTGGCAGAAACTGCAAAGGACGCTTCGCATGAAATAAAAACAGAAACAAACAAAGCAGCCAAAAAAGTTCAAAAAGCAGCTAAAGATGTGAAAAAGGATTTGAGTGAGTAATTCAATATTTATAAAAATAAAAAAGGTGTTTGAATGATTTCAAACACCTTTTTTATTGGATATTATTATAATTACAAACCAGGTGCAATCTTTTTTACCAGACCCTGCAATACTGTACCGGGACCCACTTCAGTGAATTGGGTTGCCCCATCGGCCACCATATTCTGAACAGTCTGCGTCCAGCGAACAGGAGCTGTTAATTGCTTAATCAGATTTTGTTTAATATCTGCAGCATCTGTGTATGGCTTAGCATCCACATTCTGATAAACCGGGCAAACCGGATTGCTGAAAACAGTAGACTCAATCGCTGCCTGTAATTCTTCCTGCGCAGGAGCCATTAAAGGGGAATGAAATGCTCCTCCTACCTGTAATACCAAAGCGCGTTTTGCGCCGGCAGCTTTCATTTTTTCGCATGCATCCCGGATACCGGCAATGCTTCCGCTGATAACCAATTGACCAGGGCAGTTATAATTTGCTGCAACGACCACTTCGTTTGTTATTTCACTGCAAACTTTTTCAACTGTTGCATCATCCAAACCCAATACGGCCGCCATTGTTGAAGGATTAATTTCGCAAGCATGTTGCATTGCTGCTGCACGCTTTGCCACAAGCTTTAATCCATCTGCAAAGCTTAAGGTCTTGTTGGCTACTAAAGCAGAAAATTCACCCAATGAATGACCGGCGACCATATCAGGAGCATAGTCAGGATTGCATAAAAACTGAATTACCGAATGCAGAAATACAGCTGGCTGGGTAACATTGGTTTGTTTCAAAGCGTCGTCCGTTCCTGTGAACATTACATCCGTAATACGGAAGCCTAAAATTTCGTTGGCTTGTTCAAAAAGTTCCTTAGCCCCGGCATTTTCATCATAAAGATTCTTTCCCATTCCGGAGAACTGGGCACCCTGACCAGGGAAAATAAAAGCATGCTTCATTTGTTTTTCTTTTATAAATAATAAAATGAGCGGCGAAGATAAAATTTGATAGCAAACTTTAGCGTACCGGTTTTTCGTGCAATTGGTATAAGGTATAAGCGTTGCTGCGCTCCAGCCAATTATTAAAATTATATTTGTAAGTCCATGCCGGCAATCTTCTCCACAAGACGGTCGTCCGTGAACTGTCAAAAAACGGACCTGCGTATTGGAAAATAAATTCGTCTTTTGGATAAGCGTGCTCGCTGAAAATCCAAACATCTTTTCCTTTCAAAGCCATTGTATCATTCATAAAATCATCAATGCAATAGCTGCTGATTAATGGATTAGCATAAAAAGTCGCACCCAGCGTATCTGCGTTACTGTAAGGATTAAACTCATAGCTGTAAAGAATGACCGTTTCCCTTTTCAGATTTCTGTACAAAACCTCATTTACCTGTATAATGTGATGAGAAGGCTTGGTAATCAACAAAATCATCTCGACTGCGTTGACAATGATAAAGCTATAAAGAAAGATTTTTTTTCCTGTCCTGTACCATTTTTCAGCATCGAATCGCTGCAGCTTTTCTTCGAGATAAGACAAAGTAGTCACTGCATAAAAAGGGAAGAAAAATGCCAATGGAAATAAAAACCTGAACTCTTTGTGTGCGACTACAATATGCCCCAGAAGAAACACAATCATACTCCAGGTAAGAATGTGCCTAGGTTTATAAATTACCATCACCGGAATACTCAGTAATAATATGATACTGTATGGTGCAATACCTTGTTTAAATATTTCGACGAAATACCAATACCAGGGCTCTGTGCCAAAATGGGCGGCCTTATTTTGAAATACATTTTGCTCCACATAAGCCCAGCTGCTGACGGTAAAGTGACCGTACAACCAATATTCGCACAACAAACCAACACCAAAGGCCATAATAAATGCACCAATTACCTGGACAATGTTTTTCAAGGGGGTTTTGTCAGAAAATATCATCCACAAACCGGCGCCTCCAATCATAAATATGGCCTGAAAACGGAATACAAAACTTAAGCCGGCAAGCAATCCGAACCACCAATATTTTGATCCGCCGCCTTTCCAAAGCAGGATGACTGCCCATGCAAAGGTAATTGCCGACCAGTTTTCGGACGAGAAACGAACATGCAGGTAAACCAGGCCCCAACCAAGGATAGAAAGAAAAAGATGCAGTTTTTTGAGGAACAAAGACTTTATCTGTGGCTCAATCGCTTTGTGAAATTTCCATGCCGTAAATAAAGCCAGCAAACCACTTATCAGTCTTAATAAAAAAACAAAACGATAAGGATCTTCGAAACCCAATTGCAGATAGGGTTTCAACAAAAGATAAACCATGAGCGGCTGAAGACCCGGACGCATTTCCGCCGGAAATTCCCATGGAAGTTTATTTAAAGGAGTACGTCCTAATTTATAATTAGCAAATTCAATTAATTGAAAATGTTCATCGGGATGATGAAAACCAACAGAAAACCAAGCAGCAATAAGATGAGCGATTAACGCAATAAACAATAAACGCTTTTCAAATAAAGTAAGGTGCTTCAATAAAATTTCAGATTATTTTATCGCAAAATTAATCGAAATAAATTACCACGAAAGCTTCCTTCGAAACAAGCAAGCACTTACTCTTCTATAAATGTGGTATAAAAATCAAGATCCGACTTTCTGTACAATGTAATAACGACCGGAAATCGTACATCGTCCACCTTCAATACCAAATCTTCTTCTGCAAGCAAATGACCATGATCCAATAAAAACCAATTATTGCTCTCAAAAATAGAATATGGTGCGAATTTTTCGGAATTGACCAACAGTATATTGGCGTTACGGAATTTATAAACCCCTCCACATGCTGTAGATTTAAAGGATTTTCCTTCAACCAGTTTTTGAACTTCTTCTAACCTCATACCCGTCTCCCTTTAGTATTATACAATGAAATGCAAAGATACAAAACCTATCCGAACAGGGAATGTAATGGGGCAGAATGGGGTATATAACCAAAAGGAAAGTTAGTTATCGCAGCTTTGAAATAAAGATTTCCAATACCTGATTTCCCTGGTTCGAATCCATATTTACTTTATGTATGATTTTCTTGACAGTGTATTCAAGGTAAATATTTTTACGCCCATATAAAATAGTTTCTCCAATTTTCGGTAAAATCATAAAGTCGATCTCTTGCACATCTCCTTCTTCGACAAAGTGAACTTTTGATATAATCATATAATTTGTTTTTTAAAAATACCGATACTTGGTTACATCAGCAAAGACAATCTTACCATCAATATAAGGCATTTACGAGTAAGGTTCTCAAAAATACAAATGCGATAAATCTTACTTTTACATTTAAAAATTCATTTCTTTCATAATTACCATATTTTATAAAATAAAAAAGCGAAATAAAAACACATGTGTAACCAAATAGAGGCAAAGAAATTCAGTGGAATAAAAAAATCCCGGCTATTAGCCGGGATTTTTTCAATTTACTAAAGTACAATATTAGAATCCGTTTTTCTGATAAATCATAAAATCACCGGTTGCTGTAATTGTTCCGCCGCCAGCTTCAGGTTGCAAATATAAAGTCATTACACCACGTGTTGTACTATCGGTTTTAGCAGTAATTATAATTACAGACTCAGGGTTTACTTTATAAATCGTTTTCGTTTTTATTTCTTCAACAGAATACACATCAGCTGAAGTAGATACTGTTTTAAATGTATCAACTGCTTTATTATGGCTTCGTGCAAAACCAGTTGCCGCAACAACAAATTTCATTGTGCCATTGGTATATTTATCGCCGGTAAAAGAATTGATAGCAATGGTTTTATCAAATACATTATCGTAACCATAAAACTTGTAATTGCAAAGCATAGGGAGAAAATAAGGTGCTGCACCCGGATTATAAAGGATGGTATCGCGGGCTACCAATGTCTGGCCGTTAATTTTAAGGTTCACATAGCTTTTGCTACCTGGTTGAACAGGAACAGGTTCAGGTGGATTTACTCTTGGAGTTGTTTTCGTGCAGGCGCTCAGAAAAGTGGTGATGACAGATAGTCCGAGGATTATTTTCTTCATAAAAAAAATTTTGTCGAAGTTAGAATTAATTCTAATGATTCGCAAGAGCTAAAGTAAATAGATTTATATTTTTGTAAAAGGACACAAACAAACTGTTTTCTACCGTCTTATTAATTATTCCATCCTTCAGGCACTGCCACTTTCATTGTCTGAGGCAGGATATAAATTTTCAATTGAGATTCTTTACCACAATATTCTCCATCAATCTGAAAATCAACAGGAATATCTGACTGAATCATTGCTTTAGAGGTAGATATTATTTCAACCTCACCGGTATCAAATGGCATGTTACCGGCGACAATCTTACTGAATATGCCAAGGTTGAAATCCTTTAAAATAACAATCTCAAATTTTCCATCATTTATTTTACCCAAAGGGTTTATAACAACACCGGTGCCATATTTTTGAGAGTTGGCAATCACCACCATTTTAGCTTCAGTCTCCACAACGGTACCGTTTGCTTCAATGCTTACAACAAATGAAACTTCTTCATCTGCAAGCGTTGATACCGCCTGGATGGCATAACCCAACTTACCACGGATTGCACTTTGTTCATAATTACTGATTAATTCAGCATTCAGACCCAAATCGCTGAGATGAAGGCTTCTTTTATCGTTGATACAGACCATATCCAACGAGACAAAATCATTAAAAAAAGCGATTTTCAATTGCTCATCCAAGGCTTTCGGGAAATTCAAATCTGCCGACAATCCGTTAGCCGAACCGGCCGGTATAATACCCAGAACGACCTCTTCATTTTCCAATGATTCTGCCACCATTTTTATCGTGCCATCTCCGCCCGCAATAATTATTCGTTCAGCACCTGACTTTTTGTAAAGCGCTTTCAGCGCTGCCTTATCATCATTCCCTGAAGTCTCGAATACCTGCATTTCTATTCCGGCTTCCTTACCAAAATCAAGCACTTTGTTTCTCAAATCTTCCTTATCCTTCCCACCCGAAATCGGGTTCACTACGAAAATGTATTTCTTTTGCATACCCTTAGCCCCAAAAGCAAAAATTAAAACCTTATTTTGTCAGACGAAAGTCAAATGTAAACCATTTTATGAAGCCGGTTTTGAAATTATATCGGGGCTATGCCAACGAAGACGAACTCATCGTGATGGGACACGTTTTCAAACCGGGAATGGCACCGGAATATGATTTCAGCAAAAAATCCTTCCGGAATGCTACTTCCGTCATACAGGCATTCCGAATCAAAACTGATGCCAATGCCGACATTTACCTTCATCATAACGGGGAGAAAATACATACCAAAACACTTGATGACGGCTATTTCAAATTTTCTATCCCCCTGAAACAGGAAACCAAACATGGCTGGATGAAATACCAGGTAAGTATGGATTATAAAGGGGAAGAAATCATCGAAAGCGGCAGTTTCATCCGCCCTCATCCGGGCAACCTTGGATTCATATCCGATATTGACGATACTTTCCTGATTTCTCACACCCAAAACCCACTACGCAAACTTTATATTCTTTTGTTCCGCAATGTCAGCAAGCGTAAAATATTTCAGAATGTAGCGGCACACTACCAGGCACTCAGTGCAGCCGGAAGAAATAGCAGGGAAGAGGAAAATGCATTCTTTTATGTTTCCAGCAGTGAGTGGAATTTATACCGGTTCATTATCGATTTCACGGAATTACACAAATTACCCAAGGCAGTTTTACTGTTGAAAAATATAAAGACAAGTCTGAAGGATTTTGTGATGAGCGGACGCGGAGGGCACAACCACAAATTCGAAAAAATAAAGCACATACTTGAATTTTACCCGCATCTGACTTATACCTTGTTGGGTGATGATTCGCAACAGGATCCGTTTCTTTACGAAACAATCTGTAAGATTTTCCCGGTGAATGTAAAAGCAGTCTACATCAGACAAACCGGGCCAGCTAAAAAGGAAAAAACAATTGCTGCGCTCAGCAATCTGGATAGCCTGAATATTCAAACATGTTATTTCAGCGACAGTGCAGAAGCCATTGCACATTCAAGGAAAATCGGTTTGATTCCGGAATAGAACAGGCTGAATTTTGTTGTGAATAAATGCTTCAGAAAAATCTGTTGTAATTGTGATACACTTATCTTTGGCGTTATGATAAAAATAGAGAAAGGGTATCGTTTTCAATCCACCGGAAGAGAAATGAATACCTATGGATTTGAGGGGTTTTCTATTATTGACGGCAGTGTGCGTGTTGGATTTGATACTTACCCGGAATTCTTTGACGACGAGTCAAAAACTTTTACCCGGGAATTTTCCGATGAAGAAATGAAAGAACTTGCAGAATTTATGATTGTCCAGTGGAAGCAAATTGCCAAAATGCTGGACTAAGCCATGTGTCTGAACAGATAAAAAGTATCAGATTCAGAATGACTGCACTTATTTTTACCAAACATTGAAACTGTTGACCTATGCTTAAACTTTGGTGTAAATCAGGCATCCTGTCTGGCTTGCTTTTCTTTTCCTGCGGAATAAAAAATACTGCATTTGCGACTACCGACAGCCTGGATATTAAAATCGGGCAAATGATTATGATTGGCATTAACGATCGTAAACAAGTGGCAGATTCTGATATTTTGTTGGCAGAACTTAAAGATAACAAGCTGGGCGGAATTGTTTTATTCGAAAAGAATATTAATCCTGCTGACCCTGCGAATAAGCTCCGACAAATGATTGCCAGTTTTCAAAGTAAGGCAAGCATCCCTTTGTTCATCACCATAGATGAAGAAGGAGGGAAAGTGCATCGCCTGAAGGAAAAATATGGCTTTGTTGCAATGCCTTCAGCGGCTTATCTGGGACAACTGAATAATGTAGATTCCACAACCTATTACAATCGCCGCCTGGCTGCGGAGTTAAAGGATCTGGGCATCAATTTCAACTATGCACCAAGCGTTGATATGGCTATGAACCCTGAAAACACCGTTATTGTAAAACGGGAAAGAAGCTTTTCGTGGCGGCCGGAAATTGTGAGCAAACACGCTGTAGCCTGCATTAAAGCCCACCATCAACATGAGGTAAAAACAATACTGAAACACTTTCCGGGACATGGGAGCTCTACAGCTGACTCCCATTTAGGAATGGTAGACGTTTCTGAAACCTGGGATTTTCAGGAACTGTTCCCCTACTATACAATATTGAAATCCGGCGCCTGCGATGCGATAATGACAGCCCATATCATTAATAAAAGATGGGACAACAGCCTGCTGCCAGCCACACTCTCCAAAAAAGTAATTGATGGAATGCTTCGGGGACTGCTGGGTTATAATGGTGTTGTATTTTCGGATGACATGCAAATGAATGCTATCAGCAAAGAATATGGGCTTGACAATGCTTTAGCCCTGGCCATCAATGCGGGAGTGGATGTGCTGATGTTTGCCAATAATGTGAGCGGAAATGACAAACCAATATCTGCAGGTGCTGTTCATGATAAGATTAAGAAACTTGTAAAATCAGGTAAAATTCCTGAATCCAGAATCAACGAATCGTTTATCAGAATTATGGAGTTGAAGCAAAAGCGTTTTCATTAATTTATTCCAGCAGGCAGGGCTCTTACTTTAGTCTTTTCAACCAAATCAAACCCGATAATCCTGCTAAACCGGAAGCGAGGAGAATTCCACTTTTGGCACTATTGATAAAATTCAAATCATCGAAGGCCAGCTCAGTAACGAATAAAGACATCGTAAAGCCAACTCCCGCCAACATTGCAATACCGGCGATATGCTTCCAGGTGGCATCCTGCGGCAATTGTGCAAAATTAAAACGGATCATTACCCATGTAAACAGCAATACACCTGCAAATTTCCCGACGATAAGTCCGAAGATGATGCCGATGCTGACAGGGTTTTTTAATGATGCTAAAAAATTGCCGTTAAAAACAATCCCTGCATTGGCCAGGGCAAACAATGGCATGATTACAAATGCAACCCAGGGGTGAAGTTTATGCTCAATTTTTTGCAAAGGCGTTTCCGCATCCACCGAAATTTTCTTGATTTTTTCAATTGTGTGATGCTGTTCGCTGGAGGTCAGGCTGCCCAGTTGAGGAATGGCATGTTCAAAAGCGGCGGTATACTTTTTAATATAACGGACATAATCTTTCTCATTAATTTTTGTCCGGGCCGGGATTGTAAAAGCCACCAGCACACCAGCGATTGTAGCATGAACACCGGAGAGCAAAAAACCGAACCATACAAGCAATCCCAGAACAAGAAAGAAGGTTGTATTGCGAACTCCTAACAAATTCCCGATACCGAGCAACAAAAACACCGCCAGGCCTGCAATCAAGGGAACCATGGAAATATGTGCAGTATAGAAAAAAGCAATTACCAATACTGCACCCAAATCATCAGCAACGGCAAGTGCCGATAAAAAGACTTTTACAGACGCAGGAATATTTTTACCTGCCAGGGAAAGAATGCCCAAAGCGAAAGCGATATCAGTAGCCATTGGTATACCCCATCCACGAGCCGAAGATTGTCCTGCATTAATTCCAAGATATATCAGCGCCGGCACTATCATCCCACCTAATGCAGCCATCATGGGCAATGAAGCTTTTCGCATGGTCGATAATTCCCCTGCCATAAATTCACGTTTCAGCTCAAGTCCGATAACGAAAAAAAACAAGGCCATTAATCCGTCATTTATCCAGATATGCAATGGCTGATCTAAACCCTGACCGGCAAACTGCACAGAAAACTTCATCTCCCAAAAATCATGATACGAGGCCGAATAAGCTGAATTTGCCCATAACAAGGCGACTATTACGCTGATAAAAAGAACAATTCCGCCAGTATATTCCAGACGGATAAATTTATGAACAGGTTTGAGTATTTGGTCTATTGTAGATTGATTCATTTGTGCCCGTTGTTTATAAGTATCGATTTGACTGCTATGTAAAATTCGAATCTGAGCTGCAAAATACTGCTCTTTGCGCAATAGTAAACGGAACCTGCGGATGGATTAACAAGTCCAATGAAGTAATTTAAACTATAATAAACTATTTTCGCACGGTGAAATATTTATGTGCCTTACTCGCTTTGCTCGTGCTGACCTTGTCAGTGCAACCGGTATGCGCCAGTATTTCATCATCTGAAACCTGTTGTTCGGAGAGTACCTGTAATGAATCGCAACAATCTGACGAAAACAATCCGGACAAAAAGGAATGTTCAAACGCGTGCAATCCGTTTCAGGTTTGCGGATGTTGCGCATTTAGTGTTGTGCCACAGATACCGCCCACTTTTACCATTGTAACCCACACCAACTTCATTCCCGGCAACTGGGCTTTTTTTACATGTCCTTTTATTGAAGAGCCTGTACTGGGCTTTTGGCAGCCGCCTAAATTATCCTGATTTATTTTCTGTTAATCTGGTCTTTCTGCCTTTATCGGGTCGGAAGGAATTTTCTTATTTATCAATCATCAACTCTTTAATCCGCATCATTGCGGGATAGGGATATTGATATTTCAAACTTATAATCAATGCAAAAAGTCATTCAAATTATACTCGTAATTTTCGTTGCTGTATTTTCATTGCAGGCATCTGCACAAACCACAGACAGCCTTAAAACTGCCACTATCAAAGTGGTGAATCTTCATTGCACAAATGATATGCCAACCATTAAAAAGCAATTGCAGAATCAGGAAGGTGTTGAAGAAATATCTTTTACCGACATAGATGGTGACCAATCCATCTTTACTGTCTCCTATCACAACTCAGCCACCAATCAGCAGCAGATAGAACAAGTAATCGAATCGACACCCGGTTGTGATGACAAATCATCAACACCCTATAAAGTCAAAAAAGAAAGTTCACGCAAAAAGAAAAAACAATGATTAAAACAATAGCTTGCGCCTTGCTGCTATTGTTTTCCACAACCCTTTCCGCGCAAACAATCAAAGGAAAATTGTTTGGCACCACAGACAATGGTAAAGAAATATTACCGGGCGGAACCGTGCTGTGGATAGGTACAACAATAGCAGCTACTGCCAACGAAAACGGCGTATTCGAACTTTCATCAGAAGGCATTACAGATAAAAGAATCGTTGCAACAGAACAAGGTTTTAAAACGGACACCATCATTATCGGCGACAAAACCTATGTATCAGTTATTCTCCGCAAAAGCGAGAATGAATTAAAAAGTGTTACCGTAACGGATAGCCGAGCAGCGTACCTGTCTTCCAATACAATCAAAACGGAGGTTATCAATCAACGGGAATTATCCAAAGCAGCCTGTTGCGACCTGGCCGGTTGTTTTGGCACACAGGCTTCTGTGCAGCCACAGACAACCAATGTTGTAACAAATGCACAGGAACTGCGGATACTGGGACTTTCGGGGGTTTACAACCAGGTTTTGTTCGACGGGCTGCCCATGATACAAGGTCTCACTTACACCTATGGCATCAGCACTTACCCGGGCACTGTAGTGGATAATATTTATGTTTCCAAAGGAACAACTTCTGTACTGCAAGGCTATGAAAGCATTAGTGGTCAAATCAACCTGGAGAGCAAACAACCCGACAAAGCAGAACGGATTTATCTGAATGGGTATGTCAATAGTTTTGGCGAAATGCACCTCAATGTAAATGTGGCGTCTGCACTGGGAAAGAAAAAGAAATGGCATTCCTTACTTGCGCTGCACACGGTACAACCGGCAGGAAAAACTGATGGCAACAAAGATGGATTTCTTGATTTGCCCCAACTGACCCGTTATATGATTTATAACAAATGGCGATACGGGAATGACAAAGCAAAAGGTTTGTCGACTCAGATTGGCTTGCGGCTGGTCAACGAAAAGCGCACTGGCGGACAAATGAACTTTAATCCTGAAACGGATAAAGGCAGCACTACGGTGTATGGACAATCGGTGCAATATATTCAGCCGGAAGCTTACGCAAAAACAACTTACCGCCTGTCAGACAAAAACGCCATTATGCTCGCCCTTTCAGGTTTTTATCACGATCAGCAATCCTGGTTTGGCACCACTAATTATACTGCCACACAGTACAATGCCTATATCAATCTTCAGCATGAATGGCAATGGTACAGACGGCATTCCCTCAAATATGGATTGAGCTATCGATACCAAAATCTGACAGAGAACATTTCCTTTTCGGGCAACCCTACCGGAAAAACATTTGCAGGAATGTACACAACCAAGCTATCTGTACCCGGGGCCTTTGCTGAAAATACTTTTCATTGGCGCGATGATAAGATTGTCTTGATTACAGGTGCAAGGCTGGATCAGCACCAGGTATGGGGAAAGTACTTTACACCCCGAACCATGCTGAAATATGTTCTTCATCGCAACCACACCTTACGCGCATCGGCAGGTAGTGGCTGGAGGCAGGTCAATTTATTCAGCGAACAAAACAACCTGCTCACCGGCTCGAGGGATGTAATTTTTGCAGAAACCTTAAAGCCTGAATCGGCCGTCAACTGGGGATTGAGCCATACTTATACCTTTGAAGCAGGCAAAAAAGTAAGCGGCACACTGAGTGCTGACTTTTACAGTACGCATTTCTCCAACCAGTTTTTTCCTGATTACGATACCGATCCTACTAAAGCAATCATCAAAAACTTTGAAGGCATCTCGTGGTCAAACGGACTACAGGTGGAGGCATCGTTTATTTTCTTCAAACAACTGGAATTCCGCACTGCCTATAATTATCTCGATGTCTACCGTAGAGAAAATAAGGTGAAAGTGACTCTACCGTTCAATCCGCGCAATCGTGCGATGGCAGCTATTTCTTACCGCACCAAAAACAATCAATGGCAGGCAGATGCCAACGCACATTGGTTTGATAAAATGAGACTACCGAATACGCAGAACAGTCCTGTAGAATACCGTCGACCGTCTTATTCTGTTCCTTACGCTACCTTGAATGTGCAGCTGACTTACCGGATAAAAAAACTGGAACTGTATGGCGGTTGCGAAAATGTAGCCAACTACAGGCAGGCCAAGCCCATCATCAGTGCAGAAAATCCCTTTGGAAAATATTTTGATCTTTCCTCCGTGTGGGGACCAACAAGAGGACGGGAGTTTTATTTTGGGGTAAGGTATAGTGTTAAGTAGTAGGAGTATTTAGTATTTAGTATCAAGTATTTAGTAGAGCGTAAAGCCTACAAGGCATTTAGTAGGGTACACTAAAAAATATGCAGTATTTAGACCGGATTTGAAATACACGATTTGCATTCGGCTGCCTACTAAATACTGCCTACTAAATACTTGATACTGACCCCTGTCTACTTAAGCCTTATACTGATCGCGGAGAGCTTTAATTTTATCATGTCCTTCGCGCTGAACACCTTGCTGGCGGGCTACAAGGGCAGAAAGATCAGGCGACAAATCTCCGGATTCAAGCGCCATCTGATAAGCACGTTTTGCAGCATCTTCACCACCTTCGCAACTGGACAAAACACCGGCTGCATCATCGCCACCAAATGTTGCTTTCACATCCATCCAGGCGCGATAAATTTTTCCTCCTGTAGTAGTCCCTTCATCAGCAGTACCACCCAGCTTGCTGATTTCAGCAATCAGCTCCTGATTATTACCACGGCTTTCTTGTTGCAGGGAAAGAAACAAAGGGGCAAGAAGGTCTTTATCATCATTCAGATTTTCGAGTGCTTTGCGGTATCCTTCCACACGGTCGTTGTTGATACGCACCAGGTCGTTCAATACTTCAATTTGATTTTCGTTAGTCATAAGAGATTTCTATTTAATTGTTTTACAATGCAACAAAAATATCCTGGGCACAAAACGGCTTCGCTATAATTTATGTTAATGTGCCACCCCTCAAACAGGGTATATGCAAATCATGTAAACACGGATTTTTGTGGTGTAAAATTTTGAATGAGTATCGCCCGGAAATAGAAAATCAGGAGAGCGGCGAGCCCCGATGAAGATAGTAAGTCTCTTCTCTGGCGAAAGGATGCAGCTTAGTTCTGCATAGTGTACTTGTGCCTGATATTGGACGCAAAAGTACCCAACCCTTGTTGCTTTACGGATACTTGCGCTAGTGGGGATTTTCACCACAAATGTTGATGCGAAGAACCAAACTTTGATTAACAACAAATGTATCTGCATAGCACTGAAACGCCACTTTTGCCCAATCCGTGTTGCACGAAGCCCTTTTTTGAGGGACTGTCAGAATAAACGGGTCTGTTCGCCTGCCTCAATAACCGACTCTGCTTTTCCGTCCAAGACTTCCAAAGTCTCTTTAATTTTCAATGCAATTCTTTTTGCGAATAATACTGGTACTGCGTTTCCTATCTGTAATTGTAGTTCTCGTTTGTTATTTCCGTAAAATATCCAATCGTCTGGAAAGGTTTGAATTCTGGCATATTCCCTTGCCGTAAAAGGTCTTATTTTACTGGCCTTTATCCTCCAAAGTTTTGCCTCGCTTTCAGGGTTTCTAACATACATTGCTCCGTCTGTCCTGTCTTTAGTAATCCGCTCTGCAAAGATATTTCCCTTTGCCCAACCCCAAACCGTTGCTGTGTCAATTGCTGGAAAAGGTGAATTAAAATCTCTTACCGGATTTCCTTCGGATGCTGTCCTGCTTAAACGGATGGGGATAGAAATTTCCTTTTCGTCAAATGGTTCGCCTGTTTCTGTATGAGCATAACTCTTAAATCCCCATTCAGGATTATGATTGGGTAATTTTATAGATAAGTCTTGTCCCAAGTCATAAATGAAGTTCTTAATAGTGGTTTCTTTTAGTGCTTTGGGAAACCTGAAACTTTTTAAAACCTCGCCTTTAAAAGCTACGAAAATAAAACGTCTCCGCGTTTGCGGAACGCCTTGTTCTGAAACCCTGAAAAAATCGAATGTTGTCGAATAACCAATTGCCGATAGTTCATCAGAAATTTGCTGCGAAAACGATTTGCCTGTTTCAGGATGTGTCATTGTTCTAAGGTTCAGAACGTTTTCCATTACAATCATCCTCGGCTGCATATATTTTGCAATCCTTATCACTTCTCGGTAAAGTGTGTTTCTTTCGTCTTCTTCGTTTCTATTGCCGCCAAGCGAAAAACCTTGACACGGAAAGCCTGCCAATAAAACGTCAAGTCCTTTTTTGAACGATGGCGTATATTCCCTCACATCGCCACAAATGACATTCCAATCGGGTTTATTGTTTTTCAATGTTGTTGCCGCATATTCCAAAATCTCATTCGATTCTGTGTGCTGAAAACCTGCAAGGTCAAAGCCAAGGTCAAGTCCGCCTGCACCCGAAAAAAGGCCAAGATAAGTGTAGTCTGTTTTTTCCTCTTGCTTAATTTTAAACATTGTCCGTGTGTTTTAAAGGTGGCAAGAGTGGGATAGATGGAATGGCTGCTGTCCGTTCTTTCGGAACCCGCATTTTACAAAGGTCAAAAATGCCTTCCAACGTCTTTAAAGTATCCAATGAAGTTGGGGTGTTGTTTGTTTCGTCTTTCAGATAGTAGAAAAATGAATTTCCAAATTTGTCTGCACGGATTATCTGTTCTGTTATATGGCTCGTTTCTTTTATTTTCTCAAAGTCGGGTTTCTTTGCTACAAGAATTTGCCGCATATGGAACTCACCAATTTTTGAATTAAGTGGGTTTGGATATGTGTACATTTTTCTATGCCTAATCGAACCTTCGCCATAAGGGCCGTGATTATATTCTGTGTAGTTAGAATACTTTGCTTCCTTGTGAAGGTCGAAATCGTAGTTCAGGAAGTCGCCGTCCAAAAGAATAAGCGTAACAATGTTCAAGCTTGAAAGGTCAAGCAAAGCAAATAAGTAAAAACAAGGAACGATGATGGTTTCAGCCCCAACCTTAATCATCGTAGAACCACAAGGAAGGCTGCTGTTAAAATCAATTGTCAAACCCCGTGAGTCGCTGCCGTTTGATTTTTGAATGAGTTTCTTAATCTCTAAACCTACGGTTGTTCCGTCCGTTTTATCTCTTATGATGATGTCAGGTGTTGTAAGAGAGCCTGAATGAAATACTTCAAAGTTGGGCGGAAGTGCCTTTTTGATTTCAAGTTCAATCCAAGTGTCAAACGGGTCGTCTTGTACTGTTCCAACAAGTGATTTTAGCCGAAGGTCAACGGGAATGCCCTTGTCGCCTATCTTAGTAATCAGTTCCCTATATATTCTAACAATTATTTCAAGTTCCCGCATTTAATGTTCTTTCTACAAAGGTAAAAGAAAGTGGCTTAAACCGTCCGATGTGCGAAGGTTGTCAATTTTATAAGCCTTAACAGTCAGCATTGGGTCTAAGGATTGTCCTCTCAAAATGTGAACGGCGGTCGGTAAAATTGCCCCTAACTCGTTTATACCAGCCATAAAATTGCACAAATATGTCCGAAAAGATTGGCTTTGTGCCATAAAATGGCTTATTAGTTGTTAGCCAAATGTAGTGATATCCCCCCAAACAAAAACGCCCCATCAGGAGCGCTTTGCAATCGTCGGAATCGGGCAAACTTTTTATCTGCCTGTAATGGTGATGCTCACTTCATCGCTCCACTGCCCTACCTTCTCGTCTTTGAGGAGATAGATGGCGCGGTATTTCCAGATGGCGGTCTGGCCTACTGGCGGAAGTGAAGAATTGTCCAGGTAGTCGGGCACAAAGTCTTTGTCCAGCAACACGAAACCGCTGCCACTATCTTTCTCCAGCAGCACACCGCTGAAATTTCCTTTCTGCCATTGCACAATCACTTTGTCGCCGCTCAGCGTTGTTTTCAGTGCCGGTTTGGCGTCGCTTACAGTCATTGCTGCTGCCGGTGCGACCTCTATGCCCAGATTCTGACCAATACCGGTGGTGTAAGCCTGATGTGCCTTCACACGGTTTACCATTGTGGTGAATCTTTTCAACACACCCGGAGGCACTGCTGCAGGCTGAGGATCCAATGTGGGAGGAGGGGGTACAAGAGTGGCAGAGGCACCTTCCCCTTTCAGGGTCATGGTTTTCATGGCCGTCCAGTTTTTCTTGTAGGTGTCAATTTTCTCCAGGTTATTCACCGTCCAACTAAAGAAAAGTGCATCATAGCGGATGCTGAGTGTCTCGGCCGCGGTGAAACCGAACAGGCCGGCATAGGTGTCAATCTTGTTGGCGAAATTGCTGATTTGAATCGCCAGGGTTGCGTCTGATCTTTCTAAATAATTGCCCATTGTTTTGTTTTTTTGAATTGATTATGAATTGATTAAATTAAAAAACAGCGTTAAAGGATCATTTTGCAGGTTTCCAACATGATAGGGGAACAGTGCAAAATGATAGGGGAAGCTTCCCACATGACCTCGGAAGCCTGCAACATGATGTGGGAGCATTGCAACATGACGTTGGAAGGTTCCCACATGAGTGCGGAAGCTTCCCACATGACTTCGGAACGCTCCCACATGATTGCGGAAGCTTGCAAAATGATGTTGAAGCCATCCCGCATGATATTGGAAGCCTGCAAAATGATGTTGGAAAGGGGCTGCCCGATGTCCGGGAACTACATCACCAATGCGGAAAAAGCTGAAATGATTTTGCACCATAGGGGCTGAAAGTTGACAGGGTAAGGAACTCCCCAACATCATCAAAAATCATACCTGCACAAAGCACAAATTGTATAGGCATCAGGCCAGAATAGTTGTTACTTATGCAAATGCATCTCCAATTAATACATTCATTGTTTTGCAATGCACATATGAGCAAGTACCGATTGTCCTAATGAATTGTGATATATCGAATTAATAAAAACGATGTGCAAGAAGGATGAAAATAATTTCTTCAGTATAGATAAATAGTTAGTTGCAAATAGGATCAGTAGCTGAAAATTTATAGAATCCATACTGAAAATTCTTTTGCAAGAGGATATTTTAAAAGAAACACCTACAGGGGGTAATAAGCAAAATCTGCCCCGCTTCTAAATATTGGTATTTTATAAAATCTAAGGGCGATAGTATAAGATTACCATTCGCAGGCTACCTCAACTTTACTTCATCAAACAATATCGTTTGAGCAACTGTTTTTAAACTTTAGCAATTATGAGCGGAGTACTGATTGAACTGGTGTGTGCTGTGGTACTGATTATTGCAGCCGTAAATGCGGTGAGCTACCTGAGTGTGCGCAGAAAGCAAGTGCTGATAAAAAAAGGACGGCTGTCAAAATCACTGTAGAAAAAATGAGATTATACAGTTTCCGTTTAGTCCTGACCACCTGCTACTGCCCGATATTTCCTGAGTTTTGCCTTAGCAAGCCTCTTTTCTTTTCTTGTTGCCGGCAATTTATTAAACCGGCAAAGCCATTATTAATCAAGTACCTTTAAATACAGGCTGAAAACTTTTTCAGCCTTAGCCCTCATTTATAATGAAAGTTAACAGTTCTCATCCTGTAGCAATTACCAAATCTTCAAAGGGCGATACCTTCTTTATTGTAGCTATAGGAGCGTCTGCCGGAGGGCTGGAGGCCATTACAGCGCTTTTAAAACATTTGCCGCCCGATACGGGCATGTCTTTCATTTACATCCAGCATCTCAGCCCCGACCACAAAAGCATTTTGTCTGCTTTGCTGTCGAAAGTTACAAAGATGCAGGTGCAGGAAGTGACCAACAAAATCCTGATGGAACCGGACAATGTGTATGTCATACCACCAGACAAAGAAATGACCGTAACCAATGGTCATATCAGGCTCACACCCCGGCACAGAAACCGGGTTTTCAATCTACCAATTGATTCATTTTTTTCCACCCTTGCAGACAAGCATAAAGAAGCTGCTATAGGTATTATCCTCTCCGGCAATGCCAGTGATGGAACAGCAGGAATTGCAGCTATCAAACACGGCGGTGGTATCACCTTTGCACAGGATAATACAGCTAAAAATAAAAGCATGCCGGATTCTGCCATTGCTACCGGCGTAGTAGATTTCGTTCTGTCGCCCAAAGATATAGCTGCGGAACTTGTTCGTATCAGCCAGTCAGATTTATTAAAAAGAAACACACTAACAGCTGGCAAGGAAGATGAAATTGACAATACCAATCCTGACCTGAAGGATATGCTGAAACTGTTGCACAAAGAGACCGGTGTTGATTTCAGCCATTATAAAATGAACACCATCAAAAGGCGGATAATGCGGAAAATGTTGCAATACAAAATCCCAACATTAAAGGCTTACACCCGGCTGATGACTGAAAAAAATGAAGAGATTGAGATTTTATACAAAGACCTGTTGATTCATGTGACTGATTTTTTCAGGGACAATACCACCCATCAATATTTCAAAACCACCCTGTTCCCAACATTACTTTTAAAAAAACAGGAAGGAGAAACATTAAGGCTTTGGATTCCTGCCTGCTCCACCGGCGAAGAAGCTTATTCTATCGCAATGATTTTACTGGAAGTAAAGGCTGAACTTAAATTAGATACGGTTGTACAGATATTTGCCACAGACCTTAGCCTGCAGGCCATCTCCAAAGCCCGCGTTGGTCAATACGCCGAGGCACAACTCGAGTCTGTGTCTCCGGAGCGCTTATCCAATTTTTACACCAAAACAGGGAGTAATTACCGCATAGCGAAAGCGGTGAGGGATATGTGTGTGTTTTCTCAGCACAACCTGTTAATTGACCCTCCGTTTTCGAAAGTCGATTTTATAAGCTGCTGCAACCTGCTCATCTATTTCGATACGGCTGCACAAAAAAAGGTAATCTCCACTTTTTATTACGCCCTTCTGGAAGGAGGATACCTTACACTTGGAAAATCTGAAACCATAGGATCTTCCATACACCTGTTTGACGCTATCAGCAAAGATTATAAAATATACCAGAGAAGAAGAAATTCGGGTATCCGGAAATTACCCGAACTGCTTCCAAGACTACATAATCCCGTTGCAAAAAAAGGAATGAAAGAACCCGATAAAAAAATGATTGTTGCCGGAATGAATAATATTACCGTGAACAAACTTGGGACGGCTATTGACAACGTCATGCTCCGGCATTATGTACCGGGTTGTGTCGTCATAAACTATCATCTCGACATTCTGGAGTTTCGCGGTAATACTGATATTTATCTCAGCCATTCATCCGGCAAAGCAAGCCTCAACATATTGAAAATAGCCAGGCCTGAGATAGCGCTTATCTTACGCAGTTCCATACAAAAAGCCATTACAAAAAAAGAGGAAATCAAAAATCTGGGGGTAGAAGTTGAGGTAGGTGGAGAAACCAGAGTTGTCAGTATCCACGTCATTCCAACTGAGGTGGAAGAAACAGAACCCTTATTGCTCATCGTTTTCAACGAACAAATAAAAGCTGATGGCGACACTATCAAAAAAGGAAAGCCAAATAGCAATCCGGTAAAAGACCAGCGGATAAAAAAACTGGAAGAGGAACTGGCGGAAGCACATTCTGACATGACCACCTTTGCACACAACCAGGATTTATTTAATGAAGAATTGCAAAGTGTACATGAAGAGGTGGTGTCCAGCAATGAAGAATTGCAAAGCGTAAATGAAGAACTCGAAACATCAAAAGAAGAGATTGAATCTGCCAATGAAGAACTGATAACAACCAATCAGGAATTGCAGACCAGGAATGAATTGCTGGTGGAAGCTTACGACTATGCCGAAGCGATAACCGAAACAATTCATGAACCTATGATTATCCTGGACAAGGATCTTTTTGTAAAATCAGCCAACAAAGCATTTTATGTGAAATTTAATGTCAGGGAAGAAGAAACTGTCGGCGTGCTTTTCTACGACCTGGGGCATAAGCAATGGAATATCCCGAGGCTGCGCCAATTGCTGGAAGGTATTATTCCGCAAAATGATAGTTTCCAGGATTATGAAGTGAAGCATACCTTCCCTGCAATCGGAAAAAAAGTAATGCTGCTGAATGCGAGCCGGATTGTACAAAAAAATCATAACGATCGACTGATTTTACTGGCCTTCGATGATATTACAGAGCGCTCGCAACTTAACATCAAAGAAAAGGATTTGCTGAAAAAAGTAAGCCTTGCAAGGAAAGTGCTGAACACCAAACTGGAGAAAGCCGTAAAGGAAAGAACAAAACAACTGGAAGAGGCAAATGACAACCTTGGAGACAAAAACAGTGAGCTGGAAAAAATGAATAAAGAGCTGGAGGCATTTGCTTATATCTCAAGCCACGACCTGCAGGAGCCACTGCGTAAAATTCAAACTTTCTCGCTCCGCATTCTTGAGAAAGAAGAGAAAAATCTTTCAGAGCAAGGTAAGGTACATTTTAAAAGGATGAGAGCCGCCGCTGCCCAAATGCGCCTGCTGATTGACAATCTGCTTACTTATTCCCGCACCACCACTACGGAGAAGAACTTTGAGCTGTTTGACCTGAAATTTATTATTACAGATGTGCTTACAGAACTTGCAGAATTAATTGAAGAAAAAAATGCTGTAATAACTGTCGGTGCTCTTTGTGAATTTCCTATCATACCCTTTCAGATAAGCCAGCTCATCCATAATCTGCTGACCAATTCTATTAAATTTTCCAGAGACTCGATTCCACCCAGAATCAAAATAAATGCGGTCATTATAAAGGGAAGTAAAGTGAAAAATCTGAATCTTTTAGCGACCAAAAAATACTGCCATTTACAGGTTCAGGATAACGGTATTGGTTTTGAAAATGCATTTAGCACCCGGATTTTTGAGGTTTTTCAAAAGCTGCACACCAAAGATCAGTTTGCCGGAACCGGTATCGGGCTGGCTATTGTGAAAAAAATAGTGGATAATCACAATGGTATCATTACAGCCACATCAGAATTAAACATGGGTGCCACTTTTGACATTTACATTCCTATTCATAAAATAACGGAAAGTGTGCCCGGATAATCTCAGGCAAATCGAATTCTCTTTTGAAATAAATATAATATTTCATTAGATTTGATTCGCTTTAGTAATTCAAAATTTGAAAACAAAATATCTACTCGTTCTCTTACTATTCCTTTTGCACCGGACAAATACTTTCGGGCAGCGGGAAAATAACATCTGGACATTCGGCTATCACCTTGGCTAGACTTTAATGGCGGGGGGCCTGCACCGGTATTTTCACCCGGCAAGTTGGACACAAGGGAAGGATGCGTCCAACCACAGGTCGAAGAAGTTAACATCTCTTATAAATAATAAAACCGGGAGTTAAAAATCATGGAAATTTCCACTCGAATCGAATACTTTTTTGCATTAGGTTTGTATTAATATCTTAAAGTAATTCAAAAATCAGTTGCTTTTAATTTAAGATGTAAATGTCAGTATACGGTTTGGACTCTTTATTAAATTTCTTATGGTTCCTCATTCCTGAAATTTACTATCCCGACATTCTTTAGACAACTTATTGACGAGTAGAGGAAAAGCTTTCTGTTAGAGAGCAGAGGCTTTATGTGCCATAGAATTTGAATTTTTTCAACTCTAAATAGAGAAATAAGCGTTTTTGTGCTTTTTTTAATTAAAATAAATATTAAAAGCGTTGCAGGAATAGCAAAAAAACAACTTTCGTTGAGGCTTTTCTCTATTGAATGGAAGTAATATACATAAAATGATGACCGTGCTGTATGGGATATAGCGCACTAATAATTTGATTCAATTCTTTGTATTTAAACAGTCCGTTCTAAAAGGTAAGGTTAAATCAGGTTCTTCCCATAGGTTAATATTTCTTCCGAACGAAATTTTTAAATGATAGTATTCTCTACTGTATGTGCGACTTTTACATCCAAGTAACATTTTACTTTAAACGCTCCTTGATGAAGTTCACTCTCTTATTCGTTCTGTGCTTTATAGGTTTCTCCCGAGGTAATTTAAAAGTCTTTGCACAGGAGTTTCCTGCACAGCATTTTGACCTGGAAAGTGGTTTACCCAGTAATACAATTTATGACGTTTATGAAGATGAAAATGGTCTTATCTGGATAGGAACAAACAAAGGAATTGCCCGATATAATGGACGAAAATTTGAAATCTTTACAACTGCTAATGGCCTTTCCGATAATGAGTGCTTTTTCTTTCGAAAGGATTACCAGGGAAGATTATGGCTGACTACTTATAACGGAGAACTTTGTTATTATAAGGATGGAATTTTTCATACAGCGGAAAATACCCCCTTCCTGCGACTAAACTCAAAAGCTTCCCTGATTGTGGTTTTCAAAGTGCAATCCGATAGCAGTATTACATTTGTCTTACATGATGATCCTGGCTTTTTTGAAATTAAGAATGATAAAATCACTTATTATTCCAGTCCCTTAATGACAAGGGAATTTTCTCAAAGCACTTTCCGATATATCAACAAAACTGAAAATCGTGATATTGAAATTTACTATTCCAACCATAAAATCATCTACGACAATGAGAAAAAAACTTATAGACTTGTACCATACGATAATGGGCTAAGGTTCAAAAAGGCACCTCCTTACAATGATAATGATATCTGTTTGCAAAATGATACTGCTTTTTATACCAGTAATATGAAGAAACTTGAACTGAGGGATAAGGCACTCTTAAGGAATATTTCTTTGAATAAAATATACAATATAAATGGCCTTATTATTGGGGTAACCAATAGAGGGGTGATATTTGATGGTATTGCCAGATTTTTACAGGATAATGAAATTAATTCCTTAACAAAGGACCAGTTTGGCAATTACTGGATTTGTACAGCAAGGGATGGGATTTTTAAGTTCAGCAAAAATTTTCTTGAACAGGCACGGTTTCCACTCAATATAAAGCGGCCCGTAATTCATGCCTACAGGAGTAATCACGAAATCTTCTACACAACAAATGACAGGAACATTTATTCCTTGAATTTAAAAACCGGAATGACAAAAAGTATTTTTGATTTTACGACGGTTTCAAATAAAGCACCATGGGTAAGAAATGTGAGTTGGAATTACAAAAACGCGTATTATAATTTTTCAGATGATATAAATTTAAAAATTGCAGAAATAAATTTTATTTCCGGACCCAAAATCAGCAAGATCAAAGGAGGTCACGTTTTGGGATCATACCAGAAATTCGATGCAGGAAGGTTCATCTTCCTAAATTCGACCCATCAATTCTATTTTTATGATAAAGCAGATTTAGAATCAGGAAAGGATACAATAAAACTCCATTACCTGATCAAAAATTTTAAATACAAAATATACGGAGCGGCTGTAGATGAAAAAAACCATTTGTGGTTCTCTTTTAGCAATGGCACTCATAAAGTGGTTGATACAACTGTTTATCCGCAAAAACAATTTAAGCATTACGGATTCCGTGAGATTGAATTTTTAAATGGCACAATGGTTGCAGTAACGCCTAAAAATAAACTTCTGGTCTTTGAAAATTATGAGGATGATCGTATCCGTTCGAGGAGTTTGGAAAATGGCAATTGTGTTTGGGATAAATTTTATAAGATAAATGACACATCAATGCTCGTATCAACAAATGATTATTGTAGGATACTGACTATCAGTAATGTTGCGGGAAAGCGCAGTATTAGTCTGCGAGCATTGGAGAACCCACTGATTCCATTTCAATTTGATTATATTTTAATAGATTCTACACACTGTTATTTTTTCAAAAAAGATGAACTTAAAGTATTTCCGATTTCTTTCCTGATGGAAAAAGCACCACTGCCAAGGTTGATATTATCCTCTATTAAAACAATTAACACATCTGTTATTATTAAGGACACTGTAAACTTAAAATACGAGGAGGCCCAAAACATACGGATTTTATTTACATCCGTTTCCAGTCATAATTCTGAATTGACCTATGAATATTCAATCACAACAGACAGGGAAAAAGAAGTATGGTATCCAATCCAAGGAGAAGAATTGAACTTCGCACGATTGAATTTCGGCCTTTACCATATAAAATTACGCAGCAAAACAGATACGGGCAATTATTCAAATCCTGCTTCTTTTTATCTCTTAATCGTAAAACCGTTTTGGGCAACCTGGTGGTTCATTGGTTTCTGTATTTTATTATTTGTCCTCCTTATTCTAGGCATAATTGTTCGTATTATAAAATTCAAACTGAAGAAAAAAGAATTTGAGGTTCGATTCCTGAAGTCCGAATATAAGGCTTTAAATGCCTTAATGAACCCCCATTTTATTTTCAATTCACTTAACAGTGTCCAGGGACTTGTTAACAGTAAGGAAATTGTATCTGCTAACAAATATATCAGAATTTTCTCGGATCTCATCCGACAAAATATGCAGAATATAGCGAGCGAATTGATTTCCTTACAGAAGGAAATTGAGTTTGTGGAGAACTATATAAAGATTGAACAGTTAAGGCTAAATAATACCCTTCATTATCGTATTACTATTCAGGAAAACCTTGATATCGATTCAATTAAAATACCTCCCTTACTCATTCAACCGCTTGTTGAAAATGCAATTAAACATGGAATCTGGCCAAATGAAACGTGTGATGGATTTCTTGAAATAGAGGTTTACGAGAAAGAAAGCATATTATATATCAGCGTCACAGACAATGGAAATGGTTTAGCTTTTAAACAGCAAACAGATTCATCGCATCAATCTTACGCCATACGGAATATACAAAAACGATTAGACCATCTTTCCAAAATCCACAAGGTTAAAATAGACATTTCCATTACCGAAAAAATTGAAATTTCAGGAACCGTATCAGGTGTGATTTCACTGGTATCAATAGAAAACAAACTCTATTATTAAGTCTATAGTTCCGGTGTTTTTAAATGTTCCTGCAGGGCTGAATACTTTCTTCTGCTAAAGGAAAGTTTGGTTACTAGCGGTCGTTTATTTTCCCAACTGTTACTTTTATGATAAAGAAGCACCCTCAGGCGCTTCTTTATCTTGCATTTATTCTAAGGTTGGAGATCAATTTGAATATTCGGGCCTGCAACGTTGACCATTGCATTCATTGTGGCCGAAGAACCCGTAAACACCAGTGGATAAATACCCGAAGTCATGCCGCACATATATAAGTCTGTATGCGCATATCCTGAACCTGTCATATACTCGAAATGAATGAGAACAAAATTATTTGGAGCAGGAGAAGGTAGCGAAAACCAAGTCGAACCGGCTGGGATCAAATGCATGAATCCCACTGTTGGCAATGTATACCTGGTTGTAATAAATGGTGCTGTACAAGATGTTGGGGATGTATTGTCACCGAGGAAAAGCGCCTCCACCGACAGTCCGGTTTGATCGCGGATGTCAATTGATTGAAACTGCGCTTTTGATGAAAGGCAACAAAGAAGAATCGCTAAAGATAATTGAACTCGTTTCATAAAAATATATGTTGCTTGTTTTATAACAACAGTTAAATTTAATCCAGTCCTGAATTTATAAATCATCTTTCAAAGCTCTGTTTTACCAACGGTCGTTTTTTCTTCCTAATGGTCGTTCCGGCTTCGTTTATTTTATCATCTCTCTATAGAATATACAAAAAAGATTAGAGCGCCTTTCCTAAATACACAATATCCAAACAACCATTTTCATCTCCGAAAGATTGAGCATTAAGGAGCCGTATCAGGTGTAATTTCCCTTAAGCATCTATAGAAAATAAGCTGTAATGTTGAAGTTCTATTGTTCCGGCATTTTTAAAAATTCCTGCAGTGCAGAGTACTTTCTTCTGCTAAAGGGTAGCTTGGTTCCGTCTTTTAATTCTACCCAATGCTGATCTCCCCGAAGACAGAGCCCGGAAACGAAACTGCCATTTAATATATAGGATTTATGAATCCTGTAAAAACTTCTTTCAGGCAGGTAATCTAAAAAATCAGACATCGGCTTACTGATTAACATTGTTTTGTGCAATCCATTTTCCATAAAATGAAAGCATGAATAGCTTCTCTTTGCTTCAAGGAATATAAGGTCTTTTAGTAAAACAATCTTTAGAGAAGTACTATTTTTCAATACGATCTTTTCAGCATAGTCTCTGTTAAGGAATTGAGTACCAAATGTCCGATAATGTTCTTTAGTCTCAAAGCCATCTCCCAGGTATTTGTTTTGTAACTTTTCAATGGCAATTCCCAGTTCCTCAATGCAGATAGGTTTTAGGATATAATCCATAGCATTAAGCTTTAAGGCTTTTAGCGCATACTCATCATATGCAGTAACAAATATAATGTCAAAAGAAAAGTGTTTTATTCTTTCCAAAAACTGAAATGCATTTTCATTGCGCAATTCAATGTCGAGAAAAACAACGGTTGGGTTTAATTCCCTGATTAATTTTTCAGCAGTAGTCGTACTGGTTACGGTTGCGATTACCTCAATTTTATCATTCCAGTTTTGCTCAATAATATTTTTAAGATTTCTAACAGCAATTACTTCATCATCAATTATCATCGCCTTAATAGAACCGGATTTTGTATTTAGCATGGTTTAGATTGACAATCAAAAGTAAAAAGATATTTTTCATTATTCCTGCTATTGGGAAGAATAATACGCCGTTTGGAAATTTACTTATACAAAGCCCGGATGGCTTTTTTACCTCAGCATTTCAATTTCCGCATTTTCGGACTAATATAAAAATCTACCGATTGAAAGAATTATCTGCCGATGGGTAATTCAATTTCAATAGCGCTTTCACGAGGTATAATTTTAATCTACCGTATTAAACAAACGGTTTATATTTTATGAAGAAGTTATTCCTGATTGCTCTGTTATCAACAGGGTATTTTACAAGCAAGGCACAAACGCAGCTATTGCACATCAGCAATTCCGCTTTCCCTCCAGGGACATTGCAATGTTTTTTTGAGGGTGAGAACTTTGCTGATCCCCCATGTCTGAAATCTCTGACATCGAACTACTACAGTGGCTTCGGAGCTTTTAGCGAGCCTTCGGCTAATGTATCGTGGGGCGGTTCGGCTCCAATACCGACAACTTATATTAGTGGTGTAACATTTGTTTATACAGGCGCCGGGGTAACGGAAGTATATCGCGTGGACTTATGCGGTGCAACAACTATGACCAGTCCTATGCCAATAACCTTTAGTGGTGGAACAACTGCAAATATTTTAATCGGTGTAAATCCGGGTGTTGATATGAGCGTCGGAATACAATAATCTCAATTTCAAATCCAAAATTTTATGAAAAAGCTATTCGCATTAATTACTTTAATGTTTTGTGTACATCTTGTAAAAGCACAATTTACAACAGTTAAGATTACAAATTCATCACGAATCAATGACCTCTATGTGAGGTTTGAAGGCTCAAACAATCCGCTTGTATGGTGCACACAAACAAATGGAGTTAGCAACACCGGGCCAATACCTTTAGGCGGATCAGTCATCTTTACATTAGCAAGTGTAACATGGGTTCCTGCTCCACCTCCTGCGGTTATTAGTTTCAGCACCCTGGCTTTTAGTATAATTCCTCCAATACCACCAACTGTATTTGGCCCGGTTATCGGGTTTTGCCCTTTTCCACCGTCTGGCAGTCCGTATATTTTTTCTAACGGTTTTACTGTTTTCCCGACTTATATAATAACAGGCACCCAGGTGGAGGTTGTTTTGTAATTTAAAGCGTTGCAACCAAGTCGTGCAAAAAGAGACTGCCTCAAAGATAGGAGGCAGTCCTTTTGTGAGTACTGAACAAAATTAATGATATTGCTTTTCAAGTTATATTTAGTAATCAAACCTCTACCCTAATGAAAAAGATAATTATTTTAAATGCCATTATTTTAATGGCATCCTGTTGTTTTGCACAACAAAATTTTACCCAGACCTCCTATTTTATTCATAACGAAGGGCAAATCAGGGATCAAGAGAATCATCCCAGGGGCGACATTGATTTTGTATACCGTAAAGATGGTATGCAATTATTGATTGGAAAAGGAAAGCTGGAGTACTCCTTTATCAATTCAACGGGTAATTCAGCAACGGTTATGCAATTGAACCAAATGAACACAATAACCTCGGGGCCATTAGCAGAGGGCGGATCAGAATATACTGAAAATTATTATCTTAACGGTTCAATCATTGAAGGCGCACCTTCAGCTTCGCGGATTCGCTACAGGAACATTTATCCGGGTATCGATTGGGTAATTTACCTCAATGATGGCAAACCGGAACAGGAATTTGTTGTCCACAAAAATGCGGATGCAAAAAACATTCAATGGCAATACAAAGGAAATGCTGAAGTGGCAATTGCATCAAACGGCGATTTGCAGGTTCGCACCTCCGATGGAATTATTACTGAAAAAGCACCCCAAAGTTTTACACAAAAGGGACATGCAGTGAGTTCTGCTTACTGTAAAAAAGACGAGGTATTCAGTTATGCCTTATCAAACGTGCCCAATGGCGATTATACTATAGATCCCAGCCTTGAATGGTCGACTTATTTGCGTGGAGATGAATTGGGGCTTGTTGTTTATAGCGCCACTGCAGACAAATCCGGGCATATTTATGTGTGTGGTGTTACTAATTGTGGAAAAGGCCTTGCCAGCAGTTCAGGTGTTCATCAAAGTAGTTTGTCCGGTCTGACCGACGCTTTTGTTAGCAAATTTGATACCACGGGGCATCATATCTGGACCACGTATTATGGAGGTCCAGGTGAGGCTATTTCAGGGGCAGGCGATGGATTTGCCGATCTGGCGATAGGAGCTTCCGGGCTTTACCTTGTTGGAAGCACAGGTTCTCTGACCGGTATAAGTAGTGGAGGCACAGAGCAGGACTTCTATTATACACCAAGTTATCATGTCCTTGACGGTATGATCGTAAAGCTGGATACTTCCGGCAAAAGAATATGGGGGCGCTACTACGGTGGAGGGGGATCCGATTATTTATACAGTGTAGCAATAGACCCTCTTGAAAATTTATATGTTGTGGGGAATACTACGAGTAAAGATAATCTTGTAACTCCAGGCGCTGATAAGGTTACCTTTGGCGCCGGTGCAAGTGATACTTCTTATTTTGATGTTATCCTGGCCAAATTTGATAAAAACGGTAAAAGGAAATGGGCAACCTATAGTGGCGGCCGATATAGCGAAGAAGGGACATCGGTTGCTGTAAACGGTTCTAATGTTTATATTACCGGCAACACATCCAGTGTTGAAAATATTTCTACTCCGGGTGCTTTTCAAACCACACTGAAAGGAACTCCCGAAATATCAAGGGATAACTTCCTTATGCGGTACGACACCTCAGGAAAAAGGAAATGGGGGACTTATTATGGTGGAAGTGAATTGGAAGGTCTTAGTAAAGTTACCAGTAATTCAACGGGGCAAATATACCTGTATTCAACAACCTTCAGCACATCGGACATTGCCAGTCCCGGCGCCTGGCAAACAACTATGAAAGGGTATGGTGACGTTTATCTTGCTAAATTCGATTCTACCGGTAGTAAACGTATATGGGCTACTTATATTGGCGGTGCAGATATTGATGGTACAAATTACCCGGGTGGTAAAATTGTGTGCGACGATGCAGGGGATGACAATAATATCCATGTCTTTGGGTATACCCGCTCTAATGGTCTTGCTACAGCGGATGCTTACCAGGATACGGTGTATAATAAAACATACCAGGATGCATTTTTTGCCTCGGTAAACGGAGTTGGTAAGCCTTATTATTTTACCTATTTCGGAGGGGAAGGTAAAGAAACGCCATGTGCCACTGTTTATGATGGGAAGTCTTTGTATCTGGCTGGTGTTACAGAAAGCTTCAGCAATATAGCTACCCATGGCAGTTATAAAAGCACTTACAAAGGATATGGCGCCGGTTTCCTTGCAAAATTTGGTCCTACAAAAACCAGTTCATTAGATAAAGATAAAATTTCTCTAAATGCGGACATAAAAGTTTATCCAAATCCGACAACCAACAAAGTCAATCTCAAGGGAAAATTTTCTGCCGGAATAAGTGATATCGCACAGATACAGTTATACAATGTCGCCGGCAAAAAAGTTCAGTCCGCAAAGTGTCAGGTAATAAATGGAATACTGGATTATGAATTTGTTTTTTATCAATCACTTCAAGCTGGGGTATACCAACTCTCTATTAATTTAAATGAATGGAGTAAAACAATTCAGATTCTTAAGAATGGCGAATAATCGAAATGGACTTTTATAAAAATATAGCAACAAGACCTGCACAAATTGAAAACTTAAACCAAAACCTTCAATGAATAGATGACGGAACTGTTTAGACAGACAGTGACCTTTAAATCCTCAACAGAATGACATTATCTTTAAATTTGTTTCAGCAAAAATATTACTAAGGTACATTTTCTGCATTAATGAATAAGATTAATGGTGATAGTACATTTCGCGTGTAATGTAGTTGTAAAACGGCTCTATTGCGGCCATATTAAGCGATTATTTGAGTTCAAATCCTGTCATCATACTTGGGGACTTTTAGAACTTTTTAATCAAAAAGGTAAACTCAACAATTTACTCACATCATTATCGGTAAAATATACTTTCCACGTTGTCAAAACCGTTTCAGTACTTAATAAATCAGGTTTTAAAGCAATCGGAACTTACTTTTTTCCGAGTAAAAAGTAAGCTTTTAATTATTAGTGTATTAAGATAAAAAAAGCGTGACACAAAATGTGTCACGCTTAGTCGGGAAGACAGGATTCGAACCTGCGACCCCCTGGTCCCAAACCAGGTGCGCTACCGGCCTGCGCCACTTCCCGATTCTTTACTTTTTTATTTCCACTAAAAAATGATTACGCCGGTAAACATTTTTTAGCGGTGAGGGCGGGATTCGAACCCGCGGAACAGTTTGACCCGTTCGGCAGTTTAGCAAACTACTGGTATCGGCCACTCACCCACCTCACCTTTCCCCTATCCTTTTTCGGTAAGGGAGTGCAAAGATAATAGGATTAACTAAAAAACAAAATTTAAAACAGAATTTTATTTTTACAAGCCTTTATTCTGCAATTAATTGGATACCCGCCTGAGCCAGACTTATTTTCTTTTCCTTATACAAACCGCCAATCGCCATCTTGAACGACTTCTTACTCATCCCGAAAAAGGAATAGATTTCTTCCGGATTACTTTTATCATAATAAGGCAGGTAACCGTTATTTTCTTTCAGCAAACGCAAAATCTTCTCAGCCTCGCTCTCTATCCGCTTATAGCCGCGCTCACCGGGCATTACGTCAATCTTATCTTCCGGTAAAATCTTCTTGATAAATCCTTTTAATCTGTCGCCAATTTTCATTTCATGAAAAACATCACTGAAATGAATCAGGCCTACATGCATCGAATTGATGATCACCTCAAAACCCAATTCTGTCTTGCGGGTCACCAAAAGATTGACCACATCATTTTCTTTTAATTCAACCGGATTTCCTTTCAGATGATGCTGAAATTTTTCTGTCGCAGCCACCCGCCCTGTCATCTCGTCCAGATAGATGAGTACCGGAACTTTCATCCCTTTATACAACACACTCGCCTGCTGGGATAAAGGCAGAAACAAATCCTTAATCAGTCCCCACTCCAGGAATGCACCCTGATGCATAATATCTTTTACCTCCAGCACCACAATATCGCCAACTGTGCCTTTTGGACGTTCGGTTGTGGCTATCAGCCTTCCTTCACCATCGTGATAAATAAAAACTTCCAGTTCGTCGCCTGCATCCAGACCATCGGGAACATAACGTTTAGGCAATAAAATTTCTCCCTCTTCGCCACCATCCAGATAAGCGCCAAAATCCACCATTTTCACCACACGAAGTGTATAATAAGAACCTGATTGTATCATTTTTGAATTGTATGTATAATTGGGTACGAAAGTACGCACTAATTTTTTAGGGTGTGTCCCCGCCCAAAAGCGGGGCCGTGCTATCCCCGTCCGAACCGGATTCATCCGGGCGGGCACTGCTATCCCTCACACAAAGGCTACAACACCATCTATCACCAATGAAACCACGGTCTATAACAAATTGCCAAATTAAGTATACTCGAAACCCTTGGATGATTAAATTATCAAAATGCCTGATTACCTTTGCGCCGCTATGCAAATAGAAATACTAAAATCAAAGATACACCACGCCAAAGTGACGGAAGCAAATCTGCACTATGTAGGAAGCATTACCATTGATGAAAATCTGATGGAAGCTGCAAATATTATAGAGCACGAGAAAGTACAGGTAGTGGTAATGGAAAATGGAGAACGCATAGAAACCTATGTTATAAAAGGTACCCGTGGAAGCGGTATGATTTGCCTGAACGGACCCGCAGCACGTCGTGTTTCACTGGGCGACACCTTAATCATTATGTCTTATGCCATAATGGATTTCGAATTAGCCAAAAAACATCAGCCATCTGTTGTTTTCCCAAAACCAAATAACCTTTTGTAGGATATTTCTTATAGTCAAACTCCGCCGATGAAGAAAAAGACAGTTTTTTTATTGTTACAATATGCCATCTTCTTCGGATTGGGCTTTGCGCTTGTTTATTGGCAATACACAAAACTGAATGCACAGGATATTGAAGATTTAAAAAAATCTTTAAGTCAGGTGTCTGAGCGTTGGTGGGTTTTTATCCCTATTGGCATTATTGGATTCCTTTCCCACTTTTTTCGTGCGCTAAGATGGAAGCTTATGCTGGAGCCACTCAATATCCGCCCGACTCTTGTAAATATTACGGGTGCCGTATTTATGGGTTATCTCACCAATCTGCTGCTACCAAGAATGGGTGAAGTGGCAAAATGTACTGTAATTGCAAAATACGAAGATGAACCAGCCGATAAAATAATAGGCACAATCGTTGCAGAGCGGGCATTTGATTTGATTTGCCTCATGCTTATTGCTATTCTCACATTTGCTGTACAAGTAGATGTTGTGACCCAATATCTCCAGTATTTACTTGGAAAAATGGAAGGGAAAAATCTGCCCCTGATGGCCGGAATCGCTTTAACAGGAATGATTCTCTTCATTGCGTTATTGGTGTTTATTTACCGAAAGAATAAAACCGGAAAAATCGGATTGTTCATTAAAGGGCTTGCCGAAGGGGTTACTTCCATCCTGGCAATGAAAAAACGTTTCCAGTTTATTCTCTATACTTTTTTAATCTGGGGCGCCTACCTTACTTTAATCTACATCGGTTTTTGGGCCTTACCGGCGACAGAACATCTTGGCCTTGGCCCCGCACTTTCCGTATTGGTGTTTGGTAGTTTGGGAATGATTGTTACTCCTGGAGGATTGGGAGCTTACCCGCAGGCATTACAGTTGGTTTTAAATATGCTTTATGCAGTAAAAGACTCTTTTGGTCTGGCTTTTGGCTGGATTTCCTGGTTGGCTCAAACATTGATCATTGCGATATTTGGTATCTTAGCCTTTCTCATTCTTCCTGTTTACAACAAAGTACGCGATGAACAAGCTGCAGTGGATTCAAAATAAAATAATGGACAAAGCGGCTTTGCTTCGTTTTTGTAACAGCCAGAAAGTAAATGGCCGGAAAATCGTTTTTACCAACGGATGTTTTGATATCATTCACCACGGGCATATCGATTTGCTAAGCAAAGCGGCTGACGAAGGGCATATTTTAATCGTGGCTATCAATACAGATACTTCTGTCAGAAAATTAAAAGGTGAAGAGCGCCCTGTTAATAACGAACAGGACAGAGCTTTACAATTAGCTGCATTATTATGTGTTGATGCAGTGTGTTTTTTTGAAGAGGATACACCACTGAATCTGATACGGTTTTTGAATCCTGATGTACTCGTAAAAGGCGGCGACTACACCATTGACACAATTGTAGGTGCAAAGGAAGTACAGGAAAGCGGAGGAAAGGTTGCCATTATTCCTTTTGTAAATGGCTATTCCACTTCAGGCCTGATCAACAAAATCAAAAGTTTGTAAGGTAGCCTGTTAGTATTGTCTTAATTCCGGATAATATTTGACTTATGAGTTGGAACCTGCGCTACATTGGAATAATTTGCAGCCCATACTACCTGAGGCGATGTACAAATTCAGAACACTGCTATTTTTTCTGTTTTTAATGAATGGCGTTCAAAATAATGCACTTGCGCAAAGTGATTCTGTTTTGATGAAAGGCACAATTACCGTTGGCAAAACAGACACCTACACCTATAAAATAGTAGCCACAGAAACTAATGGTAGCTGGATTGGATATTCGCTCCTGGATGAAAGTGGACCAAACGAAACCAAAACTTCTGTTACTTTACAATTCTCAAAGGAAAAGTCCGGTTTAACTTTCAGCGAACAGAAATTTATCAGCAGCAAATCAACTGAAAAAAATTTCTGCTTCATTGGTGGAGCTCTGAAAATGAATGTAAAAACCAATTCTGTGAAAGGTTTTTTTCTTGGTAAAGATGGGAATGGAAAATTTTGTGGTAACGGCTCCATAAAACTCAATATTAACGAAACCGCAAAAAAATTATTGACCCCGGATGGAACAAAAGACACAAATGCTAATGCCATCATCACCAGCTTCCGGTCCGAATCCATTAAAGTGACAGCTGAAAAGATCCAAATCGAACTTTGGGATGGTGGTATTAATGATCACGACTCTATAAGTGTGAGTTTAAATAAAAATGTGCTCTTGCCTGCTCTTGAAATCCTGAATGAAAAGAGAACATTAGACATAAGTCTTCAAAAAGGGGAAAATATATTTAAAATCAAAGCGCTGAACGAAGGAAATAAAGCCCCAAACTCAGTACAGATCAGAATACTGGATAAGGACAAACAATACAAGGTTATTTCCTTTTTAAAGTCAAATGAAGAATCTACCATAAAAATTAAATTATAGTTGACTTAAATTTGATGACAAAAATTTAATATAGCTATTCAACACATGGGTTTATTTTCGCAAATTAATTGAGCAATTTTTCCAGAAAACATGAAGAAAGTAAAAGAAGCGATCGTTCGGGATTTAAGTTGGCTCTCCTTTAATGAGCGTGTGCTTCAGGAAGCCAAAGACCCTTCTGTACCCGTTTTTGACAGGCTACGCTTTCTCGGAATATTTTCCAATAACCTGGACGAGTTTTTCAGGGTGCGCGTGGCCACATTAAATAAAATGGCCAAACTGGGCAAAGCGGCAAAAGTGCACCTGGAACAAAATCCAGAAGGCATTCTTCGTGAAATCCAACAGACCGTTATTCTCCAGCAAAATGATTTTGACAATACTTATCAGCAAATTATAAATGAGCTGGCAGAGCAACGAATTTTCATAAAAAACGAACAGCAATTATCGCACGAACAGGAAGCCTATATCCGTGAATATTATACCAACAAGGTAAGTTCCCAGATTGTCCCGCTGATGATTGAAAGTATTCCTCAAATGCCATTACTGCGCGACAAATCCATCTATCTGGCTTGTGTCTTGCGAAACAAAAAAATAAAAAAACAGAACAGCTACGCACTGATAGAAATCCCAACAAAAGTGCTTCCCCGCTTTATTATCTTACCTTCTGAGAAAGGAAGTACAGATATTATTTTACTGGAAGACATTATTCGTTTCAATCTCCCCAATCTTTTCGCTCCGTTTGGCTTCGACGATTTTAGCGGATATATCATCAAAGTGACAAGAGATGCAGAGCTGGAAGCCGATAATGATGTGAACACAACCATCATCGAAAAGCTCGAAAAACAAATTAAAAACAGGAAAAGGGGGAAAACAACCAGGTTTGTCTTCGACCGGAATCTGGATCTTGGACTATTGGATTTTCTTTCAAAAAGACTGGAATTAAGTAAAAAAGACAACCTTATTCCCGGCGGCCGCATTCATAATTTTAAAGACTTCATGGATTTTCCTTCTTCAGTTTTTAAAAATCTGAAGAGCCGGCCAAAATCTTTTGTCCATCCCAAATTATTACAACCAATCCGCATCATGCATGTGCTGGACAAAGAAGATGTAATGCTTCATTGTCCTTATCATTCGTTTGATTCTATCATTGATTTCTTACGTGAAGCCGCTATCGACCCTTTTGTGCAAAGCATAAAAATAACCTGCTACCGCCTGGCCAAAGATTCGAAAGTGGTGAACACTTTGGTCAATGCTGTGCGGAATGGCAAATCGGTGACGGTAATGCTGGAGTTGCGGGCCCGGTTCGATGAAGAAGCCAATATGGCCTGGAAAACCGTATTGGAAGAAGAAGGTGTAAAAGTTATTTTGGGTGTACCCAACATGAAAGTTCATGCCAAACTTTGTATCATTAAGAGAAGAGAAAATAACCGCACCAAACAATACGGTTTTGTTTCCACTGGCAACCTGAATGAAAATACAGCCGCTTATTATGGCGACCATTGCCTGCTTACTTCAAACAGAAATATCCTGGCCGATGTAAACAGAATTTTCACGTGCCTGGAGAAACCAAAAGTGGATTTGACCGAACTGAAATTATGCAAAACACTTCCAGTTGCACCGATTTCTATGCGCAAATTTTTCAGCGACTTAATTGACAAAGAAATAGAATTTGCAAAAAAGAAAAAAACTGCTTCTATTACGGTTAAATTAAACAGCCTTGTTGATAAGGTTTTAGTTGAAAAGCTTCAGCAGGCGGCACTTGCAGGAGTGGAAGTCAAACTGATCATCAGAAGTATCTGCTCAATTATCACCCAAAGTAAAGCCTACAAAAAGGATATAAAAGCTGTGAGTATTATTGACGAATACCTTGAACATGCGAGAGTATTTATCTTTAATAATGCCGGAACGCCTAAAGTATTTATTTCTTCAGCCGACTGGATGATCCGAAACCTTGACCACCGTGTGGAAGCAGCTTGCCCGATTCTGGATATTCATTTACAGAAAGAACTGATTGACATTCTGAACATCCAGCTTTCAGGTAATGTAAAAACAAGAATTCTGAATAATGAGCAGGATAATTTGTATGTTGCACATCAGGAGAACGAAGCTGAAATTCGTTCTCAGGTAGAAATTTACAATTACCTGTTCAAACAAGCGCAAAATTGATTTTAGGAGCGATAGATATTGGTTCAAATGCAGCACGGTTGCTTATTTCGGAAGCTGCCCTCTATAAGAATGGCACGGTCGATTATACGAAATTGACACTGTTACGCATTCCGCTGCGATTGGGTTTTGAAGTCTTTGAAAAAGGAATTATTTCTGCTGAAAAACAAAAGCAATTGTTAGACACGATGAAGGCCTACAAATTGCTGATGGACATATACAAAGTTGAGAGTTACAGAGCCTGTGCCACTTCTGCCATGAGAGATGCTAAAAATGGCAAACAAATAATAGCTGAAGTGTTGAAAGAAACAGGAATCAACATTGAAATTATTGCCGGTCAGGAAGAAGCCAACATTATCTACGAAACACACATTGCCGAAAACCTGAGTACCGGAAAATCTTATTTATATATCGATGTCGGTGGAGGAAGTACGGAAGTAACCCTTTTTGCAGACAATAAAATTGCATTCAAAGAATCCTTTAATATAGGCACGATTCGTCTGCTCAATAAATCTGTTACAGACGAACAATGGAACCATATGAAGTGGTACATCAAAACCCATACTGCCGGCCTGCAGCCACTTGTAGCCATTGGTAGTGGCGGGAATATCAACAAGATTTTTTCTTTGTCCAAAAAGAAAGAAGGAAAACCGCTGACGCTTGAATTACTCAAAGACTATTGCAGAGAGCTGAGCGCATCCACTGTTGAAGAGCGGATGCATCTTTATAATTTCCGCGCTGACCGTGCCGATGTAATTGTACCTGCCCTTGAAATATTTGTTGCAATAATGAGATGGAGCGGAGCCGTTGAAATCTATGTTCCAAGGATAGGCCTGGCAGACGGGCTGATTAAAATGCAATATGCAGAACGAATGCGTCAGAAATAATATGCTTACGGGCTATACATTCTGAAATCCTTCATTTTTACATAATCGTTCCATAACAATAAGGTCATATCTGTTGGTTTATTTTGCCTGTACCAATACACGCAAAAAAAACAATGGAACCACGTGAGCCTGAAATTGTGATTATCTCCGATGTGCATCTTGGAACATATGGATGCCATGCAAAGGAATTACTCCAATACCTGAAAAGCATCAAGCCAAAAATGCTGATTCTTAACGGTGACATTATTGACATCTGGCAATTCAGCAAACGCTACTGGCCCGGTACACATATGCAAATCCTGAAACACATTACAGGACTTATTGCAGAAGGAATTCCGGTCTATTATATTCCAGGCAACCATGATGAAATGCTTCGCAAGTTCAAAGACTTTCAACTGGGTTCATTAAAAATCACCAACAAACTATCCCTAACTGTTAACAACAGCCGGCTTTGGATTTTCCATGGTGATGTGTTTGACGTTGTGATGCAACACAGCCGCTGGCTGGCGAAACTTGGTGCTGTAGGTTATGACACCTTAATTCTGATAAACAGGGTGGTGAATTTTATCTCGAAAAAATTTAATGGTGGTAACATTTCATTGTCTAAAAAGATAAAAAACTCGGTGAAAGGAGCAGTAAAATTTGTGAATAATTTTGAAACAACTGTAACCACAATCGCCGCTGAAAACAATTACCAATACGTTATTTGCGGTCATATCCATCAGCCGGAGATCAGAACAATGGCTACAAAGTTTGGACCGGTTATTTATATGAATTCCGGCGATTGGATTGAGAATCTGACAGCCTTGGAATATGAAAATGATAAATGGCAACTCTACAAATATTCAGAGGACAAAGTTGCTCAAAGCATCAGCCTTAAATATCCACAGGAAAATAAAGAATCCGCGAAAGACCTGATGAATATCCTGATGCAGGAAATGAATTTAAAAACGCCAACTCATTAAAGCAGAGAATATGAAAATACTGTATGCTATCCAGGGAACCGGAAACGGCCATCTGGCAAGGGCAATAGAACTATACCCTATCGTTTGTCAATATGGAGAAGTTGATATTCTTGTCAGCGGAATACAAGGAGATATCACACTTCCCTTTCCTGTCAGATACAAGCTACCGGGTTTAAGTTTTATTTTTGGAAAACATGGAGGCATCAATAAATGGAACACTTTCAAACGATTGAATCCATTCCGGCTTATCAGGGATATTTTTACACTGCCGGTATCTGAGTATGATTTAATTATCAACGATTTTGAGCCCATTAGTGCCTGGGCTGCAAAACTTCAACAAATACCAATTATATCGTTAAGCCATCAATTGGCGGTACTTCATCCTTCTGCGCCAAAACCATTTGAAGATGATTGGTTTGGAAGATGGGTTTTGAAAAATTATGCAACACAAGGACAAGGATTTGGGTTTCATTTTAAATCGTTTGGACACAATATTTTCACGCCGGTTATCAGAAGCCAGGTAAGAAGTTTACCGGTTTCAGATGAAGGACACTACACGGTGTATCTCCCATCCTATGATGACAACACCATCGTAAAAGAGTTGTCAGTTTTTGAAAGTATAAAATGGCAGGTATTCTCCAAACATTGCCACGAAGCTTTTGAATTTAAGAACATTTCTGTTCGCCCGATAGAAAATGATGCCTTTATAAAAAGTATGGCCAACAGCACAGGTGTATTGTGCGGTGCGGGTTTCGAGACGCCTGCCGAAGCATTGTTTTTAGGAAAAAAACTACTTGTAATCCCGATGTCAGGCCAATACGAACAACAATGCAATGCTGCATGCCTGAGCACATTGAATGTTCCTGTTATTGATACCTTGCATAAAAAGAACAGGAATCAAATTGCAGGTTGGCTGGACAATGAAAACAAGGTGGCTGTAAATTATCCGGATAATGCTGAAGTAGTCATTGGGAAAGTAATGGAAACTTATTGGGCCAGTCAAAAAGGCCACTTTACTGTCCCGACAATCTGATTTCTATTTCCGGGATGCACTTTGCTCACGAAGCATTTCGCCATAACTCAAGCCTCGCTCCAGTGCCATTACCACCATTACAATACGCTTTTCCTGTGTGGATTGTTGCTTTGCACTATCAATCCATTTACTGTAATAATTCTGATGAGAACGTGGCATTTTAAAAAACGCTTCTTTAGCACGGGCGGAAGTTTCTATTCCTTCTACCAAGCGTTCGTTGAGCTGATATTCCTTTGAATCCAGCTCCAGCCTGACATTCAAAATGGCACCTTCCTTTTTAGCAACCGCCTTGCGCATAGCTGCATTAACGGCTAAAATAAATGTTCCTCCCCCCATTGGGATGATAGCAACACCATTTATTGGATGCTTGTCCAACAGACCTTTCACACGATAAGACTTCTTTACACCCGGATTTAATTCATCCGCTATATCGGCCGGAATTTCAATGTAGGTCCATCCGGTTTTTTCGCCTTGCTCCCCAAATTTATGTATGGTTGCCGTAAATTGAATCATGGTCAAACGAGACTAAGAATTTTATCGCTGTGCATCAACTACAGCAATGGCCACAATATTGACAATCTGCCTTACTGTGCTTCCTAATTGCAAAACCTGAACCGGTTTTTTCATTCCAATCAAAATTGGTCCTACGGCTTCTGCCCCGCCGACTTCCTGTAATAAATGGTACGCAATATTTCCTGAAGCCAGGTTGGGGAATATCAAAATATTAGGTGATTCATCAACAAGGCTGGAGAATGGATAATTCTCGCGCAGCAACTCTTTATTAAATGCAACACCTGCCTGAATTTCTCCATCAATAGTTAAGCTTGGTCTCAGTTCTTTAATTCTTGCGACCGCATTTCTGACAGTGATTGTTTCCGGCAATATGCTGCTTCCGAAATTAGAAAATGACAGCATTGCCACAACCGGTTTTATATTCAGGGAGCTGACAAAATTGGCTGCCTGCATAGTGATATCAATCAATTCATCCTCCGTAGGATTTGCATTTACAGTAGTGTCAGCAAAAAAGAGTGGTCCGCGCTTAGTCAGCATCATATACATTCCAGACACTTTACGCACCTGGTTTTTGACGCCAATAATTTCCAATGCAGGTCGTAGTGTGCTTGGATATTGTCTTGTAAGTCCGGAAATCAAAATGTCTGCATCACCGGTTTCTACCATCATACAACCGAAATAGGTCCGGTCGCGCATGAGTTTTTTCGCCTCATAAAAATTGACGCCACGACGTTGTCTTTTTTCAAAATATAATTTTCCAAAACGTTCCCTGTTCTTTTCCTGTTCTTCACTTTTTGGGTCAATTATAATCACATCATCCAGAGCCAGCTGATGCTCTTTAATCATGGAATTGATTTTATGAATTCCACCCAATAAGATAGGAATGGCAATTCCATCATCTTTCGCTTGTTGAGCTGCCTTCAGAATTTTGAGATTTTCAGCTTCTGCAAAGACAACCCTCTTCGGATTTTGTCTTGCCTTGTTCATTATAAAGCGCAGGATATTCTCGTTTTCGCCCTGGCGACTATACAATTCAGATTCGTATTTATCCCAGTCGGTAATAGGTTTCCTGGCCACGCCACTTTCCATGGCAGCCCGTGCCACAGCAGGTGAGACTGTTGTGAGCAATCTGGGGTCAATCGGTTTCGGAATAATATAATTCTCGTCAAAATGCAAATTCTTGGCGCTATAAACCACATTCACCATGTCGGGAACGGGTTCTTTTGCCAATGCAGCTAAAGCCTTAACAGCCGCAAGTTTCATTGCTTCATTTATACTGGTGGCCCTAACATCCAGGGCACCACGAAAAATATAAGGGAAACCCAAAACATTATTCACTTGGTTAGGATAATCACTTCTGCCTGTCGCAATAATTGCATCCGGGCGCGCTGCAATGGCAACATCATACGGTATTTCAGGTTCAGGGTTGGCCAAAGCAAAAATGATAGGTTTGCTTCCCATTCCCTTTATCATATCAGCGGTAACAATATTTCCTACCGAAAGTCCTAAAAAAATATCTGCTCCTTTAAGTGCTTCAGTTATTGAAACAGCAGGAACATTCTGCGCAAAATTTTTCATTTGCTCGCTAATGTCAGTTCGGGACGAAACGACCATTCCGTTGACATCGAACATGAAAATGTTTTCTACTTTTGCACCAAGCGCCACATAAATATTGCAACATGCAATAGCGGCCGCACCTGCGCCACTAACCACAAATTTAATTTCGTCAATTTTCTTACCCACTAATTCCAGTGCGTTCAGTAAGGCAGCAGCAGAGATAATTGCTGTACCATGCTGATCGTCATGCATCAGTGGGATACTCATTTCCTTTTTAAGCCTGGCTTCAATTTCAAAACATTCCGGAGCTTTAATATCCTCCAGATTTATTCCTCCAAATGTTGGTTCCAGAGCTTTTACAACGGAAACAAAATGATCCACATCCGTTGCATTAACCTCGATATCAAACACATCAATATCAGCAAATATTTTGAACAGCAAACCTTTTCCTTCCATCACCGGTTTACTGGCTTCTGGACCAATATTTCCTAATCCCAGAACGGCGGTACCATTACTGATAACCGCCACCAGATTGCCTTTTGATGTATACCGGTATACATCTTCAGGGTTATTAAAAATCTCTTTACATGGCTCAGCAACGCCGGGAGAATAAGCTAAAGAAAGGTCTCTTTGGGTTTTGGTTTCTTTGGAAGGTATAACTTCAATTTTGCCGGGACGACCTTTTTCGTGGTATTCAAGCGCATCTTCTTTTCGTATCAACTGAGCCATTATTACAAGTAAGATTTTAATGAAAAAATAAAGAACCATCTGCTTATCACAGAAGGTTCTTCACACTGTGGAAAATTAATTGATTCCTAATAATTCCACATCAAATATCAAGGTTGAGTTCGGACCGATTTCCGCACTTACATGACGGTCGCCATAAGCCAGGTCTGCCGGCAAAAACAAACGCCATTTGCTGCCAATACTCATTAATTGCAAAGCCTCTGTCCATCCTTTGATAACCATATTCAACGGGAATGTCGCCGGTTGACCACGCTGAACAGAGCTATCGAATACTGTTCCATTAATAATCGTACCATGATAATGGCAGGTAACTTTATCAGTTGCAGAAGGTTTAGGGCCTTCAGCAGCAGTCAGAACTTGATATTGTAAACCACTTGACAAGGTAACAATTCCTTCCTTTACCTTATTGGCTTCAAGAAACTCCTGTCCTTCTTTCAGGTTTTTAGCAGATAATTCCTGTTTTGATTGAAATAAACGATCTGTTATACTCATATTTTTTTCTGTTTGGATGCTAAATTAAGGCAATTCGACCGAACAGGCATTTCATAATTGTTTTGATAAATTTCTGCTTTATCAGAAATATGACTGTTTTTTTAAGAAAATCATAAGTTCTGAATGAAAATTTCCTTTAAAAACCTACATTAAAAAAATTACCTTTGCACACCTTTTAATAAGGAAATTTCTTAAATATATTTATGAGTGCCATAGTCGAAAAATTAGAAGTCATAAAAGCAAGATTTGATGATCTTGGCGTTGCGCTGACCAACCCTGAGGTTGTTGGCGATAACAAACGATTTATGACGGTCAGTAAAGAATACCGGAAACTGGAAAAAATAGTTGAGCCTTATCGCAAATACAGGGCTTGTCTGGATGGTATTGCTTTTGGCAAAGAAGTGCTGGAGACCGAAACCGACGCTGAACTTCGCGAAATGGCGAAATCAGAAATGGAAGAGCAATCCCAGCAATTGGAAGTGCTGGAAGAAGAAATCCGCCAATTGTTAATACCCAAAGATCCACAGGATGAAAAAAATGCTGTGCTTGAAGTAAGAGCCGGAACCGGTGGTGATGAAGCAAGTATTTTTGCCGGTGATTTGATGCGTATGTATTTGCGCTATTGCGAGCGCCGCGGTTGGAAAGTGAGCCTGATAAGTGAAACAGAAGGAACCGCCGGTGGATATAAAGAAGTTCAACTTGAAGTTCAGGGAGAAGATGTATATGGAACTTTGAAATTCGAAAGCGGTGTGCACCGCGTTCAGCGTGTCCCTGCTACAGAGGCCAGTGGCCGCTTACATACATCAGCCGCAACTGTTGTGGTAATGCCCGAAGCAGAAGAAATCGATTTCGAATTGAAAGAAAGTGACCTTAAAATGGAAACTGCACGAAGTGGTGGTGCCGGTGGACAGAATGTAAATAAGGTAGAAACCAAAGTTATCCTTACCCACGTTCCAACAGGTACAGTTATCACCTGTCAGACAGAACGCTCGCAGCTGGGCAACCGCGAGAAAGCAACCAATATGATGCGTACAAAATTGTATGAAGAACAAGTACGTAAACATGAAGATGAAATTTCATCGCGCAGAAAAAGCCTTGTAAGCACAGGTGACCGTTCTGCAAAAATCCGTACCTATAATTACCCGCAGGGACGTGTGACAGACCACCGCATCAATATGACCGTATATACACTTGACGCATTTATGAATGGGGAAATTCAGGAAATGGCCTCGGCACTAGCTTTTGCTGAAAATGCTGAAAAAATGAATGCCGGAGAAACAATCATTTAACATTTAAGCTTTAATTTGCGGGAGTATCCCAAAATTGAACCACAAAAATTCAAAAAAGAAACAAATGAATACACCCACATTTGATTTGGTGGAAATTATCAAAGTCATTCAGCGCAATGCAAAACTCATTCTCGGCATTACGTTTGTAACAGCCTTAATCGGAGCTGTAGCTTATAAAGTGAAAGACAAAGAATATAAAGCCAAAGGTGAAGTCTATATGCTTAACCCGCTTTATGGGGACAGAAACCATATACTTCGACGCTCAAATGGGGACATGCGTTTTGTGGATTATTTTGGAACAGAGGGTGATGTGGATAAAGCAATGACGATGATTGAATCGAAAGACGTGGAAGATTCTGTCATTACTCAATGTGGCCTGTACGGTGCTTATGAAATGGATTATGGCAATCCTAAAGACAGAGCGGCAATGAGCGAACGTTACAGAAATATGTTTGAAGCAAAACGTACTGAGAATGCAAGTATTATGTGCAGTTTTGTGGACACAGACCCTAAACGTTCTGCACAGGTATTGGATGCTATTGTTAATGTTACAGATTATAAATTCAGGTCTTATCTTGCTAAAGTCAAAAACAGTGCGACCGGTAAGATTAATACTAAAATCAAGGAACTTGACCAGCAAATTAATATTTTTACGGATTCTTTGATTGCACTTCGTAACCAATATCAAATTTACGATATCATCAGCCCGACCCGTCAGAACCTGATGGTAACAGCTATTTCGGGTGCAGGGAAAGTTAATCCGGCTGAAGGTGTGGAAAAAATTCAGAATCTGGAGTCTTTAAAAGATCAACTAGTTATCAGCAGAGCAGAACTTTCTGCAACATCTAACGAACTGACAACAAATGGAGTAGATGAAGTAAAAATATTGCATTATGTTTCTACCCCATTTACACCAAACAAACCTTCCGGTTTAGGTTTTATACTCACAACATTAGCTTGCGCCTTTGCTGCATTCTTTTTTAGTGTTTTATTATTCTCCTTTACCTCTTATATCAAAGCACTAGCTAATACAGAACGATAATGTTCTCTTTGCTCAGCAACAATCAGCGCTATATACATATTGCGGGCATCAGCCTGCTGATATTGTGTGCATCTTTGTTTGCCGGTTTGGGAAATTTAATTTTTCTTGCGGTGCCTTTCGGTATCCTGTTTGCTGCACTTTTATTCTTCAATTGGAAATCAGCATTTTGGCTGATGTTGTTTTTTATACCATGTTCAATACAGGTATGGTTTTTAGGCGAAACATTATCAACATCCTTACCTGACGAGCCAATGATGTGGTTGTTTCTGCTTTTAACGATTGCATTGATTGCCAGCAAGCCAACAATCCTACCGGAATGGTTCTGGCGAAATTCCCTTACCCTGATCATAGTATTGCAGTATGTATGGATGATTGTGACAGTAATTTATTCTCATGAACCCATTTTATCCTTAAAGTTCCTTGCTGCCAAAACCTGGTTTTTAGCCTCCTTTTTTATCATTCCTATTTTCATTTTTAAAGAAAAAAAAGACTGGCGAAAAGCTTTTTTACTGATCTTAATACCAACCACCATTTTAATGGTCGTTATTTTTTATAAACATTGGAAATTAGGCTTTTCATTTGAACGTATTCAGGTCGCCATCCGATACCTTTTTTATAATCATGTAGATTATTCTACTTTCTTAACAATGGTTTTACCCATGCTTTGCATTGCTTTTTATTTGTGTAAAGGCAAAGGTATTTTTCTTCGCTTGTTGATCAGCGGTTTAATCATGTTTTATCTCCTGGCAATCAATCTGGCCTATGCAAGAGCAGCAGTCCTGGCAGTTCTGTTTTCCTTCACTGTTCTTTTTGCCATAAAGTATAAGCTGGTCAACTTTATTATGCCCGTTTTTTATGCATTTATTATCTTTATTGTTGCCTACGCATCCAACAAAAACAATTTCATAGATTATCGTCCTGATTTTTCCAGGACATATATGCACACCACTTTTAAAGAGCATATTATCGCAACTTTCAAAGGTACTGATATGAGTTCGATGGAACGGATTTATCGTTGGATAGGTGCCATAAGAATGAGCAATGATGAACCATTAAAAGGTTATGGACCAAACTCATTTTACTTTTATTATAAACCCTACACTGTTACCTCGTTTGTAACTTATGTAAGCAGAAATCCTGAAAGATCCACAACGCATAATTATTTCCTGCTGATGCTGGTAGAACAAGGTTGGCCGGCAATGATTTTGTACGCTATATTGATTGCAGTTTTCTTCGCAAAAGCGCAAAAAATATATCATCGTCACAATGACCGGTTTTATCGCTCCTGCACGATGGCAGTTGCTATGATTTTTGCAGCATGCTTTGTAAATAATTTTTTCTCCGAGCTCATCGAAACCCACAAAATCGGTTCAATCTTTTACTTATGTATTTCACTAATGATTGTTCTGGAATACAAAAGCAGAAACCAGCCTTCAGAAGCTGAAGTCGGACAATCGAACATTCAGAAAGCCCAATAGGCATACTCTCCAAAATTTAATATTAATTAATTGTTACCATTTCCTAACTTTAGGTAAATAAAATGGTGACGAAAAGTGGGAACCGGGTTTAAAATATTATTGTTGTTGTTATTGATTGGTTTTTTGCCTGCTGCAAATGCAAGTCAAAGGCAAATCCGCTTTGACTTTTATGGCGATTCCCTTTCCTTAAATCTAGATAATCTCGATACGGTTTCTTATAATTCAAATGATATTTCAGAACAAAGTATCCTGGCTTTTTATCAAAAAGCAACTACACTCCATTTCCGTCCTTTGGTAAATCATCTTCTGTATTACAAACAAAAAAATAATCTGGACGATTGGTTTTATTATCAGCTCATCCGAAAAACTGCACAGCAGATTTGCCCTAAAGAGAAAAACTTTGAGTTATATACCTTGTACAAATGGTTTTTAATGGGTCAATCGGGTTATGACGCACAGTTGGCAATTTCGGATAACAAACTACTTTTTTACATCCTAAGCGAAGACAACATTTATGACATTCCATTTTATAAAAAAAGCGGAAAGCAATATGTATGTCTTAATTACCACGATTACGGAAGCAAAATTGACTTTAAAAATCTGGCCTTTTTTTCTGTAAATATTGAAATACCTGATGCGAAAAATGCCTTTTCCTACCGTGTAACAAAAATGCCTGACTTCAATACGGAAAGCTATGCTGAAAAAGACCTGCAATTCAATTATGAAAACAAGGAATACACCTTCAAAGTGATGGTTAATCCTGAAGTAAAAAACATTTTTGTCAACTATCCGGTTGTGGACTATGAATCCTATTTCAATATTCCTCTCAGCCACCGGACTTACAACTCGCTTATTCCGGAATTAAAAGAAGCGGTGAAAAATATGTCTCAAAAAAAAGGCGTGGATTATCTGATGCGGTTTTCGCGCAATGCATTTGCCTACAAAAATGACGAAGAATCTTTTGGGAAAGAAAAAAGATTATCACCCGAACAAACGCTTTTGTATAGCAGCAGCGATTGCGACGACAGAGCTGCATTATTCTTTTCCCTTGTAAAAGAAATCTATAACATTCCGATGATTGTGTTACTCTACCCTAAACACGTCACGATTGCCGTTCAGTTTGAAAAATCATCCGGCAAACCAATTCTGTACAAAGACCGGAAATATTATGTTTGTGAACCCACACCACAAACCGGCGATTTATCTATCGGGCAAATAAACCCCAAACTACGCAACATTCCATATGAAATTGCGTATGAATATACACCTGCAGGAAAATAATTCCCGAATTCCTTTCCTGATTTGATGATGCAAATATGCTATAGACAAAATATGTAATTACCGAATTGTAAGTTTATATTTGCGCTCGTAAATCACCCCTCTTTTTATTAAAATACAACAATGAAAAATACTCCATTTACCCCGATGCATGTTTTGCTGGGCGCTAAGATGGCCGAATTTGCCGGCTACAACATGCCAATTTCTTATTCTGGCATCAATGAAGAACATCATACTGTTCGCAATAATGCAGGCGTGTTTGATGTAAGCCACATGGGGGAATTTATCCTGAAAGGCGATAAAGCGCTAGATCTTATTCAACGTGTAACAAGCAATGATGCGAGTAAACTAACCAACGGAAAAGCGCAGTATTCCTGTTTGCCAAATAATAATGGCGGTATTGTAGATGACCTTTTGGTGTATTGCATTGAAGAAAATCAGGTTTATATGCTTGTAGTAAATGCTTCCAATATCGATAAAGATTGGGCCTGGATCAGTTCATTTAACACAGAAGGTGTTGATATGGAAAATATTTCTGACCGTACCAGCCTTCTTGCCGTACAGGGGCCAAATGCTGTAAAATACATGCAGGAACTTACGGAGATGGACATTACCAACCTTAAGTATTACACCTTTGCAAAAGGCACATTCGCTGGAGTGGAAAATGTACTCGTAAGTGCAACCGGCTACACCGGGGCCGGTGGTGTTGAAATTTATTTTGAAGAAAAAGATGGTGCTTCCGAAAAAATATGGAACGAGATTTTCCGTGTTGGTGGCCCAAGCGGTATGAAACCAATTGGATTGGCTGCCCGCGACACGCTACGTCTCGAAAAAGGCTTTTGCCTTTATGGTAATGATATTAATGATACAACTTCACCATTGGAAGCAGGCTTGGGCTGGATTACCAAATTCACTAAAGACTTTAATGGCCGTGCGTTGCTTGAAGAGCAAAAAGCGAATGGCGTTTCCAGAAAATTAGTTGGATTTGAAATGGTAGACAAGGGAATTCCACGCCACGATTATATTGTTGCCGATGCTGCAGGAAATGATATTGGTGTTGTAACCTCCGGTACACAGGCACCCAGCCTGGGTAAAGCGATTGGAATGGCCTATGTAGCCAAAGACCACAGCAATGAAGGCTCTGAAATTTTCATTAAAGTCCGCGACAAAGCATTAAAAGCGCTTGTTGTAAAATTACCTTTCGCATAGACAAACATCTAATTCCAGTAAATAAAATTTCCGATGCTTCCTAAATACAATAGAATATTATTAAAATTATCAGGTGAGTCATTAATGGGCGACAGAAACTTTGGTTTGGACCCTAAGATGCTCACACAATATGCCCTGGATATTAAAAGCATCATCGAAATCGGAATTCAGGTTTCGGTAGTTATTGGTGGCGGTAATATTTATCGTGGCATGAATGAAAGCGAAACAGGAATTGAACGGGCTCAGGGAGATTATATGGGAATGTTGGCAACTGTTATTAATGGGATGGCGCTTCAGGCTTCACTCGAAAAATGCGGTGTAAAAACCCGTTTGATGAGTGCCATTAAAATGGAACAAATAGCTGAACCTTACATTCGAAGAAGAGCAATCAGGCATCTTGAAAAAGACAGAGTTGTAATCTTTGCTGCAGGAACCGGCAACCCATACTTCACTACTGATACAGCCGGTGCCCTTCGTGCTGTGGAAATACAGGCAAATGTTATTTTAAAAGGTACCAGAGTTGATGGTATTTATACAGCAGATCCGGAAAAGGATAAGACGGCAACCAGGTATGATTCAATTACGTTTGCTGAAGCTATCAGTAAAGAGTTGAAAGTAATGGACATGACTGCATTCACTTTGTGCCAGGAAAACAACCTTCCGATAATAGTTTTTGATATGAACAAACCAGGAAATTTGCTGGATGTCGTGAATGGCAAACAGGTAGGAACCATAGTAAAATAGGCAATACTACGTTTATAAAAAAAGGCTGCATCAATATATGATGCGGCCTTTTTTTATAGGCATTATTTTATATCATTTGAGTATTTACAAAAAAGAGGCTGATCAATTAAGACCAGCCTCTTTAAAATTTCAACTATTTCTTATTCTTAATACACAACTAATTTCTCAGTTTGACGAAGATTGTCGTCACCCGTGATATGTACCATATAGAAACCTTTAGCACTGATATAAGATGCAGGGATTTCGATACGGGCATTATTCTGATCAACTTTGGTAGTGGTAGCATAAACTGTTTTACCAGTTACATCCAACACTTGAATTGATACATTAGCATTTGCTTTGCTGAATAAAACATATGCATTAGAATTAGTAGGATTTGGAGCAACAGTAGCTTTCTTCTCACCAAGTATCATTTCATTCACAGACAATGGGTTGTTGCTGATATTAATACGATCCATATAGAAGTTGTTACCTGATGCGAATTGATACTGGCCACTGACAGTACGAGCAGATGGTTTGTAACGGAAGCGGAAGAAAACACGTGAATTACGAATATTAGTAGCTCCTGATTTCAAGTCGATACTGGCTGCTTTCCAGTCGTTCCACGCTGGTGTATATTCTCTGGTTGTTGTGGGGACAGAACCTACAGTTTGCAATTCTGCATTTTTCATTGTTTTAAGATTAGTCCAATTTCCACCGCAATCTGTAGAATATGATATTTCTAAAACATCCTTCATCAAATCGAAATTATTAGTAGCATAAGCACCTGCGTACATAAAGTTTAGATTACCATGCGTACCCAGACCACTTAAATCAAACGCCGGAGTAAAGAAATCATCGTAATCACCAGCCGGATCACCATTCACCAGATCTTTAAGCGCAGTACGATCATCGAATGAACGATAACGGATAGAAGTCGCATCGTAAGTTCCACCAAGGTTCGTAATTTCCCATTTATAACGATTGTTATAGTAGTTAAAAATCGGCCATTTACTATTCTCGGTAGCATCATTAAAATCCTGATAATAACCTATAGGATTTTTGGTAGCCGGATCTGCTACATAAACACTTGGCATCGCAATAAATGAATCAGTTCCGTTTGCATTGGTAGCGGCAAGTGTGACAGTCGCCCATCCGGAAGTTGCAAATTTAGTACTTACTGTTGTAATACTCGTAGAAGATCCAACTGTAGCACTATTCGAGAAACTCCAGTTTAATCCGGTAGTGGCAGCTCTCCATGTTCTGTTTCTGAAAACAAAATTAAAAGGTGTTTCACTTGTTCCTAAATCAGCGCAAAGGAAGTAAGATAACTCTCCAGCCTGAAATGAACCATTTGTTCCGCGTTCAACAGAATATTCTGCTTTTGGTTTTAGTGATGGCAAAGGATTACGTGCACCGGTTTTTATAAGATTGGATTCACTGATTAAGCTATCTCTGTTTCCGACACTGCTGGTTAATGCCGCACGCATCCGATTGATTTGACCGTGCGTAAACATCAAAGAGCAATACGTATAATCCATCACATTTTGGGCATTAACAGTATCCGGATAATTAACTAAAGAATCATTTGCATATAATTTAAAATAACCGTGCGAAAATTTAATGTCATAGAAAAAATTATAGAAATTATCCGATTGATAATCTTCAGAATTTTTTAAAAATACTGAACCGTTAACACCCTTCTTAAATCCTGTAGCAATGATTGTGTCACGCAATGCGCCGGGATTTTTCAGGAAGAATAATTTAAAATTGACAGAAGTATCAGATGCCGCCATTTTAAAATTAACATTAACTGTTTGTGCTGCATCTTTTACTGTAGAAACTACCGTTATACTATCAGTTAATACATTATTCCGGCTAAGTCCGATTTTATAGGTAGAGCCTATTGTATCACTTGGATAAAAAGTGAATGCATCAATGGTACTTGCTGTGCGATTTTTAAAAATCAAACCTTTTGTGGTAGAATTACTGGAGAACAAAATTACTGTTCCATCAGGACGTTTGAATGAATCAACCCGAACTTTACCTACTTCCTGATTTTTCTTAAAAATACAAACGGTATCGTAAATGTAATCTAATCTTCCACATCCGTCTGATCCTGGAGGCGGGTGTCCTTCTGTTGGTGGAGTATCGTCAACATCGTCATCGCCACCACAACCCATTCCGGGGTCGTTGTTACCGCCCCAGGTATGATCCAGATTTAATTCATGACCTAGTTCATGCGTTAAGGTATTATATTGGTCAAATCCATTAGTTTTTGAAATAACACCATCCCAATATGGAATAACATCTCCTGTCGCAGGTTTGTAAGCATACGCCAAAACAGAGGATCCCGTACGGGAAGAGAAGGTATTGATCAACCAGATATTCATATAGCTGCTGGACGGCCATTGATCAAACTTAGACAAATCGCCACCTGATTTTGTCAGATAACTTCTGCGGCGTGTAATTCCGTTTGTTGGGTTACCATCAGGATCAATTGTGGCTAAATGCCACTGAATTCTTGCATTCCCAATATACCTTGTTGAAGAATTGTTGATAAAACCTTTGAATGGAGGAATTACTTTTGATGTATCCGCATTCATCTTATTGAACATGAGGTTGATATCTGCTACCGATTTTACTATTGAAGCATCAGTAACATACTCTGTACCATAATCATGGATTACGTGAAAAACGAGCGGCACATGGTAAACTGTAGTTCCATCATCATCAGTGGTCTTGGAAAATTTTGACCAATCTGAAGTAGACAATTTTGCAGCGATTTCCTTGCTTAGTGCTTCATTGCGCTCAGCGATTTCCGGATACAACCCGGAAAGTCGGCGATACACATCATCTGTACCGCAAGGGCTTGTTGACTGAGCCATGGCGGTGAGACCATAAAAGCCGGCAAGCGATAGGGTGAGTAATGTTTTCTTTATCATTGTTGAAATTTTTATAAGCTCTGTTTAAAATCTTCAATCTCAAAGGTAAATAAAAATATGAAAACTTTGACTTTTGTTTAAGAAGACGAATTCGATATTTTCAGTCCCAATATTGAGTAAAACTATTATAGTTTAAATGCTTTTTTCACTTTCGCAACGTAATCCAGTTTCTCCCAGGTAAACAATTCTACTTTGATTGTTTTCAATTTGCCATCAGCAGACTTGAAAGTTTTAGAAACAATTTCCGGTTCTCGTCCCATATGGCCATAAGCGGCACATTCACTGTACATTGGTTGACGTAGTTTCAAACGTTGTTCAATAAAATACGGTCTCATATCGAAAACAGATTCCACAACCTTAGCAATCTGGCCATCATTTAACTTCACCTTGGCTGTACCATAAGTATTAATATAAATACCCATTGGCTTTGCCACACCGATGGCGTAAGAAACCTGCACTAACACTTCAGTACAAACCCCTGCTGCAACCAGATTTTTAGCAATATGACGGGTAGCATAAGCAGCAGAACGGTCTACTTTACTTGGGTCTTTACCAGAAAATGCACCACCACCGTGTGCGCCTTTACCACCGTAGGTATCAACAATGATTTTTCTTCCTGTCAAACCTGTATCTCCGTGTGGACCACCGATAACAAATTTGCCGGTTGGGTTGATATGATATTTAATTTTATCGTTGAATAATTTTTTATAGGCAGGGTAAGATTTAATCACCCTGGGAATCAAGATGCTGACCACATCTTTTTTGATTTGCTCCTGCATTGCTTTCTCAGTTGCGAAATCATCATGTTGAGTAGAAATAACAATCGTATCGATTCTTACCGGAACGTTATCGTCGCTATATTCAATCGTCACCTGGCTTTTAGCATCAGGGCGAAGATATTTCATCAATTTACCTTCTTTACGAATTGCACTTAATTCGCGAAGCAAAAAGTGTGACATATCCAATGCCAATGGCATATAATTGCTTGTCTCGTTGGTAGCATAACCAAACATCATTCCCTGATCTCCGGCACCCTGATCTTCTTTTTTCTTTTTATCGACACCCTGGTTGATATCAGCTGATTGTTCATGAATCGCAGAAAAAACACCGCATGAGTTCGCCTCAAACATGTACTCACTTTTGGTATAACCAATTTTAGCGATTACATCACGCGCAATTTGTTGCACATCAATATAAGTTTTGGATTTTACTTCACCAGCCAAAACGACTTGTCCGGTTGTTACAAGGGTTTCGCAAGCAATCTTGGATTGGTTATCCCAGGCAAGAAAATTGTCAACTAAGGCATCAGAAATCTGATCGGCAACTTTATCAGGATGTCCTTCGGAAACAGACTCAGACGTGAACAAATAAGGCATGAATTTTTGTTTTTTTTAAGAATATGATTTTGAGATGCGCAAATTTAAGTATTAGCAGGTATTGAAAAGTCAATAAATAAAAAAGGGAATAAATTTTTGTGGATAAAAATCTATTCCCTTTAACTATTATTAGTTTGAAATGCTTATTCTACTGTAACTGATTTCGCCAGATTGCGCGGCTGGTCTACATTACATCCTCTCATGATAGCAATATGATAAGCCAATAATTGCAATGGTACGATTGTAATTAATGGGGAAATTATTTCATCGACTTCCGGCACTTCAATTACATGGTCAGCCATCGCTTTAATTTGGGTATCACCTTTATTCACAATGGCAATAACCTTCCCCTTACGGGCTTTTACTTCCTGAATATTTGAAACGATTTTTTCGTAAGCACTCATATTGGTTGCCAGGAACACAACAGGCATTTCTTCGTCAATCAGTGCAATAGGTCCGTGCTTCATTTCTGCAGCAGGATAGCCTTCAGCGTGGATGTAAGAAATTTCTTTCAGCTTCAAAGCACCTTCCATAGCGACGGGGTAATTATAACCACGACCCAGATAAAGGAAATTGTTGGCATCTTTATAAACTTCAGCGATTTTTTTTATTTCGCCATCAAGTGCCAGCACTTCTTTTATTTTTTCAGGTACACTTTCCAGCTCGTAAAGCAATTGACGCAATTTAGACTGTGGAATTGTTCCTTTTGACTGGGCAATTTGCAAGGCAATTAAAATCAAAACAGAAACCTGTGTAGAGAAGGCTTTCGTAGAAGCAACGCCTATTTCAGGTCCTGCGTGTGTATAAGAACCTGCGTGTGTAGCACGTGCAATAGAAGAACCGATAACATTACAAATACCATAAACCAGTGCCAGTCTTTCCTTTGCCAATTCAATAGCAGCCAAAGTATCAGCCGTTTCTCCGGATTGAGAAATCGCAATGATAAAGTCTGATTCTTTTACAATCGGATTGCGATAACGGAATTCCGAAGCGTACTCAACTTCTACCGGAACACGTGTCAGGTCTTCAATGATATATTCGCCTAAAAGACCACTGTGCCAGGATGTTCCGCAAGCAGTAATCAGGAAACGATCTGCATTAGTGATACGCTGTTCGTACTCAGTAATACCGCCCATTTTTATCCATCCGCCTGCAGCATTCATTCTGCCACGGAAAGAATCTTCGATTGCTTTTGGTTGCTCGTAAATTTCTTTCAGCATGTAATGCTCAAAATCACCTTTCTCAATAGCCTCAAGATTCATCTCAAGGGTCTGAATAGCGTGAGACTTTTCGATGTTACCCAGATTTTTAATCATGTAGGTGCCATCTCTGTTTACTACAACGTATTCTTCATCATCCAGGTAAATCACATTTTTGGTATACTCAATAATCGGGGATGCATCTGAGGCTACAAAAAATTCATCAGCACCGATGCCCAAAACCAGCGGACTGCCTTTGCGGGCGGCTATCAGCATATCCGGATTATTTTTGTCAATCACCACAATAGCATAGGCACCGATTACCTCATTCAAAGCTATACGAACAGCATGGTCCAAAGAAACATTCTCCTGCTTTTGAACCTCTTCAATCAGATTGACCAATACTTCCGTATCTGTTTCCGAATGAAATTCATAACCTCTTTTCTGGAGTTCTTCTTTGATCGGGCCATAATTCTCTATAATTCCGTTATGAATCAACGCTATATTACCTGAATTGGAAAGATGAGGATGAGCATTAATATCATTTGGCACGCCATGCGTTGCCCAACGGGTATGACCAATACCAACTGTTGCAGAAAGTTTTTTACCTGTGGCAAAATCTTCCAGCATAGATACTTTTCCTTGTTTCTTATATACGTCCAGAGAACCATTTAATAAAGCAACCCCGGCACTGTCATAACCTCTGTACTCCAGTCTTTTCAGGCCTTTAATTAAAATCGGATAGGCTTCTTTATTGCCAATATATGCTACTATGCCACACATATTATTTGAAGTGTTTTTTTAAAGTTTGGTGTAAACAACATTCAGCTTAATCCTGTAAGCCGGTTGGCTGTAGGTGCTACCGGCTGCTGTAAGCCTGTATGCACCAATAAAGCTTTGAGTGCCATTAATGCGCAATCTAAGTTCTTTTTTCTGCTCTACAATGGCATTTTGTAATTCTCTTGGAAAATTGAGAACATACTGGTTAACGGTTGTTCCATTGATTGTGCCGGTCCTGAGGTTTCCATCCATAAAATATAATGGAGCTGTAGAAGTGGTCGGATTCCGGTCGGCAATACGCCTGCGTGATCCATCTTCTTCAATTACTTCAGGATAAACCCGGATTGGGAGGGCAAAAATAGCGTCCATTGGAGAAGGAATTTGGGTAATCACCAACTCAGCTTTGTTGACAATACAACGCGGCAGATTTTTAATATAAGGGATTCTCAAATCGATGGCTGCTCCCGGAAGATTTTGAACCGTAATTGTATTTTCTGAAACTGCAGTCGAGGTAAACAAAGATTGAACCGGAGAACCACTGTAATCGCGTGTAACCCTGTTGAAAGATGCAGTTTTTGTTTGGCTTGCAGTAGGGTCAAAAGGGAAGGAAGCAGAAAGTGTATCCGTAATTATACCTCCGGAATTTTTGGTATGATAATACATTAAAATTCCGGCTTTACTGAAGACATCGTCACCGGTAAGTCTGAAATAAACAATCGTATTGCCGCCCGTCTCTGTAGTGATAAAAATACCTTTAAAATAATTCAGGAAAGCGGCGGTATTTGTAAAATCTGAACCACCTGTTTTTTCAATCATTATTTGATTCATCAAGTTGTCTTCCAGGCGCATGCGAAGATGTGCCGGCCGGTTTATACCTGCAACTCTTGTGGAATCGCGGACACTTTTAAACAAATCAGGAAGAAAAACCGTTTTCGTTGCAATAGGTGAGGATTCTACACTTTTCGCAGGTGAATGAGCATAATAAACACTGTCAAAAAATATTGACTCAGTCATCCGATAGGCTTTGAAAGTCTGTGTACCGGCGCTGAAAGTTGTATCACCATAAGAAAACCCGCTGTATGGTAAAATCAGGATGGCTGAATCAATCTGGTACTTATTTTGATCAAACGAGTAGTTATCCTGTGGCGGACGAACCTGGAAATAAAATGAAGCCGCTGTTTTACCAAAATAAGCATCATTGTTAATGTTTCCTGCACCCAAAAATACCGGAATCCCTGAAGTAAAAACACTTGTTTTCACAGTGTCGTCCTTCACGCTTTTTGTCCATAGTGTAAGCGTATCCGTTCCAAAAACAGTAATATTATCTACCGCCGGTACTACGTCAGTGCGGATAACAGTATTCTCTTTACAGGAAGACAACAAAACGATGACAGCTAAAAAGGCAAAAAAGGCTTTGTTCAAAGGAAGTCGGTAAAACAAGTGAAAAAATTTAGAGCGAAGAAATAAAAAACAAAACTAAGAGTCTGTTAAGCTTTTATACAAGTCTAAAAGAGACGTAATGTCTTCAACCCATTCCGGCTCAAAAGGAATAACTTTCTTGGTACGGCTTGGCTTTATTTCATCTGTAATTTTTGAACTGATTTTTTTATCGCCCATTATGACGATATCGGCGTATTTGGCACCGCCTAAAGTAAGGGCAGTATTGGTGCGGTCTTTAAATATTTCAAGATCCTTTTCTTTGATGTCAGTGCTAATCATTGCTTTACGCACAAACTGATCACTCAGTTTTTCTTTAAACTGGTCGGCCTGAACGGTATAAATTGATTTTGTAAAGCTAAAAACAGGTTCTTTTTTATAGGTAGTCTTCAAAAATAAAGGTACAAGTGAGGTCATCCAGCCGTGGCAATGAATAACATTTGGAGGCCAGCCGAATTTTTTAACGGTTTCCAATGCGCTTTTGCAAAAGAAAACAGTACGGTCAGCATTATCGTCGTAGAATTTCTCATTCTCATCCCGGAAAACAAACTTGCGTTTGAAATAGTCGTCATTATCCATAAAGTAAACCTGCAAACGTGCATTTGGCAATGAGGCCACTTTTATAATCAATGGATAGTCGTCTTTGTCCACAATAATATTAATTCCGGAAAGCCTTACCACCTCGTGTAATTTGTGGCGACGTTCGTTGATTACCCCAAAACGCGGCATTATAATACGAATTTCAACACCGGCTTCAAAAGTCTTAATTGCTAATTTGTTGAGGATTTGGGCAAACTCAGAAAACTCTAAATAAGGGGAAAGTTCGTTGCAAATAATAAGGACACGCTTTTTTGTATCTACAGACATACTATGTATTTAAGTGAAATTGGATGATTTTAGAAAAAATCAAAGTATTTAAGGCTGCAAAATTACTAAAATATTAATTCGAAAATCGTTTTATTTGCAGCGTCCTTCTCAAATACTGATTTATGATTGTTTTCAAAACCACTTCTGATTTGCAAAATTACGTTGACATTCAGAAGAATTCCGGCAGTTCCATTGGCTTTATACCTACCATGGGCGCACTTCACAAAGGACATATCTCTCTGATTAGCAAGGCGAAAGAAGAAGGAATGCTGACGATTTGCAGCATCTTTGTGAATCCGGCCCAATTCAACGAAAAGCAGGATTTTGACCAATATCCAAGCACCATCGGAGAAGATATTACCCTTTTAGAATCAGCCGCTTGCGATATTTTATTTCTGCCTTCTGTCAAAGAAATCTATCCTGAAGGCACAGAAAACGCAAAAGAATATCATTTCGGGAAACTGGAAAATGTATTTGAAGGGGCGCAAAGGCCAGGCCATTTTAATGGTGTTGGAAAGGTAGTAGCTATTTTACTGAATATCGTAAAACCGGATGCTTTGTATATGGGTAGCAAAGATTTTCAGCAATGCCTCGTAGTAAAAGATTTATGTAAACAAATGGGTTTATCCAGCCAAATAAAATTTGTAGCCTGCCCTACCCAACGCGAACCGGACGGATTGGCTATGAGTTCGCGCAACCGACGCCTGAACGAAGGACAAAGGGCAAGAGCAGGATTAATTTACCAATGCCTGATTTCGATTCAGAGCAAAATGGAAACAGGCACTCCTTACGCTACTGTAGAAAAAGAATGTAACGATTTGATGATTGCTAAAGGATTTGAACCGGAATATATCAGTCTGGCAAATGCTGATACGTTGGAGCCGATTGAAGATTATAACACTAACATTAAAATGGTTGCACTAATTGCAACTAGAATAGGAAATGTGCGTTTAATAGACAATTTAATTATCAATTAATCAATTTCCTTATTTTCATCTCAAACTTCTCTATGAAAAAAAACTCAACCTTACTTTTCGCTTGCCTGGCAGTCTCGGTAATTGCAAATGCCCAAACCAACAATAGTTTCAATACTGTCTTAAATGAAGTCATTATTTCCGGAAATATCTTCCCCGAAAAGAAGAAAAATATTGTTCAGAAAGTGGATGTTATCACTTCAAAAAGCATCTCAGAAATGAATGCGCAAAGCACGGCTGATGTATTACTGAACACTGGTCAGGTTTTTGTGCAAAAAAGTCAGCAAGGTGGAGGAAGTCCCGTGCTTCGGGGCTTTGAAGCCAGCAGGATTCAATTAAATATTGATGGTGTGCGCAACAACAATGCTATTTTCCGGGCAGGACATTTACAAAATATCATCAGTGTTGATAATAATATTCTCGACCGTATCGAAGTGCTGAGCGGGCCATCTTCTACTATTCACGGCAGTGATGCACTGGGTGGGGTAATTTTAATGAAAACGAAAGATCCGATCTTTGGCAAAAACAGAAAACTTGAAATTACCGGTGCAGATGCGTTGGTTCGTTTTGCCTCTGCGAATCGAGAAAACACAACCAGTTTTGGACTTACATTCGGCAACAAAAAGTTCGCTTCTATCAGCCATGTAACTTACGCACAGTTTGACGATTTGATACAAGGAAAAAGCGGTCCGGATTCTATCACTAAACTCTGGAAGAAAAATTTTATAGTGGAACGTATAAACGGCAAAGACTCAATGGTAAAAAATCCTAACCCTTATAAACAAGCGGCCACAGGATATCACCAATTGGATTTGTTTCAAAAATTCGCCTTTGCACCCACCAAAAATACCTTACACACACTCAATCTGCAATTATCACAATCGAGCGATATTCCCCGCTACGACAGACTCACAGAGACCACTGCAGCCGGTATTGCTAAAAATTCAGAATGGTATTATGGCCCTCAAACGAGAAGCCTGGAATCCTACAAGTTTGAAGCAACAAAACTGCGTGGATTCTTCAATGATTTCTCTGCAACTGCAAGTCACCAATATTGGAAAGAAAGCAGACACAACAGAAGTTATAGAAAAGATATTCTAAGCCATCGTGAAGAAGCTATTAACGTTTTGGGTTATAACCTTTCGCTGCGCAAAAAAGGTAAAATTCACGAGTTGAGTGTTGGTACAGATGCACAATTTAATATATTAAAATCTACTGCAAACGGCGAAAATATAACCACGGGTGAGATTACAAAAATTGACACACGCTATCCCGATGGCAAAAACAATATGAACCTGTTGGGATGGTTTGCACAACATACCATGAAATTAATGGATGGCAAGCTCATCATCAATGATGGTCTGCGTTTCAACTATACTTACCTCCACTCTACGCTTGTAGATACGGCAATACAATTCCATTTGCCTGTGACAGATTTAAAACAAAACAACACAGCTTTAACCGGCAACATCGGTCTTGCTTATATGCCGGAGAAAGATTTGCGTTTTACAGCAAATTTTTCAACTGGTTTCCGCTCGCCAAACTTTGACGATATGACTAAAGTTTTTGAATCAAACAAAAACCAATTGATTGTACCCAACAAAGATTTGAAACCGGAGTACACCCAAAACGTTGAATTAGGAATACAATACATCAATGAAAAAGTGAACCTGAGCGGATATGGTTTTTACACCAATTTCACCAATGCGATAGTAACAGATTACTTCAATTATAATGGTGCAGATTCTTTGATGTACAACGGAAGTATGACGCGCGTATTTGCCAGCCAAAATAAAAACAAGGCATTTGTATATGGTGGCGGACTGGAAGGAACTGTTCGTCCGTCAAGAAACTTTTCAATGTTTGCTTCTGTCAATTATACTTTTGGACGATTCCATAATGACACAGCATTGATTCCACTGGATCATATTCCTCCGGTTACAGGTAGAATTGGTATCCGCTATGCCGAAGAGAATTGGTACACAGAACTTTACAGTTTGTATAATGGCAAAAAAAGCCTGCCAAATTACAACCCTGCCGGCGAAGACAACCTGATTTATGCAACCCCTAACGGGATGCCAGGCTGGAATACCATCAACTTTAAAGCAGGCGTAACGCTGATAAAGCACATTGGCGTGCAGGCAGGGGTTGAAAATATTTTCGATAAAAACTACCGTTATTTTGCATCAGGAATGAGTGCTCCGGGCAGAAATTTAGTGATTGCACTACGTTACAAATTTTAGACCAAAAAATACCTAATGGAATTTGAACTCCGCCCCTGGAAAAACGATGACCTCAATGATTTGATATTTGCGGCCAACAATTTTCGTATTGCTCAGTTTATGACCGATAGTTTTGCGCATCCCTATACCAGGGAAAGCGGGGAGAAATTTTTGGCCTGGACACAAAATAATTGTCCTTCAAAAATGCTGGCTATAATTGTGGAAGGCAAAGCTGTGGGGAATGTTGGTATTCATCCACAAAGTGATATTCTGTGCAAAAATGCAGAAATAGGCTACTGGATTGCGGAAGAATATTGGGGAAAAGGTATTATGACCGAGGCCATAAAAAGAATGATTCCTATCGCCTTCGAAACTTATCCCATTACCAGAATTTTCGGTCGGGTTTTCGGGCATAATTTACCCTCACGAAAAGTAATAGAAAAAGCCGGATTCAAACTGGAAGGAAGATTTGAGAAAACCATTTTTAAAAATGGTGAATTTATAGACGAACTCATTTACGCCTTCCGGAGATAAAAGAAAGTAATTATTTACTTTCTGTAGACATACACATCAAGTTTGCGCGACATGGATATGCCACCAGGATTGATGCCAGGCGCACCTTCCGGGATATCCATGTTGCGCTTTTTGTAATAATCCACCCAAACCGGGAAATAGGTTTCACTGCCAGGCTGCTTGAAAGTCATGGGTTGAAGCGAAAAGAAATCATCATCCGAATTGGCTGCTTTAAAAGCATCATAAAGGAGCTCAGAACAGTAATATTTATTATTGTCGTACAAAAAGACATCATCATACGGAACATTCAATTTCTGAATGACAAAAGTGATTGCTTTAGGGATGATATCATTGTAACGTTTTTTGATTCTCCCAACCAGAATTTCGTTATTGCTGCGCGAAGAAAACTTGGAAAGCCGGGTCCGCTGAACCCTGTCGCCAATGGCCTCGAGGACATAAATATTGTCATCTATAATTTCAACAAGACCGATATGGGAAAGCTGACGTCCACCGTAGCTTTTAGTTACCTTTTCAATGGCATCACAAAGGTCGCCGCAATCCAGGTTCTGGAATAAAATATCACCCGTACGCAGAGGGCCGGATAGTGATTTTTGTGCAAAAACCCCAAGGCTCAGAAAAGAGAACGCCAAAAGAAATTGTACGAAACGCAAAGCAAATTATTTTTGAGTGAAAGGAAGTAATTCTTCAATAATAGCGCGGTTGTTACTCAATCTGGGGACTTTATGTTGTCCGCCCAATTTATTTTTGTTTTTCAGCCAGTTCGAAAATCCACCTTTAGGCATAATATGCACGACTGGCATTCTTAAAGCAATATCCTTGTATCGTTTTGCTTCGTAATCGGAATTAATCGCTTTCAAAGCGGTGTCCATTTCCGTAACAAATACATCCAAAGAACAAGGCAATTTTTCGAATTCAATAATCCATTCGTGCGTACCGTTTGTATTGCCCGTCATAAAAACCGGAGCAGCACTATAATCATTTACCACAGCGCCTGTCAGTTTACATGCTTCTGCAATGGCGTCGTCCGCATTATCCACTATAACTTCCTCCCCAAAAGCATTCAGGAAAAATGTGGTACGGCCGGTAATCTTAATTCTGAAAGGGGAAATGGTGGTAAACTGAACGGTATCACCAATAACATACCGCCATAAACCAGTGTTAGTACTGATTACCAAAGCATAATTGACATTTTGCTTTACTCCTTTCAGGGTAAGAACGGTAGGGTTTTCGCTTCCAAATTCGTCCATCGGAATGAATTCATAAAAAATCCCATGATTGAGAAACAACAACATGCCTTCCTCTTCTTCTGAATCCTGGGAAGCAAAAAATCCTTCTGAAGCATTATACGAATCGATATAATGCATTTTATCGGAAGGAATATAGACTTTGAACTGCTCTTTATACGGTTTAAAACTAACACCACCGTGCAGATATAACTCCAGGTTTGGCCAGACTTCAAGCATATTTTTTGCGCCTGTAATTTCCAGAATCCGCTTGAATAAAACGATGGTCCAGGTAGGAACACCAGTAATAAAAGTCACATTTTCGTGAATGGTACTTTGGGCGATCATTTCGATTTTCGCCTCCCATTCTTCCATCAGTGCAATAGATAAATCAGGAGTACGCAAAAACTGACCCGTCCAGGGCATGTTTTGCATCATCACAGCCGAAAGATCACCGTAAAAAGTGTCTTCGCTCAGCTGGTTGAGCTGATGGCTGCCACCGATAACAAGACATTTACCAGAAGTTATTTTTGAATCTGGATGCTTGGAAAGATAAAGTGCGACTGCATCTTTACCACTTTTATAATGATTATCGTCCAATGCCTCTTTTGACACCGGAATAAATTTGCTTTTATCGGAAGTGGTGCCACTGCTTTTGGCAAACCATGTAATTTCGGATGGCCAGAGTATATTTTGCTCTCCTTCGAGGATGCGCTGAATGTAAGGTTTAAGCGAATCGTAATTATTGAGCGGGACTTTTTGTTGAAATTCAGCAATACTGTTTAAATGCTGAAATCCATACTTTTTTCCATATTCGGTAAACTGGGCGCTGCCAATCAAATCGTTGAAAACGCGCTTTTGCGTATCGATAGGATTGAGCATGAAATTATCAATCACACTTGTGCGCAGTTTCAAAAAACTTTTGATAGCAGGACTGAGAATTCCCATATTTAAAATAATCGATATTGGTGTTTTGCTGGCACAAAAATAGCATTGCCTTCTAAAGGAACAAATATTTTAGCTTTCAACAGTGTAATTCTTTCTTTTTAACTCGAAATTTTGCCCAAGATACACTTTTCGAACCTGTTCATCTGCAGCTAATTCTTCCGCAACACCTGCCTTGAGTATCTGTCCCTCAAACAAAAGATAGGCCCTGTCTGTGATGGACAAGGTTTCCTGCACATTATGATCGGTAATAAGAATGCCAATATTTTTAAATTTCAATTTAGCGACAATAGACTGAATATCTTCTACTGCAATAGGGTCGATACCGGCAAAAGGCTCATCAAGAAGAATAAATTTAGGATCAACAGCTAATGCCCGGGCAATTTCTGTCCGACGGCGTTCTCCCCCACTCAACACATCACCGGGGCTTTTGCGCACGTGGGTTAGCCGGAATTCTTCCAGAAGCGAATCGCGTTTATGTAATTGTTCTGCCTTGCTGAGTTTTGTCAGTTCCAACACTGCTCCAATATTATCTTCTACTGATAATTTACGAAAAACAGACGCCTCCTGCGGGAGATATCCGATTCCTTTCTGAGCCCGTTTGTACATCGGAAGCTTGGTAATGTCTTCTCCATCAAGAAAAACTGAGCCCTGATCGGGTTTTACCAAACCTACAACCATATAGAAAGAAGTTGTTTTTCCTGCACCATTCGGACCCAGCAAACCTACCACCTCGCCTTGGTTCACTTCGAAAGAAACGTTATTGACAACAGTTCGTTTGCCATATCGTTTTACTAAGTTTTGTGTCTGAATTTTCAAAATAAACAGAAAATGAGGTGAGGTGTAAAGGTAATAAAAAAGCCAATGAAACTCCCGGGCAATATATCATGCCTATCTGAAAAGCCTTATTATAAAGGATTACAGCAAAATTAAAGCAGTTTTGAAATGACAACTTATTACAAGATAAACAATGTTAAAAATAGTTTGTCAAAAACTTGCACCGTATTTTTAAAGTATTACATTTGCGTACAAATAAATTAACAACTTTTATGAAAAAATTATTCCTTTCTTTGTTAGCATGTGGCAGCATAGCAGCGGCTAACGCACAAGCCGGAAGCTGGCTTCTTTATGGACAAGTAGCGGTTAATGCTACTTCATCTGACGAATTAGGTGGAACAACTGGAAGCGCCAACACAATTCATTGGATGGCTACACCAGGTTTAGGCTATCAATTTGACAACCATTGGACTTTAGGTATGTATGCAAATTATGCAAACAATGGTTCAAAAGCAATTGGTACAGGTCAACCTTGGATGAGAACAAACGATTGGGAAACTGGTATTTTCGTTCGTTATACTGAAAACCTAAACAAAATTTTCTCTGTATTTGGTCAATTCAACGGTGGTTTTGCTCATGGTAATTCTACTCTTGATGGTAAAGTTGTAACTAACTCTCGTTACAATGGTTTCTCTCTAGGATTTGCACCTGCTATCGCAGTAAACGTTCATAAAGGTTTGGCTTTGACTTTCGGTATCGGTGGTATCGGTTACACTAACCACGCTTACGAAAACAGAAACAACTCTAACGGTATGTTCGACGTATCTTTCGGTCAACAAATCAACTGGGGTATCCAAAAAAACTTTGGTGGTCATAACCGTCGCATTCACCGCGAGCCAGGTACTGATCGTCACATGAAAAACTGGAGAGATGATGATGGTGATTCACCACGTAAATCTCGTAAAGCAAGAGCTAACGACGATAACGACGAATAGTCCTTACTCAAAAAATCATACAACAAAAACCGGTCATCTTATATGACCGGTTTTTTTATATCACTTTATTCTCCAATTAGTTTTGAAGAAATTTCTATCAGTTTATTCTTATCTTTGTCAATTCTTTACACTTTTTGCATCTGCCTGGCTAGGAGGCTTATAGCTTATATACATGAAAGAGGCTTCACGCAAAACTGCTATTTCCTTATTTATTTTTCGATTCTTTCGCTTATTGGTTTCTGTAGCCATATTGTCAGTTTCAGCACGTTTTTTTGGAGTGGGTCTGGAGCGGGAAAGCTGGATTCTTTGTTTGAATTTTGTTGTAGTGCTACAGCTTGCATTATGGGGGCCACTTAATGAAACATTCCGTGCTAAATTTATCTTTATAAAGTCATCTGAAGGAGAAGATGTTGCGCTTCAGAAAGCAGCTAGTTTATTATGGTTTTCTATTATAATTATGACAACGGTTGTCTTAGTTTTTGAACTAATTGCAATGCCCATTTCTAAACTAATTGCACCATCATTTTCCGGGAATGATTTGATTGCACTTTGTTCCTTACTCCGTTATTTACTCTGGACTGCTATTATAACTCAATGCGTACAATTATTAAGCAGCCTGTTGAATACATATAATTCTTTTTACCTTCCTGAAATTAGTGGTTTCATAGCAGCAATTTTCAACTTATTAATTGTAGTATTACTAAGTGGCAAAATTGGTATTTACTCTTTCCTGGTGGCTAACTATGTCAGTTCTTTTATTCTACTCATAGCCCTCCTCTACCAAATCAGAAAATTAAACATACCGCTATTTTCTCAACGACTTTCTATCCGATGGAAAACTGTAAGTCCTTTTATACTATATGCTTTACCATTTTTTTTACCATACATTATCGGACAGTGCAACAGTTTGATAGAAAAATCAGTCGCAAATTATATTGGACGGAGCTCGGTATCCATTATTGATTATGCAAAAAAAATTTCGGATATAGTTCAAACCGTATTGACCAGCGTCCTTGCAACTATAATGGTACCTATACTTTCGGCAAAATTTGTGGAGGGGAAAATGAACTTGGTGGCTGAAGAATCGAAAAAATATATCCAGCTTATACTTTTAATACTGTCATTTATTATACCCATGATGGTATTGTGTTCCAATGCCTTAACCGATATTTTGTACAATAAAGGAACCATAAAATCAGAAGAGCTGTCTCAAATTTCTATACTGATCAAATTATATGGCATAAGCTTATTGGGTATATTTGCCTACCTCATTTTTGGACTTATTTTATTATCTATAAATAAAAATAAACAATACGCCTTTTTCGGGATGGTGGCCCAAATTATTATGATACTGGTTAACTTTCTATGCTGGAAATTTTTTGGTATTTATACATTTGTGATTGCACTTTCAGTCTCACATTTCATAAGTGCAGGCATTTTATTTTTCCTTTTACCATTTCCAAAAAAAGAAATAGGACGGAGCCTGGGTAAGTATGCAGGACTGATTCTCATTATTATTCTTGCAGTATTTTACCTTAACAAACTTTACCTTCCGGTAAATCCTTTCCTGCAAATTATAGTAAACATTTTTTGGGTATCATTGCTGGGTGTGGTATTGGCAGTTTTGTTTAAATTACCTGAAGTAGAACAATTAAAATCAATTGTAAAAAAGAAGTCGTTTTGAAATTGAGATTCCTAACTATTTTTCCGGAGGCTGAGAATATTCACCTTATAAAAGATGTGGGGATGCTACCATATGCTTTGCACAAAGAATATGGTTATGAATCTACCATAGCTTGCTATCACAACGGCAACTATCCTTATCTTCTCACAGAGTTGACCGGACTTAAAATGATGTTTATTAAACGTATTTTTGGTAATGTAGTGCTTGATGTATTATGGTTTTTACTTTGGCATAGAAGTAAGTTTGATATAATGCAAACCTATCATTTCCAGTTCAGATCATTGTTATGGCTTTACTTTTTTAAACTATTCACAAGGAAAAGAAAAACGTATCTCAAGCTTGATGCTAATGCCGATACATTGAGGAAAAGTGAGAGCGGAAAGTTTGCTGATATAAATAAGAAACTCTTAAAACACGTTAATTTAATGAGTGTGGAATCCAGGCTTTTACAGCGTCAATTAGAAGAAAAATGGAATGTAGATCTATTGCTGGTTCCAAATGGGTTTTACAAACCAGAAACGCCATTTATTCAGTATGAAAATAAAAAGAATATCATTTTAACTGTAGGGCGCATTGGCTCTCCGGAAAAATGCAATCGGCAGTTAATAGAAGCTTTTGGCGAAATTTCTTTTCTGTTTCCAGCATGGATCCTGGAACTAACAGGTCCTGTAGAGCCTGATTTTCAGACTGAAATAGCTGATTTTTTTGAACAATATCCCAATCTTAAAGACCGGATTATTTTTACTGGTGCAATAGCAGATAGAAATGAATTATTTAAAAAATATAATGAGGCCAAAATTTTTTGCCTTCCTTCTATACGCGAGGGTTTTCCGTTGGCAATGGTAGAGGCTGCCTCTGCAGGATGTTATTTAATATCATCAGACTTTGCGTCCGCTTATGATATTACAGATAATGAAAAATTCGGTACAATATTTCCTGCCGGAAAGTTTAAAAATCTTCGTGAGCAGCTAAGTGAGGCAATGGCTAATGAAACTATGATGGCACAAAATTGCATACCTGTCCAACATTACATCAAACAGACTTTTTCCTGGAAGGTTATTGCTGAACGTATACATCAAAAGTTAAATGATTAATACTATGGGCATAGATGTTTCTGTTATAATTGTCAATTACAATTGTGAAGGTTATTTACCACAATGTTTAAAATCATTATATAAAGAAACCAAAGATATCATCATTGAAGTCATTGTGGTTGATAATGCCTCAACGGACAAATCTTTGGATTATATACGTAAACAATTTCCGCAAGTACATATAATTGAAAATGGCAAAAATTTAGGATTTGGTGCTGCAAATAATGTCGGCGCTTTGGTAGCGAAAGGTAATTACCTATTATTGCTTAACCCTGATACAATACTTTGCAATAATGCTGTGAAAATTTTGTACGACAATGCCGTGACTGCTGGAACAGGAATTGGATGCTGCGGAGGAAATCTATTGGATGAACAACTTCATCCTGCCAATATTGGTGGCAATTTTCCATCATTGTTTCAGTTGTTTTCAGATATCGGATTTCGCTTTTTTTATCCGGCTTACTACAAACGAAAAGTTTCACTTCTTAGCACAATTGATAATCTACCTCCCGGGAATGAAATACAAAGTGTTTGCGGAGCAGACTTGTTGATTAAAAAAAATGTATTTGAAGAAATGGGTGGATTTGATGAGGATTATTTTTTATATTTTGAAGATACTGACCTTTCCTATCGACTTTATAAACATGGGTATAAAAATTATATTTTCCCAGATGCTAAAATAATGCATCTTGAAAGCGCAGCAATAGCTGATAACCGTAGCGAAAAATTAAACCTGAAAAAATTCAAATATTTCGAACATGGGAAGCAGCTTTTCTTCAAAAAAACACACCCTAAATCAATAATTTTAATTGTTAAATTCTTTACAGTATTGTATATTTTTACGCGATGGCTTGCCCACAAGGGCAATTTTACACAATATTGCAGAATGATGTGGATTGCCATCAAAATGAAACAGTGTTATTAATTAAATTTTAAATAAAGTGATTGTTCGTTTAATTAAATATTTCAAGGATGCAAATTGGACTTTTCTTGCTTTTCTGATTGGCGTTACCAGCATAAAGTTACAATTCAAGATAATAGCAATAATTGTATACCTCGCCTACCTGATCTATAAAAAAGTCTCGTTTACTATCTTACGTCACCCCCCTGTCCGGTTTTATTTACTCATGCCTGTGACAGGACTTATTGGTGCATTTCTCCACGGAGCATTTAACGGATCAGGCTATTGGTTTGGCAATGTTCTCAGCACAGTTATCTGGATTATGTGTGCGCTGTCATTTGGTTTAATCAACACTACACTGCTTACGGTAGAAAAAAAGAAAAACCAGAAAACAATTGAACTATTCTTTATGGCGAATGCTATTATTTGTCTTATTGAATTAATTCAAATGATGGTGGTAAGTCAACATTTTTTTCCTTATTGGTATACCGAACTTGATTACATATATGGTGTCTCAACCGGCGATCACCTTCATGGTATTTTTCAGGATAACAGTACTGTTAATGCTGCTATTTGCCTTTTAAGTATTTTTTATTTTATTGGGATTAAGCGGTATACTTTTGCTGCAATAAACATGGCCATTTGTCTGTTATGTACCAGTAATCTTACTGTGTTTATTTTATTGGCGGCCATCGGCCTGGCATTTTTTCTTTATGATAAACAAAGAAAATTGGTTTTTGGTAGTGGGGTTTTGTGCATAGCTTTATACTTATTTATTTCTCCAAGCAATATTCATTATGTTGACAGGGTAATCTCTAAAATAAATAAGCAGGTCAAAAATAAAAATTCAGGCGATGTTGCAAATGAGCATTCTCATAATATTGCAATAAAGGATACTGTTTTGCTAAGCAAAAAGGATAAAATCAGTTTAGCTGCAAAAATAGACGGCGATGTTAACAACAAGCCCATCAATATTGCTTATCAGCCTTGTATTATACAACATGACCCATTTCCTTCCGATGCAATTATTAAAGATTTCGCAGGACCAATAACAGCAAATCTTGGCACAACTTCATTATACTATAACGAGCATATACCAGAAGATACAAATGCTTTAAGAAATGTTATGGAAAAATGGTACGGAATACCCTATAAATCACTACCCCTTTCTGTAATCACAAAACCCGGAAAGTTGATGTATATTAAAAATACTATTAGCTTTCTTAAATCCGGCACCGGACATTTATTTTTTGGCGCCGGCCCCGGAAACTTCTCTTCTAAGCTGGCAATCAAAATGACCGGATTTAAACTTCAGGGAAACTATCCGGCCCGATATGCAATAATAGACAGAGCATATTTTGAGAATACGTTTTATGTTCACATGTTTTTTTGGGCAAAATCTATACCAGACAGGTCTATCATCAATTATCCCGGAAGTGTATATGGACAAATAGCAGGTGAATATGGCGTTTTTGGCATATTGTTATTTCTCGTTTTCTATTTTCTATATTTTTTCAAAAAGGCTCTTATTCAAAAACAAAAATTCGTTTTACTCTTTGCCGTACTTCTATTATTCTTTTTTGATTACTGGTTTGAATTATTGAACCTTACAATACTTTTTGAATTATTGATGCTTATGGATTTTGAAACCGACAAAGAAAAGAAAACTGATATAACTGAAATGACAGTCAAATCTTAGTTATGATTCAAAAAGAAAAAATAGCAATTGTAGATCATGTAGGGGCAAAAGCCGGAATGGATTATTATACTTTATTGCTGGCAAAGGGGCTCACATCGTACGTTGAAACTGTAGGCATATTTTCAAATTTCAGTACACAAGATAGCAGAATCAGGTTTTATCCGATTTTTATTCAGCACGCTTCTTCTTATATAAAAAAAATATGCAACCATTTTTTTGCTTTTCTGCATGCAACAATAATATGTCGGAAAGAATCGTATAATAAAGTCATTGTTCATTTGTTTTCTTATGGTCTAAAGGAAATTTATGCGCTTGGGGTGTTAAAAATGGCTGGCTTAGAAATCATTGCAATTGTTCATGACGTAGAGTCGTTTGCGGGTAAGGATAAACCATTGTTTCAAAAAATAATCTTTAATCATCTGGCCGATAAATTAATGTTGCATAATCAGTTTTCTTCAGATGTTTTGACAGAAAAATATAATAATAAAAGTGTAAAAGCTAAAGTAAAAATTATTCCTCATGGAAATTTCCACGATCTCCCTTCCAAAAAATTAGATAAAGTAGAAGCTCGTAAACGATTATCAATCAGCAGCAACTTCATTTATTTATTATTTTTTGGGCAAATAAAAGAAGTGAAAGGCTTAGAAATTCTTATAAAATCACTACCTTATTTACCAAATAATGTCAAATTAATAATTGCCGGGAAACCCTGGAAAAGCGATTTTCAGGCATACCAGAAGATTATTAATAATCTAGGGCTAAATGACAGGATAGAAACACAAATAGGTTTTGTGGAGGATATTCAAAGGGACTTATTGTTTAGGGCTTGCGACATAATTGTACTTCCCTACAAACAAATATTTCAAAGTGGTGTTTTACTAATGGCTTTTAGTTACAAATTACCTGTAGTAGCCAGTAACTTAAAACCAATGAAAGAACTGATCAGACATGGAGAAACTGGCTTTTTGTTTGATTCCGAAAATGAAATTTCATTAGCAAATACAGTTTCCGCTGCGATAACTGCGCTTGCAATATCAAATATTGTTTCTGACTGTGCCTGGAATGAAGCAAATGAAATAAATAACTGGAATAGTATTGCAGAAAAAATTGTAAACTGGTAGCTTTTAGCAGAAAATTGAATAAGAAACTCCAAATAATTTCAGAAAAATCAGGTTTGATTGCAGCAATCATATTTGCTGTCCTCTTACCATACAACATGTTGTATTCAACTGTAGCAATTTATCTAATTGTTCTAATTGCAATATTAAGTTTCAGGAAAGAAAAACTGAAAAGAATTCCCAAAGAATCCATTCTGTTTTCGGGTATATTTTTATTAAGCCTATCAGGTTATTATTATTCCACTGACATTGGGAGAGCTGGTTATTTGCTGGAACGTCAACTAACTATTATTGTATTTCCTTTTCTATTGCCCCTTGCATTTGAAATAAACAGTAAAAATTTAAAATTAATCTTTCGTTTTTTTTCATTGAGTTGCATTTTTGCAGTAATTTATCTTTTTGGTTTGTGCCTTTACAATTTACAAATCAACCATTTACCAATTTCCTCTTTAAGCCTGCCACACTTTTACCATCACAATTTTTCACAGCCAATAAATATTCATGCAGGTTTTCTATCACTCTATATATCATTGGCAATTTCATACATTATTTATGAAATGTCCAAAGTAACAAAACCTGTAAAATTTATTTGTTTGCTGGCTATTTTTCTTCTTTGTGGGGGCTTATATTTTTTAGCTTCAAGAAACTCTATTATTGCCGTATTGCTGGTAATTTGTTTTGTGTTCCCTGTATTTATGGCAGGCAAAAAAAGATTGGTAGTCATTTTGATTACTTTCAGTGTAGCTGCGATTTTTCTTTTCTTCGGTAAAAATTCCAATTATCTGAACCAACGATTCTCAAAAGAGTTACTTGGAGATTTACAAATAAACAGTTTAAATGCAAAAGTATATCCTGAATCACGTATTGTAAGATGGCAATGCGCTATTGACTTAATTAAACAAAAACCATATTTTGGCTATGGCACTGGAGATGAGATACCTCTATTAAAAAACGAATACAGGAAACGTAAAATGTGGGTATCGTACTTTGAGGAGTTTAATACCCATAATCAATATTTGGCAATTACGCTAAAGCATGGATTTTTAGGCTTATTTTTATTCATAAGTATGTTATGTTTTTTCTTTTATCTCTCAATAAAGAGTGGTAGTTTCATGTACTTTTCGTTTCTTTTTTTACTTACCGTCGGCTTTTTTACAGAAAATATAATTGATGCCAATAAAGGAATTTTCTTTTTTGCGTTCTTCAATACATTGCTTGGGTATCAAATATTAAATAACAAAACACAGAAAAAGCAAACGATTTAATGAAGATTGCATTATTAGGGACCCGGGGCATTCCTAACCATTATGGTGGATTTGAACAATATGCGGAATTATTATCTGCCTACCTTTCTGCACAAGGTTGGGATGTTACTGTTTACAATTCTCACAATCATCCCTATCAGGAAAAAGAATACAAAGGGGTAAAAATCAGGCATATTTTTGATCCTGAAAAAAAACTGGGAACAGTAGGGCAATTTCTTTACGATTTGGGATGTATTCTGGATACCAGGAAACAAAAATTTGATCTTGTTTACCAGCTTGGCTACACCAGTAGTTCTATTTTCAATTTTCTGTTCCCCGTAAATACCCTTATTGTTACCAATATGGATGGTATGGAGTGGAAAAGAAGTAAGTATAATCGATATGTTCAACGTTTTTTGATGTATGCCGAAAGGGTTGCGGTTAAAAGAAGCAATTTTCTGGTTGCAGATTCTTTGGGTATTAAAAAATATCTGGATGGAAAGTATAAAACCGATGCATTCTATTCTGCTTATACAGCTGAAATCCCTAAAGACTTTACCGTTGATGCTTTAAAACCCTATACTTTAACCCCAAATGAATACAATCTTTTGATTGCCCGGCTTGAACCGGAAAATAATATCGAAATGATTATTGATGGCCACATAATCCACTCAATTGATTTCCCTTTAATTATTATCGGCAACGCGCACACTAAATATGGTATCCACCTGCAGGAAAAATATACAGCATTTCCTCAGATAAAATTTATTGGTGCTGTTTATGATAAACCTGCATTAGATAGCATAAGACATTTCTCCTTGACTTATTTCCACGGCCATAGCGTAGGTGGTACAAATCCTTCCCTTTTAGAGGCTATGTCTTGTGGTTGCAATATGGTTGCTCATGATAATATTTTCAACAAAAGCGTATTAGGTATAGATGCTCTATACTTTGATAACCCGGAAAACATTCACCAGATTATCACTAATCGTGATAAACATGAAGATTTTTTTTCGAATGCAAGGATTACCAATTTAGAAAAAATCAAATCAACTTTTTCTGAAGAGTATATTTTCAACACTCTTAAAGAAAAACTAATAATTTGGCAAAACAAAAATGCACTATAATTCTTTTAAAATTTATCTGTAACTTCGCAGCGCAAGATTTTAAAATTAAAATAGAATTAATGATTTGATTTTGCAAAATTAATGTGGTAAACACTTCTTAATTTCTTTGTAGAATGAATAATTTAATTTTCGATAATTACCACCTGCCATAGGACGTTCACCTTATAATTCCCATGAAAATGAGTTATAGCCAGCAACAAATAATACCCAAACAACCCCTCGAATTGCAAATCAAAATGACTAATTATAAAATACATCAAATGGCCAAGCGAATGTTTGACATTGTATTTTCATTATTAGTTATCCTTATCATTTTCCCAATTGTATTCCCAATTGTTTTTATTGCCATCAAACTGGAAGGCAGAGGTCCGATTTTCTTTATTCAGAAAAGAAACGGCCTTAATAATTCTATTTTTGATTGCATTAAATTTCGCACTATGGTGGCCAATCAGCACGCTGATACACAAGCTGCAGTAACCAATGATGACCGTATTACGAAAGTGGGAAAATTCCTCCGCAACAGCAGTATCGATGAATTACCACAATTTATTAATGTTCTGAAGGGAGAAATGAGCGTTGTTGGCCCAAGGCCACATATGATCAGCGATAATGAAAAATTTGACAAGATTGCCAATAATTATCAAAACAGACATCTGGTAAAACCCGGCATTACCGGCCTTGCTCAAATAAATGGTTATAAAGGCCACGTCAATACAATTCAGGATGTTAAGGCACGCACCATCATTGACCTCAAATATGTAAACAACCAGAGTTTCTGGCTTGACATCACTATCATTTGGGGTACTGTAAAATTAATGGTTCAGGATACGATTCTGCATATGCGCAACCAACGTATCGAACGCCTTGCTGAAAGAGATGCAGAAGTAAATCAGGATTAGGATTTACTTACCCTGAAAGATTACTTTCCCGTTAGCTCCGTTCGGTATCTGAATATGCAATAATGCTCCAAGCGTTGCTGCTATATCAGTTACATCTGTTTTCTCAAATGATTCTCCTGCAGGAATATGCCACCCATACCACAACAATGGAATATGCGTATCATAAGGATTCCAGGTGCCATGCGTTGTTCCTTTCGGGCCATCTGAATACCAGGCGGGCTCATAAATCAAAGCAATCGTTCCGCACCTTGGAGCGTAATATCCATTCAGCAGTTTTTCTTTTATAAAAGAAGGGGCAAGACTTTCATTCACGTGATTCAAATCAATCACATAAGCCATTCCTGATAGTGCTTCACAATGTTTGATTACTGTGTGACAAACGAGTTCCTCATTCAACTTTTTTCTTTCAATCATTGGTAAATTCAAAACAACCTGGTAATTCATTACGGCTCTCACCAATGAATCACTGCCTAAATTAGTTTTCAATAATTTATTCAACTCCTTTTTCAAATCGTATTCGGATAAAATTCCCGCCGGCACTTTTCTGTCTTTTAAAAAAGAAGAATTATGTACCCCGCCATGGTCTGCAGTCAGAAAAACAACATAATTTCCTTCTCCAATTTCATCATCAAGATACTGTAAGAAAGCGCCCAAATCCTTATCCAATCGCAAATACATATCTTCCACCTCGATCGAATTTGGACCATAGGCATGCCCAATATAATCTGTAGAAGAAAGACTTATGGTGAGCATATCCGTTACGTTACCCCGCCCTAGTTTCTCCTGAAATAACAATTCTTTTGCCAGCTTAAGTGTCAACGCATTTCCTTGCGGCAAACTTCTGATTTGCTTAAAATTATCAGGGGTTGCATGATGAGGGAACACCGGTTTACTTTCGCCTTTTCTCAACTCCTCATACTGATTATCATCTTCAATACTTTGGGTGTAGGATTCAATCGGATAAAGCGTTTCCCAGCTTTTACGCAAATAATATTCAGGCCATTTTTTTGCATTAAACTCCACAAGCCAATCCGGAAATTTTTTAATATAGAAATCTGAACTTATAAAGTTACCTGTACTGTCATCAAACCAAAATGCACCATTAGCAGTGTGCCCTGCCGGAAAAATTGCGCCCCGGTCCTTTAATGCAACACCAAATACCCGCGACCTGAAATTGCTTGCCAATCTCAATTCATCCCCTATTGTGGTGGCCTTCATTTGCCTTGGACTCATTTTACCGGCTTGCTGACTTCCTCCAATCCCTGTTGCAACATCGTCCTGCGTACAATATTGGTTTCTACCGGTTTTTTGATCCACCCAATCATTACCAACTATTCCATGAACAGCGGGAATAGCACCGGAAAAAATCGTGGCATGTCCGGGAGCAGTGTATGAAGGAATATAATTAAGGTTGGTATTCTGACAGGAAAATCCGTCTTTCAATAATCGTTTAAAACCATTATTGCCGTATCGCTCATAATATCGATAAAGATAATCCCAGCGCATCTGGTCGACCACAATGCCTACAACAAGTTTCGGGCGCGAAAATTGATTGGACTGCGCTACAACCAAGCCCGAAGAAATCGTAAACAAGAAACCTAAAAATAATTTTTTCATTCTCAGGGTGCCGGAGTTAGTTGGGTTTGTTCAGAAGTTACAGGAGCCTGTCTTTTACCACAAATTGGAAAATTCACACCAATATTTGCAATCATTTCATAACAGCCAAATGCCTGCCTGGACTGACCTTCATAGATTTTGAGGTTACTATACCGGGCATACACTGCTTTGTTACAATACTCGAGGTAAGCATATTTAAAGAAGGTAAAACGCAATGCGGCTTCTACACCCACATCCCAACCACCCAACTGAAATCCGGGTTTGTTGTTATTGCCCAAAATTGTATTTTCCACATGTGGCACCATAAATCCGAGTCCGCCTTTCATTAAAAGAGAAACGTTGAAATTTTTGTACTGCATTTTTGGCACCTGTATGCGATGTACAATATTGAACAGAAAGAAATTGGCACCATTGTTCAATTGCCACAATAAATTTCCCCTGTTAATAACATAGGTATCGACAGGTTGAAAATTCATTTTCCCTTCGATATGCAACAATTGCTGCTGATCTACCTGGTATTTTGTATGGTCAAAATTAATTTCAATTGCCCAGTTATTTTTAAACCAATATCCCAGTCGATAATTGTATTGAGGAATGGAAATAGGTTGCTTAAAAATACTCTTATCATTCCATCCGGGCTTGTCTTTTCCAATAACATTTTTAAACGTATAATCGTTGCCCAGTGATTCCTGCCGGACATGGATATTGCTCAATGTATACCATTCCTTATTATATCCCCAGGACAAATAAAGCTGGCCTTTCTGACCCACATAATCCGGGGTTTTGGCATGTGCTGAAAATGAACCAATCACTAAAACAACAACTGAAACTAATTTTATAAAAACTGAACTGCGCATATCTGAGTTATTCTGTATCTGCTGATTTTTGATTAATTATATTGAATGCTTCTTCTTTTTGTTCTTCAGGCACATGCACTTCTATTTCGCCAAACGCAAGATAAGAGCGGTCCTGCTTATTAATAATTGCACAGGGAATTCCTGAATGTTCAAGATTATTTTTCATCAGCTCTGCTTCAAACATTTTATTTGTTTTAAAGATAGAGGTCCATTGTATCTGATCCATAGAATTAATTTAGAAATGCTGTTAGGTTTTTATCTTCCAATAAAAAAAGGCAGCAGAAAAAGATCTGCTGCCACAAAGTTGATGAATTTGAATTGATTTTAAAAAAGAACGCAGGTTTCTACGGTCTTTATATTATCCTTCTCAAAAGTTTCTGATTTAGATTCACAAGCTGTTTTGGCATTTTTCTTCGTGTCTGTTATCGGATATTCCCTCACATTGCTGTCTGGCAAACCAGGCACGCCCGAATAAGTAATTGTACATTGACAGGTATATTCTTTGGTGCAGGAAGGAAATGCTAATAATGCAACAATTGCTGCCGAAAAAACCAGGCTGTTAAATAATTTCATTGTGTATTTTTTGATGTTCCGAAGGTAGATAGAAAAATTAAAATGTCAATGGCTACTTTAAAAATTATTCGCTGCGATATTTATTGCGTCTTTGTTCCTTCTCCGCTTCCTCTTGTTTTTCTTCTTCCACCTGGGCTTTATCGTAGGCGCGGATGATTTGTTTCACCAATCTGTGACGCACAACATCGCTTTCGTCCAGCTTGATAAATCCGATTCCATCAATATTACTCAGGATTCGCTCGGCCTTGGCCAAACCGGATTTCATGTTCTTTGGTAAATCTATCTGTGTAATATCACCGGTGATAATGGCCTTTGCATTGGCACCAATCCTTGTCAGGAACATTTTTAGCTGCAAATCGGTTGTGTTTTGCGCTTCATCCAGGATAATAAAGGCATTATCAAGCGTACGGCCACGCATATAAGCTAATGGCGCCACTTCAATCACACGATTGGTCATGTAATAATTCAGTTTATCTGCAGGAATCATATCATCCAGCGCATCGTATAAAGGACGCAAATACGGATCGATTTTTTCCTTCAAATCGCCCGGTAAAAAACCAAGATTTTCTCCCGCTTCTACTGCGGGTCTGGTCAGAATGATTTTACGGACAGCCTTGTTTTTCAAAGCCCGCACCGCCAGTGCTACAGCTGTATAAGTTTTACCGGTTCCTGCCGGGCCAATTGCAAAAGTGATGTCATTTTTATCTGACGTTGTTGTCATCAGCTTTTGATTGGGCGTTTTGGCGCGGATTACTTTTCCGTTGGGGCCAAACACCAGCACATCACCGCTGGAAAGCTCTTCGGCTGTTAATTCGCCTAGTTCGTCATCGCCCAGAATGCGGGAAAAATAATTTTCGGAGATATGCCCGTTGCGCTCCAGATAACTGATAATCTGATTAATTTTAACTGACGCACTTTCCACATCTTCCGGCTTGCCGGATACTTTCAACTGTGTTCCCCTGGAAAGGATTTTTAGCGAGGGGAAACGCTTTTTAAGAATATCGAATTTACTGTTGTTCACCCCTACAAATTCAATGGGGTTAATTGTTTCAAGGTTAATGATTATTTCTGTCAAGAGCGATAATTTAAAAGAGGAAAAATAAACTGTTATTACAAATGTAAGTGTAGCGAAAATACAGGACTTTAATTATAAAAATACTTCTCTCAAATACTATATTTTTGTAAACGATTTTTTTATCTTTTTATGACATTTCACAATAAAGTAATAGTAATTACAGGAGCATCTTCGGGTATCGGAAAAGCCTTGGCTTTGCAAATGCTGGAACTTGGAGCCAAAGTTGCGCTTTGCGCACGCAATGCAGATAAATTGAACGATGTTTTTGGAAATTACAAGGCCGATACTATATTATTAATTTCCGCAGATGTGAGTAAGGAGGAGGATTGTAAACGATTTACAGGTGAGGTCATTAAAAAATGGGGAACGATTGATGTCCTCATCAACAATGCCGGTATCAGTATGCGTGCCTTATTCGAAGATCTGGATTTGAATGTGTTGCGGGAGCTCATGGACATCAATTTTTGGGGCACCGTTTATATGAGTAAATTTTGCCTGCCATCTATTCTGAAAAGTAAGGGAATTATTATTGGCGTTTCTTCCATTGCAGGATACAGAGGTCTGCCTGCACGAACCGGTTATTCTGCCTCAAAATTTGCCATGCAAGGTTTTTTAGAGTCTTTGCGTACAGAAATGCTGCACACTGGTGTGCATGTAATGTGGGTCAGCCCAGGCTTTACAGCATCTAACATTCGCAATACAGCACTGAGTGCGGATGGAAAAGCGCAAAAAGAAACACCCCTGGAAGAAGGCAAATTGATGTCGGCCGAAGAGTGCGCAAAACACATCATTATGGCTATGAGCAAAAGAAAACGTACTTTAGTAATGACAATTCAGGGAAAAATGGCCGTTTGGTTCAACAAATTGTTCCCTGCATTTGTAGATAATAAAGTGTATAAATTATTTTTAAACGAGCCGGACTCTCCTTTGATGAAATACGAAAACAAATAAACCCATATTTTTCTATTACACCTAAAACAGTAATTTTTTTATCCGATGAAAACGTTGAAACGACTATCCACAGGAGTTCTTTTGCTTTGTGGCCTCCATTCCCAGGCTCAATTTCAGGGCCGGATTTATGAAGAAGACTCTTCTATAGTGGTGACACAAGGTAGTATTCAAAAAACACTCGCCTGGTGCGGAGGTTTCAATAATCCGCAGTTTTCGAATGCCGACCTCAACAATGATGGCACTCTAGATTTAGTTGTTTATCAGCCGGACCAGTTTTCTATCAAAACATTTATAAATTACGGTACTCCATCAGCTCCCAATTACCGGTACAGACCTCACTATGCGAAGAATTTCCCTCAGTGCAGTTTTTATTTAATTCTGAAAGATTACAATAAAGATGGTATCGAAGATCTTTTTGAATCCGGCGGACTTGGATTTACCGTTCATAAAGGCTACTATAATGCTTCAAATGAACTTTGCTTTACAAAATATAAAGCCCTCTATTATAATAATGACAAACTGCTGATCGGATATATTAATGCAGAAGTAAACCCTAGCGATATACCATCCATTGTGGATGTGGATTATGACGGGGATCTTGACTTTATATCTTATTATGGAGATGGTTATTATGTGAATTGGTATCAGAATATGCAGGTAGAACTGGGCAAACCTTCCGATACCATTACTATCAGGTTAGCAGACAGGTGTTGGGGAAAAATGAAACAATCTTATCTGCGCACACACGATCTTGGTGTTTTTTGTGATAATTCCTCCCTGATGAAGACAACTGACGGAGAACCTTCAACCGCAAAAATTACAGATGGTGGCAACACTCCTTGCCTGATTGATTTGGATGGTGACGATGATTATGATGTATTAGACGGGCACAGAGCATTCAATTATATGGTTTATCTGCGCAATGGTAAATCGCCGGCCGGCCCGCGCGACACTATGGTTTTTCAGGATACCACCTGGACAACGCTTGGTGATACAGTAAAAATTGCACAATGGGCCGCAGCATTTCATGTGGATATAGATGGGGACGGCAACCGGGATTTGATGGTTTCGCCCAATGCTCAGCTAACTTCCGAAAATTATAAATGCAGCCAATACTATAAAAACATCGGGACAGATAAATTTCCTTCCTTCAAGTTTCAGTCAGATACTTTTATGGTTGCAGATGCCTTGGATTTAGGCACGGGCTCATATCCTATTCTCTATGATTATAACAAAGATGGAAAACCTGATTTGTTCGTTGGTTCACGAGGTTATTATGATGCCCCAACCGGTCAGTTCTTCAGTAAAGTAATGTATCTGCAAAACGTAAGCACAGCAGGGAATCCTGCTTTTCAGCTGATTACCAATGATTTTCTTTCACTATCATTCAAAAAATATAAAGGAATTTCTATTGGAATCGGTGATGTTGATAATGATGGGAAAGCAGATTTTTTAATGGGGCACAATAATGGTACTGTGGATTATATTAAAAACACAGCATTAAGTCCTACAGCTACGCCCAATTGGTCGGGTTCTCCTGTAGCAGTAAAAGACGCAACAGGAAACGCAATTGTGACCAATGGGTATTCAGTACCCCTGGTATATGACATGAACGTGGATGGGGTAAATGATCTTGTGCTGGGCGACCAGAAAGGTTATCTTATTTATTATCAGAATACCAGTACAACTCCTGGTGTCTCCTCGTTTATTTTCACCAATGACCAACTTGGCTTTGCAAAATCTGACCCCGAAAAACTGACAATCGGTCATAGTGTGCCTTTTATTGGAAAAATTGATAATTCACCCAGAGAATATTTGTTGATGGGCAGCCGCTCAGGACGGATTTTCCGTTTTACAGACTTTCAGGGCGGAGCTATTTTTGGTACTTTCAAACGTTTGGACAGCGCTTATTCTTACATTTTATCAGATTATCCACAAACCAACACCTACATGTCGGCACCAACAGTTGCAGATATTGATGGTGACGGAAATTATGATATGATTGTCGGAAATATCTACGGCGGCCTGCATTTATTCAAACAGGTTAAAACTGTGGGAATTATAGAACAAGAGTATCAGGAACCTAAGCTAACTGTTTTCCCCAACCCTGCAAAAGCGGAAATTAACATCACATTAAACCCAACCTTATTTGAGAAAAACACGTCAGTATATATCTATAATGCTATGGGGCAATTGGTGAAACAGATGCAAACAGAAACTACAAAAGGATACCTGAATATATCCGTTTCCACCTTGCCGGATGCCATATATTATTGTGTTGTATATACAGCGGGCAAGCGATTTGTAACTTCGTTTGTAAAACAAAACTAAATTGAACCTGAATTTTTAGAAGAAGAATACATAGTAGTAAAAAATAGTTTTAAAAAAGGGTTTCTTTTTTACAGAAAATCTACCTAATTTTAAGGGCGTTTTAACTATTGGAAAAAAATAGTCGAGCAATATTTATTAAAAAACATAACACGATGAATAAAAGATTTATCAAAACCCTGAGCCATCATTATTCGTTTGCCAAGAAGTTAATTTGTGCAGGAGCCTTATTATTGAACACTCAGTATGATGCTTCAGCCCAATTTGTGAAGATTGGAACGGGAACCGGATCAAATACAGTAAGCACCTATCCTACCCCCTTTGGTAACGACAATGCCGGACAAAGGGCACAATATTTATACAGACAGCCGGAATTGGCAGCGGCAGGGTTGAAACCGGGATGGATTGATGCGATGGGATTTTTAGTAACCAATTCGAACATGGCTACCGGGCATACTGCATTAAAGTTTTTTGTGGGTACTGGTACTGGTGTGGCTGCTGGTGCAACAACTGGTACTTTGTCAGCACAATTTGCTCCCAAACCAGAATTAAGATATTATGACAAATTCCTGGCCTACCTGCCTGTAGTTGGCTGGAATGATTTTAATTATTCAGCGCCATATTATTGGAATGGTACCGACAATATTCTTGTCGAAACTTGTTTCTGGTCTGGCATTGATAATAAAAATGCATCCACGGAATGGTCAACTGCGGCTGATGGAATTTTTCCTGGTGCCTCTCGGGATTATGTAAGAAATGCCTTGAGCGGAGCAGGTATCGCAGTATGCGATGTAGCAAATACTATTGCAGGCGCTACATCATATTCTGATCGTCCAAACATTCAATTCAGAATGAACAGCGACACCTGTAAGCTAAAACCAAACGCAGGTATAGCAGCCTCTTCACTGACTGAGTTTTGTTTATTGTCTACTGACAGCATCGAGTTGAGCCTTACAAGTAATACCTTAGCTTTCGGGCTTACCTTCCAATGGCAAATGAGTCCTACACTTACCGGTCCCTGGACGAATATTGGTCCGGTTTCTGGTACCAAAGTAAACAAAATGGTCTACCAAACTGAAGGCACTTATTATCGTTGTGTTGTGGTTTGTACTTTCTCTTCTCAGTCAGATACATCGAAACCGATATTTGTTGCACAGTCTGCACCTTACAAATGTGATTGCCAATCAGAATCAAAAAGTAATTTACAGGAAAAAATTCTTAGTGTAGGCCTTTCTTCAATGTTCAATGCTACACCTTGTGCACCAGGTGCAGGTCTTTATGAAGACTTCACTGCGAGCGTTGCTCCTGCAGAAGTAGAGCCAGGTACTGAATATACCGTTAATGTTCGTCTTGGTTCTTGCGATACATTCAACAAAGCACGTGCTGTAAAGGTTTGGATTGACTTTAACCAAAGCGCAACCTACGAAGTATCTGAAATGGTGTATGCCAATACTTATAGTGCTGTACAACCTAATCCTCAAAATGCAAGCGGAACTTTTACAATCCCGACTACAGCGAAAAAAGGCTTAACCACAATGAGAATTGTATACGGTCAGGGTGCTTTAATTGATATTGCCAGTTGCGGATTCTATAACTTTGGAGAAACCCAGGATTATGCAGTTAATATATTACCTTTTGGCAAACCAACCGTAACAGGCAGATTGACAGTTTGCGAACACGACTCTGTTGTAATGAATGCATTTAGCACAGCTGATACACCTGTAGTGTTTACCTGGACTGGTCCCGGCGGATTTACAGGAGTCGGACCGAAAATCACTTTTATAGACGCAGATCCTTCATTGACCGGCACATATTATGTAACAGTAACTTCAGGTGGTCGTACATCTACACCTCTTGCTGTGAACGTTGTCGTTAATCCTAAACCACCAGTTCCTAATGTATTAAACGCAAATATGTGTCAATACGAAGCAGACGGAACTCTGAAAACTGATGGAAAAAATGTTATCTGGTATAATGTTCCGGTTGGTGGATTCGGTGACACCACAGCACCAAAACTACCTACCCATACTCCAAATACTTCAACCTTCTATATCACACAAACTATTAACGGTTGTGTAAGCGACCGTGGAAAAGTAGTCGTGAATGTATTGCTTAAACCAGCACCACCAACCGTAAAATCACCGGTAACCTATTGCCAGCTTCAGGTGCCTGATCTTGCTGCAAAAGGAACCAATTTGAAATGGTATCTTGATTCAGCAGGTGGAGTGGCCAGCACTATCAGCCCGATTCCTCCAACTGGTTTCCCTGATACATTGGACTATTATGTAAGTCAGACAATCAATGGTTGCGAAAGTGACAGAGCAAGGGTAAGAGTAATTGTGTATGAGCAACCTAACGGATTGATTTTGCATAGCAAACCTTTTGTTTGTCAATATGATACTGCAACTTTCTATTATTTTGGAAGTGCACCTTCAACATATGAGTACAAATGGTTCTCAACTGACGCAACGCTGGAAAGCGGAGGAGGTCAGGGACCAGTGGTATTCCGATTCAATACTCCCGGAGAAAAAGTGGTGAGTCTGTTTGTAAACAATGGTAAATGTGCTACTTTCCGGATTAATGACACCATTACTTCACGTCCTGCTCCAACAGCAATAATCGATACAGTTGTAACCAATTCCTGTGTTAATGTTCCGGTTACGATTACAATTGATACTGCAACACCAAATGTTGATCGCTACGACTGGGTGTGGGATGGCGGATATCTGGTGAATGAAACAATAAACGGCGGACCTTATGGTGTCGTTTGGACAACTCCCGGATACAAAGTATTGCATCTGACAGTTTATCACCGCACCTGTCCTTCATTAGACATTACAGACACAGTTTTGGTTCATGAAGCACCTACTGCTAAAATTTTAAGCACCCAAAAAGTGACTAATTATGGCAGTGATACGGCCTTCGTGAATGGTAAACTTTGCTCAAGAGATACTTTGATTTTCACTGCATATCAGGATTTGACTTACACCTACAAATGGTGGCCTTCATTCTATTTCCAAAACGATACTACTCATATCGCTTCAGACAGAATTGGTAATCCCGGATTTATTAAAGTAGACGTTACCACTGCATTTGGCTGTAAATTATCTGATAGCATTTTCGTTAATGTTGAAGCTTGCTGCAATATGGGATTCCCTAACGCCTTTACACCAAACAATGACGGCAAAAATGATATTTTCAGACCAATCCGCGACGGACGTCAGGATATCGCTATCTTCAGAGTAGCCAACAGATGGGGACAAGTAGTATACGAATCCTCAAACACTGACCAGGAAGGTTGGGATGGTAACTTTGGCGGAAAACCTCAGGATATGGGTACTTACCAATTCTACATCAAATACCAATGCCTGGACGGTATTTATTATGAGAAGAAAGGTGATGTTACACTGATTCGATAATACTTCAATAAAAATTTAAAAGACCGGCAATTTGCCGGTCTTTTTTTTGTGCGTAATACTGTAACTTCATTCTTATAAAAGGAGTGAATCATGAATCGTAATGCAATAAAATATCTGGGTTTGGGGCTTGTTTTAGGTGCGGCAATGGTATCCTTAATTGCCTTCAATAAAGCAGACAAAAACGAAGAATCTGTTGAAGTAAAACAGGATGGTCGTTTGCAATACAAATGGTATGCACCACAGCTCCCATCCAAAGCAAATTTTGCAGGTGAAGCCGTTCCATTGGAGCGCTGGGAAGTCAGAGAAAGATATGACAGGGAATTATTGATGAACTATTATATGCATGGCTCGCTGATGTATATCCTGAAGTTGAGTTACCGACAGTTTCCAATCATAGAAAAAGAACTTAAAGCCTACGGAATACCAGATGATTTCAAATATCTCTGTGTAGCAGAAAGTAATCTTCAAAACCTCACATCGTCTGCCGGAGCACAAGGATACTGGCAATTTATGAACAACACCGGCCCTTCTTTCGGCTTGGAAATTACAGCTGAAGTAGATGAACGTTATAACCTTAAGAAAGCAACACAGGCCGCTTGTCAGTATTTCATACAGGCACATAACAAATTCGGATCGTGGACCGCGGCGGCTGCATCCTATAATTGCGGGATGGGCGGATATAATGGCCATGCAACCTTTCAGGGAAGTATGAATTATTATGACATCGCACTGCCCGAAGAAACGAATCGTTACATCTATCGTATACTCGCCTTTAAAAATCTGATTAGTTCTGCATCCATTTGGGGTTATATCCTTCAACCGGAAGACACTTACAGGCCATTACGTACTAAAATAATAACAGTAGATACTGCTATTGCAAATCTTGCTACTTTCGCAGCCGACCAGGGCAGCAGTTATAAAATTCTCAAAGTGATGAACCCCTGGCTGAGAGCGAGAAACCTGCCAGCAAAAAAAGGCAAAACTTATGAGATAGAATTACCCTTGAACTAAATAAAAAGGAAACATACTTAAAATGACTCAGGTTTACCCCTTGTCCGAAGGCACTTTCACCATCGGACATGATAAAAAATTTATTCCCTTTAACGAACACCAGGACGTGTTGGAAAAAAGGGCAACCGGCTCTTTACTTGTAGAAATCCAACCCTTTTTGATAGATACAGGAAAGGACTTGCTGATCCTTGATACAGGACTAGGATTCAGTAACGAAGATGGAGTTTTACAAATCCACGAAAACATTCGGAAGCTAGGCTATGAAGCCGAAGACGTGACCAAAGTATTGCTGAGCCATTTACACAAAGACCATATTGGCGGGGCAACATTTGAGGATGGATATGGCAAATCACATCCAACATTTCCATCAGCGCAATACTGTATTTACAGACCAGAAGCGAAATTCGCTATAGAAAAAGGTGCGCCATCCTATGTACCGCAGGATGTTGAGCATCTATTAGGGCTGGAAAACATTCTTTGGCTTGATGGGGAATCCGGCGATATTGATGCGTATATCCAATTCACGCATTCCGGAGCACATTGCCCGCAGCATATTGTTTATTTGATAGATGATGGGGAACAAAAGTTTTTCTTCGGTGGAGACGAAGCACCGCAGTACAAGCAAATCAAAACCAAGTACATTGCCAAATACGATTTTGACGGACGAAAAGCAATGGAACTCCGGGAGCAGTATGCAGAAAGAGGAAGAAAAGAAGATTGGCAATTATTATTTTACCATGATGTAAAAACACCCGTTTCAAAAATAAATTTTTAGTTTTACTGCTGTCTACTCTTTCTATAAAAAATATTCATGACGCTTAACTATATTTGGATTGCATTTTTTCTGATTGGCTTTCTGGTAGCGACTTACAAAGCAATTTTCCTGGGACAGGCAGATATGTTTGGCACGATGTTGAACAACCTTTTTGACAGTTCAAAAACGGGCTTTGAAATTTCTATTGGCCTCACCGGTGTAATGTCATTATGGTTGGGCATCATGAAAATCGGTGAACGTGCAGGCCTCATTAATATTTTTGCAAAAGGTGTAGCGCCGTTTTTCCGCACCTTATTTAAAGGCGTTCCAAAAGACCATCCTGCTTACGGCAGTATGACCATGAACTTTTCAGCTAATATGCTGGGATTGGATAATGCTGCAACTCCGCTCGGGCTCAATGCCATGAAAGATTTGCAAAGTATCAACCCGAATAAAGATACGGCCAGCGATGCGCAGATTATGTTCCTGGTGTTGAATACCGCCGGTGTAACACTTATCCCAACCTCTGTAATTGCAATGCGTCAGTCATTGGCTATCAAAGAAGGGTTGACCAATTTTAATGCTGCCGATATTTTTCTGCCTACATTGATTGCCACATTTGTGGCCTTCATTACCGGAATGATAATGGTTTCCATTTTTCAAAAAATAAACCTGTTCAAACTACCGGTATTGTTGTTCATCGGAGGATTTGCGGCGCTTATTATCGGCATTTACTTTATGGTTTCGCACCTGCCTCCTGATGAAATGAGCAGACGAATAGGCAGCATTGGCAGCGGTTTCATCATGTTTATCGTCATTCTTTTTATTACAGCTGGTGCAGTACGCAAACAAAATGTGTACGATAATTTTATTGAAGGCGCAAAAGAAGGCTTTACAACGGCAATCCGCATTGTACCCTATTTGATTGCGATGCTTTTGGCCATTAGTGTTTTCAGAACATCCGGCTGTATGGATTACATCGTAAACGGGATCGCAACCATTGTAGCAGCCTGCGGGATGAATACAGATTTCGTACCTACCATACCTATCGGCCTGATGAAACCTTTGAGTGGTAGTGGAGCGAGAGGCTTAATGGTAGATGTAATTACAAAATATGGAGTGGATTCCTTCCAGGGAAAATTAGCAGCAGTTCTGCAGGGAACGACTGAAACAACCTTTTATGTATTGGCAGTTTACTTCGGCAGTGTAGACATCAAGAATTCGCGGCATGCGTTGATATGTGGGCTTGTAGCAGACCTGGCAGGATTTACAGCCGCCATTTTAATCGCCTACGCCTTCTTTCATTAAAACAAATTAATTAAAATCAGTTTCCGGATTTACCTCTTCCAGACTTTTGAATTTTAAATCTGCAATACCAAATCTTTTATCTTCAAAATGTAAAGTATCCGGGACTGCAATCACTTTCATTCGTGCAGCTTTTCCGGCAATAACACCATTCACTGAATCTTCAAAAACCACACAACTCAGCGGATTACTGCCCATTTGCGCTGCGCAATGTAAAAAGACAGCCGGATGAGGCTTCCCTAAGCCAACTGTATCAGCAGAAGAAAGTTCAATGAAATAAGACTGTAATTCAAAATAATGAATCAATTCCTGTAACATTCGGATAGGAGAAGATGTTGCCACACCCAGTTTGAAATTCATTTTCTGCAACTTGTTCAACAAACTTATTACACCCGGCATCACCCTACCCTCTTGTTTTGACAATTTAATAATGTCGTCTATCACTTCTTCTGCAACCTCCTGAACACTACTACCCTGCCAGGGATATTTAATAGCCCAATAAGCAACGACTTCGTGTATTTTCAGGCCGGTTGTTTCTTTAAACTGGTGAGGCTCTACCGGAATTTTATGCTTTTCAGAAATTCGCTGCATACTCTTTGTCCACAAGGGTTCTGTATCCAGCAGCAACCCATCCATATCAAATATTGCCGTGTCAATCATGCTGCAAATATCATCATTGGCGGGTGAAGTTTCGGGGGATATTCGGCAAAACTTTAAAATAAAGTAATAACATACGCCTTAAAATGATAATTTCGCCCCATCAAAATGCACTATAATTTATGAAGTTAAACGCTTTTTATGCGCTCCTTTTGGGTACATCCTTACTCAGTGCGCCAGCAATCGCTCAGCAAAAAGCAACAGCACCGGCCGCTAAACCTGCCGCTGCCGCGCAAGGAAGAATTATATTTACAGAATACGATCTGGCAAACGGCTTGCATGTAATCCTGCATGAAGACCACGCTACACCAATCGTTACCGTTTCTGTAATGTATCATGTAGGGTCGAAAAACGAAGATCCGAAACGTACCGGTTTCGCCCACTTTTTTGAACATCTATTGTTTGAAGGAAGTGAAAACATCGGCCGTGGAGAATACATGAAATTGGTACAAGCCAATGGAGGTCAGCTTAACGCGAACACTTCTCAGGACCGTACTTTCTATTTTGAAACAATGCCTTCTAACCAGCTGGAGCTTGCGCTTTGGATGGAATCAGAAAGAATGTTCCAGGCCAAGATTGACGACATCGGCGTAGAAACCCAAAGAAAAGTTGTTAAAGAAGAAAAGAAACAGAGCTACGACAACCGTCCTTATGGCCAGTTGATCAATGTTACCTTCGAGAACCTTTATACGGTGCATCCTTACCGTTGGAGCCCTATCGGTAAAGAGCAATATATCGATGAAGCAAAAATTGGTGAATTCATGGATTTCTACAAAACCTTTTATGTACCGAATAATGCGGTATTGGTAATAGGCGGAGATATCACAGAAGCACAAACAAAAACACTGATTGACAAATATTTTTCTACTATTCCAAAAGGCACAAAAGCCATTCCCCGCCCGACAGAAGTAGAGCCGGTTCAAACTGCAGAAAAACGTGTAAACTTTTATGACAACGTACAATTACCTGCTGTCATTCTTGCTTACCATTGCCCGGCTATGGGAACGCCTGATTACTATGCTCTGGAATTGTTGAATCAGTTATTATCAAAAGGAAAGAGCTCTTTCTTCCAGAAAGAAATCGTAGATAAGCAACAAAAAGCAGTAGCTGTCGGTGCTTTCACTTCTTCCAACGAAGATCCGGGAGCTGTTGTAATGTATGGTATTGCCAATATGGGAATTAAAACTGAAGATCTTGAAAAATCAATGGACGCTGAGATTGCAAGAGTTACATCTGCAGTTATTACTGACCTTGAGTATAAAAAACTGATGAACCAGGTTGAAAACGATTTCATCAGTCAGAACAGCCGTGTGGCAGGTATTGTAGAAAATCTTGCTACTGCCTACACGTACTTTAAAGATGCAAATCTTGTCAACACAGAATTGCAGCGCTACACCAAAATAACAAAAGAAGATTTGTTGCGCGTGGCTAAAAAATACTTCACTAAAGAAAACCGATTGGTCGTTTATTATTTGCCAAAATCTGAGGAAAAGAAATAATCTTTTGCTCTGCAACAATCCATTTCGTTTTACACAAAGAAAAAAACATTCAATGAAAAAAATATCATTCTCTATATTGGCCCTCGCACTGTCTGCAAGCACCTGGGCTCAAACATTAGACCGCAGCCAAAGACCAAAACCTGGCCCGGCACCGGAAATTAAATTAGGTAAAACTGAAACCTTTACCTTGCCAAACGGCCTGAAAGTTTTCGTAGTAGAAAATCACAAAATGCCAACCGTTTCTATGTCTATCCAACTGGATATCCGTCAGGAACTGCAAGGCTCTATGGCCGGTTATTCAGATTTTGTTGGCGAACTTTTGACCAGCGGAACAAAAACACGCAGCAAAGACAAACTGGATGAAGAAATCGACTTTATCGGTGCCAATATTTCTGCGAATGCGGAAGGAGCTTATGCATCAGGTCTGAAGAAAAATCAGGCAAAAATGATGGAGTTACTAAGCGATATGATTATCAATTCCGATTTCAAACAAGCTGAACTGGACAAACTGAAAACACAAATGCTTTCCGGTCTGGAGTCCAACAAAAATGATCCGGATGCGATGATGAGCAATGTTGAAAAAGTATTGAACTATACAACAAACCATCCGTATGGTGAAGTAGAAACTGAAGCAACTATCAATGCTATTACTTTGGATCGTTGCAAGAAATATTATGAAACCTATTTCCATCCAAACGTCGCGTATATGGCTATTGTAGGTGATATTACTGCTGCTGAAGTAAAACCATTGATCACTAAATATTTTGGCAGCTGGGTAAAGAAAGATGTTCCTGTTGCGATGTACAGCTCACCTTCTGCTCCATTGTCTCCAAAAGTTGCCTTTGTTCCGCGCGATGCTGCTGTACAAAGTGTAATCAGTGTAACTGCACCGGTTGTTTTGAAACCTGGCGCTCCTGATGAATTTGCTGCAAAAGTAGCTAATACAGTTTTGGGTGGTGGTTCTCAGGGTCGTTTATTCCTGAATCTTCGCGAAAAACATGCCTGGACTTATGGTTCTTATTCAAGCCTGAATTCTGACATTCTGATTGGTTCTTTTTCTGCAGAAGCAAAAGCCCGCAATCCGGTATCAGATAGTTCTGTAGCAGAAATTCTGAATGAAATGTCACGTTTGCAAACAGAACCGGTTGATGGCGAATCTTTGCAAAACACTAAAAATTATATTGGCGGAAACTTTGCGATTGGCCTGGAGTCTCCTCAGCGTGTTGCTCAGTTTGCAATCAACATCGAACGTTTCCAGCTACCAAAAGATTATTACCAGAACTACCTGAAAAACCTGAATGCAGTAACAGCTGCAGATGTTCAGGAGGCTGCTAAAAAATACATGAATCCTAAAAATGTAAATATCATTATTGTAGGTAGCAAAGACGAAGTGGCAAGTAAAGTTGCACGTTTTGGCAAAAATAATATCGTAACTTACTATGACAATTATGGCAACATTATTGTTCCTTCTGAAACCAAATCTGCAGGTAATGTAAAAGCTGCGGATATTCAGAAAAAATATGCAGATGCTATCGGTGGCGAAAAAGCACTGAATGCTTTGAAAGATGTAAAAATGATCCGCAAAGCTACCATTTCTCAAGGTGGACAAACAGCTGAAATTACCATTATGAGTTTCCAGAAAGAAGGAAGTAAATTGAAAATGGTTATTAATATGGATGCTGCCGGAAACGTAATGAACTTACAAAGAATGGTATTGAACGGCGACAAAGGAACACAGGAGGTGCGTGGACAGAAAGCTGCTATGACCCCTGAAGAAGTTGCTGAAATGAAAGAACAAGCTGACATGCAGGCAGAACTTCACCCTGAAAAGTATGGTGATAAATATGCTGTAAAGGGTATTGTTCAAATCGATGGCAAAGACACTTATATTGTTGAAGCTACGGATAGTAAAGGAAAAAAATCTTCTCAATATTATGATGTAGCGACTTCCTTCCTTGTAAAACAAGTGAGCGCAGGCGAAGGCGACAATCCTGGTACAGTGATTGAATTTTCAGACTACAGAGAAGTTCCGGGAGCAAATGGATACAAAGTGCCTTATATGATGAAAGCCAATGGTGGCGACTTCAAACTTCAAAGCATTGATGTTAATAAAGGCATCGCTGACAAAGAATTTGAATAAACTTTTTTTGATTGAATAAAATAGAAAAGGCCGCTGCAGACAATTTGTTTGCAGCGGTTCTTTTTTGGTTAAATGTTTTACTTTTCTGCAGGGGCCAAACCAAGTTCCGTAGCTTTTCCCACCATAAATTGATAAGCAGCATCATACTCGTTTGGAATTATCCCATCAAGTATGGCCTCGCGAATAGCCGTTTTAATAATACCCACTTCGCGCGACGGTGGAAGATTGAAAATTTTCATTACTTCTGCCCCATCTATTGGCGGTTGCCAGTTCCGGATTTTATCATTCTCTTCAACAATTTTTAATCGCTTTTTTACAAGTTCGAAATTTTCGAGAAAGCGACGCACTTTCAGTTTGTTCTTGGAGGTGATATCACTTTCACACAACATCATCAGATCTTCAATGTCTTCACCTGCATCAAACAGTAAGCGTCGCATGGCGGAATCTGTAATCTCTTCTTTTGTCAAACTGATAGGCCTCAAATGAAGGGCAACCAACTTGCCTACATATTTTAACTGTTCACCCAAAGGCAATTTCAACTGTTTAAAAATTGTTCCGGCCATTTTTTTCCCAAGCGCATCGTGCCCATGGAAAGTCCATCCGTGGCCGGGTTCAAATCTCTTCGTCGCAGGTTTTGCAATATCATGCAGAATCGCAGCCCATCGCAACCAGAGATTATTGCTCCGGTAAGCTACATTATCCAAAACCTGAAGGGTGTGGTAAAAATTATCCTTGTGCCCTTTTCCTTCTATTATTTCCACTCCTGCCAACAATACCATTTGCGGGAAAAATATTTCCAGCAAACCGGTTTTATACAGTAAATCAAAACCTATCGAAGGAACTTTTGCAGCGATAATTTTATTCAGTTCGTCCGTAATTCTTTCTTTGGAAATAATATTTAAGCGCTCTTTATTTCTGGCAATGGCAGCCAGGGTTTCCTCTTCAATCGTAAAGCCAAGCTGCGTAGCAAAACGTATACCACGCATCATACGCAAAGGGTCATCTGAAAAAGTGATATCCGGATCGAGCGGAGTACGGATTGTTTTTGATTCAAGATCTGCAGTTCCGTCAAAAGGATCAACAAGCGTGCCAAAATCTTTAGCCGAAAGGCTGATAGCCATTGCATTGATGGTAAAATCACGTCTGTTCTGATCATCCTCAAAAGTACCTTTCTCCACTTCGGGTTTACGGGACGATTCGGTGTAAGACTCTTTACGGGCACCAACAAATTCGACTTCAAAGCCGTTGGGCAATTTTATTTGGGCAGTACCAAAAGTTTTAAAAAAACTGACATGCAATGCCGGCGAAAAAGTTTGCGCTACCGCTTCAGCCAGGGCAATACCATCTCCAATACAAACAATATCAGCATCTTTACTGCTCCGACCCAGGAGCTTATCCCGAACGAACCCACCGATAAGGTAGCAAGGCATATCCAACTCTTTTGCCACAGAGCCTATACGTTCCAAAAGCAAACGTTCTTCTTTTGTACAATTGATATCCATCTGTGCGCAAATTTAGGGCAAAAAAGAAGGAATGATTCTTCATTTTAGTGGAAAGGAGAAGTTGGATGTTGGTTAGCGAAATGTTACTGTAGACTGTCTTAACTTGGAAATAACGGCATAAAATTCAGCAGTCATTATTTTTGAGATACAAAATATCATTTTTGCTATGAAAAAAATCATCTTATCAGGCAGTTTCCTGCTTACCCTCGCAGGTTCGGCCTTTGCTCAAAATCCGGTAAATACCAGCTCTGCCGGAAGACAAGGACTCCAGGCTGTACAGACAAAAGCTGTAAATACTGCTGCGCCAAAATTTAAGTTTAAAGAAAAAGATAATACGCACGATTTCGGGACAATCCCCGAAGGGCCAAAAGTAACCTATGCATTTACATTTACAAATGTGGGCAAAAGCCCTTTGATTATTTCTAATGCACAAGCCTCTTGTGGCTGCACTTCGCCCGAATATCCTAAAGAACCAATCCTGCCTGGCAAAACCGGAAAAATTGCAGTAACCTATACGACCGAAGGTCATCCGAATGATTTTCTGAAAAGTGTTTATTTAACCTCCAATGCAGAAAATCCGGGAGGTGCACAGCGCTACGAACTTTATATCAAAGGAAAAGTTACCCCAAAAAAATAACAAACAACTTGCATAATTCGCATCCCCTTTAACGCTCAAATAACAGCGCAAAAATCGGAACAACTTAATTTTGTGGACACTAAAAAAATAAATACCCTAATGAAAAAAATAATCTTATCCCTATCCTTGTTGGTAGGTTCTTATGCAGCCATGGCACAGGCACCACAAAACCCTGTAGCTGCAGTTAAACCACAGGAAGCAGCAAAAGCACCAACTCCTGAAAACATGCATTTCAAATTCCCTGTTCATGATTTTGGCACTATTCCAGAAGGTCCTGCAGCTGAATATGAATTTGAGTTTACAAACATTGGTAAAGAACCAATTATCATTTCTAACGTGAGTGCATCCTGCGGTTGTACAACTCCTTCTTATTCTAAAGATCCTGTCCTACCTGGTAAAAAGGGAACGATTAAAGCATCTTATAATACGCAGGGCCGTGTTGCACCCTTCACCAAAACAATTAATATTACCTCCAATATCGGAACGAAAGTATTAACCATCAAAGGTGAAGTTGAAAAAGCACCGGAAGGTTCCGTACCTCAGAACAATTCAATGATTAAGACTAATTAAACTTTTGCCCTGAATTTTAATCCAATCCACAAATTTTTAAAACAAAAAACAATACAATGAAAAAAATCCTTTTGTCACTTTGCCTTACTATTGGCCTTGCAGGTGTAGCTAATGCTCAAAATCCTGTAACAACTGCTCCTGTGAAAGCAGTAAATAAAAATGCTGCAAAATTTCTGTTTACAGATAAAAACAGCACTTATGATTTCGGAAAAATTCCGGAAGGACCAGTAGCTGAACACGTTTTTGAATTTAAAAATGTAGGTAAAGAGCCATTGATTATCAGCAATGCAAATGCATCTTGTGGTTGCACTACACCTGAGTGGAATAAAGAACCAATTTTGCCAGGCAAAAAAGGTAAAATAACTGTTCGTTATAACACCCAAGGCCGTGTAGGTCCTATCGCAAAATCTGTATACATTACCTCTAACGCTGCGCTAGAAGATGGAAAAGATAAATATGAACTTTATATCAAAGGTGAAGTAGTAGCTGCTCCAACTCCGGATGCTCCTAAAAACTAGAATTTAAATATAAGTCTTAAAAACGGCCGGCAAAATTTATTGCCGGCCGTTTTTTATTTGAATTGTACCAGACCGGAATTATACTATAAAAAGGAATTTATTTTAAAAGCATAGAAAACAATTAATTACAATTATAATATTAATCTAATTCATTTGCTTAGTCTATTGTGGCATCATTTTTGTGCGGTATTTGTACCAATACTCTCAAAATGTTAAGAAAATACAGTTTTACAGCTATTTTAGCTTTATCAAGCTATTCATTATCTGCTCAGACAAAAATTTATGTGAATGAATACCTCAACATCGGGGTTGGAGGCAGAGGCCTTGCAATGGGTGGGGCACAGGCCGCCTCAACAAATGATGTGAATAGCGGATATTGGAATCCGGCCGGTTTGACCCGTATGCAAGACGATTTACAGGTGGGAGCTATGCACGCAGAGTATTTCGCCGGAAATGCAAAATATGATTTCATTTCTGCCGCAATGCCAACGAAAGATAAAAAAAGAGCTTTTGGGATATCCTTTTTACGTTTCGCAACAGACGATATTCCTTATACAATTGACTATATACAGCCAGACGGCTCCTTTGATGAAAGTAAATTAAAGAGCATTTCCGCGGGAGATTACGCATTCCTGCTATCTTATGCACAGCAAATCAAAATTTTCAGGAATAAAGAAATAACAACCAGCCTGGGCGCTAACGGAAAGATTATTTACCGGAATATTGGCAGTATGGCTAATGCCTGGGGCGCTGGCGTAGATCTGGGAATTCAAGGCACTTACAAGCGTTTGCTGATTGGCGTTTCGGCTAAAGACATAACCACTACCTACACAACCTGGAGCTTCAATCTTACCGAAAAGGAAAAAGAAGTATTCGGCCAAACCGGTAATGAAATACCTGTAAAATCTTACGAGGTTATGAACCCAAGATTTAATATGGGTATTGGTTACAACATTTTAAAATCAACCAGAAAAATACAATTACTGGCTGAAATAAATGCTGACCTTACTACAGATGGAAAGAGAAATACACTCATCAAATCCAAATCAGTCAGTATCGACCCACGTATTGGCCTGGAACTGGATTACAGAAAAACGATTTTTCTGCGTGCCGGTGTTTGCAATATCCAAACAGTGCTGGATGACAAAGACAGCCTGAACAAAAAAACGTACACACTTTATCAGCCATCTATTGGGGTCGGATTAAAACTGGGGCCACTGGTAGTCGACTACGCCTACACCAGCCTTCAGACACAAAACAATCCTTTGTATTCACATATTGTTTCACTGCGCATCGATATCAGAAAAATGAGCAAAAAAGAAACGGAAAGTGTTGAAAATAAAGAAACTAAAAAATAATCGACAAGAATATTCAAAACCATAAAATGCGTAGAATTTTATCTTTTTTATTAGTCAGCGTTACGCTGATAATCGTTTCAAATCAATCCGCTGTTGCCCAATACGGTAACGAATGGATTGATTATAATAAAACCTATTGGAAATTTAAGGTTAGCACTGAAGGAATTTTCAGAATCAACAAAGCCAGCCTTGATGCTGCCGGAGTTCCATCATCTGCAAGCGGTGCTGACTACGTCTTATTCAGAGACGGGAAAGAAGTAACCTTGTATGTTACCAACAGCAGTGCATTTGGCAGTTCGGATTATCTTGAATTTTATGCCACTAAAAATGACGGGCAAGCGGATAAGGAACTCTACCTGGGTAGCGATAAATATGCCAATGATAAAAAAAGCCTGTTCAATGACACAGCCTGTTACTTCCTGACTGTAGACAATTCAAACATTCATAAGCGGTATGCGACAATCACAACGCCCATCCCGGGAACACCACCTGCAGCTAGTTCCTACTGCTGGTACACCACGGAAGATAATAACGGCATTTTCTTTTCGAACGGGAAAACGAATGCCCCAGTTGTGTTCAGTTCCTCAATTGTCATTTCTCTTTACTCTTCACAATTTGACCAGGGAGAAGGATATATACTCAACTGGAACAATAGTGCTGTCCCCTATAACCTCTCTATTGCAGCGCCTAACCTTGTAAGTGGCCCAATGATGGCAAGATTGCAAACAGCCAGTATTGCAGAAGCAAGAGACTCTTCCCACAAACTCCAGTTACGCGTAAACAGTATTTTAAAAGCAGATGTAAAATACGGGGTCAGCGACATCAAACATTTCGATATCAGCGTGCCTGCATCCGAACTTGGATTGAGCAACACTATAACTTTTACACACACTCAAACCGGAATAGCAGATGCCTTCGGATTGCCTTACTGGCGATTAGAATATCCACGTGACTGGAATTTCAGCGGAGCAGATTTTTTCAAATTCAGATTAGATGCAAACGCAAATCCGGAATACATTGAAATTTCAAATTTCAATCATGGAGGAATAGCCCCTGTTCTGTTCGACAACACCAATAATAAAAGATATTTTGGAGATATCAGCGTTGCAGGAAAAACGAGATTTTATATTAATGCCTCTCTTACTGCAACGGATATGATTTTGTATTCTGCTACATCATCGAAAATTCTGAGTCCCGGTTTTACGAAACAGCAGACGTTCACCAACTATAATAACAGTTCAAATCAAGGTGATTACATTATCATCACGCATAAAAACCTGATGAAACCAGTTGGTGGAAAAAATCAGATTGATGAGTATAAAAACTACAGAAGCTCCGCTTTGGGAGGCAATCATGCTGTAGTGGTTGCCGATATCGAAGAATTATATGACCAGTTTGCATTTGGTATTTATACGCACCCAGGCTCCATTAAACATTTCCTGAATTTTGCAAGCGATAAATGGACAACAAAACCACAGAATGTATTTCTGATTGGTAAAGGTGTAGTATACACGCAATTTAAATCTTTTGCGTCTTCATCAAAAGCAGCTTTCTTTGAAGGTATCGTACCTACTTATGGATCACCGGGTGCGGATGTTGCTTTTGTGAGTGACAGAAATAACTGGACTATGAGAATGAACATAGGACGTCTTTCTGCATGGAACGCAACAGAAGTGGGAAACTACCTGAATAAAATAAAAGCCTACGAAGCAGCATTGGTTCCAGCTGCTTACCCAACACCGGAATCAGAATTATGGAAAAAACAAGTTCTCCATATTGCCGGCGGAGACAGGTCCGATCCGGGCCTGCAGGCAGGAACCTTGCTCCCTACATTAGCGAATGCTGAAAGTATTATTGAAGGTCCAAAAACCGGTGCACAAGTCACAACAATCGCAAAAACATCCACCGACCTGACTGAAGTAATCAAAAGTAAAACCATTGACAGTTTAATTACTAACGGCTTATCCATGATTACCTATTATGGACATGGCTCCGCGTCGGCACTTGATTACAATATCAAGGATCCTTCAGAGTTCAATTCATTACCAAAAATCCCGATCTTCAGTGCATACGGCTGCGATATTTCAACCATTTATGAAACTGATACCGTAAAAACAATTACTGAGAAATACGTAAGTGCACCTGTTAGCGGTTCCGTAGCTTCAATGGCGTCCAATAACATTGGCTATACGAACATTCACAGCAAATACATTCCGATTCTATACACCAGAATCGCCCAAAACAATTACGGCCAGACATTAGGAGACATTTATAAAGCTGCTCATGACAGCTGTCTGAAAACCAGTGCCGAGGTTGCTAACCAAACTTCAATGACCCAAACCCACATGGAGTCATTTATATTGCAGGGAGACCCGGGTACACATTTGACTTTTGTTGCTTCAAAACCTGACTATTATGTTGGTGCCGAAGCACTGAATACTATTCCTTTAAACCTCAGTACGGCATTAGATTCATTCCAGGTAAAAATCAAAACCCATAATCTGGGTAGAATAAATATAGACACCGTTCAGGTAAAAGTAGAGCATATCAATCCTGAAGGGAAAGTGGTGACGACGAAATTCTATGACATAGAAAGAATGCCGATACTAACTACGCAAAATGTCTGGTTGCCGCTGGATAAAATCAGAGATCTTGGCGTAAATAAAATCAGGGTTACCATTGATGCCAATGCGAAATATGACGAGAGTTCTGAAGCCAATAACGTAGCAACGATTGATGTGTTTGTTTTATCAGACAATATCGTTCCGGTCTTTCCATACAATTTTAGTATTGTATATTCACCTGACTTAACACTAAAAGCCTCGACCTTAAATCCTTTTAAAGGAATCAGCAAGTATAAAATCGAAATCGACACCACCGAACTTTTCAATAGTCCGTCCAAGCTGCAAACAACAATAGAAAGCCGTGGAGGATTAATTAAATGGAAACCTTCCATTGTGATGCAGGATAGCACAGTATATTACTGGAGAGCAAGCCTGGACAGCAGTATAAATGGAAATTACACCTGGTCAAGCAGTTCTTTTATCTACCTCAAAAACGGATCTGCAGGCTGGAACCAATCGCACTACTTTCAGTATTTATACAACTCGTTTAATGAATTGTATTACCCGCCTACGAGGAAATTCTCCTATGGAAAGTATAATGAAACAGTACGGATCTATTCAACCATTATGAATTTACCTGCACCTTATGTCAATTATTTCTTTGCGGACGACAACAGGGTATTTTACAGAGGAACAGACTTCCAAAGATATGATTGTTCTTATGTGGGCACCATTCAGTTTATGGTATTTGACAGTTCGACGGGAAATCCATGGTCTAATCCACCGGCAGGTATACAGGGTTCAAATCCTCAGTGTGGTTTCTTTGCCAGAAATGTAAATTGCTTCAGCTTCAATATTAATACTGCGGAAAGCAGAAATAATGCCAGAAAATTCCTGGACAGTATCCCGAACGGAAATTATATCGTGGTAAGAAACTGTATTGCGGCCAATCTCTGGGGAAATTATTATGTAGACACCTGGAAAGCCGACACCAGCATTTACGGTAGTGGAAAATCGTTGTATCATTCTATGCGTAATCATGGATTCGACAAAATTGATTCCTTTTACCAAATGCGTGTATTCTCCATGATTTGCAAAAAAGGATATACGGACTATCCGGTTCAGCAAAATTTTGCCGCAGGAATCAACGACATCCTTGATACCAATTACTTAATACCGGTATCGGAAAAGAAAGGGGAAATGAATGGGATAGTTCTTGGGCCGGCCTCAACCTGGAAAACCCTTAAGTGGAGAATTTCTGGAGGTTCTGACTCATTGAGCAAAGTGGATTCTGCAGCGGTAAAAATTACCGGAATTGATAAGTCAAACAACGAAACAGTGTTGTATGAAGGGAATACGACCGATACCAACCTGAATTTTATTGATGCCGCAGTATACCCAAAAATAAAATTACGCTGGTTCAATTCAGACACTTTATATCATACAACGCCACAGTTGGATTACTGGAGAGTATTGTACGATCCGCTACCGGAGGCAGCACTCAACCCTTCAGCCCATTATCAGTTTACCGACAGTGTTAGTGTGGGCGAATTGATGAAATTTGAAACCACGGTAGAAACCCTTACAGATTTACCAATGGACAGCATGTTGGTACGATATAAAATAATTGACGCCAATGGTGTTAGCCATTTGATTGGTGACACCAAATACCGGAAGCTTAATGGAAATGACACCTTGCACACTTCGCTAAGTTTTGACCCGAAATCTTACCCGGGCAAAAATTATATTTACATCGAAGCTAATCCGGATAATAATCAACCGGAGCAATACCATCCCAACAACCTTGGCTTCCTTCCCTTTACCATAAAAACAGATAATTATAACCCATTGCTTGATGTAACTTTTGATGGCAATCATATCCTGGACAGAGATATTATTTCATCCAAACCATTTATTAGAGTAATGCTCAGAGATGAAAATAAAATTGTGGCGCTGAAAGATACCAGCACCATGAAATTATATCTCCGATATCCTAGCGACCCTCCAAATACAAGAAGGTTAATTCCATTTGATGGTACGGTCTGCAAATTTATTCCGGCAGATGTGAGCGCAGGCAAGAATGAGGCGGCGATTGAGTTCCGTCCCAACTTTACAGAAGATGGAATTTACCAGCTTTATACATCCGGAAAAGATGTTGCAGGCAATGTCGCGGGTTCTGAAAACACAGATTACAGCATCAGCTTCGAAGTCATCAACAAATCAACTATCACCAATTTATTAAACTACCCTAACCCGTTTTCAACATCCACAGCGTTTGTGTTCACGTTAACAGGTTATCAGATTCCTTCTCAATTTAAAATACAGATTCTGAGTGTGACAGGAAAAGTGGTTCGTGAAATTACCAAACAGGAACTCGGTAACATTCATATCGGAAGAAATGTTACGGAATACAAATGGGATGGCAAAGATCAATATGGTCAGGTATTGGGTAATGGCGTTTACCTCTATAGGGTTGTAACGGCAATTAACGGAGAAACAATCGAGCACAGAGAAAATCAGGCGGTCGATAAATTCTATAAAAACGGTTACAGCAAAATGTACATTATGCGTTAATAATTAAGTAAATGACTGCAAAAAAGCGGATGAGTTCTACGGAATCATCCGCTTTTTTCTTTCCCAGCAAAGTGCAGAGTAGGCCACATTCCGATAGCTGCCAATACCCTCTTTTTGATTTCCCATTTTTAGATAGGCATCAAAAATAAAACTGCTGATATCATCCAGAAAGGTTTGATATTGAATTCTTCGCTGACGTAACGTATCAAGCTGTGACAAAGAAAAATCGTTCAGTCCAACTTTTAGTTCGCGCGCAAGATTTGAATCAATAACAAAAACCCTGCGATGAGTGTACAGCCAAATATTGAAGCAGGCCGAATATTGCAAAGTTTTATTCTCACTTTCCATACTCCTTATGTAAGCCATTAAATTTGCATCATCTTCCGCCGCAATTCCTGTCTGGTGAGCCATCTCGTGTGCCACAACAAAAGGTTGCATAAAATCAGGATTTTTTTTATTGACCTGCGCTTCGCCGCTGAAAGGATTGAAATATCCTTCTATTCCGAAATAAGCCAGACCATTTCCCATTAAGGTTGGTTTAGCGAAAACCTTCATTTTCTTTTGGCCGGTTTTATAGGATGCAGCAGCTATCTGGTTAATCTCAGCAAGACTTAAAGCGCAGTACGAATACCGCAAACTGTTTAATCTTGTAATCAGTAAGGAATCAAAAGCAATAAGGTCTGCGTCAGAAACTGTATCGGTGGATAAGGCCAAACGTTTTGCAAGTTTGGGTTGTTCATAATTAATCCCCCACAACACTAACAAAATCAGATTGATTAAAAGGATAAATTTCCCAACTTTTAAAAAACCAATCAGATAATTAATCCTTTTAAAAGAGGCATTTTTTCTTATTGCTTTAATTAAAAAATAAAGGAGAGAAATTATTGCAGCTAAGTATAAGAGGTCGCCAATACTAAAAGGCACTAACCGGAAAAGCCAGCATCTAAAAACCTGGAGTGGACTAAATAAATACTGCTCAAAGAAAGTGGAAATATGTGTAGCAGATATATTTACAAGTAATATCAGGCCCAAAAGCCAGACAATTTGAACGATTTGCTTCCTGATATCCCTATTCATGGTATTGCAAAGTACTGAACAAAAACTTTCTGCCGAATTTCCTAAAAAATATTTGTGTAAATCCATTTGGCTCTTATCTTTGCTGCCCGCTGCCCGGGTGGCGAAATTGGTAGACGCACTGTGTTCAGGTCGCAGCGTTCGCAAGGATGTGCTGGTTCGAATCCAGTCCCGGGCACTAAAAAGAAAAAGGTTCCGGATTGGAACCTTTTTCTTTTATAAATACGCCGGACTTCTTTACCCTTTATTTTTCAACAATTATTTTTTGTGTAACTGTTGTGTTATCTGCCGTTATTTTAACGAGGTAAGTCCCTGCCGGCAGATTCTTTATATCAATTTGTTGCGAATGACTTCCACCCGAAAAGTTTTGTGCTATCAAAGATTTGATTTCCCTTCCGGAAATATCATACAGTGTGGCGGTCACCTTTGCAGCTGATTTTAAATTGAGTGAGATTGTAAACTGATTTTTTACCGGGTTGGGATAAATAGCACCAATCTGAGCTCCTGAACTATTGACATTTTTCATTCCGGTTCCTGTTTTTGGTGTGAGCACCAAAATAAATTTATTGCTTTCATCGGAACTGATATAAACCTTTCCGTTATCGGCAATGGCAATCCCAACCGGCCGTCCCCAATAAACCCTGGCTACCGTATCAGTAAGAAATCCGGTGCAAAAATCCGCCACATAATCAACCGTGGTATCTGCCTCGGAGGAAAGGTGACCATAAATCACTTTAAATCCCCGAAAATTATTGGGTGCTGTCGTATTCCATGAGCCTCTCAACGCTGTAAGAAAACCGTACTTCATTGCCGCACTTGATTTGGAATCTAAAAACTCCAGCGCCATGGGTGCAGAGTGCGCACGGATCAGCGCTGCCGGTTGCATCAAGTTGGCAACCTTCGCCGAATCTGCGGCTGTAATCGGTAATAATGCTGTATAGTCAGAATGCGCAGCAAAATTAAACCATACTCCACTGCCATAGGCAAAAGGGTGACCATAAAAACCGCCGTCTCTTACAATATCTATCCACTCTGGTGGAGTTTCATTCCCCTGTTGATCGCTACCATTATTATTTGCCCAGAGTCTGTTTGTTGAAGGATGCAATGTCATACCGACAGCATTCCTGGTTCCCGTAGAAAAAACCCTGCGCCCTGTTCCGTCATCATTATATTGTTCAATGATTGCCCGATGATTTTCGCGGCAGACATTACAGGATGAACCAACGGAAACATACACTTTCGCATTGATTGAATCAAACACCACCGTACGGGTAGTATGTCCGCCTGTTTCGTTTCCGGCAATATTGCTGATAAAAATCACTTTAGTTTCGTAGACACCATCCCCATCCGTATCTGTACATTTCCATATCCGTGTAGGTTCTGTAACATACATCGACCCTTTATAAAATTTCACATCGTGATTGCCTGAAAAACCTGTTGCAGCTTCTACAACAGCATCAGCCACACCATTGTTGTCGGCATCAGGCAAGGCCAACACTTTACCGGTACTCATATCAGACACATAAAGTACACCTCCAGGGCCGAAAGTCATAAAACGGGGCTTGGTCATTCCTCCGGCATGAAAGACGGATACTGTATAATTTGATTGTACGCTCAGCGTCTTCCCGGCAGGAAATACAGAGGCATACTTTGCCGGCACATCTACTGTCACTGTATGCATACCAATATCACTCACCGGAGTAAGTGTGGCAGACTGACCAAAGGCAATTCCCGCTGAAAAAAACATGATGGGAGTAAGAAATCCTAAAAGTTTCAGGCAGGATTTCGGGGTTCCGCTTCCAGCCTCCTCAACCTGGAGTATTCCTGAAGCCAGGTTGGTTTTGCTTAGTAATTTATGTAACATAGAAATGATTTTTAAAGAATTAAACGATAAAATGCCAAACGAAGTTCGGCTCCACTTACTCAAAAATCTTATACAAATTCCTGTTTTTGTTACCATGTTTACTGATTTCTATCTTTAGAAGCGTAATAATTACCGATCCGGAATGCACAAAAAGCTGCGGTAAAGAATTACCACAGCTCCTTCTACTTTTTATTTCACCAAAAAACAAAACCATTTAAGATGATTGTGATGAGCCACCTGCTCTGCGACGCTCTTCATCTGCACCGCCTTCCCTGCGTTGTCTTTGCCATTTACTGTTGCCAAACCGGTAAGTAAAGCTGCAATTTACGCTTCGGGTATCACGGGTCACAACAAATGATTCTCTGTAATTGGAGAATTCGGTTATCCCGGTTGGATTTTGTGCGCGAAAAATGTCATTGACTGCAATTTTCAGACTAGCTTTTTTATTCCAGAATTGTTTCTGAATACCCAGGTTTATAGCATACATCGGACGCAGATACATATAGCCATAGCGCTGGTCGGAAGTAAACCATGAGTTGATTTCTGCTGTCCAGTCTTTCGATAAGGTAAATGTATTGTTACTGCTGATATAAGCTGTTGGTATTCCATTGCGCAAAGGGGTATTGGACAAGTTTCCTTCATAAATACTATAATAGAAATTGAACGACTCCACCGAATTCCACCATTTTGCAATTTTAAAAGGATAATTTCCGCTGATGGAATACACCTTGTTACTGGCCAGATTTCTGTCTGTCACCAAAGTTATTTTGTTTTCGTCCAGGATGATAACCTGCGTAATGACATCTGTTGTGTGTGACACGCTGAAAGAAGTAGAAAAGCGGTTTTTGAAAGTGTGCGACAACTCAGCAGTGTAAGAAAATGAAGGATTCAAATATGGGTTGCCCTGATGAATAGAAGTAGGGTCAATATAATTCTTAAACGGATTGAGTTGATCATAATTTGGGCGGTCTATCCTGCGGCTCAAAGACAAGCTGAACTGATGCTTTGGCGAAGCAGTATAAGATCCAACCAGGTTTGGGAACAACTGACCATAGTTGCGATCGAAACTTTGACCTCCTCCACTTTTCTGATCGCCTTTTGCATGCGTATGCTCGTAACGCAGCCCGGCTTGCAAGGTCCATTTCGTCCAGTCTTTGTTGAAATTCAGATAAGCAGCAGAGATATTTTCGTGATAGATAAAATGATTGCTTTTGCTACTATCAAATTCCTTCTTCCCAAATGATGCATCATAAAATTCCGGGTTATTATCCGCAACCACTTCGCTGAGTTTACCACCCAGTTCGATTTTGGCAGTACTGCTAAGCGGCTGTACATAATCAGATTTAAGTGCTTTTATGGTAGTATAGCCCAGCATAGTGCCTTCCATTATATACTTTGGACGCTCATGTTTCCCATTGGGAAGGAAATAATCAGTGGTTTGTAACTGGTCATTGTCGACATCGTATCTCGCAAAATCTACATCAATAGAAAACGTACGACCCATACTATCGAAATTATGCCTGATATTGGCATTTACAGCAAGACTTTTACTACTGTTTGCCTGATGATTATTGGAAGAAAAATAAGACACATAATCCCTGGTACTATCAAATAACTGACCATTATTATTTCCATCAAAAGTGTGGCTGTTTTTGTTCAGGGTAAGGGCTGTACCAAAGGTTGTTTTCTTTGAAATGGAATAATCAATTCCTGCCGTCCCAAAATAATTCTGCATCCGGATGACCGCATAATTATCCTGCTTGTAACTTCCGTTATAGGCTCCATCCCGGACAAAAATCCTGTCCAGATCCAGCTTATTAAAACCCTTACGCAAGGCAACAGAACCGTTGACAAAGAAATTAAATTTCCCGGTCCTGTAGTTCAGATTAAGGCTGCTGTTGGATTTTGGATAAACACCTTGTGCAAGGCTGAGGTTTGCCGTTCCATTATAGCCCATTCGCTTTTCCTTTTTCGTCTTCAGGTTGATAATTCCGGCCGTTCCGGCAGCGTCATACTGCGCTCCGGGATTGCTCATCAATTCTATACTTTCAAGGGAAGTAGCAGGCATGCTCTTCAGCAAATTCACCAGCTCGGCACCCTGAACCACCATCATTTTACCATCGAGCATTATTCTTACCCCTTGTCTTCCTTTCAGTGCGATATTGTCATTATTATCAATACTGACATTGGGTGCGCGCTGAATCATATCAAAGATGGAAGACGCCGCAGCAGTAATGCTTTGGTCTACATTCATCACTACCTTTCCGGCTTTGAGTTCTATAAGCGGTTTCTGATTGGTGACACTGACTTCCTTCAGTTGCTTTGTTGAAGCCTTCAACTGAATATCCGGCAAAATCAATTCACCGGTATAACTGAAATTTTTAAGCGCATAGGTTTCGAAAGCGCTGTTGCGGACACTTAAAGAATACGATCCTGAGGCAGCAAAAGGAATATCAAAAGTGCCGTTCTCCTCGGTCAGCACTGATTTGAGAATTCTCGTTCCCGAAGAATCAAACAATAAAACTGCAATCCCTTCCAAAGGTTTCATTTGCTCATTTACAACCTTTCCTTTAACAGAAGCAGCGGCAAAATGAAAAGAGAAAAAGAAGAAAAACACACCTGTAATTATCGCTTTCATAACCTTGATATTTTGTACTACAAAAGTATCCGGTAGATTAAAAACTACTTTCACCCCAAAAGGGTGATTTCTTTGAAAGGCTTTATAAACAAGGGTTATAAAGAGGGTGAATTTTAATAAAGTCCACCTACTTTACGATTATTCCACTCAGTATGTTTGTCAAACTTCGGAAGCACAGCAGGTTTGGATGTAAGACCTGCTGTATCAGTAAGAGCCTGCATAAAGCTGATAATGTCTTTTATTTCCGACTTCGTTAAATGCAGACTATCCGCTGGCAATGTTTGCGTGGCAACATCCAAACCTATGCCAATACCACCACCGTGGTTATAGAAGTCCATTACATCCTCCAGTTTTTTGTAAGCGCCATTATGCATATAAGGTGCTGTTAGGGCAATGTTTCGAACAGAAGGCGTTTTGAAGGAGTGTTCGAAAAACCCAACTTGCTCTTTCAATCTTGCGCCGGCCCTTCCCATATCAGCATCCAATAGAAGCTTGGCTACATAAGGATTTTCCGGAACTCCAAGTACTTCACTTTCTGATTCTTCAAAACGGGGCGGAACTGTTCCGCTAAACAATGGCGCATAGTGGCAAGTACCGCATGCGGCCTTACCCATAAACAAATTAAAGCCACGTTTTACATCAGCATTCAAAGCTTTGGATTCACCTCTGACATACCGATCAAATGGGCTATTGAAAGCCCGCAAGGAACTGACAAATGCCGAAATAGCAAAAGAAACATTTTGATTGCTTATGGCGTTTTCATTGTTGCTATTTTTAAAGCATTGTTGAAAGAGCAGTTGATATTCGCTGCTCTGCTTTAATTTATCCAGTATTTTAAAAATGGTGGTATTGAATTCTTTTTCATTCAGTACTACATGTTCAATCTGATCTTCCAAGGCTTCGGCACGTAAATCATGAAAGAATCGTTCGCTGTACACACAATTGATTAAGGTTGGGGAATTGCGGCTCACTGTCCCTTTAAAACCCATTGCCAGGCTTTTGGGAATACCGTCTGTAAAGCCTTTTGAAGGATTATGACAACTGGCACAGGACCGTTCATTGTTAGATGACAAGATAGGATCGTAGAAAAGCGTTTTACCCAACGAGATCAATTGAGGGGTGTTCAATTTATCTGGCAATCCAATATATTTTGATTCATCCAGCAAATTTGCGGCGAAGATATTATCTGCATTAAGGTTTAATGGCGGCAGGAAATTTGACACCTCCTGTATCATTTCTATTCCCGACAATTTATGAAAATAATGTAATTTTTGAAAAACAGGATTCAGATATTCCGTCAGCATTTTCAATCTATCCAGACTATCAAAATTCTGTTGCTCTTTCAAATAACGAATACCGGAGGACAACTCTGCAAACAAGTCCTCTGCCTTTGCTTTATCTATCTTAGCAAAAGTTTCCTGATAAAGTTTCAAATCAGATTCTATGGTACGCATAACTACTTCAGCATCCTTTATAGAATGACCTGAAACGGGCACATCAAAACCTGTAATGCCTAAAGTAAACAACCTGATTAATTCTGTTCGGGCTGCCTCAATGACTACCCTGTCATATACCGGGTAACGAGTGCTTTTCAAATCAGTAAGCGCATCCTGTAATTCGGAAATTACGGGTAAAATTTCCGCTTCAACATACGCACCTTCAGTGAAAATCATTTCATCCAAAGCTTGCAAACCTTTGGGTTCAACAATATTCATCCCAAAAGTATTTCGCTCGATTTTGCGCAAAGGGGCACCATTAATTTTATCTTTTACAACAGCCGGATCACTATACTCGCCCAGATACTCCCATTGTTTAAAGGCAATTCGGACAGCAAAATACTGTTCCTTCACTTTCCCCAAAGGAGCTTTTGCTGTAACCAGATTTTCAAGCAGTTGAACGTTTACCAAAAACTGATTCAGTCGTTCGGTTTGACGTTCTTCTACAAGGGTTGCATTTTGCTTATCGGCAGGTGCAAAGGCACTAATAGCAAGAACACTAAGCAATACAACGGTAACAAGAACAGTTATCTTTTTCATCTCATCAATCTCTTTAAAACAGAAAGAACCGAAGCTCCTTACGAAGCTTCGGTTGCAATAAATCAATATTATTTATTGTACTACAAATTTCAATGTTTCGCCTTCAGCACTGCGGATAAAATAAGTTCCGGCAGCCATATCGCTTACATCAACAGTTTGCGTGTTACGTAATACTTTAAGACGAGCACCAGTCATGCTGTAGATAGCCACATCCATTGATTTGCTCAAATGCAATTCGCGGGCTGTTGGATTTGGATATACTGAGAAGGTAGATGCCTTTACTTCCTGATTTTCGAAAATGCTCAATTTATCAGAACCATCAAGACCGGAGATAGCATAAGTCAATGAGTTATTGTAAGGAGCAACATTACTTGTGTTAGGATGTTGGCAATTCACCAAAATAGTCTTTTGGTCAACCTGAACAGCACCAGTAATTTCTCCACCCGGAGCACAAGCAGATAATCTTTGTAAATCATTAATAGTAGGATTAACAATTGACATATCCAGAAGATATAATTCACAAACAGTCTGTGTCAATCCATTAGGCATACGATTGTAACTAGTACCATTTAAATCTTCTTCTACCATCATGTAAGTTTTGCCTTTGATTGTCAAAAAGTCAATACCATCAGGATTAGATAGATGTTTGCTCGGATAGTAAGGTAAATCTTTTGAAGTAGAAGTACTGGTATATGGACCACCTTCAAGGAAAGAACGAACAGCATCTGTTGCCGGATCAAACTCAATTACGCGGCCATAATAATCGAAGAAACGGCCCTTACGAACAGAATCAGCAGCATCAGCGGTCGTACCTGGAAAATCAACACCGTTTACTATTTTGTAACGAATTTTATAACCATCTGTTAATGATGGAGAAATACTACCATTCAATGCATTACCAGAATTATAAGTAAAGTTATCACGCCCTGTTTCGCAAATATAAATTTTACCAGCGTGCAATGCACCCCACTCCAAACGGTTAAACATTGTAGCGCCTCTGCGGATAGCCACTGTGTTTAAGTTTACCAAAGTGTCTAAATTATTTTCAATACTAATCCATTTAGTAGAAGCACCATCATGTTTGTACACATACATCTGACCAGCTGTAAAATCACCAGCTGTTGTAGCCACAAATTTCCCTAAGATACCAGGAGAGCCATCTTCAAATAAGTAAACAGTTTTGTTGTCATCCATGATAACACCACCTTCCCAACCAGCACGACCCCAGTTGTATTGTTTGCGGATACCTTTTGCATTTTTCGGGTCAATCTCTACCATCCAATTTAGATTTTGGTAACGTTTCAACGTTTTACCATTAAAACCAGGAAAACCAGCAGGAGTAGTGGTTCCGATTACGAAATCAGTAGTATCGCGGTAACCAGCACCACCGGCATAAATACCAGAGTTGCTGCTTTGCATCCACTCTTCAGCTGTCCAAACGCGGCCAGCTTTGCTGATACCACCGCAGTTCATACCAGTTTCACCAACTGTGTTAGCGAAATCAACATTGAAGAATTTACCTGTACGACCATCAGCCAAAGTTTGATTCACTACTTCAAGTTTGTCACCTGTAGTACGCTTCATGCGGAAAGTAGTCATACCTCCCCCATCACCAAGTTTATTGTCCTTAGTGGTCATTTCATGGTTAACAACCACCCAACCTAAATCTCCCAGTGCAGCACTATCTTTTACAAAAGCAATGTAATCATGCCATTGTTTTGCCGGGGCACTTCCAGCCGGGTTGCCATAAGTTGCAGTTGATTGCACTGTATCCAAACCACCAATAAAAATGTTTTGATACATCAATGGTGACTTAGGCATTAATACAGTTTGTGTGGTCCAATCTGGTGCTATATTCACCGGAAATGGGATCTGGGCATTAGCCTGAGCAAAGGCGCATACTCCAATTGTTGAAAGTAGTAATAGTTTTTTCATTTCTTTTAATAATTTGACACAAAAGTCAGATAGCAGTGTTACCATAAAGTATTGCCAGTGTTAGCTTTATATGAAGCCAATGTTACCAGATAAAAAGTAGCTGAAAATGATAACAATAAGACAAGATTGCGTTTATACAGAGCAACTGGATTTCACTTACTCTTGCCAAATATTTCAGGAATTATGATAAAAAATATAATACTGCTGGCTTTCATTTCGACAATAATTGCCCTAGCATGCAACAATACAAAACCAACTACGAATGAAGGAAAAGAATTAGCAGAAAACTATTGTGGAAATTGTCATAAAGTACCCACACCTGATTTGTTGGATAAAAATTCCTGGGGTCAATATATGCTGCCCAGAATGGGTGTTTTTCTGGGTATCGTAGAGCACGACTCCTTACTAAAGGTGCTTTTCGAAGAAGGGCCGGGTGGAGAGAAAGCCAAACAGTCAGGCTATTACCCTTCCAAACCGATGCTAACAACCGAAGAATGGGAGAAAATAAAAACATACTTTATAGAAAATGCTCCTGAACAATTAGCGATTCCGAAAACACAAAACATATCAAAGGATTTGAGCCTTTTTGAGGTAAAAATTCCACAACATAAAATGTCACCACCCAGTGCAACATTTGTTCAATTCAATACCCAGGATCAAAGTATATATCTGGGTGACGCCAATACACAATCACTTTCTGTTTTCTCCAATGATTTAAAATTGATTCAGGCAGCCAAAGTAAAAGAAGGAGCTGTATGGGTAGAAGAATTTACAGAAGAGGCTTTTGTCACAGTTATGGGTTCCTTTTCTCCGACAGATGTTTCAAGTGGCTTCATTTTATCCTTACCCAAAGTGTCCAACAGACCCGTGTTCAAACTCATCGATTCGCTCCAAAGACCCGTGCATAGTGCTTATGCCGACCTCGACGCTGATGGACTGCCGGATGTGGTGACCTGTGAATTTGCTAAATGGACGGGCAAACTCAGTTGGTGGAAAAATTTGGGGAATGGAAAATTTGAAAACAGAATATTGCGAAATAAACCCGGGGCAGAAAAAGCCTATATCAAGGATTTGAACAAAGACGGCAAAGACGATATTATTGCACTTTTCGGGCAGGGAGACGAGGGGATATTTATTTATTATAATGAAGGGAATGGTAAATTCCGGGAGGAAACTGCTATCCAATTTTCGCCATCCAATGGTTCCAGTTTTTTCAAACTTTACGACTTCAACAAAGATGGTTTTGACGACATCATTTATACGGCTGGTGACAATGCAGATTTTAAGCCCATTCTTAAACCTTATCATGGTATTTATGTGTATTTGAATGATGGCAAAAACAATTTTAAACAAGAGATTTTCTATCAGCTAAATGGCGCTTATGCAGCTATGCCTGCCGATTATGACCATGATGGCGATATAGATATTGCAGCCATTTCCTTTTTTCCTGATTATAAAAATCACCCTGAAGAAAGTTTTGTTTATCTGGAAAATGATGGTAAAAACAATTTTAAAGCCAGCACTATAGCTGACCCCACAATAGGCAGATGGATTGTGATGGATGCGGCAGATTATGATAAAGATGGGGACGAAGATTTAATATTGGGCTCACTGGCCTTTGAAGTGATACCCACCAATAATGATTTGGTGAACAAATGGGTCAATAATGGTATTCCGTTCATTGTGTTGGAAAACAAAACAATGAAATAATACCCGACATATATAAAACTACAAACTTGAAATCTATTAACCTAACCCGGTTTCGCTACCTAACGTATCCGGGATACGTTGTCCAACCTAATCAGGATACGTCCCCACCCTATCCGGGATACGTCCCCGACGTAAGCCGGATACGTTCCTGACGTAAGCTGGATACGTCCCTGACGTAAGCTGGATACGTTCCCGACGTATGCTGGATACGTTCCCGACGTAAGCTGGATACCATTTCTATATTAAGAAGGTTATTATCTACCTAAGCTTAAATCTTAAGAAATAAAAAGAAGCGAAATATAACATGTATACTTCGCTCCTAAAATTCTTCAGCACAACAGAAATCCGAATTACTTACTATACCATTTCCTTTTAAACCAGAAAGCGACCTTAACCAGTAATATCAGTGCCGGAACTTCGACCAATGGACCAATTACCCCGGCAAAAGCCTGTCCGCTGTTGATGCCAAACACGCCGATAGCGACGGCAATAGCCAATTCGAAATTGTTACCCGTAGCTGTGAAAGATAAGGCTGCGTTGGTGGAATAATCTGCACCCAGGCTTCTGGCTGCAATAAAGGTGATAACAAACATCACCGCAAAATAAATAACCAATGGTATCGCAATCCTGATAACATCCATCGGCAACTGAACAATCAGTGCACCTTTAAGACTGAACATCACAACGATGGTAAACAGCAGCGCAATTAAGGTAACAGGAGAAATGAAAGGAATAAACTTTGTCTGATACCATTCTTCACCTTTCAGTTTTATGAGGGTATAACGACTGATGATGCCTGCAAGAAAAGGTATACCCAGATAAATAAAAACAGACTCCGCAATCTGCCCCATTGAAATCTGAACAGCCATACTTTTCAGACCAAAAAAATCGGGCACTACAGTAAGATAGAAATAAGAATAAGCAGAATAAAGCAACACCTGCAAAATACTGTTCACGCCTACCAATCCCGCAATGTATTCCCGGTTGCCCTCTGCCAGGTCGCTCCATACAATCACCATTGCAATACACGGTGCAATACCAATTAATATCAATCCAGACATATATTCCGGATAATCGCTCAGAAATAAATAAGCGAGTCCGAACATAAAGGCGGGCGCAACTATCCAGGTAATGAACAGTGACATCAGTATCAGCTTTACATTCTTAAACACTTCCGGGATCTTTTCGTAGCGAACCTTAGCCAGAGGTGGATACATCATCAGCACGAGTCCAATAGCCAATGGAATATTGGTTGTCCCGCTGGAAAAAGAATTAATAAAACCGGCAGAATCAGGAATGAAATGACCTATGGAAACACCAATGATCATGGCAAGAAAAATCCAGAGCGTCAGGTATCTGTCCAGAAAACCTAAACGCTTTCTGCGGGCTGGTGTACAATTATTGGCACTCATAAAAAATGAAATTTTAATGTTGTTTATTAATGGGTTGAAGTGGAATCGCAACAGGCATCACCACTGCAATCAGTAGTATCCAAAGCTGTTCCAGTAGCTTCAGCCTCCGGGCAACAATCGCCGGCAGCATCAGGCGAACAGGATGAAGCATTCGTTGCGGCAGCTACATTGCTTTGGTATTTTTGGTATTCGAAATAAGTGAGGAAAAGAATACTGGCGATTAAGCCAACCCAAAAAATCGATTTCGACAACCGTACTTTTCGCTTTTCTGCAGCTGTAGGACCACAGGCACAATCAGCACCTGTATTGCAGGTAGCCAATTTTGGCAAAACATAAAGCGTATAGTACGAAACAGTAAAGGAAACCGCACTGATAGCAATCAATAAAGGCTCCAGCGCACTCATCAAAGGGGAGCCGGCAATACTGGCTGTGGAAATACCAAACAATGAAGCAACCGGACTGGCACAGACACCCACACAAGCACCGCTTTTGCAACAGGCAAACAAAACAGGAACGACAGAACTGACACTACCGGTAAGGGTCAGCCAAAGGGATTTAAGTTTTTTCATAAGTCCTCTTAATTTTTAATTCCTGAGAAAACATACAAAGCCTCTGTCAGAATTTGTTCAAATCTTTCGGCATAAACCTCTTGCTCTTTTCCGCTACCATCGCTTTGCTTGGGGTCGTTATAAGGCAATGAAATACGACGAACTGCTCCGGGAATAAAAGGACAATTCTGCTCGGCATCGGTACAAGTCATTATCGCAATCACATTTCCTTTAGGTATCGAGGCATCATCAAAACGCTTTGAAAAACATTGAATTTGTGGTACTGCATCCGTCTTAAAAGTATAAACCGGATTATCACCATCATCATTTGATAACACCGAAAAACCAAAGTCCACCAAAGCATTGACAGCGTTGCTATTCATTGCAGTAATTTCAGTACCTGCCGAAAAGCAATGAACGGTATCGAAGCCAAAGTAAGCAGCAGCAAGGGTTCCGGCAACTTGTCCAAAATGACTTCGGCGGGAATTGTGGGTGCAGACATACAATAAGTTTGCAGTTTGGTTTTTTTCAATTGATTCAGCTATCGCACTTCTCAACGTATCCAAAACAGCTCGTCTTTCTTTGGATATGGCATCGAATTGTTTGGTCAACGCCAAAATTTTCTCTTTTACTTTTGAGTTCATTATTTCCAACATTTTTTAGGTTAGCAACATCCTCCACCTGGTGTGCAGCAAGCAGCAGAAGTCTGCAATTCAGCCATAGGTTTCTTCAGTTTTTCTGCCGGAATACCACAGGAATCTGATGCCAGGCAATCTGTGAATTTTGGTACAAAAACAAATTGGCCATTCTCAACAGACACCCCATATTTACCAATAGTTTCTGCCTGATATTCCACCTCCACTTCAAGATCTTCTGCATTGATTTTGCGCTCGTAAATGTCAACTATCTGTAACAATTTCGCCGGAGACAGCCGATGCTCCAGGTCATTAGCCGTCCACAACTGGAAACTAATATTTTTCTCGGTACGTTCTGTACCGCCACAATCAATAAAATGCTTGGTATTAAAAGCAGCTTCGGTAATATGGAAATGAGAAGGAATAGCCTGGCCATTTGCCTGTACAAAATTCAATTCGTTCATTTGCGACAAAGCCGCTTTAAATTCTGATAATTTCATTGTTTAGATTTTTAAAAGATTAACAACATTTAGATTTTTTAATTTCAATTTTGAGGTTGATGGCTTCAAAATACTTTTGCATAATAGCAATTGCCTTTTCGTCTACACAGTAGCAAATTGCATTACCCTCAATATTGCCTTTAATCAGCCCGGCATTTTTTAATTCTTTGAGGTGCTGCGAAATAGTAGGTTGTGCCAAAGGCAATTCATTGACAATATCTCCGCAGATACAGCTGTCTACCTTCATTAAATATTCTAGTATCGCTACCCGTGCAGGATGCCCTAAAGCTTTAGCTATTGTGGCTATGCTGTTTTGCTTGGCAGTAAAATGTTCTGTTTTTGTTGCGCCCATTGTAATAATTCTATATTGCAATATTACGATAAAGATTAAAAACAGCAAATAAATTTTCAGTTAACAATTCGGTAAAGCAGCCGTAACTATTCCGAAACATAGCAGTTGGAATTTTGCAGCAAAAATTTATAAATAAACTATGAAGAAATCATTACTTCTATTGTCTTGCACTATTAGCCTGGCTGCAAGCGCACAGAAAATTTCCGTAACGGAATTAGGCCGTTACACAGATGGTCGTGCCACAGCTTCTGAAATCGCTACTTACGACAGCAGTTCAAAAAAACTGTTTGTAACTAATGCTGTTACAGATTCTATTGACATCATTGATGTTACTAATCCGGCAGCACCTTCCCGTATTGGCGGTATTGATATTAGTCCCTACGGTAGTGGTGTAAATTCGGTAGTCGCATTGAAAAACGGATACATTGCTGCCGCTATTGAAGCCACTGTGTTGCAAGATTCAGGTAAGGTAGTATTCTTTACTACTGCCGGCGTTTTTACCAAACAAGTAACTGTCGGTGCATTACCTGATATGATCACGATGACACCAGATGGCAAAAAAGTGTTGGTTGCCGGTGAAGGTGAACCAAACAGTACCTATACAGTGGACCCAAAAGGTACCATTAATATTATTGATATCAGTGGTGGTATAACAACATTGACGCAAGCCAATGTAAAAATACTCAGCTTCGATGCTGCACCTGCAAGCATTCCTGGCACTTTGCGCAAACCTGCAACTGCAATATCAAATGACCTGGAGCCAGAATATATTGCAGTAAATGAAAGCTCAACCTTGGCGGTTGTTGGCTGTCAGGAAGCTAATCTTTTTGTGATGGTGGATCTTACCGCCGATACCATTAAAGGATACAAAGGACTTGGTTTCAAAGATTACAACCTTGCCGGAAATGGTATAGATGCGTCTGATAAAGACAGCAAAATCAACATTAAAAACTACCCGGTAAAAGGCGTTTATATGCCAGATGCTATTGCTGCATACACTGTGGGTAGCAACACTTATTTTGTTACTGCAAACGAAGGTGATGGCAGAGACTATGGCAGTGCCTACCTCAATGAAGCCCGCGTAAAAAGCCTGACACTTGATGCTACTGCTTTTCCTACAGGAGCTACTTTAAAACAAGATTCAGTAATTGGCCGTTTAAAAGTAATTACTAAAGACGTAATCGGTGATACCGACGGTGATGGAGATGTAGATGAATTGTATTCTTTCGGAGCACGTTCCTTTACCATTTGGGACCAAACAGGCACTTTAGTTTGGGATAGTAAAAATGATTTTGAAAAATATTTCGAAACAAACCATCCTACTTTCTTCAATTGCAACGAAGGAAAAGCATCACTGAAAGATGACCGTAGTGATGATAAAGGCCCTGAGCCGGAAGCTGCGACTGTTGGTAAAATTGGCAGCAAGTACTATGCATTTATTGGCCTTGAAAGACAAGGAGGAATTATGGTGTATGATGTAACTACCCCAACTGCACCGGTGTTTGAAACATTTATCAATCCGTACAAAAGTGACGGAACGAGCAAAGATGCTGGTGTGGAAGGTTTAGTTTTTGTACCTGCAAAACAAAGTCACACGGGTAAAAACTTGTTGGTTGCTTCGCACGAGGTATCAGGCACTACAACCATTTTCCAGATAGATGATTTGCTTCCTTCAACTATTGCGGAACAAAAATCAATCGTAAATGAGTTCAATTTATTCCCGAATCCTGGTCAGTCTACCATTCAAATCACATTGACGGAAGCTGTAAAAGGTGCTACCGTAAAGGTGCTGAATACAATGGGTCAAACAGTATTGAGCCAGGAAATGAGTGAGCGCAATACCCAATTGGATATTGCACATTTAGCTAACGGATTATACATCGTAACAATCTGCAACGAGGCTAATCAAAATATTGTTAGTCCTAAGAAATTGATGAAACAATAGGTAAACCAAATTAGTTGAGAAGGCGTCACAAGAATTTTTCTTGTGACGCTTTTATATGTTGATCCAATATTAAATCTTACCCTTTTTACAAAACTTAATATTGCAGAACCAAAGCCAATGTTACCTTTGTGTTATCATTCCATTAAATAGTTTATGACACATAAAGAAATTAAAAAAGAAATCCATAGCAAACTTGAGGCTGCGCTTGTGGATTTAAAAAGCCAATTGGGCGAAAAGAAATTCAACAACCGCGTAAAAAAAGCAGCGAAACTTCTAACAGAAGGCCTTGGTAAAGAAGAAAAGCCTGAAGCTCCAAAAGTAGCGGCAGCAAAAGCAGCACCGGCTAAAAAAACTGTAGCTCCAACAGCAGCAGTAAAAAAAGCAGCAGAGAAAAAATCACCCGTTAAAAAAACGATTATTCCTGTTGCAAAAAAAACAGTGAAAGCACCTGTAACTAAAAAGAAAGTTACGCCGAAAACGAAGTAAGAAAACTGACGATAAAGTAAAAACCACAACAGGCATGTTGTGGTTTTTTTATTTGTGTTTTGCCTTGGTTTATTTCAGCAAGACGGATACAGAAGCTGCCTCGTACATCCTGCCATCATCAGCTTTTACCCTGATACCCGAAAGAATGAGTCTGTCACCGGCGCTTATCGTATTTAGGATTAGATAAATCATTGAATGCTTTATCTCCGTTTTAGCAGCAGGAAATACTTTCTCATACCCACTATAATCTATCGGCTCATGCACACTCCAATTCATCAAAATCAACATAAACAAAACCCGAACATCAGACGTTGGAGTATGCTGCATTGCTGATCAGAATTTGATGGTCTTTGTTGTTCGGTCATCTATGGAGTAATGTTCTTTCCTCTGCCAAAAAACAGATTAATATAATTTCAAGGTAAGCTTTTGAAATGTAAAAATGCCGGATTTTCATTGCAAGAAATCTGTCTAAACACCCATTCATAGAATGAACAATTCAAATAAAAAAAATACTGTTGTAAGTATTAAATTATATTATAAATAAATCTACTAAAATAATGCTTCAGAAATTTGCAATTCAGTTATACAAGCTGTTATCTTGATAAAAACAAAGGCAAACTATCAAGAGCGATGAAAAACTTAAAGCAAATTTTAGCCCTGATTTTTTTCCCGATATTAGCTGCAGGGCAAGGTACAAGCAGCAATATAACAGGAATTTTAATTGATAAAGAAACAAAATTGCCCTTGCAGGACGTGCAACTCTTTTTGATTCAAATAAAGCAATTGCAAAGCACAGACAACAATGGCCGGTTTTCGCTCAATGAAATTCCACAAGGCAATCATACCATTCATATTTTATACAACAATGAAGTCTTTGATAGCTTCCGCATCGCCGCAAATAATCCGGAAATTGATTTAGGTCTGATTCCTGTTTCAATCAATAACAGCATAAACGAAAATGCAGCATCAGAACAAGCCACAATCCCAACCATTGCACTCGATGCCGACCATTCTAATCTGGAAGATGAAGGCATAACTTCAGGTCAAAACATCAGCAATCTTTTAAGTTCATCCGGCAACCGCGATCCGTTTCTGAATGCAGTGAGCTTTGTATTCAGCCAATACAATTTTCGTCCCCGCGGATACAACCGGGCCAATCAACAGGTTTATATCAACGGCATATTGATGAACGAGCTTAGCAGCGGAAATGCCATCTGGGCACAATGGGGAGGGCTTAACGATGTAATGCGCAATCAAACTAGCACATACGGCCTCGCTGCAAATCAGCAAGCTTTTGGAGGAATAAATGGCAGCAGCAATATTGAAGTTGGCGCTACAGAACAAACCAAACAAAACAAATTGTCCTACTCTCTTTCCAACCGTTCTTACAATAACAGAATAATGCTGAGTCACAGCAGTGGTCTAAATAAAAAGGGCTGGGCTTATACATTTTCGGGTTCACGGCGCTGGGCATTTGAGGGTTACGTTCCCGGCACTTCGTTCGATGGCTATTCTGGCTTTGCTTCTCTTGGAAAATTGCTGAACAGCCGGCAACAAATTTCGTTGAGTATTATAGCCGCCCAAAGCAGCAGGGCTCGTTCGGGAGCTGCAACGGATGAAGTTTATGCACTTGCAAATGATAATTATTACAATGCCAATTGGGGTTGGCAAAACGGTGAGAAAAGAAACGCCAGGATTGGCAAAGTCTTTCAGCCGATTGCTATTCTTCAGCTCGTATCCACACCAAGCGATAAAACTCAGTTTTCCAATGCAATCTCTTTCCAACGCGGTCGCAACCAAAGCAGTTCACTCGACTGGCAGAATGCATCGGACCCAAGGCCTGATTATTACAGAAATCTTCCAAGCTATTTTCAAAACACCAACCCTTTTGCTGCAAATTCTATTGCAGAAAATATCAATAACAATCCTGACTTACTGCAGCTCGATTGGGACAGATTTTACAATACGAATAAAGGAAACATTGAAACACTGCACAACTTAAATGGCAATACCAATGATAGTTTCAGAGGAGCCCGTTCACTATATGTGATTGGTGCAGATGTGGAGCAAATGAGGAAATATTCAATTGCAGGAAATATTCAACACAAATCATCTGACAAACTAACCTTAAGTGGCGGCTATCAATTCATACTTCAGCGGTCGGCTTTCTTCAAAGAATTACAGGATTTGCTGGGCGGTGATTACTTTATCAATTACAACATGTTTGCTGCACAGCAGTATCCGGGCAATTCCGGTCTCCGGCAAAACGATTTAAACACACCTGACAGGGCTGTTCTGAAAGGTGAAAAATACCGCTATCATTACACAAGCACCATCAATAAAGCATGGGTTTGGGGACAGGCGGAAGTCAACACCAGAAAAGTAAGCTTATACGCTGCTATTTCCGGAGGGTATACATCTTACCAAAGAAACGGATTATATGCCAACGGCCTCTTTCCCGAAAATTCATTCGGAAAAAGCAAACCGGTTTCATTTTTCAATTACAATGCAAAAGCCGGCCTGACTTATAAGGTAAACGGTCGTAACTATTTTGTTATCAATACGGCCTATTTCACAGAGGATGCAGGGATCAATAATGTTTTTGTTGCTCCCAAAACAAGAAATCAAATCGTAGAAAATCCGGAAGTTTCAACTAATAAAAGTATAGAAGCTGGTTATCTATTGCGGGCTCCAAAATTAAATATCCGTGCGATTGGTTATGCAACTGATGTAACAAACGCAACCAGTATTCAGCGGTTCTATAATGACGAACCGGAATATCAAAGCTTCGTGAATTTTGTAATGAAAAAAATAAATACACGCTTTATAGGAACGGAATTAGCAACCGAATATGTTATAAATCCACTAATATCCATCAATGCAGTAGCCAGTGTTGGACAGGCATTTTATACAAACAGACCTGAAGTTTTGGTCTATAACGACAACGATACCAACCAAAATCCGGGAAGCAAAACAGTTTATATCAAGGATTACTACTTAGGAGTGGGGCCTCAAAGTACTTACACAGCAGGAATTACTTACAACAGCAAAAAATTCTGGTATCTGAAACTAAACGGAAATTACATGGATCGGAATTATGTATCTGTAAATCCATCCAGAAGAAGCCTGGAAGCCGCTGAACTCGTCACAAAAGATGACCCGCTTTATACCAAAATATTTGAGCAGGAACGTTTGCCAGCGGCCTTTACAATGGATATTTCCGGAGGAAAATCAATTCGTCTAAATAAAATTTATAAAAAAATAGGATACAGAACAACGCTATATCTGAATATTGGTATCAGCAATATTCTGAACAAACAGGATATTAAATCAACAGGTTTTGAGCAACTGCGCTATGATTTTACCAACAACAATCCCGACAAGTTCCCCACCAAATACATTTATGGATATGGCAGGACATTTTTTGCAAACCTGAGTTTAAAATTCTAAAAGATGAAATCATCAATACATACTATCCTGACAGTACTTTCTGTAGTATTCATTTCATGTGTACAAAAGAAACTTCCTGAACCGGAAAACAGAAATAACAATGACCCGGGATATGGATATTATAAAACAATTGCAGAGTTGAAAAGCAGTATGGGAACGAGCGGAAGCAAGGAAATCAAGGAGGATATTGTGATTTCCGGAACAGTCATTGCAGATGACAGGAGTGGCAATTTCTACAAACAAATTATCATTGATGACGGGACAGCTGCAATGCCAATCCTGCTGGATGCGTATAATCTGTACAATGACTTTCCGGTTGGCAGAAAAATCTATATTCATTGTAAAGGATTATACACGAATTATTACTACAAGTTACCCCAACTGGGATATACACCGGATAAAAATGGCACAGTAAGTCCGATTCCTGTTTTGTTATGGAAAAAATATATTGTAAAAGCCAACCTGGGCAACGAAATAAAACCCATAAGTGTGAGTATAACAGATGCTATGAAAGCCAAACCGGAATTATTCAACCGGCTGATAATGCTGACAGATGCACAAATCTCTGATACCGCTTCTGCAACATCCTATGCGCTTTCGGCCTCACTTTCGTCCGCTACAAATATTACATTGATTAACTGTGACAGTAATACTATTGCCTTACGCACCAGTGGTTATTGTACTTTCCAATCTTATAAGCCTCCATTCGGCAAAGGAAAACTCACAGCCATTTACACCGTTTATAATAATACACCTCAACTTGTGTTGCGCGATACGAGTGATGTTCAAATGAAATCCCTTCGTTGCTTTTAAAATACTTTAAGATGAAAATCAACTACATTTTAAGCATTCTTATTATTCTTGGTTTATTCAGCTCTTGCCTGAAAAAGAAAAATGATTCACCTGAAATTAATGCCAACTACGACCCGGCCTTAGCTGTAAATTTCAATTTAGGAAAGCTCAATTTACTAACACCACCCGAAGGCGCACCCATAAAGATAGACAGTGACTGGACAGTCGTTTGTGTGGTAAGAGCAGATGACGCTTCAGGAAATATTTACAACCAATTAATAGTAGAAGACAGCAGTGGTGGCATTGCGCTTCTTTTAAGTGAAAACAGTTTATACACACGCTACCCTATTGGCAAAAAGTTATACTTAAAAATAAAAGGTTTGTATTTAGGAAACAACCACGGCACACCGCAGCTGGGTGCAACACCTGTCGCGGATAATTCAGGTATTCTGCAGGTTTCAGATATACAGGCTAAATTACTGAATCAAATTATTATCACATCCAACACCACAATCGCACTTCCACCCATTGAGGTTTCTTTAGTGGATTTAACCTTGTCCAGAAATGATCTGGTGAACAGATTACTACTTATTAAAAATGTAGAATTGAACAACCCCACATATGACAATATTTATGCAGACCCCCTGATAGCAACAAGTATTAAATTACGGGATTGTTCGGGAGCGTCAATTGTATTGCGGACAAGCAACTATGCCAGTTTTCAAAACTATCCCACCCCTTTTGGCAAAGGCAATATTACTGCCATATACAGCCTGTACAATAATGCGGGCCAATTAACGATTCGAGATACCACAGATGTAAAAATGGGTTTGGCAAGATGTGATGGAAGTGTTTTTCAGGAGTCTGAGCTTATCAGTATTCAAAGTTTGCGCAAATTTTATCAGGGCAAAGATTCTGCAATTGGAAATTATAAAATCAATGGAATTGTTACCAGTGATGTTGATAATAAAAACTTTGGAACCGGGAATATTATAATTCAACAAGGGAATTATGCAATTACAGTATATTTTGGTTCATCTGCAAACAAGCTTCCCCAGCTTGGAGATTCGATTGAGCTAAATGTTAACGGAGCAATAATTACAAAATACAATGATGCTCTTGAAATAAAGAATATCAAAACGACTAAGATAAAAACCCTTGCCAGGAACAAATTTATTCAACCCATTACACTCACCATTGCCACGCTCAATGCAAATTTTTCCATTTACGAATCTGTGCTTGTAAAAATAAACAATGCCAAAATCACAAGTTCCGGCAACTTTGCAGGTAGCAATACCCTTAATGACGCAACCGGAACAATAACCCTGTACACCAGCAACAGTGCGACCTTTGCTAATATAGCTGTTCCCACAATTACAAAAACATTTCAGGGAATCGCGACACCCTATGGTACGACCAATGAAATCAAAATCAGGAATCCATCTGTTGATATTTATTAATTCACTGTTATTTTAAAAGATGTCTACCGAAAGAAAAATCTATTTTTATTCTGTTAGATATTTCTAACTTAGAAATCTACTTTTGTAGTATTACAACCTAACCATCAATGCAACAAAAACTATCCCGACCTCTTCAAGCTTTGTTGCTTGACGATGAAATAGATGCCTGCAAGAATTTGCAGAGTTTCATTAATAAATATTGGAAAGACAAAATTGAAATTTATGGATATGCACTCAGTACTATTGAAGCCGAAAAACTTTTGGTACAGGTGCAGCCGGATGTAGTATTTATAGATATTGAAATGCCTGGAGAAAATGCCTTCCAGTTTCTTGACCGGATACAACCATTTTCCTTCGAAATCATATTTGTTACGGCCTATGATGAATATGCATTAAGAGCACTAAAACTTAACGCTGTAGATTATATCCTGAAACCAATATCAATCGAAGAACTGGAAACGGCCATACATAAGCTGGAAGAAAAGATTATTCTGAAACAATTTGCAGCAAAAGTTGAGCACATGAATAATTACACTGATTTGAGCAAACAAATGCTGCAAAAAACAAAACACGATAAAATATTGTTGAAGAATAAAACGGGTATGGCGGTGATTAATTTTTCTGACATCCTGTATCTTGAAGCAGAAGGGAGTTACACGACATTTTATTTCAAAGAAAGAGAAACAATTAAATCTTTGGTAATGAGTAATTCTATCGTGGATTATGAAGAACTATTACCAAACGATACTTTTTTTAGAATTCATAAATCTTACCTGGTAAATTGTAAGCAGATTAATAAAGTTCTCAAACAAGATCATAACCTTGTGGTAATGAATAATCTAAAAGAATTGCCTTTAAGCAGAAGAAGATATATTGGCCTTGTGGAATTTTTAAAAGCTCTCTAGTAAACAATATTTACCACATGAGGTATTTTATAGTCTTCGCTCTTTTATTCGTTTCCTCATTAGTGAAAGCTAAGGAATATCCCTCGCTACACTATGGGATAGAAGAGGGATTGCCCAGTAATACGATTTATGACATCTACCAGGACCCGGATGGTTTTATCTGGATTGGCACAGATAAAGGTGTTGCCAGATATAACGGGCAAAAATTCGAAACTTTCACCACAGCTGACGGGCTCTCTGACAATGAGTGTTTCTTCTTTCAGCCTGACCATTACGGCAGAATGTGGATAGGAACCTATAATGGCGAATTATGTTACTATAAGGATGGCATCTTTCATAATGCTAAAAATACACCTTGGCTTAAGCTACCAATTAAGGCATCTATTACCAGTTTAATTACTGTAAACAATGACAGCTCTGTCCTTGTTCTATTTAATGATCATTCCGGCTTTATTGAAATCACACAGGAGACTATCAAACATTTTTTACCAAAATCAATGTCCTGGAGATCTAATGACTTTCCTTGTATCAACTTAAAAAAAACAGAAAACCATTACGAACTTTTTTTTACTAATAGAATTGTAACTATTGATCAATTTTCAAATACCATAAAAGTTAAGTTGCTGGAAAATAATGAACTCTACAAAATAGTTTTGGGTACTAGTTTTAAAATGTTGGTTAATGAGGAGAGTGAATATTTTACAGAGCAATTAGAGCCTGTCTATATTGAAAACATTTCAAACAACAAAAGCATTGTAATTAATCGTTTCGAAAAATATGGTGATAAATATGCAGTGGCGACCACAAAGGGTTTATATCTGAAAGGAATAGAACCATTATTTCAAGAATTGGTTATCCATGATGTTTTTAAAGATAAATCTGGGGATTTTTGGACTGGTACAGCCACAAATGGAATTTATAAATTAAGCAAAAACTTTCCGCAAACACAGAAGTTAACGGGCATTTCTACAAAACCTATAGTATTCGCTCAAACAAATGATCAATATCTTTTTTTTGCAGATAAAGCACGCAATTCTTTCAGAGTAAAAAAAGATGCTACAAAAATTGAAAAGATCTTCAGCTTTACCAGTCTGGATGGCGCGGAGAACCGGTTGGATTGTATTCACTGGATTAAAGATGGGATTTACTACAATTTCTCAAACAACCACAACTTTCGAATAAATAATATAAACAGTGACGATTATCAAATCAAAAAAATAAGAAACTACAATCTGGGTGGTCTTAATGGAGTATTCTTTACCGACAGTTTTATATACCTGAGAGCTAGAATGCTCTTCAATATTCTACCACAAAAAGACCTGGAAAAAAATGATTCAATAGTCTATAAACAGGTGTGTTTAAAAACCAGAAAGGAGGCTATATTCGGATCAGATATAGATCAGAAAAAGCAATTTTGGTGTTCAAGTCAGAAAGGAATGTATAAAGTTGAAGGTTATGACAGAATAATACAGCCTCAATTTGGTGAGCTTTCTTTCAGGCAATTTGCCTTTTTTAAGGAATACTTAGTTGGGATCTCTCATCATAATGAATTGCTTATTTGCAGTAATTACGAAACCAGGAAAATTCATGTAGACACCTTGCGAAGCGGTGATTGCGTTTGGGATAAGTTTTATAAATTAAATGACACAGCTCTTCTTATCAGTACAAATAACTATTATAGAATCCTTACAATTGACGATAAAAATAAAAATACAAAATACACAATCAGGATTGTGGAAAAAGAGCAGATTCCCTATCAATCTGAATTTCTATATATAGACAATACTGATTGCTATTTTTTCAAGCATGGGAATCTAAACCGATTTCCTGTTGACTATCTTCTCGAAAAGGATATATTGCCTGAAATAAAAATTTTATCCTTAAAAACAAAATCACATACCTACGAGGGAAAAGATAGATTTTCCTTTAATTATTATGAAGGTGCAAGTCTGAATATCATCTTTACAAGCATATCGTTCGACCATAAAAACCTAACTTATGAATATGCTATTTCAACAAAAAACTCTTCTGATATATGGACACCCATAATAGGACAGGAACTGAATTTATTTAAAATCGGATCAGGGGCATTTATTGTAAAAGTGCGTGCTAAAACAATGTCCGGAGAATATAGCGAGCCGGCAATTTTTGAACTTTCTATCTCCAAACCATTTTGGTTCACATACTGGTTCATAGGAATTGTGTCACTCTTTGCAATCTTTATTATTACCATTATAGCAAGGTGGAGTATCAAAAGAAACCTTCGGAAAAAAGAAAATGAAGTACGGTTTTTACGATCAGAGTACAAAGCGCTTAATGCCTTAATGAATCCGCATTTCATCTTTAATTCCCTTAACAGTGTTCAAAGTTTGGTGAACAATAATGAAAACAGCACCGCAAGCAAATATATCCGCATCTTTTCAGACCTTATACGACAGAATATGCGCAATATTTCAAAGGATCTGATTCCACTTAGCAAAGAACTTAGTCTTGTAGAGAACTACCTTAGAATTGAACAATTAAGATTCAAAAGCAAGCTTTCTTTTGAAATAAATATTGACGAGAATGTAGAAACAGAGTTAATACTTATACCACCTTTGTTAATACAGCCCCTGGTTGAAAATGCAATCAAGCATGGCATCTGGCCGCTCAAATCCCGGGACGGAAATCTTAAAATTTCTATCTACGAAAAAGAAGATATACTATTTATTGAAATCATAGACAATGGCGTCGGGCTAAAGAAAAAAACATCTGATACCATGCACGAATCTTACGCAATGGGCAATATTTATAAACGAATTGAACAGTTATCTCAGATTCATCAGATTGACATTAAAGTTGATATTCAGGAAATACACGATGAAACAGGAAATGTATCAGGAGTAAAAGCAGAAATAATTATTCGCGCAAACAACCATGCTTAATGTGACAACTATACGCATCCTGATCTTGTGGATGATACTTTTATTTCCGTGCATTTCAATTGCAAAGGAATTCCCCATGTTGCATTACGGTATTGAGGATGGTCTTCCCAGCAACATGATTTATGACATCTACCAGGATCCGGATGGTTTTATCTGGATTGGTACAGACAAGGGAGTGGCAAGATATAACGGGCAAAAATTTGAAACCTTCACTACAGCAGATGGACTCTCGGACAATGAATGTTTTTTCTTTCAGCCAGACCATTATGGCAGAATGTGGATTGGCACTTTTAATGGAGAACTTTGTTATTATAAAGATGGAGTGTTTCATAATGCAAAAAATACGCCATGGCTTAAATTGCCTTTTAAATCTTCAATTACTAGTTTTATAAATATTAATAGAGACAGTAGTATTACCATACTTTTCAGAGAGCACCAAAGTTTTATAGAAATTAACCAGGAGCGTATCAAACATTTTGCACCAAAATCAATGTCCTTAAGATCGAACGACAATCATTGTGTAAACATTCAAAAAAAGGACAAAGACTATTATGATATTTTTTTCTCCAACAGAATACTTACAATCGACCAATCATCCAAAATAATAAAAATAAAATATTTTGACACCTTACAATTGTCTCATTTAATTTATGGTAACCGCCTTAAGTTAATTTCATCCGTAAAAAATGCTTACTACACCACTAATTTGGAACCGGTTTTTATAGATGAAATCTCCATCAATAAAAGCATAGTCGTCAATCGTTTTGAGATTGATGGGAAAGAATATTTTACTTCGACTAATAAAGGGCTATACATCAAAGGAATGGATCCGGTTCTGCCTGAAATGGTGATACATGACGCACTCAAAGATAGAAAAGGAGATTATTGGATTGGCACAGCATCACAGGGCATTTATAAATTAAGCAGTAATTTTTCGAAAATGCAAAAATTACTAGGCATTTTCAAAAAACCTATTGTGTATGCTCAAACAACGCCCCAATATTTATTCTTTGCTGACAAGGCAAGAAATACATTCAGAATAAAAAAGGACTCCTCAAGGGTCGAACCTTTTTTCAGCTTTACAAATCCTGATGGAATGGAAAGCAGGCTTGATTGTATTCATTGGATTAAAGATGGTGTTTACTACAATTTCTCAAACAACCACAACTTTCGAATAAATAATATAAACAGTGACGATTATCAAATCAAAAAAATAAGAATCTACAATCTGGGGGGTCTTAATGGAGTATTCTTTACCGACAGTTTTATATACCTGAGAGATAGAATGTTCTTCAATATTCTACCACAAAAAGACCTGGAAAAAAATGATTCAATAGTCTATAAACAGGTGTGTTTAAAAACCAGAATGGAGGCTATATTCGGATCAGATATAGATCAGAAAAAGCAACTCTGGAGTTCCAGCCTCGACGGTGTTTATAAAATTATTGGTTACAATAGAATACGACAAACTCAATTCGGAAAAACCTCATTCCGTCAATTTGCTTTTTTCAAGAAATATTTAGTTGGGATCTCCCATCATAATGAATTGCTTATTTGCAGTAATTACGAAACCAGGAAAATTCATGTAGACACCTTGCGAAGCGGTGATTGCGTTTGGGATAAGTTTTATAAATTAAATGACACAGCTCTTCTTATCAGTACAAATAACTATTATAGAATCCTTACAATTGACGATAAAAATAAAAATACAAAATACACAATCAGGATTGTGGAAAAAGAGCAGATTCCCTATCAATCTGAATTTCTATATATAGACAATACTGATTGCTATTTTTTCAAGCATGGGAATCTAAACCGATTTCCTGTTGACTATCTTCTCGAAAAGGATATATTGCCTGAAATAAAAATTTTATCCTTAAAAACAAAATCACATACCTACCAGGCAAAAGGTAAATTTTCCTTTAATTATTATGAAGGTGCAAGTGTGAATATCATCTTTACAAGCATATCGTTCGACCATATAAACCTAACTTATGAATATGCTATTTCAACAAAAAACTCTTCTGATATATGGACACCCATAATAGGCCAGGAACTGAATTTATTTAAAATCGGATCAGGGACATTTATTGTAAAAGTCCGTGCTAAAACAATGTCCGGAGAATATAGCGAGCCGGCAATTTTTGAACTTTCTATCTCCAAACCATTTTGGTTCACATACTGGTTCATAGGAATTGTGTCACTCTTTGCAATCTTTATTATTACCGTTATAGCAAGATGGAGTATCAAAAGAAACCTTCGAAAAAAAGAAAATGAAGTACGGTTTTTACGATCAGAATACAAAGCGCTCAATGCACTGATGAACCCCCATTTTATCTTCAATTCCCTCAACAGTGTTCAGAGTTTGGTGAACAATAATGAAAACAGCACCGCCAGCAAATATATCCGCATCTTTTCAGACCTTATACGACAGAATATGCGCAATATTTCACAGGATCTGATTCCACTCAGCAAAGAACTTAGTCTTGTAGAGAACTATCTTAGAATTGAACAATTAAGATTCAAAAGCAAGCTTTCTTTTGAAATAAATATTGATGAAAATGTAGAAACAGAGTTAATTCTTATACCACCTTTGTTAATTCAGCCATTAGTAGAAAATGCAATCAAACATGGCATCTGGCCGCTCAAATCCAGTGACGGAAATCTTAAAATTTCCATTTACGAAAAAGAAGAAATACTATTTATTGAAATCATAGACAATGGCGTCGGGCTAAAGAAAAAAACATCAGACACCATGCACGAATCTTACGCAATGGGCAATATTTATAAACGAATTGAACAGTTATCTCAGATTCATCAGATTGACATTAAAGTTGATATTCAGGAAATACACGATGAAACAGGAAATGTATCAGGAGTAAAAGCAGAAATAATTATTCGCGCAAACAACCATGCTTAATGTGACAACTATACGCATCCTGATTTTGTGGATGATACTTTTATTTCCTTGCATTTCAATTGCAAAGGAATTCCCCATGTTGCATTACGGTATTGAGGATGGTCTTCCCAGCAACATGATTTATGACATCTACCAGGATCCGGATGGTTTTATCTGGATTGGCACAGATAAAGGTGTTGCCAGATATAACGGGCAAAAATTCGAAACTTTCACAACGGCAGATGGCCTCTCTGACAACGAATGTTTCTTCTTTCAGCCTGACCATTACGGCAGGATGTGGATAGGAACCTATAATGGCGAATTATGTTACTATAAGGATGGCATCTTCCATAATGCTAAAAATACACCTTGGCTGAAGTTAAGCAAGAAAGCATCACATACAACCGAGATAACTTCACAAGCAGATAGTTCTATAATTATTCATTTTAAGGATGATGCCGGATTTTATGAAATCAGACAAAACAACATCAGACATCTAAACACTGAGAAATTTGAAAATGATTATTATTGGGCTAGTGTTAGACATATAAAAAAAGAAAAGAAAAATAGGTACAGTATTTATTATCGTTCAGAACAGATAATTATTGATTCAAACAGTAATATACTTCAGCGAATCCCTTACAAAAATTTAAAATTTCGTGCATTTATAGCAGTACGGTCTGATATTTTCTATCTAACAGATTCTAACAGGATATTTTCTGAAACATTTGAAGATCAAAAACTACAGAGTTTATTTAAACAGAATCTCATTATTAACAAAATAATCAAAAAAGGAAGTATATTTAATATTTCGACTAGTAAAGGAGCGATTATTAGCAATGAAGAAGGCATATTAAGCAATCTTCAAATTCATTCAATTCTAAAAGATTCACGTAATGATTATTGGATTGGTACCGCAAATAATGGTCTATACAAATTAAGTAATTTTTTTAAAAACCAGTATAAAATTAATTATCTGGCAGATCAACCCGTGATTTTTTCTGCAAAACTGGGAAAGAATTTAATCTATACTACTAAAAACAGAAGCAGCTATTTAATTGATTTTCTTGATAAAAAGGTTAAATGTTTTTTTCATAATAACGAATTACCCCAAAATACAACATTAGGTAAAAGCCTGCAATGGGTAGAGGGAGAAAATCTATTTAATATTTCGCATAATCATAATTACAGGATTAGTAAAATCAATAGCAACAAACCAATTGTTCAAAGATTGTCAATTGATAGCGTTTCGGGGGCTCATAAAACGATTCTTGCCGGAGGTACAAGATATATTAAAACGCAAGATGTTGTTTATTTTTACAAGGATTCGGACTTTGTTAACGAGAAGGATACATTAAAGCGAAACCTAATCCTTTTTCCAAAATATCAGCGTGTTACTTTATATGGATTTACGAAAGACCGCAACGAAAGCGTTTGGTTTTCCTCAATCAATAAAATATTTAAACTTATAAATAGAGTGCCTATTCTACAAACCCAGTTTAAAAATATCGCATTCAGAGAGTTTACTTTTATCACAGACAAATTAATTGGAATTACTCATCAAAACGAATTGCTTATTGGGAATGGATACAATACTAAAAAAGTAACTTTTGACACCATACAAGACAACTATTGTGTGTGGGAAAAATTCTACAGCATAAACGATAGTATGCTCCTCATTTCTACCAACAATTATTTCAGAATACTCACAATACATAGTAATCCAAACGAAAATAAATATGACATCCGACTACTCGAAAATCCATTTATACCATACCAGCCCGAACATTTGCTTGTGGATAGTGATCAGTGCTACTTTTTCAAAAATGGTATACTAAGCATCTTCCCCACTAATTATATCCTTCGAACTGAATCTCGCCCAAATCTGAAATTTCTTTTTCTTAAAACTGATCAAAATAAAAGTTTTATAAAAGATACCATGTTGCTTGATTATTACCTTTCACACAATATTAAAATAGATTTTACTCCTATTTCTTTTTACCATACGAATCTCCAATACGAATATTCAATCAACTCAGGAAAAATAGATAACTGGAATTCATTAAATGGAGAAGAACTTAACCTGATTAAAATCGGTTTTGGAAATTTTATTATAAAAGTGCGGGCAAAAACAATGTCCGGGCAATATTCTAAACCAATAGCATTCACGCTCATTATTAAAAAACCATTTTGGGCCACTTATTGGTTCATAGGCTTTATCTCACTTTTTGTAATTACGATTATTGCCTTTGTTGCCAGATGGAGCATCAAAAGAAACCTACGCAAAAAAGAAAATGAGGTACGTTTTTTACGATCCGAATACAAGGCGCTCAACGCGTTAATGAATCCTCATTTCATCTTTAATTCTCTCAATAGTGTACAAAGCCTGGTGAATAACAATGACATCAGTACAGCCAGCAAATACATCCGCATTTTTTCAGACCTGATACGCCAGAATATGCGCAATATTTCGCAGGACTTAATTCCTCTTAGCAAAGAACTTAACCTGGTAGAAAACTATCTTAGAATTGAACAACTACGATTCAAAGACAGGCTTTCTTTTGAAATAAATATTGACGAGAATGTGGAGACAGAGTTAATACTTATACCACCTTTATTAATTCAGCCATTAGTAGAAAATGCAATCAAACATGGCATCTGGCCGCTCAAATCCAATGACGGAAATCTTAAAATTTCCATTTACGAAACAGAAGAAATATTAGTTATCGAAATCGTAGACAATGGAGTCGGGCTGAAGAAAAAGCAATCTGACACTATGCACGAATCATATGCGATGGGCAATATTTATAAGAGAATTGAACAATTATCCCAGATACATCAGATTGATATAAAGGTTGACATTCAGGAAATACGAGACATTACTACTGGCAAAGCACAGGGAGTGAAGGCCGTCGTTTCAATCCGATCAAAACAATAAGTATTAATCCGATAATAGCCAAGAGCGTTATCTTGCACGAAATTTACAACTAAATCGATTTCGACTTTGAAAGCAATGCTTTTTGCCGCTGGTTTAGGCACACGACTGAAACCTTTTACTGACCATCACCCTAAAGCATTGGCTGAAGTGAATGGAAAAAGTTTATTGGAACGAAACATCCTCTATCTTCAGCACTTCGGAATCAACGAACTGGTGGTAAATGTGCATCATTTTGCAGACCAGATAGAGGATAAAATTAAAAGAGAGAACGGTTTTGGGAGTATTGTAAATATTTCTGATGAGAGACATGAAGTATTAGAAACCGGTGGTGGATTACTGAAAGCAGCAAAGTTTTTTAATAATGAAGATTTCATTGTAATGAACGCGGATATGCTGACCAATTTCGATTTAAACAAACTGATTGAGGAGCATAAAAACAACAATGCGCTTGCCACATTAGCAGTTCAGCAACGCGACTCGTCCAGACAACTTTTATTTAATGATTCAATGCAACTGTGTGGATGGAAAAATAAAATTAATGGCGAAACAAAAATTGCCAGAGTAAATGAAGAAAATGCTGAATTTGCATTTAGTGGCATTCAGATTATTCATACCGACTTTTTTAAGCAAATTGAACAAAGAGGTAAATTTTCCATTATTGAATCTTATTTACAATTGGCGAAACACAATACCATAAAAGGACTTGACCATTCAGGAGATATTTTACTTGATGTAGGGAAACCAGAATCACTACACAAAGCAGCAGCATTATTTAATTAAAGAATTAATCATGAAAAAAAAAGCACTTCTAATTCCAATTTTTGCATTTACATTCCTTTCATGTAAGGATAGCCATAAAACTGAAGATGTGAACGAAGTTGTATACACCGGTGATTTTGCAGGCGAACCAATTGAATTAACGCTTACAAACCTGGATGACAGTATGGTTAAAGGAGAAAGCAGGCACAAAGGGCAGGTGAGCGAAATGAGTGGTAAAAAATCCGCATCTTTAAAAGGATACTCCTACAGAATGAAGGAATTGGGAACGGGGCAATACGAGGGTGAATTTTCTTTCGAACTTGACACTGCGCTGAATATTATTTTTGGCTCCTGGCAACTGGCTGACACCACTGACCGTACAGCTATTCTGTATACATTAAGGCCAAAATCAACCCACTAAAAACTCCCAATTACCCGCCCCTTCCCTGATTAATTCAGGTTGTCCGGAGGTACAATCAATAACTGTTGAAAAAGTAACATTTCCCAAACCGCTGTCAATTACCAAATCGACCTGTTTGGTATAAAATTCCTGAATCATTTCCGGGTCAGTATAATAAGCCACATCAACATCCATCGGTAAAGAAACGCTCATTATCGGATGACCTAATTCCTTTATCAAAGCCTGTGTAATGGTATGGTCCGGCACACGTATACCGACGGTATCCTTTTTGGTTTTAAGCATTTTGGGTACTTGCCGGCTGGCTTCCAGAATAAATGTATAGGGACCAGGCAAAGCGCGTTTTAGTATGCGAAAAATAGAAGTATCAATCGGTTTTGAAAATGTACTGAGTTCACTTAAATCGGCACAAACAAAAGAAAACTGTGCCTTTTTCGGGTCTATCTTTTTTATCCTGCAAATCCGTTCTATAGCTTCTGTATTATAAATATCACACCCTAATCCGTAAATTGTATCGGTAGGATAAACAATAACACCGCCCTTCCGCAAGCATTCTACAGCAGTTTTAATATTTCTTTCCTGAGGATTATCCGGATGAATGTGAAGTAACATAGTGGTTTCGTTGGTATAAAATTATACTTTCGTACCAGCAATACCAATTTATGTTTTCAATCGTAATTCCCACCTGGAATAATTTAACGTACATTCAACTATGTGTGCACAGCATACGTAAAAATTCCTCGTTCCCCCACCAGGTTATTCTTCACATTAATGACGGCAATGACGGAACGCTGGAATGGGCCAAAGATGAAAACATTGATTTCACCCATACACATGATAATGCGGGCATTTGCGTGGCTGTTAATCAGGCAGCAGCGTTGGCTATTCACGATTATATTATTTACATGAATGATGACATGTACGTTTTACCTGATTGGGATACAGCATTATTAAAAGAAATAAAGGCTTTGCCTGATGACAATTTTATGTTTTCCGGTACCATGATTGAACCCGTTGACCATAATAACCCGTGTGTTATCGTACAGAATTTTGGAACTGATTTGGCCTCATTTCAGGAAGAAAATTTACTGCAAAATTTTGCTTCATTCCCCAAGCAAGACTGGTGCGGATCGGCCTGGCCACCAACTATTGTTCACAAAAAATACTGGCATATCGTGGGTGGTTACAGCATAGAACTAAGCCCTGGTATGAGTAGCGATGATGATTTTGCTATGAAAATGTGGATGGCCGGATGCCGTGTATTCAAAGGTGTTTCCGCAAGCAGGGTTTACCATTTTCAGGCAAAAAGCACACAGCGAATCATAAAAAACAACGGACGAAAGCAGTTCCTTATGAAATGGGGGATTAATCAATCGACGTTTAATACTCATTATCTGAAAAGAGGAGAACCATATACCAAACCTTTATCAGAGCCAGACCCAAATACCATAAAATCAGAACGGTTCAGAGCCTGGCTGAAAAGAAAAATCTGGTAAGTTTTATTTTTCGGCACATTTCAATTTCACGATAAAATGGCATTGATAAATATATTAAAGCTGAAAATTTAGCATAAACCACGTGCTGTTTATTGGTACGCAGTTAGTATTTTTGAACGCCAACAACGTTTCTTATGAACACCATAAAACAAATCATTGCTTCTTCCATCAGTGTAAAACAAGCTTTGCTGGAAGATGAAAATATACTTGCCAGGATTCTTGAGGTAACGCAATTGATTACCCAGGCCTTTCAAAACGGCAATAAAGTTTTGTTTTGCGGTAATGGCGGAAGCGCAGCCGATGCACAACATTTGTCAGCAGAATTCAGTGGCCGTTTTTATACAGACAGAAATCCCTTGCCTTCTGAAGCTTTACACTGCAACACCTCGTATATGACTGCAGTTGCAAATGACTATGGATACGATGTTGTTTACAGTAGAATGGTGAAAGGAATGGGAAAGCGTGGAGACGTTCTGGTCGGCCTCAGCACCTCAGGTAATTCGGTTAATATTTTGAATGCACTTTCACAGGCGAATGAGATGGGCATGATAACAGTTGCACTAACTGGCATGAGTGGCGGAAAAATGAAAGGAAATGTTCATCATCTTATTAATGTGCCCTCTAACGACACCCCACGCATTCAGGAAAGCCACATAATGATCGGACATATCATTTGCCAGCTGGTAGAAGAAAATTTATTTTAGATAACCGCTTTCAACACATGACAAACGAAACAACCAAATACAATAAAGAATGGTCACTCTTCCTTGACAGAGATGGTGTGATTAATGAAGAAATTCAGGGAACTTATGTTACAGACTGGAGCGATTTTAAATTTTATGAAGGCAGCCTGAAAGCGATTGCATCGTTAAGCGAAATATTCGGCAAAGTAATTATTGTAACCAATCAGCGCGGTGTGGGGAAAGGAATTATGGCTTTCGAAGATTTGAAAATCATTCACGGCAATATGCAAAAGGAAATAGCAATGAATGGAGGCAGAATTGATAGAATTTACGCTTGCACCGCTACAGAAAATGAAGACAATAACCGCAAACCAAATACCGGCATGGCACTTCAGGCAAAAGAGGATTTTGACACCATTGATTTCAAGAAAAGTGTAATGGTCGGGAACAACCTCAGCGACATGCTTTTTGGCAAACGGGTAGCAATGCACACGGTGTTTATCAGCACTACGCAGGCTCCCTTCGCCCTTCCACACGACATTATTGATGAACAATTCAGTTCGCTGAAAGAGTGGGCGGATAGCCTCAAACACTCAGAATGCTCTGTACTCAACTAAAAAAAATAAAACCACTCAATGAGTGGTTTTATTTTGCTTTCTCTTCTATCATCATCATCTCTTTTGCGCGCCGCAAAAAATCTGAAGCGAATATAAAATCATTGAGATCTTCATCGTCACTAAAGACGATTTCATGATTCGTTCCTTCCCATTTCTTTTTACCCTGGTGCATATAAACAATATGATCTCCACGTTCCATAACCGTGTTCATATCGTGGGTATTGATAACAGTTGTAATATTGAACTCTTTTGTGATATCGTGAATTAACTCATCAATCAATAAAGAGGTTTTAGGGTCAAGACCGGAGTTTGGCTCATCACAAAAAAGAAACTTAGGATTTAATACAATTGCCCGGGCTAATGCAACCCGCTTTTTCATTCCACCACTTATCTCAGAAGGAAATTTTTTATTGGCACCTTCCAGTCCTACTCTATCCAACACCTCATTTGCACGTTTCATTTTTTCCCTTCTGGTTTGCCGGGTAAACATATCCAGCGGGAACATCACATTCTGCTCTACTGTCTGGCTGTCGAATAAGGCTGAACCCTGAAAAAGCATCCCAATCTGCGTACGAATTTCTTTCAGGTCCTTCGCCGGCATTTTCACAATATCTTTCCCTTCGTAGAAAACGCTGCCTGTGTCTGGTATCATCAGGCCTACCATGATTTTCATCAATACTGTCTTGCCGCTACCACTGGAACCAATAATTAAATTTGTCTTACCTGCCAGCATTGTAGCGCTTACATCAATCAAAACCTTTTTCTCTTCAAAACTTTTACTGACGCTTTTAATTTCTATCATATTCAAACCTGTTGTAAGCAACACTAAAGATACTATTCAAACCATTCAATTTATCTTCTTCCCGGCAATTCAGTTTTCTACTACAAATAAAAAGCAAAAAGCCTGAACAATTAAAATTTGCTCAGGCTTTTCACAGAATTTAAGATATCCGCTATTTTTTAGGCTCTTCCGTTTTTGGACTTGAATGTTCAATTGTAAATACAATTTTCTGTTCTTCAGTACTAAAATCCGCAATCACAGAGTCGCCGCTTACGATACGATGGTTCAGAATTTCTTCCGCCAAAGGATCTTCCAAATACTTTTGAATTGCTCTATGCAAAGGCCGTGCACCAAATTGCTGATCGTAGCCTTTTTCTGCAATATATTTCTTAGCATCCTCACTTAAGGTCATTGAGAATCCAAGCGTATTCAGTCTTTTCATTACACCTCTCATTATGATGTCAATAATTTTATTGATATCTTCCTGTACCAGTGAATTGAAAATGATGACATCATCAATACGGTTTAGAAACTCAGGTGAGAAGGTGCGTTTTAGAGCTTTTTCAATAACAGCTCTTCCGCTCTCTTCAACTACTGATTGTTTAGCCGTTGTAGCAAAACCTACCCCATCACCAAAATCTTTCAATTGGCGGGCACCAATATTTGAAGTCATAATGATAAGTGTATTTTTGAAATCAACTTTACGACCAAGTCCGTCCGTTAATTGACCATCATCCAACACCTGCAACAGGATATTAAAGATGTCCGGATGCGCTTTCTCAATCTCATCAAGCAAAACAACACTATAGGGTTTACGGCGAATTTTCTCTGTCAGTTGTCCACCTTCTTCATACCCAACATATCCAGGAGGCGCTCCAATCAAGCGGGTAAGAGAGAATTTCTCCATATACTCGCTCATATCAATGCGAATCAAAGCATCATCGCTATCGAACATATAACGTGCAAGACAACGGGCAAGTTCTGTTTTACCAACACCAGTTGGCCCAAGGAAAATAAATGAACCGATTGGTTTGCGTGGATCTTTTAATCCAACACGGTTACGCTGAATTGATTTCACCACTTTTGCAATAGCCTCATTCTGGCCTATTACTGCACCCGCAAGGTCTTCATTCATACGAATCAATTTCGCACTTTCAGCTTCCACCATACGCATAACAGGAATACCTGTCATCATACTCACCACTTCAGCAATATCTTCTTCACCTATCGGGTAGCGTTTGCTTTTCGCTTCTTCTTCCCAGGCTACTTTTGCTTTCTCCAGTTCTTCTCCCAGTCTTTTTTCTTTATCGCGCAAGGAAGCCGCTTCTTCAAAACGCTGGCTTTTCACCACCTTGTTTTTCTCCTGCTTGATTTCCTCAATTTGCGCTTCCAGGTCAATAATATTCTGAGGAACGTTGATGTTTTTCAAGTGAACACGCGCACCAACTTCATCCAGCACATCGATAGCTTTGTCGGGCAACAAACGATCAGTCATATAGCGATCGCTCAATTTCACACAAGCTTCGATGGCCTCCTGGTCATAAAGCACATTGTGGAAATCTTCGTATTTGGATTTGATATTCTCCAAAATCTGAATCGTTTCATCAACACTTGGCTGTTCAATCAATACTTTTTGGAAACGACGGTCTAAAGCACCATCCTTTTCAATATACATGCGATACTCGTCCAATGTTGATGCGCCAATGCATTGCAGATCTCCACGTGCCAAAGCCGGTTTAAAGATATTGGAAGCATCCAGTGAACCACTTGCTCCGCCTGCTCCGACGATGGTATGAATCTCATCGATGAACAAAATAACATCGCGGTTTTTTTCCAGTTCAGTCATAATTGCTTTCATCCTTTCTTCAAACTGACCACGGTATTTTGTACCGGCAACAAGTGAAGCAAGATCCAGGCTAATCACGCGTTTGTCAAACAACACACGGGATACTTTACGTTGAACAATTCTTAAGGCCAAGCCTTCAATAATTGCTGTTTTACCAACACCAGGCTCTCCAATTAATATAGGATTGTTTTTCTTGCGGCGCGACAGGATTTGAGACACGCGCTCAATCTCTTCTTCACGACCAACAATCGGATCAAGTGTACCTGTTTCCGCTTGTTTGGTTACATCACGACCAAAATTATCCAACACTGGTGTTTTAGATTTAGTTGCACCCGGCGCAGCTTTCTTTTGCTGGAACTGACGACGTTCTTCTTCTTCCTCAAAATCATCACCGCCCTGCCCCCCATCAAAATCAGCACTTGGCGTATGACCTTGAAGGATGTTCAATTCTGCACGGAAGTTTTCATAATTAACATCCATTTGCAGTAAAATACTAGTCGCAGGATTTTCTTTGTTTTTAAGGATAGAAAGCATCAGATGCTGTGTTTCCACCGACGGGCTTTTCAATGCACGGGCTTCCAATACAGTAATACGGATAACCTTTTCGGCTTGTTTGGTAAGCGGCAGGCTGGTAAGGTTATCCAGTGGTTTATTTGTCTTTTCTTTTATTACGTTTTCCACCTCGTGGCGCAATGAAAAAATATCGACGTTCATATTTTGCAACACCTTTACGGCCAGCCCTTCACCTTCGCGAAGCAAACCTAATAAAAGATGTTCTGTACCAATAAAATCATTTCCTAAACGCAAAGCTTCTTCGCGGCTGTAGGAAATGATCTCCTTAACTTTTGGTGAGAAATTAGAATCCATTTAAGCGTTTTTTATGTAGTTAAAGTTATGGAGAAATGAATTAGTTGTTAGTCGTTTGCTTTTATTTTTAACTTAATTATTCTCCGTGTCTTATTTTTGCTGAGCAGCTAACAAACGAACTGCTTTTCCTCCATTATGCAATTCAATATTGATGCCAAAGACCAATACACTGTAATAACGCCACAAAAAGACATCGTTAACGCAAGCATGGCTGCGAAATTGGCAGAACAATGCGAAATTCTATCAGAAAAGGGCAGCGAAAATTTTATAATTGACCTGAAAGAATGCCAGGATGTCGGTACAGATTTTTTATTACCATTCGTTGAGCTCTCTGCAAGCTATTATGAACAGGAAAACTCTTTTGTGATAACCAATCCGCCTGCAGAAATGCTTCGCATTATCAAAGAAGAAGATGCAATTGATAGTTTAAATACAGCACCTACATTTATCGAAGCGGTTGATATTATCCGCATGGAAATCCTGGAAAGAGATTTATTCAACGAAGAATAGACAGCGACATTTCACTCAAAAGAAAAAGGTACCGGTTAATTCCGGTACCTTTTTTATGCTTAATTCTTTTAGAAAAATTACTTGTTACTGAGTGCAGCAATCCAGGGAAGGAGCTCAGGGCAGGATTGGTAATCTTTATCAATTTTAAGGTAAAAGGTCGGTAGTTTTTCCTGAAGCCAAACATTTTGTTGGTCAATTTGCTTTTGCTTTAAAGCAACTTCCTGAATACTGCTATAATCGTCAATAAGGTTAGCTTTATGCGGCTTGGTGCGGCTTTTCAAATAAACAATCCTGCAGGATTTCTCCCCTGTTTGTGCATTTGTAAAAATCTGTGGTTGAGAAAAACCACCTTCCTGCATGCTATCTAATACCATTACCATTGCCGCATCCAAATCCTGTATCTGCAATTTGGAACTACCTGTACGCTGGTCAGAAATCATTCCTCCAGTCAGCTTACTGGCTTTGTCATTGCTATATTTTCCTACCGCCAGCTGAAAAGTAATTTTACCACTGATTAATTCTGAACGGACACTGTCCAGTTTTATAAGGGCGGCTTTATAATCCGAAGTACTACGCTCAATTCTAATTAGGATATGACGAAGATGACATTTGTCTCCCTGGCGTGCCACCATTTGTATAATATGGTATCCGAATTCAGTTTTGACAATTGGTGAAACTTCACCAACCTGAAGGCGAAATCCTGCTTTTTCAAACTCAGGAACCATTTGCCCATGCTCTACCCAGCCCAAATCTCCACCGGCATCGCGCGAACCAGGGTCGGCACTGTTAATAGTAGCCATCGTTTCAAAACTTGCGCCTTCTTCTTTTATTTGCTTACGAATTCCTTCCAGGGTTGTGCGGGCATGATGATCCAACTCAGGGCTTACCGGCGGGTCAATAACAATCTGACCAACTTCTACTGTTGCGGGCAAATAAGGCAAAGAGTCGGCTGGTATTTTATCAAAATATTTTTTTACTTCAACAGGCGTAATTTTCACACCGGCAAGCAATTGGCCTTTCATTCTGTCGGCCAGCATACTTTCTTTGATTACATCGCGGGTTTCATCTTTCAACTGATAAATTGTTTTACCAATAGCCTGTTCAAATCTTTCCTGCGAACCGGCCTGAGCGATATAATATCTCAAGCGTTGCTCCATTGTGGCGTCAACCTCATCTTCGCTCACGATTACACTATCACGATCGGCCTGCTCAGCCAACAGTTTCTGAAAAATCATTTCCTGCAAAATCATGCATTTCATGCTATCCTTCAAATCCGGATTTTCTGCTTTGTACTGTGCAAAACCCTGCTCGAGTTCAGATTGCAGGATAATTCTTCCTTTCCCTATTTTAGCTATGATTCTGTCCGCACTTTGTAATTCCTGTGCCAGGAGGTTTCCTGAAGAACAAAGAAGAATAAGAAGAGAAAATCCGTTGATCAAAAAACGGGTGAGCGTGTTATTATAAAACATGAAAAAGTATATCTGTTAATTCGGCCAAAAAAATATTGGGAAAGCAAAAATAAGCCTTTGAGCAATGCACAAAGATGGGTAAAGAAATTATTTAACGTTTTGAGGTTTTGCCGCTTTTTTCACTGAAAAAACCCTTGAAATTCCTTGATGTATTAAAGTTGTCGCTGGCTGCAAGCCGAAGTGGATTTTTGATGCGGAATTGCTCAAAAAAGGAGACATCATCAGCAAAAGTTTCGAGCCAGGTTTGGTATTGCTGAGGATTCTCAGCTTTTCCAACCAACCATTGATTATAGGTATCGAAGTAGCCGTTACGCATCATTTCATTGTGGAATGAGAATAAGGTAAAAGGATATTTAGAGGCATAATTATCAAACCAGGATATAGCGAATCTGCTCCGCAACATAATCAGATTTTCCGTGGTTATACCATCATTAACCACAAAAAACAAACTCAGATAAGTTTTCTTAACCGCTTCTTCAAAATTAGTTGGGTTCATCGTGACAGTTGCATCACCATTGACGTTCTTAGAAGGGGTGAAAAATAATTTTTGATAGGCGTCCAGCAATAAAATTCGGGTGTCATTGCCACGTTTTGTATTGGGTTCTTTATTGATAAAAATTTCTGCATAAATAATAGCCCAGATAACCTGGTCTGTCTGAATATAAGCAATAGCAGCTTCGTGATAATTAAGATGAAAATTAGGATCGGCGGCAATACCATCAACCCAGGATTTCAGAGCAGCTTCAAAATTTTTTTGTCCTTTATAAATAATCCCTTGTTCGTAATAGAGTATGCCCGAATTAGGATTTTTCTGAATGCCTTCTGACAGTGTTTTTAATGCTTTTTTCTCCTCCAGTAATCCATTGTAAGCTTGCGCTGCAACACGGTAAGATTCAGCATCAGCGTTTCCTGAAGCAATAATCGGGTCCAAAACCAAGAGTGTATTTTTATAATTCCCTGACAACTGATACGCCGTTGCCAAAGACTTTTTTACCTGAAGATTGTTCGGTTCCAGTGGAACAATTTTCTGAAATATTGCAACCGCTTCCGTTGCATTTCCACGGCTAAGTGTATTAAGTCCTTGCTGATACATTTGCTCCACTTCGGGCGAAGACCAATCCTGGGCAAAAGCACAATGACTTACTGCAAGATTTAAAAAAGCGATTAGTATAAATAGAAAAAGTTTCTTGTTCATGTAGGATAAACTTATTATTCGAAGGGCAAAAGTAAGGCATTCAGCGAAAGCAGTTATACATCCATATTCAATTACAATTCGTTTATGAATAAAAATTGCCAAAACTTTCGAGTATTTTCGCACTCTACAAGCACAAATATGAATTTAAACGCAGAAAAAGCGGTGGTTTTAATGAATCTTGGTTCTCCTGATTCTCCTTCCGTAAAAGATGTCCGCAGTTATTTGAATGAATTTTTAATGGATGACCGGGTTATAGATAAATATTCTTATCTATTTCGTTTGCTTTTGGTGAAAGGAATTATCGTCCCTTTCCGTGCTCCAAAATCGGCTCATGCTTACCAGACCATCTGGACAAAAGATGGTTCGCCGTTAATTGTCATCAGCAAACAGTTGCAGCAAGCCGTGCAGGCTTATACAGAATATCCTGTGGAAATTGCGATGCGTTATGCCAATCCTAGCCCAAAAGTTGCTTTCGACAATCTGGCAAAGAAAATGCCAAACCTGAAAGAAGTTATTCTGGTGCCGATGTATCCGCATTATGCGATGAGCAGTTTTGAAACAGGTGTTGTTTATGCGCAGGAAATACATCAGAAAGAAGCTTACAATTTTAAGCTTACTGTTATTGAACCTTATTACAATAATGAAGAGTACATTAATGCGATGAGCGCAAATATTGCGCCATACCTTGAAAAAGGATATGACCATATTTTATTCAGTTTCCATGGCATTCCCGAAAGACATCTGAAAGTAAGCGACCCTACTCAAAAACATTGCCTTACCTGTGACAATTGTTGCGAAACCCCTTCTGAAGCCCACGCAACCTGCTATCGTCACCAGTGCCTTGAGACGATGAAGTTAATTATGAGCAAATTGAATATTTCTAAGGAAAAATATAGTTACGCATTCCAAAGCCGATTGGGAAGAGAACCATGGCTCAAACCTTATACAGATTTCCGGCTGGCCGAAATGCCGAAAGAGGGCATAAAAAACCTTTTGATTCTATGTCCTGCATTTGTGAGCGACTGCCTGGAAACATTGGAAGAAATTGAAATAAGGGGTAAAGAAATCTTTATGGAAGCCGGTGGAGAAAAATACGAAATGATTCCGTGTATGAATGTTCATCCGGAATGGGTGAAAGCTGTAGCTACCTGGGTAAATAATTAATTGTACAGATAAAAAACTGAAGTGGAATATATAAATTACATAAAAGCGCTGCATATCATATTTATTGTGACCTGGTTTGCCGGAATGTTTTATATGCCCAGACTTTTTATCTACAATACCGAGGCCGGCGAAAAATCACCGGAAGCAACAAAAATCCTGCGTGAACAATTTTCTATAATGATGAAACGGCTTTGGTACGGTATTACCTGGCCGTCAGCTATTCTTACATTGATTTTTGGTCCCTGGCTTTTGTTTGGCTATGGCTATTGGCAACGCCTTCTGGAACCTTCACTTCGTTGGTTGTTGCTTAAGCTTGTTTTTGTTGTCGGATTGTATGCATACCATTTCAGCCTACATTATATTTTCAAGCAGCAGAGTAAGGGTATTTTCAAATATTCGTCACAGATGCTTAGAATCTGGAATGAAATTGCCACCATTTTTTTGATTGCAATCATTATGCTTGTGGTAGTCAGACAGGAGATTAGTTTGGTGTGGGGTCTTTTGGGACTGATAGGGTTTATTGCTTTGTTAATGAGTGCAATTAAGATTTATAAAAATCTCAGAAAATAATTAACATTTTAATATAGCTTCTTAAATCAAATGTAAACGACCTTAGCACTATAATTTATCCGGAATAGTTAAGAAAATTGTGGCTTCTTTATTGACTACCTTAATGTTGAGTTTCTGCACTTTATCGGCACAAACCCAAAATGCGAAAACTGTCGTAAATAGAGAAAGGGCTAACGTAAAAGTTGAAAACAAAAAGATGGCACCCCGGATATGCGTTACAAACAGAATAAAGCCGGTGCAAAACACTTAAAAAAAGATGGAACGCCTGACAACGTTTCTCCGAAAATAAATAAAGGAGTTTGTTTTAGTTTAAAGGTAAGGCTCTTGCGATTCGTCGCAGGGGCTTTTTTTATGGCTTTATACTTATCAAGCAACCATCTCCATAACTCAGAAACCGAAAATTATTGTTCAAAGCGTAATTGTATATAGACTTCCAATTCTCTCCAACCAAAGCAGCAATTAAAAGCAATAAGGTAGAGTCCGGTTGATGAAAGTTTGTAATTAGCTTATTGACAATTTTGGGATGATAACCCGGAGCTATAAGAATTTGTGTTCGTGTAATCAGTTTATTCATTTGACGGTTATGCATCCACTCTGCCAATTGCTGTAATGCAATTTTAGCATCAATTTTTGCATCTAGTTCATAAGCATCCCATTGCTCCACAGCATTTCCACCCCACTGCACCGGCATCCCAAGATAGAGCTTTAAACCTATCCAGTAAAGACTTTCAATCGTGCGTATTGAGGTTGTTCCAACAGCTACGACACTTCCATTCTGTCGAAGAAGTTGCTCAATAAATTCAAGAGAAACCTCAATCCATTCGGCATGCATTTGATGCTCCTCCAACTTTTCAGTTTTCACCTGTTTAAAAGTACCGGCACCAACGTGCAAAGTAAGAAACGAAGTATGAATATTGTTCTCAACAAAACTTTCAAAAATATGTGAGGTAAAATGCAATCCGGCTGTAGGTGCGGCTACACTACCCTCTTCCTTCGCATAAATTGTTTGATAGCGCTCTTTATCTTCCTCCTTCATTTCTCTATTCATATAAGGAGGCAGAGGCACTTTTCCAATCGCCTGAAGCACTTCTGCAAAGCTAATCTCTTCATTTTTCCATTTCAAACAGATAAGAAACATACCATCGAGCCTGTCAGCCAGATGTGCCTCAATATGAATATCCAAAGATTCATTGTACAATTTCAATACTGTATCTTTCTTCCATTTGTTTGCACCACCTACCAGGCAAAGCCAATAAACTTCTCCGCGCTGCGTCATTGCTGTTTGCATGTCGGCGTATCGTTTGTCCGGCTCCAGACAAAAAATTTCAATGCCTGCACCGGTGTCTTTCTGAAACAAAAGCCTTACCTGCACCACTTTGGTTTGATTAAATATAACAAGTGAACCAGGAGACAAATATTGTGAAACATTCCGGTAAACATCTTCTGATATTTCGCCATTATTGTACACCAACAATTTCGACAAGTCGCGTTCCTCCATAGGATAATGTGCAATGCGATCTTCAGGCAAATGATAACTGTAATCCTTTATTTGTAAGTATTTCGGGTGCTTGTGCTGCACAATAATTCAGAATTAATAGAGAAGAAAATTAATTTATCCAAACCTGGAAATATTTATACCACTTATTTTCTGGTATAAATCGATTGCAAAAAGATCTGTCATTCCTGCAATAAAATCAACAACTGATTGCAGGTTACGGTACAGACCATTACTTCCTGAACAATCGATTGGAAATTGTCTCGGGATCAATAATAAGAGCTTTTCAGATTTTGCTTCTTCCGGGTGCAAAACTGCATGAACAAAGTCTTTCAGTAAAGCACCAATAATATGGAAGCCACTCAATTCTATTTCAACAACAGCTTTGTGGTTATAAATATGGTTGTACGAAAAGGTATTAATTGCCTTAATTAACCTGCATTGATCTTCAGGGAGACAAGACAGCAAATCCTTTTCCAATGTTCCTTCCAGCAAAGCTTCTTCATTTGCCACAAAAATCTCAGCCATTTTATTCACCATCAGGCCGATCCAGTTTGCACGGATAAACTGTGCCTGCTGATTGGCATCATTAATGCGCAACAACTTATCCTCTACCTTTTGACGTGCATTATATTCCGAGGTGTTTTCAAAAAAGGGCAATAATAATGACTTGAATTTTTCCAGCGTGATAATACCCAAACGATGCGCATCCTCAAGATCTATTACCCTGTAACAGATATCGTCCGCTGCTTCAACGAGGTACACAAAAGGATGACGGGCAAACACATTTTCTTCCCGTTCGGGAATATTTAATGCTTTTGCAATAGTGCGATAAGTAGTAATTTCAGAGTCGAAAAAACCCGACTTTTTTGCATGAATTCCTTTCCCTTTATGAAAACCTTTTTGTGAAGTGCAGGGATATTTCACAATAGAGGCAAGACTTGTAAATGTCAAGCGGTAACCACCATCCTGTGGTTCATCAAAATTGTGGGTCAAGGTCCTTAAGGCATTGCTGTTTCCTTCAAATTTTTGAAAATCCAGCAATTGATTTTCGGTCAGTTCAGTCTGAATTCTGCTCAATGATTTTTCATCAAGAGAAGTAAAAAATGTACGAATGGCATCTTCACCTGAATGTCCAAAAGGTGGATTTCCGATATCGTGCGCAAGACAAGCTGATGCAATAACATAAGCCAGTTCATGCCTGTAAAATTCAATAAAATCACTTGAGGCATCAGGATACTTTGAGGCAATTTTTTCCCCTGCCATTTTCCCTAACGAACGACCTACCGAAGCCACTTCCAGACTGTGTGTCAGTCGATTGTGAACAAAAACCGGGCCGGGCAAAGGAAAAACCTGTGTCTTGTTTTGCAACCTTCTGAATGCGGAAGAAAATATGATACGATCATAGTCCCGCATATACGAATTGCGCGTCTGATCTGTGTTACGTATTTTATTCTCCGACTCTCCGGTTCTGCGCGGACTATACAATGATTCCCAGTTCATCCTTTTCTTACTCCTTAATTTGTGCTTTTAATACCCGTTCCATTCCAATGAATTTTCCTTCAACATCACGAATCCGCAACAGGTAAATTCCATCAGGACAATTGCTTAAATCGACCATCATATTTTTTTGCTGTGGCACGATTGTTTTACCTAAAATATCCAACACATCAACCGACAAATGGTTACCACCTATAAATACCTTTCCTGTTGTAGGATTAGGATATATTTTAAAATTGGTTTCCGGAATCAAATTATCAACAGACAATTTTTGGATTAACACCGTATCAGATAATTTTTTGCAACCATTTTTATCACTCACCTCAACCCAATAATTTCCATCAAACAACAAATTCATACTGCTGGAAGTATCGCCTGCAATCACTCTGCCGTTTCTATACCATTGGTAGGAATCGTATGTTGCTGGAACAGACAATATGCTTGCCACTTGTGTTACTACCGGTTTCGGGATAGAAGGATACGTACTTACAACTGCAGTGTTTGATGTAACATTACAACCCGAAGCATTTGTTACTTTGAGGGAATAATTCCCTCCATCACTGATGACAATTGTTTCAGTTGTATCAGTAAGCAAAATACCATTTCTTATCCATTGAAATTTATACCCTGTACCTAATATCGTAGCAGAAAATAATTTCAGCTTTACACCTTCACATATATTGACATCTACAGGACTGATGCTTGTTTTGATTATGCTGGTATCTTCATCCACCAACACAAAATCAGTGTCATTACAATTGGGTGCATTACTGACAATAACACGGTATATCCCTTTGGAATTGGCAACAAAAGTATCTGATGTAGCACCAGGGATAGATATCGTTCCTGCCTGCCATTGAAAATTATTACCATAAGGAGCAACAATTGTTTTCAACGTGATGGTATTTCCTTTACAGATAAAATATTTTGGAGCAGTCGCAGCTGTAATAGAAACGTCAGGTTTAGAATAGACTTTCGCATCAATTTTAGCTCTGAAACTTTCACATCCAAAACTATTTGTTTGGGTAACATAATAAGAAGTTGTGCCATCCGAAACCGTAGATGGAGTTGGAGCGATAGTGCTGGACAACCCTCCTGCGGGAACGGTATACCATTTCAAATTTGAACCGGAGGCTGTGAGCGGAGAAGCAACAGCAGCTATACAGTAAACAACATCTGTAACAGAAGGAGTCAGCGGACGCGGGTTAATGGTTACGGATATAGCAGAACGCGAACTTTCGCAACCTACTGTACCCTGGCTTACATAATAAACAAAAGTACCCGCAGTGGCGGTCGAGGGTGTAGGCGCCACTGCAGAACCTGTTCCTCCGGATGCTGAGGTATACCATTGTAAACCCGAACCGGTAGCGGTCAATGGCACCGCAACGTCACCGCTGCAATAGGTAACAGGAGTGGTAATGGAAGGTGCGGCTGGAGACAAAACAACATTGACGACTATTGCAGAACGAGAACTTTCGCCACATGCGGAAGATTGAGAAACATAATAAGTAGTAGAACCGGTAGCAGCCACAGATGGAATCGGGGCAGAAGAACTGCCCGTACCGCCGCTTGCGCTTGAGTACCATTTTAAATTACTACCTATTGCCGTTAATGGACCAGGAGTACTGCTTGTACATAACGTGACGGGTGATGTAACCAGCGGAGCATCCGGAATTTTGGTGGCATTGCAAATAAACCTTACCCTTTGATTTTGTTCATCAGCTATATAAACATTACTGACCCTGTCAACAAAAATTCCTTTCGCATAAGATATCCTTGCCAGGGTAGCCGGTCCGCCATCACCAGAATATCCTGAAACACCTGTACCGGCAATTGTCGAAACAATGCCTGTTGAAACAGTAATTTTACGCACCCGGTTATTCATAAAATCAGAGATATAAATATTGTCCGATTTATCCAACGCTATGCTGTAGGGTGTATTGAACTGTGCAGAAGTAGCGGCTGAACCATCTCCGGCAAAACCTGCAGTTCCCGTTCCGGCGATAGTCGAAATTATTCCTGTCGATGCTGTTACTTTCCGTATCCGTTGATTGTTGGCATCTGCAATATATAAATTACCTGCAGCATCAACAGCTACAGAAAAGGGCTGATATAATTTCGCGGAAGTTGCAGCTGCACCATCACCGGAAAAACCCGGAGTTCCTGTTCCTGCCACAGTGGAAATATAGCCCGTTGAGGACGATACTTTTCTAATCCTGTTATTAGAGACATCCGCAATAAATAAATTGCCGAAAGAATCGACTGTCACATCATAAGGTGCATATAATCTGGCCAAGGTGGCATCACCACCATCACCGGAAAAACCCGGAGAACCATTGCCTGCGATCGTTGATATTTTTCCTGTCGAGGCTGCTATCTTTCTGATACAGTGGTTGCCATTATCAGCTATATAGATATTCCCGGCATTATCCACCGTTAATCCGATTGGTGAAGAAAGCGTTGCGCTCGTTGCGGCTCCACCATCCCCTGTGTATCCTGCTGATCCTGTACCTGCGATTGTTGTAATAATACCCGTCGAGGCAGTCACTTTTCTAATCCTGTTATTGGCAGCATCAGCAATGTAAATATTACCAAACGTATCAAGCCCAACATCCTGAGGCCCGTTCAGCTTTCCCAATAAGGCATCGCTTCCATCACCGGAAAATCCTGATGTGCCCGAACCTGCTATTGTACTGATGTTTTGAGCTTCTGCAGAAAAGGATAATAAACCCACCAACAGAGCCGACCAAATAAGATTTATCGTTTTCATAAATTTGGGAAGTGCAAAAAAACGCACCTGTATGTAATTGAGAGAAAAATAATGCAGTTTGCAAATTACAAAATTCGCATTAAAGTACTTTCATATTCTTTTATTGAAACAACAATCAGCAGATAAGAACTTTCGATATAAAATTAATTATTCTTGCCTTCCAGCATTGGCACAAAATCAAAGTTGCCCAATTCTTCTGTGATAATTTTATGGTCAATCTCTTTGGTTATGCGTAACATTCTTTGCCCCTTTTCATCACCAACAGGAATCACAAAAATGCCGCCAGGTTTTAATTGCTCAATCAGTTTTTCCGGTACATAAGGAGCACCCGCAGTAACAATTATTTTATCAAAAGGAGCATAAGACGGCAATCCGATATAACCATCGCCATAAAATCGTTTGATAGTGGCGTACTTTTTGATGAAGAAAAATTTATTGACATAATCATACAACTCGCGCTGACGTTCAATGGAAAACACCTGAGCCCCTAATTCGGCCAGAACACAGGATTGATAAGCAGATCCGGTACCGATCTCCAGCACCTTATCAAACTTTTTGATTTCAAGCAATTCGGTTTGAAATGCCACCGTAAATGGATGGGAAATGGTTTGTTGGGCTAAAATCTGGAAAGCCCGGTCTTCATAGGCAATGCGTTCAAAGGCTGTATCTAAAAAAAAATGCCTTGGAACAGCATTGATTGCAGCTAATACTTTTTCGTCTTTAATTCCTTTTTCGCGCAAAGTGGTCACCAACTTGGCGCGCATTCCTTTGTGCAGATAAGAGTCTTCCTGGGGTTTGCTCTGTAGCATCCCGCAAAAATATACGAAGCAAAGAGAATAAAGAAATTGATTTGTAAGAAAGCTTACTTTTTAAAATTGACGACAAGGCCGACACCAAACGTATTTACTGGTGTAAGTACGGGTTTGACCTGCATTGATAAATCTTTTGAAATATCAAAATTTCGCAGATGGGCGCCGGATATAGCTTCGAGAATCTGACCTGCAAAACCAATCACTGTATATACCACCATCAAATCTCTGCTCTGCTTGGCCTCATCCTGGTATTGCTTTATACCAGTTACATTTAAAACCCCTTGAAATTCGTCAGTGCTGTTATCGCCATATTCGATCCTCGAAACGTAAGCTTTACGATATTTTTGATACTCGTTGTTTCTTTTGACAACAAAATAAACTGTCGTGCCCATTACAGCGTAAACAATAGGAACTTTCCAATACTGCCGGTTGTAAATCTGACCAAGACCCGGAAACAGGGATGAATATAAACCTGCCCGTTTGGCGTCCGGTTGAAATTTCTTTTTTAATAAAGAATCAGGTTTGGCTATTACCCCTGTATCCTTTGTCCGCGCAACAGCCACAGAATCCTGTGCTACAGCATAATTTGCGCAGCAAACAAAAAAAAGAAAAAAGATAATTACTAATCGCATCAGACCGGAATAGCTGCAAAAATACGCTCAGGAATAGTGGATAAAAAATTTATCTCATCACAATGCATCAACACCAACAATCTCCATTAGCTGCTGAATTTCTTCAGCACGCTCATCATCTTTGGCATAACTATAGCAAAGGCTCAATTCTTCCAACATTCTATAGATAATCTGGCGGGTAGTCTGAGAAAGAAAATGCTGGTCAAGTTTGGTATCTGCCCCGATTTTGGCCAAGTAAAATTCTACATCATTCTGCGTATAAATCATGCCGTTCATCGGGTCGATATAAAAGCTGTTTCTGCGCATAACATCATTTCCTTTGGTAAAAAAATGCTGCAGGCTATCAACATAGGCCAGCAGAAACTGCCGCGGTATGGCAATCGCAAAAATGGGAATATCCAGCAATTCTGCCAATGCAACATACAAAACCCCGAAAGTAAAAACATTGCCCTGCTTACTTTCCAGCACTTTATTGATAAAAAAGTGCTCCGGTTTATGCTCCGATAATTCGTGACCCTGAAGTTTGTAATAATTATACAGAATGCCATTGAAGGTATTCACCTTTTCAATTGGCGTAAGGTAGTTATTCAACTCCAGCCAAAGGTTTCGCCTGATCTGATCAAATTGGGTAAGCAGGAAAGGAATATTCATTTCCGGGTACTGATACTTAGCTACAAGTATGGCTCCACGTAATAATTCCGGATTTTCGGAATTACACCATTGGCGAAGCTCTTGCTGCACATCCTGAAAATGTACACGATGGATTAACTGCGCAATACGCTCCTGAATATCTTCGTCTTCCGTTGTTTCCCATAGATGCTCCAAACCGGGAATAATTTCTTTTCCATAGTTTAACAACTTATCAGCAACAGTACTATACACCTCATTGTCCGGGTCGTCAATGAGATGAAACAAGGCTTGTATTTCTTTTTTTTGCAACAATTGAATCTTATGCTTAAGCTAATTTACTATTTGGTCTTCTTTGTTGCAACGGCCTTCTTCTTAGGTGCTGCAGAAGCTGCTTTTTTTACAGTTGCTTTTTTCAGGACCACTTTTTTTGGTGCTCCCGGAACAGCTACTTTCTTAGCCGCGGCCTTCTTCGTTTTCTTTTCGAACGCGTCCGGCACCTGGGCTACAATCATTTTTTTCACCTCATCCAAAGAAATGGTACGCAATTCTTCATCGGTAAATTTCTCGCCGGCGTCGTTTCTTGTCAACTTCAGCATTAGTTTGCCAAAGCGTATGAACGGACCCCAACGGCCATTTTCAATTGCAATTTTATCTGCTTCCCATTGTTGAATATAGCGGTTAGCTTCTTTTTCCAGCTTTTTACTCACCAATTCGTCAATATCACTTTGACTTAAAGAATCGTAATTATAGGCCTTGGGAATATTAATAAACAAGTCGCCCCATTTGATAAAGGGCCCAAAGCGGCCTTTACCTTTTGTAACCGGCTGACCCTGGAAATGAGCGATCGGCGCATCAGCTTTTTGCTTTTCGCCAATAATTTCAATCGCACGGTCCATATCCACACTCAAAGGATCTTCCCCCTTTGGGATAGAGATAAATTGCTCATTCCATTTTACATAAGGACCAAAACGACCGGCACCAATCACCACCTCATTATCCTGGTACATACCCAGGCTCAGAGGCAATTTGAACAAGTCCATCGCTTCTTCAAACGTGATGGTTTCAATGCTTTGGTTGCTTTTTATGGTTGCAAATTTCGGCTTTTCCTCATCTTCAATATTACCAATCTGCACCATCGGACCAAAGCGACCCAGGCGCGCCACAACAGGTTTTCCGCTTACAGGGTCTGTACCCAATACACGTTCACCTTTAATGCGGCCTGCGTGTTCCATTGTATGTTCTACCTGCTCATGAAAAGGTTCGTAGAAATCCTTAATCATCGTGTTCCATACCACATTCCCGGAGGCAATCTCATCAAATTCCTGTTCTATTTTGGCCGTAAAACCATAATCCATAATCCGTTTGAAATTCTCGGAAAGGAAATCGGTTACCACCATTCCAAGATCACTCGGGAAGAGTTTATTTTTCTCAGCACCTGTATTTTCTGATGCGGTAACGGTATCAATTTTGTTATCCGGCGTCAGGGTAAGAATCTGGAAATTTCTTTTCCAACCATCTTTATCTTTCTTCTCCACATAGCCACGTGTTTGCACCGTACTAATGGTTGGCGCATAAGTGGAAGGGCGGCCAATACCCAATTCTTCCAATTTTTTTACCAGGGAAGACTCCGTATATCTTGGTGCAGCGCGGCTGAAGCGTTCTGTCGCTTTCATATGCACCAAGGGTAAAACCATACCCACTTTCAGCGGAGGCAGAATGGCATTGTTATCATCCGCATCTACATCGTCATCTTTATCTTCCAGGTATACTTTAAGGAAACCATCAAACAACATCACTTCGCCTGTAGCGGTTAAGTGTTCTTTATTGGTAGAAATATCAATTTTGGCAATGGTACGCTCAAAAGCCGCATCCGACATTTGCGAAGCCATGGTGCGCTTCCAGATCAATTCGTACAAACGGGCAGCTTCAGGATCGTTGATATTGGACATACCCATATCAGTCGGGCGGATGGCCTCATGCGCTTCCTGTGCCGATTCATTTTTATTCTGAAACTTACGGCGGTGATGATACTTATCGCCATACATATTTTTGATGGCTGTTTCTGCGCCTTCCAATGCTGTATCCGACAGATTCACAGAATCCGTTCTCATATAAGTAATGTAACCATTCTCGTACAAACCTTGCGCCACGCGCATGGTACGTGCCACGGCATAACCCAGTTTACGGCCCGCTTCCTGTTGTAGTGTAGAAGTAGTAAAAGGAGCTGCCGGTGTACGTTTAGCCGGTTTTACCTGGATGTCGTCAATTTTATAGGCAGCATTGTAGCAGGATTGTAAAAACTGCTCTGCACTTTTTTCATCAGCCAGTTTATCAGGGCCGGCTGCTTTAAAGGTTACTTCACGACCATTAATATCTTTTGCTGTGAAATAAGCTTCCACTTTGTAAGCCGAAACAGAATTAAAATTATTGATTTCGCGTTCGCGCTCCACCACCAGCTTCACGGTTACCGATTGTACCCTACCCGCAGACAAGTTCTTTTGCATACTCATCTTGCGCCAGAGGATCGGGGATATTTCAAAACCCACCAACCTGTCCAGCACACGGCGCGCCTGTTGCGCATTCACCAGGTTCATATTCAGGGTACGTGGATTTTCGACCGCCTTTTTTATTGCATTTTTGGTAATCTCGTGGAAAACAATCCTTTTAGTTGTGGCAGGATTCAAACCCATTTCATCAGCCAGATGCCAGCTGATCGCCTCTCCTTCACGGTCCTCATCCGATGCCAGCCACACTTCCTGGCTCTTTTTGGCTAAGGCCTTCAATTCGTTCACCACCTTTATTTTGTCGGGCGACACGGTATAGGTGGGGGTAAAACCGTTCTTCACATCGATACCCATGTCCTCTTTCACCAGGTCGCGGATATGGCCAAAACAAGATTTCACCTGAAAGTCGGAACCCAGGATTTTCTCAATCGTTTTTGCTTTTGCCGGCGACTCCACTATCAACAGATTCTTTGCCATTTTCTCTATACTATATTATATATGATGAGCGGGTTTTAGTACTATAAAACCTGCCCGAAGGGTGCAATAATAAAATTTTTGTTTGATAACAAGCCAAAAAATTTAATTGGATGCTATTCGCACCCATCTAATTTACGCTTTGTTTTTGCAGGGAGATGAGCAAAAGAAGAAGTTTAACAGGGACTTGTGTAGGATAGAAATGGAGGAGCGAAATCACCGTGATTTTGTATATTATGCAGAGATGGGGAACATCAGCCGCTGTAATGCCAATGCAATCAGTAGCCATATTAATTGATGCGTTTACCCTTTTCATCATATTGGATGTCAGAAATTTCTTTGCCATGTTCGTATAGTGTTTCCCTAGCTTTATTTCCGTTTTCGTAGAATTGTAAATCCTTCCCATGAAATTCTCCATTATCATCAAATCCACCAATGGATTCAATTTGACCGTTTGCAAAATGCCTTGTCCAGGTTCCAATTCTTTGATGACTGTCACTCCAATAGCTTTCAAGTTCTATTTGACCATTTTTAAACCACAAAAGTCTCTTCCCAACCAGTTCGTCATCTTTATAGCTTGCAGAATCTTCTTTTTGTCCATTGTCAAACCATGTTTCCCATAGACCTGATTTCTTTCCATTTTTATAGGTCCCTCTTTCCTTTAATTGTCCATTTTCGAAATGGTCCATGAATAATCCATTTTCAGGTGGATGCTGCCTGTTTTTGAAACTGTTTAATTCATTCTGATATTTGGTCGAATCTTCTTTATTTGAAAACAATTGCTTTTTATAGTCCGCTATTATGCTATTTTCTACTTTAAAATCCGAATAAGCTAAATTCCACCTTATGTTTAAAGGGAGAGGGTCTTTAGGTTTCCTCATATCACTGTTACCTATTTGGAAAATCACATCTGGGGTTTCCCATGTTTTTAAATTCCAGTAAGTAATCCAATCTTGCAGAGGGTGAGTTTCTTCATATGTTTTTATAACACCATCATTGCCAAATGCATTTTTAGCTAAGTCAGAAAATTTGCTTTTCTCTAATTCTGTCATATAGGAGACAGTAATGTTTAAAACTTTATTATTTAATAAGGTCAATGCAATACTGGAATCTGATTTTAGCTGCCAGATTGCTATCGGTAATCCATGATATTTTTCGGGTAATTGTTCGTAATTATCCATTGTCCAGCCATCAAGATAGTTGGGAAAATAAATGTTTCCCTTTTTGATAAAAATTGAAGTGTCCACCTCTTGTCCAATCTTAAAACTTTTGATTTCAAGCGGTCCCGGGTAATTATATTTCTGTCCGCATGATGTAAATGCAAAGCTTAAAATAAATAAGAAAGTCAAAATTTTATTCATAGTCTGGAATATTTCATGCAAAGTTTAGGGCACGTTATTATCTGGCAATTTAAAGCTCTCGCTTCTCCAAAGTTACAAACTTTGAAGCGCCGCTTTTAGGTAGGCTATGGAGAGACGGGATTGAAACCCCGTTATTTGAGGTATGATTGGTAATAGGAGAGAGCAGCGGTTCAAATCTCCGCTCATTGTTTACATTTACCTGTGCGAAAGATCTCTCTTTATGCCATGTGCCTGCTATACACCGGCGCAGGCATCAATCATGTGTGGCATCCGGCGGCTTATATCAAGATAATGCCCGCCTGGCCTGGACATCATGAATCTATCGTGCTGCTGAGCGGGGTGCTGGAAATTGTATTGGGACTACTCTTGCTGCCCCTCTTTAGCAGGCGCTTTGCGGCCTGTGGTATTATGGTTTTGCTCGTCTGCGTCTTTCCGGCCAATGTGCAAATGATGCTGAATTATGCCGCGGAGCAGCACCCTCAGCTGTGGATGACCATCCTGAGGCTGCCACTGCAGGTATTGCTGCTCTGCTGGGCTTATGGGTTTACGAGGCACCAAAAACCATCAGCAAGCCATACGACAAAAAAAGAAAATGACACCGGAGCGGAGAGGCGCGTGTAGATAGACTATTGAGAGCTGGGAGAGCCGGGGATAATAGTAGTAATTTACTCTACATATATTGGTTTTAAATTTCCCTTTGCGAATTTTTCAAGTTTGGGTCTAACATTATTCCAATTTCTCATAAGAAATAAAACATGATCCTGCGATTCTCTTTCATAAGCTATTTTGATAGCTTTACTATCATACCCTTGCATAGATATTTCTTCAAAAGCTTTTTCGACTGTTTGAATAGTTTTCAATGCTAGCCTAGGTATTTTCTCTAATAATTCTTTATAATGCGGCTTACTTTGAAAAATTGTGTGTGTTGATGCAAAGACAATATGTTGCCTTATTCCACTTTGGGGATGATGGGTTACTTTCATTTTCTCAATATCACGATTATGGTAACCAAAAAGCCTAAATAAACTATAAATTGAGAAAAACCAAAGTGATAGACTTGATTCAAGCGGAGAATAAAATTTATTTAATTCTTCTTTAATTTTATTAATATTTTCTGAGTAGGAAATAAGTTGCGTGATGCCGATATTAATTCCATAGCAGTCGGCATCCATTTCTAATGTTTGACTAAACAATGAATCGAGTTTATTATCGTTGTTCGTCTCGGCAATTTCACTCCAATAGCAATTCTTTGTTTTGTTTTCTAAGTAATCCACATGACCATAAATAATATGGCCATACTCATGCATTACCAAAAATTTAATAGCAAATGATGTCAGTAATTGTGCCAAGTGATGTCTTACAATACCTTTTGGTGCAACTTTTTCATGTGGGTCTTTGGCGACATATAAAATATTTGTATCAGTAATCTGAGCATTAAAAATTTTCTTTACATCGTCTTCATTTGAAATATCCCCATATTCAGGAAGTATAGTTTTGGTCGCTAACATCCTGAAAAATAAATCGCTTATTAGAAAGTACGTTCCAATGTTAATTCCAATAAAATATTTGCCATCCATTTTGGACGCACAGGCATTTAAAGAAGTATTCTTAATGAAATCAAAATAAACTTCAGGTAAATTTGGATTGTCAGTTCTAATCGATTTTATGTCATTGCGGCAGCCATTAAGCAAGAACTCGAAAATTTTCGGTTGAACTAATGTGGTATAATCGAAATGTCCGCCCTTTTGTTTGAAACACTTGTCGAACAGGTCTTTTTCTTTCATAATTATTATCGCTAACGTTTTGGGGCTTTGCGTTGGGGCGGGAAATTGAAGCACAAAAGTTGATATTATTACTAAAATTGTTTTGAAAAAATGCCGTTGAAACTTGCACTTCAACTCGCCTGAATCAAATCCGTGTTAACAGCCTTTTTCTCATAAATTCGTGTAAAGGTTACTGAAAATATTTCTTGCATTTAGATCTTGGCGAAGTAATTTTATAAAATTCTCAAAATCATTATTAATATCTCTCAATAATTTCGTAGGACTTATTTTTATTCTTTGATTGTCAAATTCGATGCTATTGAGGAAACTATTTCTTGTTACGATTTGTCCTCGGACCATTCCATTGTGAAATAGTCCACACCTACCTTCTCCATATAGGTCGTCTAGTTGGATTTGTGAAAATTGTCTTGGGTAAATTCGTTCAATACTGTTTCTGAAAAATTCTCTACTCCGATTATGGCTTAATTGCCCACTTTTATATTCCTCTACACCTTCAAAATAAGAAAGACAGATCATCAGGACGATAAATCCTTTGTTTTGATTTTTATAACGGATGAGCTTATCGGCTTCATTAAGAAACCAGCCTTTAACTTGTCTTTCATATATTTTGATTTTATCAAAAGCATCGCTAGGATTTAGTATAGTGTTGGTTATTTCATCTATAACATGAGGGTTTCCAAGAATATCAATATAACCTGAAATTCCTGGTGCTATATAAGTTGGTGCTGATCCTAGTCTTTTTGGCATATTTCCTATTTGAATTTTGTGTTTAAAATGGCTGCTTACTCCTAAAAACACCCAACCCAACCTACATTTACTTTAAAATAAATGCAAATCAATTGTGTATTTAGGAGGAGTCTTCTTGCTTTTAAAAGCTATCCACAATAATACAAATATATTACCGAAGAAGCAATACGTATCTCCTGCCCTATCCCACTCCTGATTCCGCCACATCATCATAAAAAAAAACCGCCACAAACTTTCGTCTGTGGCGGTTTACATTTATATTTATTGAACTTACTTTTTGTTTTTATTAGCCTGTTGTTTTTGCACTTCGGCTATACGCTCCGCCCATTTTGAGGTGGTTACGGGCTTTGTTTTATTCAGTTGTATTTCGGCGTGTACTTTCTTTTCATCAATAAAGAATTTCTGGATAATAAACTGCTGCAGGATGCTGAGCATATTACTTACAAAATAGTAGAAAGTAAGTGCTGCAGCCATTTTATTAAAGAAACCCATCAGGAAGATCGGGAAGATAAACGGCATCCATTTCATCATCGGATTGTTAGGATCCTGAGGGGTGTTGTTTCTGTTGTACACCGCAAGAAATAAGCTGGAAGCTGTCATCAGCAAGGTGAACAAACTGATATGATTACCATATACAGAAGACAAGCCCCATATGTTCTGCGACCAGCTGGCAATGCTATCGTAAGTAGACAAATCTTTTGCCCAAAGGAAGGATGCCTGGCGCAATGGCAATGCAGTAGGGATAAAGTAGTACAGCGATAACAATATCGGCAACTGGAACAGCATAGGTAAACATCCACCCAGCGGATTAACACCGGCTGTTTTGTACAATTTCATTTGCTCAATGCTGAACTTTTGTTTGTCTTCACCACATTTTTCGCGCAGCTCATCCAGTTCGGGTTTCAATACACGCATTTTGGCCGAAGACAGGTAAGATTTGTAGGTAAAGAAAGACAGCAACAAACGAATGATAATCGTCATCAGGATCAGAACGATGGCCACATTTCCTACCGTGCTGTACAACAAAGTAAACAGCGGCAACAGGAACCATTTGTTGATATATTTTACAAAAGTAAACAGGCCGTATCCGTAAGGCACCATATCATCAAGCCCGATATTAAAGGCTTTCAGGGTTTTATAATCGTTAGGGCCAATGTACCATTTGAAATTATACGCCTGCTCAGAACCCGCCTTAACTGGTAATGAAAAGCTGAATGTACTTTTGGAAACAATATTGGTTTCAGCAAGTTTGGTGTTCGATTTGATATTTACTTTTTCAAACCCTTCGTCGGCAATCAGGGCTGTACTGAAATACAATTGACGATAGCCCAACCATGCCACTGTTTTCTCCAAAGATTTATTTTTCTCTTCGTTGACCGTGAAATAATCATCGTCATTGTCTTTAAAGCGATAATAGATTTGGGTAGCAAGACGCTCATTATGAACATCCTTTTCAGTGCTTTGTCCTTTCATATCCCAGGTAAGCGGAATAGAAGCTCCCGGCATTCCGGAAAGGCGCACATTGTATTGCATCATATAGCCATCAGCAGGTAATGAATACGTTACCGTAACTTTTTTACCGTCACCCATATCGGCTACCAGCTCTACAGAATGATCGCCATTAGGTTCTGTTTTAGGTGTTGGCACAAAATACAGTTCTGAGCTGGAAACCGCACCATTGCTGACCGGAAGCACCATACTCATACTATTGGCAGCTCCTTTAAACAGGAACAGCGGTTCTTTTCTATACGTTTTGAAATCTTTTAATTGAGCTGCGGTAGGAAAAGCGCCTTTTGTATTGATGGTAATGGCAAGCTTGTTATTTTCCAATACCACTTCTGATGCAGATCCTTTGAATGCAGCAGGCAGCAAATTTCTTGCAGAATCATTTTTGGCAATCGTAGCAGAGTCCGGTTGTGATACTGCTGCAAGTTTCGCCGTATCGATCAATGGCTTTGGGTGCGTTTTGGCATAAGCTATTGAATCTGCCGTTTTTTGTTCGTGGAATTTGGTTTGCTCATAATTATTATAGGCAAAATAACCTATTAAGATGGCTACGAGCAGGCCAAAACCAATCGCTGAATTTTTATCCATTTTTTGTACAATATAAAATTGAGCCGCGAAGGTAAGGATTGTAAGCGTGAAATATGGTTAAATATGAACTGCTATAGGTGAAAAGTCGGTAAAGAATAGCGTCAATTGCTACAATATTTTCAATATGATGCTAAGGACATTTGAGGATACGAACACATGGAATGAATTTAAATTTTCGGCAAGGGTTTGCATAACTCGCTTAGTCATTATTTTTACAGTTCATTCCAATAATATCGCATGCGCCTGTTTCTCCTAATTTTCAGTCTTTTTATAGTCAATTTTTCAAACGTACAAGCTCAAAGCAGTCCTAAACGTGAATTTCGCGCGGCCTGGATTGCAACTGTTTCCAACATTGACTGGCCATCCAAACAAGGTTTGCCTTCCGTACAACAAAAACAGGAGTTGATTAATCGCCTGGATGCTTTGAGAGCAATGGGTTGTAATGCCGTAATCCTGCAAATACGCCCGGCATCGGACGCACTCTATGCTTCAGAGATAGAACCCTGGAGCCGGTTTTTGAGTGGCAAGCAAGGTCAGCAACCTTTCCCTGCTTACGATCCTTTGACTTTTGCCATTGAAGAAGCCCACAAGCGGAATATGGAATTGCATGCCTGGTTCAATCCATTCCGCGCACTGACCGACAGCAAGAAAAATCCGAATCCTAAAAACCATGTTACTTATGAGCACCCAGACTGGATAATCAGTTATGGAGGAAAATCTTATATCGATCCCGGCGTACCTGAAGCAAGGGAATATGTAACCAAAGTGATTATGGATGTGGTGAAACGCTATGATATGGATGGCGTTCATCTGGACGATTATTTTTATCCCTACAGAATTGCAGGTCTAGAATTTGGAGATGCCAGAAGTTACAGTCGATTCAAAGAAAACTTTGACAATAAAGAAGATTGGCGCCGCAACAATGTGAGCTCCTTTGTGGCTACCCTTTACAATAATATTAAGAGCGAAAAGAAATACGTAAAATTTGGCATCAGCCCGTTCGGAGTGTGGCGCAATGCCAGCAAAGACCCTGAAGGCTCTGCCACTCGTGGCGGTCAAACCTGCTATGATGATTTATATTCCGACATCATTTTATGGCAGAAAAAAGGCTGGGTGGATTATACTTTACCTCAATTATACTGGGAGCATGGTCATCGTGCTGCCGCCTTCGAAACTTTATTACCCTGGTGGGAAAACCACAGCTACAAACGCCATATGTATTATGGGCTGGGCGTGTACAGAATGGCTGAATCGAAAGCTGTCATCTGGCAGGGACCGACGGAAATATTAAACCAGATTGCCGACATCCGCGAAAAAAGTGAAAATCCGGGTGTAGTTTTTTATAGTGCATCCAGCTTTGATAAAATCGGACCCGCATTAAAAGACAGCCTTAAACTCAGCACGAATAGACATATTGCTTTGCCACCCACGATGCCCTGGCTGGACAATAGTGCGCCTTCCGCCCCAAAATTATCAGGCAAACTGCAAGCCGATGGTATGCATCTTGAATGGGTAATGGCACAAGTTGAAAACCACCCCGATTACCGGTTCGCCATTTATAAGTTCAACGAAAATGAAAAGATAGACCTGGATAAAAGCGAACATATCATTGCCTTACAAAAAGGAAATAGTTTTGTAGATAAGAATGCTAAGAGTAAAGATATCTATGTAGTGACTGCTCTCGACCGGCTTTGGAACGAAAGTAAAGCGAGCAATAAAAGCACAGAATAAGCTTTGTAACCTATAAAAGAAAAGCCTTCAGAATAATCTGAAGGCTTTTTTGTATACCGTTAATCAATCTTAAATTCCCTAAGCACCTTTGCAGACAGTCGTTGTGCCCACACGGCATATTCCTTACCGGAGGGATGCAATTTATCATCGGCCAGAAAATCATCCTTTTTCCCGTTAAGCCTGGTACTGTCTGTAATATCTATAAAATGGCATTTGTGCGATAAAGTAATCTTTTCAGCAGCGGAATTATACTCATCAATTTCCTTCGCAATCTGAGCATGATCTTTTCCTTCTGCAAAAGGTGTTACACCCCAATCCGGAATTGACAATACAAGTACTTTATCGGTATGGCCATTAGCAAAATGAATAGCCTGAGTAAGCAATTGCGTAAACTCCTCTTTATAATTTTCGAGACTCCGGCCGCGATATTGATTATTCACCCCAATCAACAGGCTTACAAAAGAAAACGCTTCCTTTAACCCTTTTTCCCTGATTGCCGTTTGCAACTCGTCAGTTGTCCAGCCGGTTGTAGCAATAATTACAGGGTCGCTTACTTCCATTTTATGCTGATGCAAGATAGAAATAGCCTGGCTTGGAAAGTTCTCTGAAAAAGGAACCTGTTCGCCAATGGTATAAGAATCTCCGAGTGCTAAGTATGTAAACATTTGATGAATTAATTTCGGCGTAAAAGTAAAAGTTTATTGCACAACCACCGTCTTAATATTGACAAATTCACGCAAGGCATACGAAGACAATTCTCGTCCGTAACCGCTATTTTTAATCCCTCCAAATGGTAAACGCGGATCTGAATGAACGGCCGTATTTACAAAGCAACTACCCGCTTGTATCAATTGCCGGGCAATGCTTTCAGCATGCTTTTTGTTTTTTGAAAAAATTGCGCTTCCCAAACCATATTCAGAATCATTGGCGATTTTTATCGCATCGTTTTCATCTTTTGCTTCTATAATTGCAGCCACCGGACCAAATAATTCCTCATCATAGGCTGGCATTCCTTTCTTCACATTGGTCAATAATGTTGGTGCATAAAATGTGCCGTTTCCTTCAGGAATGAACCCACCACACAATAATTTGGCCCCAGCCTTTATACTTTTTTCTACCTGCTGATTTAATTCATCCCGCAAATCTATCCGTGCCATTGGCCCGATTAAATTTGATTCATCTGTAGGTATTCCAAACGTTGCCTTTTGGACTTTTGCCAGCATTTTGGCTTCAAATTCTTTGCGCAACTTTTTTACAACGATAAAACGTTTGGCAGCAACACAACTCTGACCGGTATTGATAAACCGCGCATCGAAACATGTCTGAACTGCAAGATCAACATCTGCATCCTCCAATACAATATAGGCATCACTACCGCCCAATTCGAGTACCTGTTTTTTTAGATTTTGCGCCGCAATAGATGCCACTTTCCTGCCGGCAACAGTACTACCTGTAAATGTCACTGCAGAAACTTCTTTTGAAGCAATAACTTCAGCAATATCTGCAGAGGATATCAGTAAGGTTTGAAAAAGATCTTTGGGGGCATTTGCTTTTTTAAGGATTTTCTCAATGGTTAAAGCGCAGCCACTCACATTCGAAGCATGCTTCAACAACATGGCATTGCCGGATAAAATTATAGGCGCCATCGCTCTGAAAACCTGCCAATAAGGGAAATTCCAGGGCATAATGGCTAAAACCACGCCAAGAGGCTGGTAGCTTACAAAACTCTTTTTTGCATCTGTTTTTACGATTTCATCGGCTAAAAAACCTGGCCCTTCTTTTGCATAAAACTCCATGGTTTTGGCACATTTCTCCAATTCCGCACGACTTTGTGCAATTGGTTTTCCCATTTCCTTTGTTGCCAACTGAGCAAATTTTTCAATGTCTGCCCTGATTTCTTTGGCTATTCGTATCAGTAAAGCGGACCGCTCTTTCATATTGCTCAGACTCCAGGATTGATAAGCTTTCTGAGCCTTGTTTTGCGCAGAAATAATCTGGGATTTGGAGTGCATTTTATAACGGGCAATTTCTTTGCCGTCTGCCGGATTTGCAGAAACAAAATACTGGTCTTTCATCGAATTTTCTGTTTACTGTGCAAAGTAAATCCCTAAACACGTTATCAATTTGGTAAATAAAATTGTTTTTGAACAGCGATAAAAAGTTCAAAATTGCAAAACCGAAATGATTGAACAGGGATTTTTTTGTGTAAAAAATGACCAATCATTGCATTTCTAAAAACTTTTTTCCTACATTTAGCCTCTATAAAAATTAACAATTCAATGCGCTACTTATTATTATCTCTATCAGCAATGCTTTTCTTCGGACTTGTTTCTTGCAAAAAAAACGATCCTGAATTGGTGCAACGCCAAATGTCAGCAACAATTAAACGCGGTTCTGCCGACTCAGGTGTTACCTGGAATGCTAATCCAAACCTGGTAAAAGCTGAAATTCCATTTAACCGTTCTGTTCGTTTTACCGGTTCCGAATATGGAGCAAATCCAACAAAAGTGAACATCTTCATCAACAATTATAAAGGTGTTGGGGTTTATACTTTGTATCAGGGTAGCGCTCAGCAAACAGATAGTAATTCTGCAGTTGTTACTTTCACATCACGTGATTTTCAATCCATTAAAGGTTATGTTCAGATTCTGCGTGATGACAAAGAAATTTACATTGGCCGTTATCAAATTTTGGGTAGCAGTCTTGCTGATACACTGATGGTAGATTACGGAAGTTTTACAATCAATAAATAATTTATTTTAAGGGAAATAAAAAAGCAGGCTTCATATGAAGCCTGCTTTTTTATGCAATAAATCTTTGACTATTTCTTCTTCATACAAGTTTCAATTTCCTCCGCTGTTATTGGAATATTTTTGAACAAATCAATATTTCCATTTTTTGTAAGCCAGTAATTGTTTTCAATTCTGATTCCGATTTGTTCTTCCTCAATATAAATACCAGGCTCGATGGTGAACAACATACCCTCTTTCAGAGACTCTGTCCTTGTCCCAACGTCGTGGACATCAATGCCCAGATGATGGGTTATCCCATGATAAAAATACTTCCTGTAGGCAGGGCTTTCAGGGTCTTGATTTTTAATATCTGCTTTTGATATCAAACCTAATTTCAAGATCTGCTTTTCCATTTCTGCATTTGTTTTCACAACATACTCTGGAAATGTAATACCTGGCTTGAGAATTGATTTTGCATAATTATGGGCATCTAATACGGCATTATAAACATCTTTCTGACGCTTGGTGAACTTACCACTCACCGGGATGCTGCGTGAAAGGTCAGCACTGTAATTTCCAAAAGAAGCGCCAAAATCCATCAGGATAATTTCACCACTTTTACATTCCTGGTTGTTGTCGATATAATGCAGTACTCTGGCGCGGTCACCACTTGCAATAATACAATCGTAAGCGTGGCGGGGAGCTCTGTTACGAATAAATTCGTGTGTTATTTCAGCTTCAATTTCATTTTCCCAAACACCTGGTTTTACAAAACTTAATACTCTACGAAACGCCTTCTCTGTAATATCGATTGCCTGTTGTGTGATGGCAATTTCATCTTTGGTTTTAATGGCGCGTACCTCTTTTACCAGGCGCGAAGCACGCTCATAACGATGCAGCGGAAAACGTTGCATCCATTTTTGTACAAATAACAAATCTGTGCGCAACAATGAACCGTCTAACCTGTCATTTTCGTTAGTATTCAGGTAAACCGTATCTGCATTATGCATCATTACCTGCAGCATTGCGTCGATATTATCTGCCCATTGAATATTTTTAATACCCGAAATAGCAGCGGCTTCATCTTTTCTTAATTTGTGCCCTTCCCATTTTTCAAGTTGTTCGTTCGGACGTAGCAAAACCAAAACTTCGCGTGCACTTTTATCAGGATTATCCGGGTATAATATGACCATGGATTTTTCCTGTTCGATACCCGAAAGCCAAAGCACATCAGTATTTGGCCTGTTCGTATAAACAGCATCGCCATTTGTACTCAGCACTTCAGTACCCTGAAAAATTGCAATAGAATCAGGCTTCATTTTCTTCATCAAACGTTGCCTGTTTTGCTCTGTTAATTTCGCCAGAGATAGTTGATTTCTCATTTCTTAAGAGATATTTATTTTAATAAACACGATTAAATTTAGTTCTAAATTCTTGCCCGCCACGGAATTTCTTCCTTACCGTTAATGTGAGTGATGTACCTTGATAAGACGAAAAGAAAATCTGAAAGTCTATTCAGGTACTGTAAAATAATATCAGAAACCTGCTCATCATGTTCTCTCATGGCCACACAAATTCTTTCTGCACGCCTGCATATACAACGGGCTATATGGCAAGCTGAAGCTCCCTGATGGCCGCCGGGCAGAATAAAGGAGCGCATTTCAGGCAATGTTTCATTCATTTCATCTATACGTTCTTCCAGCCATTCAATATCGCTGAGATGCAAGTCGGGTAATTTCATTTTCACCTCTTTCTCTTGCGTAGTTGCCAGTTCTGCCCCCAGGGTAAAAAGGCGATCCTGTATTTCTCGCAACCATTCCTTTACATTTCCTTCAACACAAAAATCATTGACCAAACCAAGATAAGAATTAAGTTCATCTACAGTTCCATAACTCTCTATGCGGATATGGCTTTTAGAGACACGAGTTCCTCCGATAAGGCTTGTCTGTCCTTTATCTCCGGTTTTTGTATAAATCTTAAACGACATGAAAGTAAACTTTGAGTGTTCAAAAGTAGAAACATATTTCTATATTTGAGGAATTGGAAAAGAATATGTCTACTAAAGTTTTTTTGAAACAAAAATCTATCCTGATTTTATTGCTTTGCATTTTCAGTATGGCCGGAATATGCCACGGGCAACAAAAAACGGAAGGTGACCTGGTGCAGAAAATTGTATTAAGCTTGCAACAGAAAGACAGCAGCATATACACCGGCGTTTTTCTGTCAGCAGATTCTATGGCACTCATCACTTTGCGCAAAGCACCTAGCACAAGCGATGCCTACCAACGTTCAAGATACCTGCTGGAAAGCCCTGCGATGCTAATTTTCCAGGACTCCATGATAAAAAACCAGGCAGGAGAATTATATAAAGCTGTTATTCTGAGAGGACAAAAAATGGGCCTGCATTGGAATGATATTTTATTAAGCCGGTACGAACTGGAAGCCCTCGCCAAAACACGGGACGAAGCCCTGGAGGCAATTGCACCGGAAAGATTTGTAGGTTATGTATTTGTTGAAGACATGCAAACCCGGAAAATTTATGGTCTTACCCTCAGCGAAATGATGAAGATTGATGGCAAATGGTATGGAGGTGAACTGAATTATATTTTTGAAGCAGATACAAAAGATATTTTCAATGAAAAACTGAAAGCAGAAAGACTAAGGCTGCGCAAAGGCCTGCCGGACACCACGGGGCAAAAAGCAGACAGTGTAGCAAGAGAAGAAGAAGAACCCAGCAATAAAAGAAAGCAAATTGCGGACAGAAAACTGTACACAGGGATGCTGGACGAAGACATTCCGATAAACCTTTATATACGTTCCATTAAGGGTGATTGCCTCGAAGCAGTTTGTTCGTGGGAAGCTATTATCAAAATTGCCGATGAAGAATATATGCGTTATGAAGTTAGTAAAGATGCAGAAGGCAAGTGGACTTTTATTGAAGAAGAGACAGGTGGTGTGATGGAAGTAGAATTAAAAGGCAATAAGTACATTGGTTCTTTTTCGGCAACCAATGACAAAATAGACTACGATTCGGAATTGAAAGAAAAGACAATGACCAAGAAAAAACTGGAAAGTCTTGATGCCATAATTGAAAAAGATTTATCCCGATAAACAGCAAATGAAAGCGATTTCCACTATTATTTTATTGATACTTTCGAATACTTTTATGACATTGGCCTGGTATGGTCATTTAAAGTTTCATGAATGGAAATGGTTCTCCAAACTTGGTCTGATATCCATCATTCTGGTGAGTTGGGGAATTGCCCTTTTTGAATATTTTTTCCAGGTACCGGCAAACCGGATAGGTTTTAAGGATAATGGCGGGCCATTTACCATCTGGCAATTGAAGGTAATACAGGAAGTAATTTCTTTGTCAGTGTTCACAGTATTCACCATCTTTGCTTTCAAATCAGAAACCCTGAGGTTCAACCATTTCATTGGATTTGGACTATTGGTTCTGGCTGTCTATTTCATTTTTAAAAAATAATCATCTACAATGCTCTCTGTTCATTCATTCACATTCAACCCCTTTCAGGAAAACACCTATATCATAGCAAATGAGCATAATGACTGCTGGATAATTGACCCTGGGATGTCAAATGAAAACGAAGAAAATGAACTTGTAAATTTCATCCAATCTAAAAACCTGAAGCCTCAGGCGATCATTAATACTCACGCACATATTGATCATATTTTAGGAGTAGATTTCCTTGTAAAAAAATACAATATTCCATTCTACCTGCACGAAAAAGAATATCCCATATTAATGAACGCAGGAAACACAGCCAGGATGTTTGGTTTTCAATTCGATGGTGTGAATGCGGCACCGGAAAGTATCAGTGAGAATAAAACACTTAAACTGGGAGCAGACGAATTAGACGTACGTTTCGTACCCGGCCATTCGCCCGGAAGTGTTGCATTTTACTTTAAAGCGGGTAGTTGGGTCATTAGTGGGGATGCACTTTTTGCAGGCAGTATCGGCAGGACAGATTTGCCCATGGGTAATTATGAAACGCTTATCAGCAGCATTAAAAACAATCTATTGAATCTACCAGGCGAAACCAGGGTTTATTCCGGTCATGGGCCAAGCACTTCAATCGAAATAGAAACAAATTCCAATCCTTTTCTACAATAATCAGGAATGGATTAAGAGTTCATTCCCCTTCAGGATTGGGACAACCGGGTGAATATCAGGAGTGGTGCAATAAATCATGTCACTTTCCAATCCATAACCGGATAGTCTTTTATAATGTGCTCCTCTTTTCAGATACTCGAAATAGTTACCTTTTGCATCACTGTCCAAAGACATACAAGCTCTGGCAGAATCGCAATTAATCGTAAAGTGGTCTGCGACTCTTTGGGCTACCGCACCTGCAAACAAAGCATCTTCCAGATTAAAACGGTCCTTCCAGGAGGCACAAGCAAGCAATACATTCTTATTTTGCTGCACAAGGAAATCACAGACCGCTGTAAGATTAGGAAAAGAACCTGTTATAATTTCAGAAGCCTCATTAACCATATGCAACAATCTGGTGCCATTTGTAGTAGTCAAAACCAACGATCTGCCATTAACGAACGAAACAGGGTATTCAGACGGTGAATTACCATATTGAAGCCCTTCTGCAACCTTACCATCACGCTCGCCTGCAGTGATGCTGTTGGGTATAGCTTTGCCTAATGCAATACATTCTTCAACAGTAGAAACAGGAATCACTCGGATTGCACCATTATCTAAAGCAGCAACGATAGTTGAAGTTGCACGGAACACATCAATTATAACGGTAATCGTATTTTTTGTGTGAAACAAATGTAATAAGGCAGGAGAGAGACAAACTTCTAACGATGGTAACTGTTGCGACATAATCAAACTATACTACTTATAAAAATAGCTTTGCAAAAATGCAAAGCTATTTTGAATTAAAAAATTTAAATGAAGATTAATAAACCCACATATCGTGCTCTTTGTTCATTAAATCTTCCGAAACGCGTTGACCTTCGTTCAGAACATCCATTTCGCTCATACCCAGATCTTTGAAACGAGCATCAAACGGATTGCTGATTTTGTAAATGTAGCTTGCAAAGAAACGACCTTCAAAATAGTCATCCCAAGTCATACGGGCAACATCATTTTCAGGATTGAAAACTTCGTATTGAGCCAGTACATCGCGGATATCAGGATAGTACAACCAGAAGAACGGTGCATTACCAATAAATTCACCAGAAGAAGATTTTTTATCTAACAATGGAGCTAAACCAATAATACGGGTAACACGACGACCTAAATTACGATCAAAAATTACATCTTCTTTAATACGGAATTTCGTAATAGCGTTAGGATCAAATTCAGTTCTGGAAATAACCTGTTTCATTTCACCTGTTTCCAGATCTTCAACCATTACAGTATCAGGTTTACCAACTAAAACATCCATGATCTGATCTTTTGTAAAAGCAGCAGTAAAACGCTCATCCATTGGAGAATAAGCCATTATTTTACCACGTTTAACAGCATCAATCAATATCTCGATAAAGCTACCTCCACCGGTATTTTCATCACCGGGATAAATGAAAGGCATGTTTTGCTTTTGACGAACATCGATTTCACGCCAAACACGTTTTTTCCACATTACATCATCTTCACGCAATTGTTGCCAAGGCATAGCTTTAGAAACGTGAGCGACTTTGTCATATGCCCCATCAGGACGCAACGACACCTGCCATTCCTTATTCACAGCTCCAACGTCTACAGAAGATGCCTTATCTGCAGTCGAGCCTGTTTGTGCAATAGCACTTACCGAACAACCCAGAAATAAAATCGTTGCTAATTTGTATGATTTGAGGATATTCATGATCCTTAATAGTTTGCTGTTTAATTAAAAGAAAATCGTTTGCTTCAAAAGTTATTGTACTGTAATGATAATTGTACCCAAGGTACGAGGAATACCATCAGGTCCACGCGCTTTAATGTTTTCAAGGAAAATTTTATCACCTGGTTTACATTTCGCAATCAAATCAGAAACTTGTTTGCTACCAGAGAACATTGGACCAGTAACATTAATTGGGCCTACCGGATCCTGACGTTTTTGCAGGTAAGTAAATTCAAAGCTTGTTACAGAGAAACGAACATCAAAGTCAAATGCTTTCATCGAAGCGTTAATACCTGGATAAACTTTGATACGGTTAGCTGGCTCAGAAAAACTACAGCATTTACCACCAACCTCAGCTACCGGGTCAGGAATCATTTTTACACGAATCTCTTGTTTACCCACTTCTTTTCTGCCAGACTCCTTTGTATTTGCACTGATAACAGCCATTACTTTTCCTTGTTTCTTCATCATTACGTTGTATTTACCCAAGGCATCACCTTTAGTAATTACAGCGTCAGAACCAGGAATAGTCAAATCGATGTCTTCCATTGAATAACCAGCAGCTGATACGGTAACAGGGTTGGGAACACCAATGTAGAAAACGTTCATTTTATCAAGTTGCATAGAAGCACCCGTCGTACCAACCATATAAGTAAACTCAAATGGTTTTGACTCCTGTTTTCCACCCATATCAATTGATACCGTACCTTTAACAGTCTGAAGACCAGTGCCCGTTACTGTATTTTCCCAATAAGCAATACCTTGTTCTGTTTTAGTTACACGACCTACATTAGAAGAAACAATTGGATTTGCTGTGGTTTTGTAAGCAGCCAATGAAATTTCTGCTTCAACTTTTTGGCCAGCCAGCAGGTAACTATTTTTAGGAACAGCGATTGCTTTGAAACCATCAAACTTAACATCTTTTTCGTGGATTTTTTCAAACAACTGATCAATAATCATTGCTTCAGAGTTCTTAATGTCATTTTGAAATTTTGACATCAATGTTACTGTTGCGATTACAGGCATGTTGTAGAAATTACCTGCAGCCCATTCACCTCTTGGGTTAGCATCGGAAGGTTTTACCTTTTCAATTTTCAAAGGTAATTGCTTAGCCAGGGAGGATGAAGTATCCAATCCTAAAGAAGTCAACAACTTAAGTCTGTAATTTTCCAGACGTACTTTGATAGAGTCTCCACCTTTATTTTTTTCTACTAATAAGTCTGTAGAAGCATGTAAATCACTCTCATTTGCAATTTCGCCAGGAAATGCAATTGAATCTCTCCAACCGCCTGATTGAACAATAAGTCTTCTTTTCCAGTTTTCAAGATAAGCTATCAGCGATTCAGATTCAGATTTAACCTCCATCGCCGTTTTATAATACGGTTCTACTTTGGCTCTTTCTGAAGGAATACCCATACTTTCTTCAAAGATTGCATATTTATCACCATTCTTCTGAGTAATTGATTCGTTTGAGCGTTTAATACTGGTGTTAATAGTACGGAAGGCTGCCAGAATTTCAGAAGATACGTTAAGGGCCAGCAATGCTGTCAACACCAAGTACATTAGGTTGATCATAATCTGCCGGGGCTCTTTAGGTATTGACATTCTCTTATAATTTCAGTTTGTTAATAATAATTGTTTCTACTTGTAATTTCAATCTCTAAAGACTAGCGTCCTTGCATTGCAGAAAGCATGTTACCATAAATGCTGTTCAAAGCAGTAAGGTTTTTAGACAATGCGCCCATTTGCTCTTTAGCAGAGATAGCATCTTGTGCGCTGGAAGCCATTGCATCAGAAGCACTTACCAAATTACTGTAGAATTTGTTCATAGCTTTCAGGTGATTATTAGCATCAGTCAATTCAACTTCATAGATTTGGTTCAATGAATTCAAATTACCTGAAAGTACCTGAACTTGTTTATGGAAGCTCATTGTATCATCAGCTGCACTATTGAAGGCAGACATTGTACGTGTAGCTCCAGAGAAGGTTTCAGACATTTGACCAAGAGCGCCAGCTGCATTACGTGCACTTGCAGAGTATTCACCCGTTGCTGCTGTAACGTCAGACATGTCTTTAATATTATTAACTACTTCACCAAATTTCTGGAAATTCTGATTCAGTTTGTTAAGGTTTGTAGGATTCATTGCAGCTTCTTCCATCATTTTGTCGAAAGCAGCCATCGGAGACATGCTATCAGGAGTTCCTGCTTTTTTTCCACCACCTTTAAGGTAATGCTCCTCTTCAGGACTTACATCCAAACCTGGATAGATTTTTTCCCAGTAGTAATCTTTATGTGGCGGGAGCAGACCCAACATCGCAAAGATGAATGCTTCTGTAAGCATACCTGCAGTTAACAAAGGACCACCAATCGCCCAGTGTTGAATTTTACCCAAGGCACCAATAAGTACGATTGACGCACCGATACCGATGATGAAGTTTTTAAGATATTTTCCTTTTGTAGTCTCGAAAAACAATGCTATTGATTTCATATAAAAGTTGATTCTTTGTTTAAGATTTTTAAATAATGGATGGATTAACGACGGTTCGTAAGTGCTGGTGCAATTTGTTGATAAATGTTACGGAACCCGATATATGATTTTGCAGTGTCCGCATATTCAAAGTCACGTGTGCTCACCTGCAGATAGTAAGAAACATCTCTCCAACTACCACCACGAACTGTTTTACGTTGCATCCATTGAGGATCTGTATTTTTAGCTTTTGTATCAAGACTTGGGTTTACATCAGCAATCTGGTTGTAGGTGTTTCCATAATAAGGACTGCTTGTCCACTCAGAAACGTTACCTGACATATTGTACAGACCATAATCATTTGGCCAGTATTTGTTCACAGGAACAGTGTACAATCCACCATCTGCAGCGTAGTTTCCTCTTTGTGGTTTGAAGTTAGCAAGGTAACAACCTTTCTTGTTCAGGATGTAAGGGCCACCCCAAGGATATGGAGATGCATTACGTCCACCTCTTGCTGCCCATTCCCATTGCATTTCATTAGGCAACATAAATTGACCTTCAAAGTAAATTTTATTTTTCTCACGATCTTTTTTCCACTCGTCTGTACGCCAGTTAGCAAAAGCGCTAGCTTGTTTCCAGTTTACACCTACAACAGGATAATTGTCGAATGCGCCAAACCAGTTGTATTGACGTGCAATAGGTTCATTATAAGAATAAGTGAACTGACGAACCCAAACCGTAGTATCAGGATAAACATTGATTGTTGTTTCCTTAAAGAAATCTTTAGCAGGTTTTGAAGAATTTTTCACATGCTCTGTATAATCATAATTTGAATAATGATAAATAAGCTTGCTGTTATCAAATTCTTTTGTACCCCAGCCAGACTGATCTGCAGGAACATACAAAGCTGATAATTGCTCCTGTACATCCGGATCTCTCCAGTTGATACGTTTGCTCATATCCAATGTTTGTGTTCCGTCCGGATTGTCTTTAAAATCACCCAAAGTTGTGTGTGCAAATGAATCACGAACCCAATTAGTAAACTGGCGATATTCCGCATTTGAAATTTCGGTGGCATCCATATAGAAACCAGTCATTTGCGTTGTCCGTATCAAGGCGTCATTTCTCCCTCTAACGTCCTGGTCGCTTGCTCCCATTTTCAGGATACCGGATGGTACATAAACCATACCTATCGGCACCGGAGCTTTGTACATCGACATATTGGGAGAACCCACTAATTGTCCGCCACTACCCGATTGTCCGCAACTTGCAGCTAATGCAATCAATGCAACAGCGGAGATCTTCAGGGAAAGTTGTTTCATACTCATTCTTTTGTTTTTGCAATTAGGCAAATAAAGGTAAAAATTTCTGTTCGTTATTAAAGTCTATTACTAAACTGGCACACAATATTTGAAGTTTTTTCCAAAAAAGCAACTGTTTCTTAAAAAATATTTTTTTTCAATGTCAAAATCTTAAAGAAATGTTTCACTTCATATTCTGTTAAAGTATAGCAAAATCAACGTTCTCAGGTAATTTTTCAAGGGTTGGAAAGCAACTGTTTTTCGAGCAAATAAAAATTTGTGTTTTCTTTTCGAATTGCTTTCTGAATGGCATAGTTACGAAATTTTCTTTCTTTTCAAAAAAATAAAAGCATTGTGGCAAAAACTTTTTTTCCAGTTCATCTTTCACTGTATCAATATTTTCACCAGTCACCAGTATCGTTTTAAATCCTTTCGCCATTCTTTGCCCGATAATGTTCCAATAGCCAAACGATGTAGAATACCGCAGGGATTGAATCTTCATTTGAGCCAGCATCTCCTCGCTTTGGGATATCCATTGTGATTTTTCAGCCAGCATACCCAATAAATGGAGGTTCTGCGCCATTACGGCATTGGAGGAAGGTGTTACCCCATCATAGGTTTCAGGCTTGCGCAACGGAACTTCACTTTGCAGCGTTGAAGTGAAATAAAACATTGCGCTTCCTTCGATAGAAAAATGTGCCAGAACATACTCAGTAATGGCCACAGCTTTCATCAAATATTGCTCATCATTTACAGTCATCGACAGCTGAATTAATGCCTGAATTAAATAGGCTAAATCATCAAGGTTGGCAACGATTTTTGCCACTCCGTTTTTCCACACATGCTTTGGTGTATTTCCCACTTCAAAATGTTGTAACATCCAGACCAGGTGTTCCTGTGCAATTACTGCATAATCGTCTCGTCGCAAAGCAACAGAAGCCTTGCTGATGGCTGTATTGAGCAGTGCATTCCACGACAAAAGAATCTTATCATCTGTACCCGGACGCACTCTTTTCTCACGTTCGCTCATCAACTTGATTTTAGCTTCCTCAACTACCCTTTTTACCTCCTGAATCGGAAGGTTTTGCTCTGCTGCAATCTTGTCTATTTCAATCGCTCTGTAAAGGATATTTGTATGCTCCCAATTGCCATGTTTTTCAATACCGAAATACTGCGCAACAAACACCGGAAATTCCGCCATTATTTCATTCCAGTCCTCAAAGGTGAAGGTGTAAAATTTCCCTTCCACCCCTTCACTGTCGGCATCTAATGCGCTATAAAATCCGGCATCATTTTGCTTCATTTCCCGCAGGAGAAAAGTCATCGTTTCTTCTATTACTTCTCTGTAAATTTTTTTGCCTGTAATTTTAAATGCATCACACAAAACATTCAGTAACATGGCATTGTCGTACAGCATTTTTTCGAAGTGCGGAGCCAGCCACACGTCATCCACAGAATAGCGCGCAAAACCGCCACCTGCCTGATCATAAATGCCACCGGCAATCATTTTATCAAGGCTTAATAATGCCTGATCAAGCGCCTCTTTATGCCCTGTAAAATGGTAATGCTCCAACAAAAAGCCGATACTCATAGTGGAAGGAAATTTGGGTGCACGACCAAATCCGCCATTCACTTTATCCGCCTGCTGCAAGGCATTTCCTGCAGCCTTTTCAGCATCTTTCATTGTCCATTCTTCTCCATCATTTTTAGCAGAAACTTTTGCCGCATTCTGCAGATAATCCAGCATCTGGTTTGCCTGTTGCGCCACCTCTTCCGGACGATCCTGCCAAACCTCTTTCATCCGCTGCATCAATTGCATCCAGGATGGCCGGCCATGCGCAGGCACAGGAGGAAAGTATGTACCACCGTAAAAAGGTAATTTATCCGGTGTCACAAAAACATTCAATGGCCAGCCGCCGCTGCCGGAGATGGCCTGAACTGCTGTCATGTAAAAATCATCCACGTCGGGATACTCTTCCCTGTCTACTTTGACATTGATAAAGTGCTCGTTCATAAATGCCGCTGTTGCTTCATCTTCAAAGCTTTCGTGCTCCATCACATGGCACCAGTGGCAGGCAGAATAGCCTATACTTACTATCAGGGGTTTATTTTCCTTTTTTGCTTGCGCAAAAGCCTCTTCGCCCCAGGGCTGCCAATGCACGGGATTATTGGCGTGCTGTAATAAATAAGGGCTTTGCTCGTCTTTCAATTTATTGGCCATAAAATTTCTTTCTCCAAAATTGAAGCAAACATTTGTGAATCCTTTGTTTTTTCTGAAATAAGCTTGTCTTTTAGGTTTGCTACATTTTGCTATTTTGGAATATTTATTTGAAAAGAGGAGATTTGACCGGGAAATACTATGGATTATTCAGCAAATTCAAGACTCGATTATTTGTACGATCTATTGATCGAAAACTACAGTACAATTAAGGAAGAGCTTATATTATTGATTAACAATCCGGCAAACATTGAAAACACAAACAAGTTTGCTTCGTTATTGTGCAAACTGGATGCCAGGGAATTTATCAACCCATTATTACAGCAAATTAGTATAGCACATAAAGAAGACTGTTGGTTAATCGATTATCTATATGCTGCTGGCAACCTTTTGGAGCAATGTTCGGCAGAAGAAAGTTTTGATATTCCGGATACGATTTTTGATAAACTTAAAGACTGGCTGTTAAACAATCAGAACGAGCTTGCTTGGAATACAGCTGTTATATTAAAGCATTATGCGTCCGAAGAAGCTGAAAAAATACAATTGCAGAAACTTGAACAGGATGACTTTTTTCTTACGCACTACGAATGCATTTTAGGTTTACTGAATTATAATCGACCAAAGCATATCAAGCAGGTTGAACAAATTGCGCTGGATGAAAATCGAAATAGAAATCTTCGCGAACTTTGTGAAAGTTTGCTCCGGAAGTAATCCTTCAACAGTCTGCTTAGTAATGAAAACTTTTGAACCGTCTTTCCTCCGTGCTCTCTGTGAGTAAACCGTATTGTGTATTGCTATGCTTCTCCTTTGCGTGAAATGCTATGTGTCTCTTTCTTTGGTAAAAAAGGAACATTGCGTACCTACGGCACGCTATTTTTTGTTGTTTTTTTTACTACCAACGCGCAGTGCCTACGGCACAGCTCAGCACGTGAATACCTTTACATCAGTTGCTGTGCAAACTGCGTAGAATCCATTACGTCTTCTTTGCGTGAAACATTACCTGAAAAGCTTCATGCCCTCTCTTCCTCCGTACTCTCTGTGAGAAAATTCTTTGCGGCGATGCGTCTTCTTTGCGCCTTTGCGTGAAATAAGCGTAAAAAAATGGGTGCAGATCTCTCAGCACCCATTAAACATTCTTCATTAAATTTTAAACATTAAAGACCTCTGCCGTGGCAGTTCTTGTATTTCTTGCCGCTACCGCAGGGGCAATCGTCGTTGCGGCCAATTTTTGGTCCGGCTACTACGGGTTGCTGCTTTGGCGCTTGCTGTTGAGGACCAGATTCGTTGTAATAATCATTTTGGTTTGCCGCATAATCATCACCTGCAGCGTCTACCTGAGCTTTATTGTCGTAATAATCGCTCATATCAGTATGCTGTGGCAATTCGCGTGCTTCCTGTGGCGCTTCCTGCATCGGGATACCGGCGCGGCAAAGGAAGGATATAATGTTACGGTTGATTTCCATGTTCATTTGCTTGAACAGTTCGGCTGCTTCAAACTTGTAAATCAACAAAGGATCTTTTTGCTCGTAAGACGCCATTTGCACCGAGTTGCGCAATTCGTCCATACGACGCAAATGATCTTTCCATGCATCATCTACAAGCGACAAAGTGATGGATTTTTCCAATTCCTGTATCACAGGTTTTGATTCCTGGTTTACGGTTTCTTCCAGGTTCGTGTAAACCTGAATTCCACGAACACCGTCCGTAAACGGCACCACTATATTTTCAATCTGACCACGATTCTGTTCCAGCACCTCTCGCAACTGAATTGTCATTTGCTCGCGGACACTGTTCATTTTACGGGTATAGAATTCTGTTGCCTGATTGTATAAATCTTCGCCGAACGCCTGAGCATTTCCTTTGCCAAAAGTTGCTTCATCTATCTTTGGCTCGAATGCAAGGTGCTTGGCTACTTCAACTTTGAATACAGCAAGATCTTTTGACTGAGATGCCTGCGCAGCCAAATCCTGTGCCACTTCGTACATCGCATTGTCCAGGTCAATAGCCAGACGGTCGCCATACAAGGCATGGTTACGGAATTTGTAAATCACATTGCGCTGAGCGTTCATCACATCATCATATTCCAGCAGCCGCTTACGGATACCAAAGTTATTTTCCTCAACTTTCTTCTGTGCACGCTCAATAGATTTCGAAATCATACTGTGCTGCAACATTTCCCCTTCTTTGTGGCCCATTTTGTCCATCATCGAAGCAATCCTTTCTGAACCAAAAAGGCGCATCAGGTCATCTTCCAGAGAAACAAAAAACTGTGAAGTACCAGGGTCACCCTGACGACCCGCACGACCACGAAGCTGTCTGTCTACACGGCGGCTCTCGTGACGTTCCGTACCGATAATAGCAAGACCACCGGCAGCTTTTACACCTTCGCCCAGTTTGATATCCGTACCACGGCCAGCCATATTGGTAGCAATAGTAACTGCACTGCTAAGACCAGCTTCCGCTACAATCTGCGCCTCGCTCTGGTGTTGTTTTGCATTCAGTACGCGATGGGCAATTTTCTTTTGCTGCAACATACGACCCAGCAATTCAGAAACCTCAACAGAAGTAGTACCCACCAATACCGGGCGGCCAACAGCGGTCAATGCTTCGATCTCGTCGATAACTGCTTTATATTTTTCACGTTTGGTTTTGTACACCAGATCCTGCTGGTCTTTACGCGAAATAGGAATATTTGTTGGAATCGTTACTACATCCAGTTTATAAATGCTCCAGAACTCACCGGCTTCAGTTTCGGCAGTACCCGTCATACCACAAAGTTTGTGGTACATCCGGAAGAAATTTTGCAAAGTTATCGTTGCGAACGTTTGTGTTGCTGCTTCTACCGTTACGTTTTCTTTTGCTTCAATAGCCTGATGCAATCCGTCACTGTAGCGACGTCCGTCGAGGATACGACCAGTTTGCTCATCTACAATTTTTACTTTGCCTTCCATTACCACATACTCAATATCCTTATCGAATAAAGTATAGGCTTTCAGTAATTGCTGCAAGGAATGGATACGATCAGCTTTGATGGCATAATCCTGCAGCAAAGCATCTTTTTGTGCAACGATTACTTCAGGAGCAGCACCACTGTTTTCTATAGCAGTAAGTTCTGTAGAAATTTCAGGCAGGATAAAGAAGTTTGGATCTTCACCGGATTTTGTAATCATTGCCAAACCTTTATCAGTAAGGTCTACACTGTTATTTTTTTCATCAATAGAGAAAAACAATTCCGCATCAACCTTGGGCATGTTGCGGTTTTGCTCTGAGATGAAATAGTTCTCTGATTTTTGAAGAATTTGTTTGTTTCCTTCTTCACTCAGGAATTTAATGATTGCACTGTTTTTAGGTAAACCTCTGTAAGCGCGGAATAAATGCAAACCACCTGTTTCTTTATCCGTTTTGCCTTCAGCAATTAATTTTTTTGCTTCAGTCAACGATTGGTTCACCACTTTCTTTTGCATTTCCAGCAAATATTCGATGCGTGGTTTCAGCAAATGGAATTGTTGTTCATCACCTTTTGGCACAGGACCTGAAATAATCAATGGTGTACGCGCATCATCAATCAAAACGCTGTCCACCTCATCCACCATAGCAAAGTGCGGCTTGCGCTGTACTTTCTCTTCGGGGTGATGCACCATATTATCACGCAGATAATCGAAGCCAAATTCATTATTTGTTCCGTAGGTGATGTCTGCTAAGTAAGCATTGCGACGCTCAGGTGAGTTTGGTTGGTGCTTGTCGATACAATCAACAGTCAGGCCAAGCCATTCAAATATCGGGCCGTTCCATTCCTGGTCACGACGGGCCAGGTAATCATTCACCGTTACAACGTGAACACCTTCGCCGGCCAATGCATTAAGATAGGAAGGAAGTGTAGAAACAAGCGTTTTACCTTCACCTGTTGCCATTTCGGCAATTTTACCCTGGTGTAATATTGTACCACCTATCAGCTGCACATCATAGTGCACCATATTCCAGGAAACAGGAACGCCAGCTGCCAACCAGTTGTTTTTATACATAACCTGATCACCTTCTATGCGCAAATGGTCCTTTTGTGTCGCCAGGAAACGATCCTGTTCTGTAGCCGTAGCCACCACTTCAGGATTTTCTTTGAAACGACGGGCGGTTTCTTTCACCACAGCAAATGCTTCGGGTAAGATTTGCTCCAGAACAACTTCAATCTGTTCGTCGCGTCTTTTAATAAGCTTGTCTACCTCGTCATAAATGCCTTCGCGTGCCTGTACATTATCTGTATAAGCATCTGCTTCAGCTTTTTTATCCGCGATTTGTTTGTCGATATCGGCCAGATGGGCTTTAATCGTTGTACGAAACTCAATTGTTTTAGCCCTTAGCTGGTCGTTGCTGATGTTTTGCAACGCATCAAAAGCCTTATTAATATTAGTAACGTATGGCTGTACTTTTTTTACGTCTTTATCCGACTTACTGCCACCGAATAATTTGGAGATAATTCCGATCATATTATTTAATAATTTTTCATTGTTCTGCACTAAAGCAAAAACAAGTTTCGTGATGTATTAAAACTTAAAAATCTTCTGCTTCAAAAATTGTGCAAAAAATCAAACTCTGCCACCCTGTCGCAAAAAGATGCCAAAGCTATGAAAAATAGGCTATTTAGGCAAGAGAAGACCCGACAAAAAAACTCTTTTAAAAAAAATATTGCCAAACTATTGCAAGACAATAAAATTTTTATGTACTTTGGGTTCGATTTTAGAAAAACGTACAACAATTATGAAAAAAACTTTCATCCTCCTTACTACTGTTTTAGCTTCCGTTTTCACTAATGAAGTAAAGGCTCAAGACGCTTCAAAAGAAATAGTAAAAGTATATCGTTGGTATAACCCAACAGACGCTAATTATCTTACAGTGGCAGAAGGCGAATACCAAGATGGTCAATTGCTGAACTGGCATTACAAAGATAAAACTTTGATGTTTTTCGCTTATCGCAACCCAGCAGCAGACCGCGTTGCCGTAAATAGCTGGTACAACCCGAACACGAAAGATTTCGCGAGCATCGCGGAGGATGAATTTACTGACGACCAAATGCTGAAAATGGGATATGCTGACAAGCATCTTCAGTTTTATGCTTCTACACACCGTGGTGCTAACCAGGTTGCTGTTTATCGTTGGTTCACACCAAAACGTAAAGATTGGGTAACTATCCCTGAAGAAGGTGATACTGATGCGTATTTCAAAAAAGGATACCGTCATAAAACATTCCAGTACTATGGCATCAGCCGTGGTAGTGATGTAATGATCTACAACCAACTATAATTTTATAATTCTTCATAAAAAAAAGAGAACGTTTTCACGTTCTCTTTTTTTGTTTAATGAATATTGAGGAGTCACGAATCAGTAGACAGGAGTCAGTAATCAGGAGTCAGTGTTAAAACTGATTCATTCAGTACTAAGTCTTGCCCCTATTCGTTTTAATTCCTTTACAAAACCTGAACAATCAGAAATTTAAGGTATTGGGTTGTTGGGACGTGCCATAAAATAGGGTGATCGGAGGCCTGTGTCTGCCATGTGACCTGACGAATTTTCCTTTTGGCATCTTTTGCAGCTGCTTCAATGGTTTTCAGGAACTGGTCTGGCGAAACCAAATTGGTACAAGAAGCTGTAACTAAAAATCCGCCTGGTTTGGTCAGTTTCATTCCACGAAGATTAATCTCTTTGTACCCGGTAATTGCTTTGTCAATATTTGCCCTGCTTTTGGTAAATGCAGGAGGATCCAACATCACCACATCATATTTACGACCTTCTTTTACCCAGTTTTTCAAAGCATCAAAAGCATTCATGGATTCAAATTTGCAGGTATTTTCGTAACCATTCAACAATGCATTTCTGCGTGCTGTATCTACTGCATTATCTGAAATATCCAATCCTAAAACACTTTTTGCACCATACCTAGCCGCATGCAGAGAGAATGTTCCGGTATAGCAAAAAGCCTCCAACACCTCTGCATCCTTACAAATATGCTGAATGGCACGGCGATTATCCTGCTGATCTAAAAAGTAACCTGTTTTCTGGCCATTTTCTATGTCCACATGAAATTTTAAGCCATTTTCATTCAGGATAATATTGGTGTCAAAAGGCGCTGAAAGAAACCCTTTAATTTGCTGCATTCCTTCCAATTCACGCACAGGAACGTCATTCCGCTCATAAATTCCTTTGGGCTTGAAAATGTCCTGTAAAGCCTTTACTATAGCCTCTTTCCAGCGTTCAATGCCTAATGCTAAAGTTTGAATCACCAGGTAATCGTTGAATTTATCAATAATCAAAGCAGGCAAACCATCAGCTTCGCCAAATATCAAGCGACAGTTTTCAACATAGCCTATTTGCTGGCGATAAGCCCAGGCTTCTGCAATACGCCGATAGAAAAATTGCGCATCTATTGTTTCATTTTTATCCCGCGTCAATAATCTGATACGGATTTGCGAAGCCGGATTGACGTAGCCTTTACCAACAAAAGATCCGTTGGAGGAATGAACATCTACAATATCGCCCGGTTCATAATCGCCCTCACTGTCACCCAATTCGGTAGCGAATATCCACGGATGACCGTTCACAACACGGTCCCCTATTTTTTTGCGCAGAAAAAATTTTGCCATAAGGCGGCAAAGATAGCTTGCTAATGCTTAATGTGGTATGGTCTTTTCAGCTAAGGCATTTACCTCCGCAAACATTTCGTTAAATAAGCAGTCACTTAAAGTATACTTTAGGTACCAACAACTCATTTAAGGTTTACTTTGTGTAGCAATTCCACTTTATGCACCGGAAAACATTTTTAAAATCACTGGGCTTACTTCCATTTATGTATATACTCAACAATCTTGATTCGCTTGCCAAACTTTCGGGAACCTTCAATACTACCGACAAGATGCCGGTTTTATTCCTGGGTCATGGCAGCCCGATGAATGCGATTGAAGAAAATCAATTTGTTACCGGTTTTAGAAACCTATCCAAAAGCCTGCCTAAACCTAATGCCATCCTGTGTATTTCTGCTCATTGGTTTACTAATGGAACGAAAGTGACCGCAATGCAGATGCCGCGCACGATACACGATTTTGGTGGGTTTCCTAAAGAATTATTTGCAGTGGAGTATCCTGCAAAAGGTAGCCCTGAACTGGCTAAGGAAACCAAACAATTATTAAGCCCGACCATTGTAGAACTGGACGAAAAATGGGGGCTCGATCACGGTGCGTGGAGTGTGATTAAACATCTTTATCCCAATGCCGACATTCCTGTAATCCAGCTCAGCATTGATTATACCAAGCCGCCGGAGTATCATTTTGCTTTAGCAAAACAGTTGCAATCGCTTCGCCGGAAAGGCATCCTTATTGTTGGCAGTGGAAATATTGTCCATAATCTTGGCCTTGTAGATTTCAGAAATATGGACAAGGATAATTATGGTTTTGATTGGGCCATAGAATCCAGAGAAAAGATAAACAAATGGTTGCTGGATGGAAATTTTGACCCTATTGTAAACTATCATAAACAAGGTCAGGCTATCCAATTGGCGATACCGACTCCTGATCATTATCTGCCCCTTATTTATGCGCTTGGGCTCAAAGAAAAATCAGAAAATTCATCCTTGTTCAACGATAAATTATTGGCTGGTTCGCTGAGTATGACCTCTGTAAAAATCGCCTAATCGAGATAATTATCAATTTTCAGTTTCCTGAAGAATGTTGCTTCATCGAGTTCCAGAACTGCGCCCGGAGCTAATGTGCCGAGTTCAATATCCTCTATTGCAACACGAATAAGCCGGCGGCAACGATGATGCACTGCCTTTACCATTTTACGCACCTGATGATATTTCCCTTCTGTTAATGAAATCAGCAACCAGGTATGAGGTATATCTTTGCGCAACCCAAGATCAACATGGTATTGAGTTTCAGGATCTTCAACAATAGAAACTTTACAAGCCCCTGTATTGTAATCGGCACCTCCAAAGGTCTGAAAAGTAACGCCGGTCTGCAACTTAACTAAGGTCTCTTCGCTAACATTATTCTTTACCAAAACAAGGTAATCCCGCGTATGCGGCACTGCACCCTGAAATAATAGTTTAGTTACTTTCTTATTCGTTGTCAATAATAGCATGCCTTCCGAATCTTTGTCCAAACGGCCTATGGCGTGCGTTCCTTCCGGAAAATCGAAATCAATTTCACCCAGCAGGCCCACATCATCCGGACTGATGAATTGAGAGACCATTCCCCGTGGCTTGTGCAGAACAAAATAGCGAAAATCACTCATTACACCTGCTGTCTTTTGGCCAGCTTCAGGAAACGGGAGGTAAGGAAAATCGAAGAGAATGTCAGGCCGATAATGAAGCCCAACCATATTCCCGGTGCGCCAAGCTTAAATTGAAACGCCAGTAAATATCCCGCCGGAATACCCAAAACCCAGTAAGCAATAAAAATCAGAACTGTTGGCATTTTCACATCTTTAATACCCCGAAGCAAGCCGGAACCTATGGCTTGTGTCGCATCCGAAATCTGAAATATAGCTGCCAAAACAAATAGGGTGGATGTCATTGCTATTACCTCTGCTTTATGATTAAACAACAAAGGCAAATCATTGCGGAATACCACAAAAATCATGGCACAAAAAATACCATAAGCCAAAGCTGTCCACAAAGTGCTTTTACCAATGGCAGTAATTTTTTTAAAATTTTGGGTTCCAAAAGCATTACTCACCCGGATAGATCCCGCTTGCGCCAAACCCATCGAAGCCATAAAGGTAAAGGCCGCACAGCTTAATGCTATTTGATGTGCTGCTTGTTCTACCACACCAATAGTGCCAATAATGATACCCGACACGACAAATGCCCCTGCTTCCATGCCAATTTGCAAGCCACTAGGCACGCCAATCTTCAGCAATTCTTTGAAGGTTGCTGCACTGAAAAACCATTGATTTTTACGTACTGCAATATATTTCCGAAACAGTTTATGACGCAACACCACCACACCTAAAGCCACAAAAATAAAACTACGGGTAATGAGCGTACCATAAGCTGCGCCCATCATTTCCATTCTTGGGAAACCCCAATTACCATAAATCAAAAGCCAATTTATAAACACATTTATTGGCAGAGACAAAATGCTCAAAACCATTGCCGTGCGTGTGTGCTGGAGTCCATCTGTAAATTGTTTGAGTGCCATAAATAGCAACATCGGTATCAATGAAAGACTCATCACCTCCAGAAAAGGAATGGCCAGGCGCGCCACTTCCGGATCTTGCCCAAGGTGTAAAATCACATTCTTGCCAAGGTACAAACTCAACGCAATCAACACTGAAAAAAATGCGCACATCCAAAAGCCATTGAACAAATAATGTGACACCTTTTTATTATCATTTTGCCCTTGCGCCATGGATACGGTTTGCGCAATAGACATTGTCATACCGATGCCCAACACAAATGGGATGCCCAAAACGTTTATCACCAAAGAAGCCGCTGCCAGCTGCACGTGACTGATAGCGCCAATCATTGCCGTATCCAATAAATGCAAAGCCATTTGCGCAAGCTCACCAAAAATGATTGGCAATGCCAGCTGCACTGTTTGTCTGGCTTCTATTTTCAATTCCATAGTGATGCTTAAAAATTCTTCGAACTTGCGAAGATAGTCTTTCCAAAGTCCATTCTTCGTTGTTCATTTAAAGAAAAACTCCGGCGATGCGCCAATCCTTTTGTCAGGAAGGGCTCAAGCGCCGGAGTTTATAAAATTATTTACCGGTGTTTTTATCTTTTGATTTCTTCCCTGATATCGGCTATAATGCGCTGCGCAATATTATTGGCTGTCACCTCACTGATACTTTCGGCATAAATACGAATGATTGGTTCGGTATTTGATGTACGAAGATGAACCCAATCTTTATCAAATTCGATTTTCAATCCGTCCTCGGTATTGATGGGCTGAGCTTTATATTTTTGTTGAATGGCGGCGAAAATTTTGGGCACATTCAAACCCTCCGGCAATTCTATTTTATTCTTTGAAATAATATAATGCGGATAAGTATTGCGCAGGCCGGAAACCGGTTTGCCGCTTTTTGCCAAATGAGTAAGAAACAAAGCTATTCCAGCCAGTGCGTCGCGGCCATAATGCAGTTCCGGACAGATTACACCTCCATTTCCTTCTCCGCCTATTACAGCATTGTTTGCTTTCATTTTGGTCACTACATTCACCTCACCCACAGCACTTGGAAAATATTGCCCGCCATGCTTTTCAGTCACGTCGCGCAAAGCCCGTGTAGAAGACATATTTGACACTGTGTTGCCACCTTTGTGATGACTGAGAACATAATCGGCAATCGCAACCAAGGTATACTCTTCCCCAAACAAGGAGCCATCCTCGTTGACAAAACAAAGCCTGTCCACATCAGGGTCAACCGCAATACCAAGATGAGCATTTTCTTTCACCACTTTACTGCAAAGACCAATCAGATTTTCAGGCAGTGGTTCAGGATTATGTGCAAAATCACCCGACACCTCTTCGTTAATCACGATGATATCTTCCACACCCAAAGCCTTCAGCAAAGCAGGCACGAAAGTGGCACCGGTAGAATTTATTGCGTCAACAACTATTTTAAAATTCTTTGAGCGGATAGCTTCAACATCTACCAAAGGATGAGCCAGCAAAGCATCAATATGCTTTTGCATAAAACTTTCATCGTGCGTTACTTTACCAAGATGATTGATATCTGCATAGTCTGCTTCATTAGTGTCGGCAAAATCGAGAATCCATTGTCCGTCTGCGGCGCTTAAAAATTCACCGTCTTCATTCAACAATTTCAGTGCATTCCATTCTTTTGGATTATGGCTTGCGGTAAGGATGATACCACCGGCTGCTGATTCCATTTTTACAGCCATTTCTACGGTAGGCGTTGTGCTCAATCCCAGGTCTACCACATCGAATCCGCAATTTTGCAAGGTCGGCACAACAAGATTGCGAACCATTTCACCACTCATACGCCCATCTCTTCCCAATACTATTTTATTATTTCCCTTATTGCGCTGAAGAAGAAAGTGTGCGTAAGCAGTTGTAAATTTCACCAGATCAATTGGCGTAAGCCCATTACCTGCTTTACCACCAATTGTGCCTCTGATACCAGAAATTGATTTGATTAGTGCCATTATATTTTGTTGCTAAAAAATTTAAACGTTTTAATGAAGTTTTGCAATACAGATGTAAAATTTTAAATGCCAGAATAATACTGATAAATTCATGGCAGAAAAAAGCCTCTTTCCAGGTTGCGAATATAGAAAGAGGCTGCAAATTTATCGATAGTTTATTACTTTACCTTCACCTCTTTGGCTTGTAAAATCTCTTTATTATCAGCTTCATTGTTACTGATAAAGGCTACAATTTTACAATTTTCAAGTTTCCAGGCTGGCGCCGGCTTGAAGGAATAATTGTATTCATAAACTGTTCCTGCTTGTTTGGTTGTAACTGAATCCAATACGGCTTTACCATAAAAAGGTGTCAGGCATTTACGAAACACATGTGTGTGGTTGTAGTGCATATCTACACTGTCAGGATATTTTTGTGCATCAATGATATCGCTTTCAATCACACCCAGAGTTAGAATATTTTTACCTGAAACAGATTTGGTGTAGGCCGCTTTCACATTTATGCTAACCAAATCATCAGTACTGTTGTAGGAAGATGTAACATATAAATTTACAGGGCTGGCAATTGCAAGACGCTTATTGACTTCAGAAGCCCAAACATTACGATCGATTAATTTAGAAGAACCTACAGTAACACGATCAATGCCTGCTTTTGGAATGGAAGTTACTCCTCCAAAAATCACATCACCGATATTGGTTGCCGCAGAATCACGAAAATCGTAAGCACTGTTATGACCACTCAATTCTTTTACAGGTTTAAAGATAGCACCGCCATTAAAAGTATGGTAAGCAACAGCTACAACACGTTCGCCATTGGTAGCAATAAGACTGGCAACTGTTGCGTGACCATCAGGACAGTTTGTACATGATGCTCCAGTAAACTCCTCCACCAAAACGTTCCGGTTCTGAGGAGTCTCAACAGCCGCAGTATAGGTTGTATCAACAAAATTATTTTTATCGCTAAAATCAATTAACACACCTTTTTCCTCACAGGACTGTAATACAGCAAGCAGGCAAAGCGCACCCAAATTCAACAACTTTTTCATTTAATTTTCTTTTTAAAATAAGACATCGAAAGTACGAATTATTCCTGTTTCAGGATTCACTGCCAGGGAATTATTACTTTCTGACAAAATTGACAATAGCAGGACTTAAACCATTTGCCAGCGGCAGCTCAACATTATTATATGCCGCCCTGTTTTCTTCGGGTGTTTTCCCTCCATCTTTCAACACATGATTCATTCCATCTATTACTACAGAGGTGGCCGCAGGTTTGGCAGCTTTAAGTTTCTTCATTTCTGAAACATCCACCTGCAAATCTGAAGTGCCATTAATCAGCAGCACCCTAGTGTTGAGTTTTTTAATTTCAATGCCAGGATCATATGCAAACCAGGAAATCAGGTATGGCTGAACTGACTCGTTGAAAATAGATGTCAGTTGGGGGTTATTAACCAAAACAGTATTTCCCTTTACCAAAGAATTTAAAATAGAATCCGCAGCAGGCGAAAGTTGAGGCGCGTTGGCTGCAATTTGCTTTTTCATAATAAAATCTGCCCGCTGACCAGCTCCTGCCAGTGAAATAAATCCATCCACCTTTTCTTTATTCGCCACTCTCATCCCTATCAGCGAGCCCTCACTATGACCAAGAATAAAGACTTTTCCAAAACGTTTATCTTCTTTTATTTTTTTTGCAAATAATGCAGCATCGTCCACCATATCATCAAAACGGGTCGAAATCATAGCCGCCGGACTAAGCGCACTTTTTCCAATTCCGCGTTTGTCATATCTGACGCTGGCAATTCCGGCATTTGCTAAAGAATCAGCCAATATTTTGTAAGCATTTGAGTGGAAACCCAGATCGCTGTTGCAATTTCTGTCAGTTGGGCCAGATCCGGCAATAATCAGCACAACACTTGGTTTCACTTGTGGTTGCTTTGGCATTTGCAATGTACCATAAACAGTGTAATCATCAATCGTTTTAATATTGAAATTTGAAGAATCGGGAGCTAAAGTAACCGGTTTTGTTTCTTCATTTTTCACGGGTTGAAATAACAACATACCCAATTGTTCACTTGGAGTTAACGCTATGACAATAAACAATTCGGCTTTCTCAAATATTCCGCGATAAGTCACATTTGCGTCTGTTTCTTTTTCTATTTTATAGCTTCTTAATTGGCCAACCTGTTGATTTATCGTATTCAACATGTCTTTGGTTTTCTGAGGTGGCAAAGCATATTGCATCCTTTCAGAGTACATGGCATAAAGACTGTCCGCATTCTTTTCATTATAGTATTTTTGGAAACGGCTGATTGCCAAAGGATAATTTCTCTGACTTTTTTGAGCGAAGACGCTGCTCAGGTTAAAAACAAAAATGAGAAATAAAAGTACTTTTTTCATTAAAGATTAAATTTGGGTAGGTGTAGCTGGAGATGATGTTGAATTGCCCGACGGACATTTACTTTTTCTTTTAAACTTAATATCGCGACCAACACTAATGAGCAAAAGATTTACTTTTTTGCCGGCATAGGGTGCAATTAAAGTTCCCATAGCCGAAGGCCCGCTGAAGGATTCATTTAAAAAGTTGCCCGGATAATATTGAACTTTTAAGGAACTGGATTTAATGCTAAGTCCTGCAAAAACATAAGGCATTAATAAATTGGTATGATCGCTGAACCACTCGCCATACTTTTGTTTTTTCACGGTAGCACTCCAAAACTTCTCTTTATAATGAAAGGCAAGGTCAAGACCTCCGCCCAGGAAGAAATAACTGTTCTTAGGCATATTCCCGACTTTTATACCCAATGGAACACCTAGTGTATAGACACGTTGCTTCATAGTTGCATCTGTCAAGGAGTATTTTTCTATGAAACCAATATTTTTGATGTCTACTCCTGTATATACACCAATCGTTTTATTAAAATTATAATTGAAAGTACTACCGAAATTAAAGAACATTGTAAACCGCAGTGTTCCAAGACTATTAACTCCCTTATTGTCAATCATAGCGGTAGAAAAAATCATTCCATCCAATGAATTGCCGTTGTAAATTTTTCTTATCGGCACTTTGCAGGTCGTATCAGTGCACATCGATTCACCTGCTTTCATAACCCTGTCTTCTGCCTTAACATAACCTCCTGAAAAAACAACGGCTAACAAAAGGAAGCCTGCAAATACCTGTTTCATACAATTTCGATTTTAAGATGCAAATATAGGATGCAACCCTGCTATTTTTTCAGTTTTTTGGGTTTGGCACAAGGATTGTCCCCATTATATATCAGCATTTTGGCAACATTTCTAAACCCGGTTTTGCCATTATGTCTGTATTTTTAATTCATTAAAGACTATTTTTTCAGAATGAAATCAATGATAGATATGATGTTTAGCCAAAATGACCAGGAAATGGAGTTTATGCCTATTGTTCCACTGGGCGAAGATGAGCTGAATGACGAAGAAAAAAAGAAATTACCTACTGATATACCGCTGATTGCCTTGCGCAATACCGTTCTTTTCCCCAATGTAGTATTACCCATTACAGTTTCAAGAGAGAAATCGGTTAAAGCCATTGAATTTGCCAACGCCAATGGAAAATGGATTGGCGTCCTGGCTCAAAAAGACATGAACAATGAAGATCCCGGCACTGAAGATATCTATGCAACGGGAACTTTGGCCAAAATTGTCAAACAAATCAAGATGCCGGATGGCAACACTACTTTGTTTATTATGGGCAGAATGCGTTTTACCATCAAAATGATGACGCAAACCGAGCCTTTTTTCAAAGCTAAAATAAGCCTGAAAGATGACATCTACCCAAAGAATGATTCTGAGTTTGATGCGATAATGTCATCAGTTCGCGATTATTCTGAAAAAATCCTTACTCAATCACCGAACCTTCCAAGTGAGGCTGGCATTGTTTTGCGCAACATCGAGCAACAATCTTTCCTGCTTCATTTTATCGCTTCAAACATCAATGCAAAACTGACAGACAAGCAAATGCTGCTGGAAGAAAATGATGTAAAAGTGCGGGGGGAGAAATTGTTGCAGATTTTGCAGGCCGAATTGCAGATTGTTGAACTCAAAAACGAGATTACCAATAAGACACGCGGTGAAATGGACAAGCAACAGCGTGAATATTTCCTGCAACAACAATTAAAATCAATCAAAGATGAATTAGGCGGCGACCCGAATGAAAGAGAACTGAAAGATTTGCAAAAACGTGCCGAAGGAATGCACTGGCCGGAAGCTGCTAAAGATTCTTTTCAGAAAAACATACAGAAACTGGAGCGCATGCATCCCAGCACACCGGACTATTCAGTGATTTACAATCACCTGGACCTGATGCTGGACCTGCCGTGGAATACCTATACTTCAGACAATTATGACCTGAATCATGCACAAAAGGTGTTGGATGACGATCATTATGGAATGGAAAAAATCAAAGAACGTATTTTAGAATACCTGGCAGTGTTAAAACTAAAAGGTGATATGAAATCGCCTATTCTTTGTTTTGTTGGCCCTCCGGGAATTGGTAAAACATCATTGGGACGCAGCATTGCGAATGCTATCGACAGGAAATATGTACGCCTCAGCCTTGGTGGCCTGCACGATGAAAGTGAAATCCGCGGACACCGCAAAACCTATATCGGTGCCATGCCCGGCCGTATTATTCAATCTTTAAGGAAAGTAAAGTCAGCTAATCCGGTTTTCATTCTGGATGAAATAGATAAGATTGGCCGTGACCATCGCGGAGACCCAAGTTCGGCCTTACTGGAAGTACTGGATCCTGAACAAAACAGCTCTTTCTATGACAATTACCTGGAGATGGAATTTGACCTTTCAAAAGTCTTGTTTGTAGCAACAGCCAACAGTTTACAAGATATCCAACCAGCTCTTCGTGATCGACTGGAGATTATCCAGCTGAATGGATATAGTATTGAAGAAAAAACTGAAATAGCCAAAAGACATCTTTTACCCAAACAGAAAGAATTACATGGCCTGAAAAAAACAAGCCTGAAATTTTCTGACAAAGTACTGCAACAGATGGTGCAGGATTATACCCGCGAAAGTGGCGTTCGCGAACTGGACCGTTTACTTGCATCTGTAATGCGCAATGTAGCAAAAGATGTGGCAATGGAAAACAAAGTTTCGCCGCAGGTCACCAGTGAAAAAGTGGTGAATATCCTGGGCAAACCAAAATTCTCCAATGACACCTATGAGCGCGGACTCCCCGCTGGCGTGGCTGTTGGCCTTGCCTGGACCTCTGTGGGTGGCGAAATCCTCTTTATAGAAACCAACCTGAGCAAGGGCAAGGGCGGACTGACCATTACCGGAAACCTGGGTAATGTAATGAAGGAAAGTGCCACAACTGCTCTTTCTTACCTTAAAGCTCACGCTGAAGAGCTGGGTATTGATGAAAAAGCTTTTGACGAACACAATATTCATATCCATGTGCCAGAAGGTGCAGTGCCAAAAGACGGCCCGAGCGCAGGGATTACCATGCTCAGCGCACTGACATCCGTATTTACCGGACGAAAATTAAAACCTTACCTGGCTATGACCGGAGAAATCACCTTGCGTGGACAAGTATTACCCGTTGGTGGAATTAAGGAAAAAGTGCTTGCAGCAAAACGTGCAGGCGTAAAGGAAATTATTCTTTGCAGCCAGAATGAAAAAGACATCCAGGATATCAATCCATTATTCATTAAAGGAATCAGATTCCATTATGTGAAGGAAATGAATGAAGTACTTTCCCTCGCCTTGAAATAGTATTTCAATACGCGGAATTGAAAAAGCCACCACAGAAAAAATATCTGTGGTGGCTTTCCTTTCTTAAAGAGATTTTTTAATTATCCCAGAGCGTTGGCATCTTCAATCAAAACAGAAACTTTGTTGTTGATCACCTCGGCAAAGCCACCGGTAATTTCATACAGCTCAGTATTGTTTTTATCGATCAGAATTTTCATTTTACCAGCACCTAATGATGAAATCATCGGAGCATGATGTTCTAAAATTTCGAAAGATCCTTCGATGCCCGGCAATTGAATACCATAAACGTTTCCGCTGTATACTTTATGCTCGGGAGTGAGAATTTCTAATTGCATATTTTCAATTTGACAATTGTAAAAATTCGGCAATTCGACAATCATTTACTAATTGCCTAATTGCCAAATTGACTAATTTTTCGCTTGTTCCATCAATTTTTTACCTTTTGCGATAGCATCTTCAATGTTACCTACAAGGTTAAACGCTGCTTCAGGATATTCATCCACTTCACCATCCATAATCATATTGAATCCGCGGATAGTTTCTTCGATAGGAACCAATACACCTTTCAGACCTGTAAATTGTTCAGCAACGTGGAACGGCTGAGACAAGAAACGCTGTACTTTACGTGCACGGAATACAATCAGTTTATCTTCTTCGCTCAACTCATCCATACCAAGGATAGCGATGATGTCCTGTAATTCTTTATAGCGCTGCAGAATGCTTTTTACACGGTTAGCACAATCATAATGCGCATCACCAACAATAGCAGCTGTAAGGATACGGGAGGTAGAATCCAATGGATCAACCGCCGGATAGATACCCAAATCGGCGATTTTACGGGAAAGTACGGTAGTGGCATCCAAATGCGCAAAGGTTGTCGCAGGAGCCGGATCCGTCAAGTCATCCGCTGGCACATATACCGCCTGTACAGAGGTAATAGAACCATTTTTAGTAGAAGTGATACGCTCTTGCATCAATCCCATTTCAGTAGCCAAGGTTGGCTGGTAACCCACCGCTGATGGCATACGACCCAAAAGAGCCGAAACTTCAGAACCGGCCTGAGTGAAACGGAAGATATTATCTACGAAGAAAAGGATATCACGACCTTTACCGGTACCATCACCATCACGGAAATATTCCGCCATAGTCAATCCGCTCAAAGCCACACGTGCACGAGCGCCAGGAGGTTCGTTCATCTGACCGAAAACGAATGTTGCTTTTGATTCTTCCAGTTCTTTCAGGTTTACTGAGCTCAAATCCCATCCACCCTCTTCCATACTGTGAAGGAATTTTTCACCATATTTTACGATGCCGGCTTCAATCATCTCACGCATCAGGTCATTACCCTCACGTGTACGCTCGCCCACACCCGCAAATACAGAAAGACCACCATGGCCTTTTGCAATGTTATTGATAAGCTCCTGGATCAATACTGTTTTACCAACACCCGCACCACCGAACAAACCGATTTTACCACCTTTTGCATAAGGCTCAATCAGGTCAATTACTTTAATACCGGTAAACAAGACTTCAGTTGCTGTACTTAATTCTTCAAATTTTGGAGGTTTAGCGTGAATAGCACGGCCACCAACTTTGCTTAATTGTGGCAAACCATCAATCGCATCACCGGTTACGTTAAACAAACGACCTTTAATTTGCTCTCCGATAGGCATTGTAATAGGAATACCAGTATCGATTACTTCCATACCGCGCATCAAACCCTCGGTACCATCCATTGCCACGCAACGAACGCTATCTTCACCAAGATGCTGTTGAACTTCAAGAACAACCACGTCACCGTTGTCGCGCTTCAATTCCAGTGCGTTATAAATTTCTGGCAATTTGCTGTCGTTTGCAAAATGCACGTCCACTACAGGGCCGATAATTTGTTTGATTTTACCAGTGTTAGCCATCTATGATAATATTATAAAAGAATTGTTGTTGGAAATTTGCGGCAAAAGTAAGGCTATATTACTAAAGTGCAAAAAGCAATCTGAAAAAAAAATCTGCATAAGCCCTTATTTAACTTCTCTGAGCTTGAAAACAGTTGCTTTTTCATCCCTGTACAAGGTTTCAAAACTTTCATAAAATTGAGGGTTCGCATTTTCTGTACTAATAACTCGTTTTGTATCACATACTGCAATGCTAAGTTTCTTCTCTTCCATCATATTGATAATATTGGCAGCACTTGTATCATTCCATCTGTCGCTGTAAAAAACATAACCTTTCCTGTTAAACGACAAAAGCCCTTGATTGGGTGGCATTTCGTATAAAATCAGGATTCTTTCCGTTTTGGGCACCAACAATTTATCCATAATCTCACTTCCGTTCCTCATCCAAATGGTTCTTGTAAAATCTTTAATTCTTGGTTCTTCAATATTCATTCTTTTGTATGCACTGAAATTTGCAAAACAGTACAACAATAATAATGTAACAATCAAAGATGATTTAACCATATAGTAATTCGTAGAGCCGTTCATCTTACTATATAATATAATAGCAGAATTTATCATTAACCATCCTAATAATGGAAAAAGCATGCATATTATATAATAATCGTGAACATGGAGTTGATTGCCCATTATGTAAAATACCGGAATCAGGAAAACAAAAAACAGGATTCCCAATAAAGACTGGCGTTTGTAAGCCTGCTCTTTCCTGAGCACGGGCAAACAAGCAGCAAACACAATGATAAAAATAAAATATGCAGGCAATGTAAAATAATCACCCATCCAATAGTGCTTGAAGCTGTAGGAAAAATAGAGCGATACGTCATCCCAATCTTTGAATGGCATGGGCTTGGTCGGAAATAAGGTTGAATGATAATGGGAATTCAAATAATCATTATGAAGATAAAACCCTAAAATAATCCCTCCGGAAAAAGCGGATAATGCAAGAAAAACAACCCAATCAGACTTGGTTTTTGTTTGCCTGTATTTTATAAAATGGATTAGAAAAAATAGCAGTGTGCCGGCGAGATAAATGATGGATGAAGTTTTTACCAGGCATGCAAGGGTAAGAATAAGAATTGTATAGATAACATTACCGCGGATTGGATTTTCAACAAAAGCCATCAGGTAATAAAAACCGACAAAGACTATTGATGCAGATGCAGGATCAGGTAAAAAACCACCGGCATAATCTACAAACATCGGCGATGAAATAAAGAACACAGGGGTAATCAAGGAGAAAATAAAAGAACCTGTTCTTTTAAAAACGATAGTAAATAAGCTGAACAAACCACAAAAAAAGAAAATCAGATTAATTAACCTGAAATTCATGGTAATGGACGCCCTCCCAAAAAAATTTGCCAGCAAGGCAGCGAGATAACTTTGTATCGGAAATTCGTGACCAACCACACCGTCAATTGCTTCCTGATTGAAGGTGCTGGGTCTGAAAAAATTCATTCCATTGTCATAATAACCAAAAGCCAGTGATAACCGTTCTACATTCGACCATTCATGAATTCCATATGGAAGTTGAAAAAATTGATACGAATAAAAGTCAATGCAAAAAAGTAAAAACAAAAAACAAAATAACAGCCGGGCCTTAAATTTTGACAAAACCATAAATATACAAAAGGGACTAATGAATTAATTATTGAAATCTTACCTTGATGAAGAAAAAGCTATCTCCCTTTCTTACATTAATAAAGTGCTTTATTCAATCCAGTCGGATTAACAAAGTAATTCCTGTTGCAAACAATACCAACAAAATCAATAATATTGCAAACAATCGGGAGTATTTTACAAAAGCATATCAGTATTTCAAAATAATTTCCTGCTAAAAATAATCATCAAAATGTGTTTAGAAAGAATTGACTGAACTATTTTTCTAAACTAATCCTTTTTAATGGCAGGCATTTACATCCACATTCCATTTTGCCGCAAGGCTTGCACTTATTGCAATTTCCATTTTTCCACTTCGCTGGCGCAAAAAGAGGACATGCTGTCGGCGATTGCCTGGGAATTGGAAAATCAGAGAGCATATCTGCAGGGTGAAAAGATTGAAACCATCTATTTTGGTGGAGGAACGCCTTCCCTTCTGAATGCAGAGGAACTGCAAAAAATATTCGGGCTGATAGAAAAATATTATGACATCAGCAATTTGCAGGAATGCACCCTGGAAGCCAACCCCGACGACTTGAACGCTGCTTATGCAAAATCGCTGCGAACTACACCCATCAACAGGTTCAGCATTGGCGTGCAGTCATTTTTCGACAGTGATTTGAAATACATGAATCGTGCGCACAATGCCACGGAAGCTGATTATGCCATCAAAACAGCACAGGATGCCGGATTTGAGAAACTGACTGTCGATTTGATTTACGGAACACCCGGGCTAAGTAACCTGATGTGGCTGGAGAATATTGAAAAAGTACGCTCACTGGCCATTCCCCATTTTTCTGCCTATGCCTTGACGGTAGAAGAAGGAACTGCGTTGCACCATAATATCCACCAGAAAAAACAAACGCCGGTAGATAATGAACAGTCTGCCCAACAACTGGAGTTATTGATGCAATATGCGCCGGCAATGGGTTTTGAGCAATACGAAATATCCAATTTTGCCAGCAAAGGCCAATATGCCCTGCACAATACCAACTACTGGAAAGGAATTCCCTACCTTGGAATCGGGCCATCGGCTCATAGCTTTGATGGACGCAACCGGAGGAATAATATTGCCAACAACAGTAAATATATCAGGAGTATACTGCAGGAAAAAAAGCTGGATTTCGAGGAAGAAATCCTGACAGACACGCAACGCCTGAACGAATATATAATGACATCTCTGCGCACCATATGGGGTTGCAGGTTAGACAAAATTGAAAAGGATTGGGGCGCCGCTGCCGCCAATCAAATCAAAAAAGTCAGCCAGATTTTCGAAGAGAAAAAATGGCTGACTTTACATAACAATATCCTCTTACTGACGAATGCCGGTCGATTATTTGCCGATGGCATCGCTGCAGATTTATTTCTGGAGGAAGACTAAAGGCGGAAAGTAACACCGAAGCGCGCATCAGACAATACATTGCCTCCTCCCACTTCAAGATTCAACCCGAAGCCATTGGTGAAATAATACCGTCCACCTACCTGTAATCCGGCTGACAAGCCATCATAACTGCGGTAAGTATATTCCGGTGCACCAACAGGACGATCATAAGCTTCAATGCTGTAACCAATGTTGGCGCCTGCATACAAATCCCAGTTGTGTGGAATATTAAATACACGGTTGAAATGGTAATTACCTATGGCACTGATGGTGGTAATAGAGAAATCATAACGATATTTGCTCCAATCAGTTCCATAGCGCCTGTGACTGATAACACCACCCAAGGTAAAATCAGGATGGATATAACCTTCGAGACCTGCATAAACAGGAACTCCCCTATTAGAGAGGCCCACTCCAAGGTTGATTAATACTTTTCCGTAATGAGGTGCCTGTTTAGCAGCTTGTGCCTGTGCAATTTCATTAGACCCGATAAGAGCCATTGCTGCAATTAAAATTGTCTTTTTCATAATTAGATCATTTTAAGTGGTGATCGTCCGGAAGATTCCGCACGAATAATGACCCAAAAGTAGAAGATGTAAGTACAGCCTGCATTTTGTTGTGCTTATTTTAAGATACTGTTTATAATTACTATTGATAGGCTTTTCGCTAATTTTGTACTCAGGAATTATTTTTACATTGAACTAAAAACCTTTATTTTACATCAAATACACAATATGGCAATATCGAAAGAGGTAAAAACGGGATTAATGGTGTCCATTTCCGTTATTGTAATTATAATAGGAACTTATTTTCTGAAAGGTTTCAACCTGTTTTCATCCGACCACACCTACTACATTTATTTCGAAAACGTGCAGGGTCTGACACCTTCGGCTGCTGTTCAGGTAAATGGTTTGCAGGTTGGCAATGTCAGCGAAATCAAACTGGAAGGGAAAAACAAAGTAAAAGTAGTCGTATCTGTAGATAAAAAGATACATTTGACTGAAGGCACCACCGCTTCTCTCGCAGCTCCGGATTTATTGAGCGGCAAAGTACTTTCCCTTAATATGGGTACCGGCACCAAAGCGCTGGAAGACGAAGCCATCATTCCTGCCAAAACAGAACTGGGGGCTATAGAAAAAATAACCAGCCAGATAGACCCTGTAATGGCAAACGCCAATATGGTGATGCTTCGCCTCGATTCTATTATGATATCCCTGCAAACGATGCTGAATCCTGAAACGCAGCAAAACCTGCACCAAAGCATGGCTTCTATCGAATTGACAATGCGAAATTTCGCTTCTCTGTCCACCAGCCTGAACAGAGAAAGCGCACAATTGGCCGGCATTATCCGAAATGCAAATTCCATCACCCAAAACATTGCCAACAACAGCGAAAACATTGATGGTGTGTTGAAAAACCTGAGAGCAACAACGGACCAACTGAGCAAAGCAGACCTGGACAAAACGGTAAAAAGCCTGCACACTACTTTGGCAGAAACACAAATCCTGATGGCAAAAATCAATAAAGGTGATGGCAGCCTGGGTATGATGGCCAACGACAAGCAATTGTACTCCAACCTGACAACCACTTTATCTTCGCTGGACAAATTGATTATAGACCTGCAGGACCATCCTTCCCGCTACATTAATATCCGCCTGTTTGGCAAAAATAAAGAACGATAATCCTCATTCGTGACCAACATTTTTCTCCACTTTCTTTTTTCTAAAAAGTATTTTCCTTTTTTAATTCTGCTTCCGGCATTCCTGCTCGGGAGCAGTACTTTTTTGCTGGCACAAAAAGGAAAAGACACCGCCGGCAAAGTGCCCATCACGATTCTCAACAACAAGACATTTGAGGCGATAAAAAACGATTCCACTAGTTATTTCAAGTTTATCGGAGATGTACAGTTTAAGCATGGAACCGATTTACTGTATTGCGACACGGCCATTCTCAACCAGGAAAAAAACAACCTGGAAGCTTTTGGCAATGTAAAAATTGTGCAGGAAAACGGCACCACCGCCATGAGCGATTATCTGAGTTACACCGGCAATATCAAGAAGGCTTACCTGCGTGGAAATGTTTCTTTGACCAGCAATGGCGACAATCTCTGGACGGAAGAACTCGATTATTTCCTCAGTACAAAAATCGGGAATTATTATCAGGGCGGTACGCTGCAATCCGGCAGCACAACGGTGTCCAGCACCTTGGGCAATTATAATGCGCAAAGCAAGGAAGCCCGTTTTGTAGACAATGTTTTTGTAACAGATACGGCCTTCAATATCGAAAGCAAAAACCTGGGCTATAATACAGAAACAAAAGTGATGCGCTTCTTTGACAGTTCAGTAGTGACCAACGAAACTTCTGTGTTGCGGACAGCTTTTGGTACCTACGATTCTAAAAACCAGATTGCACATTTTACAGTACGTTCTTCTATCCTCAACGAAGAACAATACATAGAAGGCGATTCGCTGGACTATAATAAAGTCAGCGGAAAAGGCAAAGCTGTGGGCAACGTGATCGTACTGGATACGGCACAAAAATCGACCCTGTATTGCGGGAAAGCTTTTTATAATGATCAACTTAAAACACTCCTGGCGATTGATACACCTGTGCTGAAACGCGTGAGCGAAAATGACAGCATATTTGTCCGGGCAGACACCTTTTATTCTGCTCACCTGCTGATGAAAGCAGACAAAGTGAAACCAATTATTACTAAAGAGAAAAGCAATAAATCCAAATCAGGCAAAAAGAAAAACACCCTTTCCGATTCCACCATATTGGCTGTCGACACGATGCAAATGAGCGCAGACACCACCAGCCCTAAATATTATTCAGGCTTTCATCATGTACGGATATTCTCCGATTCGCTGCAGGGCAAGTGCGACAGCATTTCCTTTACAGGCAAGGATTCCCTGATGCTGATGATGAAAAGCCCTATCCTGTGGAGCCGCAACAGCCAGATAACAGGCGATACCATTATTGCTTTTATAGACAGTGGCAAAGTGCAAAAGATAGTGGTACCCAACGATGCCCTGATCGTATCGCGCACGGGACCGGAGCAGGCCGATATGTTCAACCAGGTGCAAGGCCGCACGCTTACCGCCTATATGGTAAATGAGGAGCTGGATCGCGCCATTGTGAGGCCAGATGCAGAAAGCATTTACTACCCCACGGATGAGGCCGGAGCTTATATCGGAGCCAGCAGATCCACCAGCGAGCGTATCAAAATATTCTTTGCAAAGGGTGATATCAGTAAGCTGTTACTGGAACAGGAAGTAAAAGAAACCCTTTCTCCTTTCAGCAAATTTGAAATTTCTTCGATGAGACTTAGCCGCTTTCAATGGCTGGAAAAGCTGCGCCCACGGAGTATTGCGGAGTTGTTTGAATAGCAGGTGTTTTATTCACGCAAAGGCGCAGAGAATGGATGAAAGTTCTCAATGTTATCCGGTTGTTGGATTAATTTTCAAATCCAATATTTCAATTACCTCACATTCTGCAGACAACATTGACCCTTCTCTGAAATTTCCTTTCACTCCGATTTTAATCTTGTCATAATGAAAAGGTCTCATTTCATTGTTTATAATCCACATTCTTGCAGTTCCTGAATTAGGCACTCCTCTGTCATTGTAAAGCAAAATGTTTCCTTCGCTATCTTCAAACTCTGGCCAGATCATATACATTTTATGTTCGGCATCCCCAACAAATGAAAAGTCGCTACGAATTCCCTGATATGGCTCTCCGGTCTTTCTACCACCTTCATCATGACTTCGGAATTTATACTTGACCCTGAAATCAGCTTTATGATTTAATTGTTCTTCGTATGGTTGGTGCATTTGTTGAATATTTTAAAGATGAAATACCCAAATATCAATTAATAATCTCCCCATTATTATCAGCCAGTTTATCGCGCCATTTTTGCAAGGCTTCAGGTGTTTGTCTTACCCAGTCTGTTGCTTCACCAACAATTTTCAATGGCTCGCAGGTGCGATAAGACCTTGTTGGATTGCCGGGAAATTTCTTGTCTGTCACGTTCGGGTCGTTTTCAAAACTGCCGGTCGGTTCGACGATATAGACCCGTTCACGCCCATCGCCTTTGGCCAGACCGGCAGCCAGTCCGGCACCATTCAGCAGAGCTGTAAAATAAATATGGTTCATAACGAGATCTGCCTGGTAGTTCGATGTTTTACCACCGGTAAGAAAATCGCCAACCGGCAAACCGGCTCTTGTGCCATGATAAAACGGCCCTTTGTCAGGAGGATTTTCCAGAAAAGATTTTGCCAATTCTGTATTCTTTCGTGCGCTATCCGCATCGTTTAATTCTTTGTAGCAGGCGGCAATATTTGTGTGCAGCGAAGGGTAAGCGCTGATGGTCGCCTCATTGTTGACTTTTTGTGCAAACTGCAAAGCCGTTTCAAGCCATTTTAACCTGTCAGCAACAGAATGCTGATGCCTTGCCACATAATGGGCAGCGAGATACTTTTCGAAATCGTTTGTTGCTTCATGCCAGGCCTGCAGAAATATCCGGACAGCCTCTTCAGGCTTGTTCTGGTCTTCCATCGCCATGCCCTGAAGGCAGCGCTGAACTATTGGATTACTTGGGTCAAATTCCATTTTAAGGTTATTTTTTATCGGGGAATAAAGTTACGGGTTTACGCTAATTCGCTGTAGAAACGTATCGTGGATACGTGGGGGACGTAACCTGAATACGTCAAGGACCTAACCTCGATACGTGGGGGACGTATCCGCGATACGTCAGGGACCTAACCTCGATACGTGGGGGACGTATCCACGATACGCTAAGGACCTAACCTCGATACGTGGGGGGACGTATCCTCGATACGTGAGGGACGTATCCACGATACGCTAAGGACCTAACCTCGATACGTGGGGGGACGTATCCTCGATACGTGGGGGGACGTAACCTGGATATGCTAAGGACCTAAGCATGATACGCTAAGGACCTAAGCATGATACGTGGGGGACGTATCCTCGATATCATATTTAATAAAATATATACCCTATAAAATCCTCTGAAACAATAACTTTTGAAAAAAGTCGTTTGTTAGTCTCACCCACAATTAATAACATGTATAAAATTCCATTGGTGCTATGCGCCCTGACTTTGCTGTGCATATCCTGCAAGAAAAAGGAAACGGTGACACCGAAAATACCACCGCAACCAGATGTTATTTACCCTGATTATGCCCGCCTCAAACCGGGGAACTATTGGATTTACCAGGTGTTTGAAGTTGATACTTTTGGCAATGCTACCCCCACCGGTGTATTTGACAGTGTATATGCCGGACCTGAAAAAGAATTCAACGGTAAAATGTTTCAGTTGAGAATGGCGCCGGAAACCGCAGGCTCCAAAGATTACACAGGAGCCTATATGCGCGACTCCCTGTATTATATAGTAGCTCCAAACGGCAAAATCAGGTTTTCTTCTACAGATTTTGAAAAAACATTTTCCTCCTGGTATTTCGATTGGTCCGGCAGCACAGATACAGCTGCCTTCATTCACACCTTTATGACCGACAAGGATAAGAAAACGATAGTACCAGCAGGAACATTCCAAACCGCTGCTTTCGATGAGCAGTGGAATATGTACCCCGGCTATAGAAATGGCGGTATCATTATCGAACAAAAAATTAAGTACAATATTGATATCGGTATTGTATCGGAAGCATTACCGTTTTATGTTTATACAGCCCATTTGCGGAAGGAAAGACGCCTGGTGCGCTATAGCGTGAAAAAGTAACAAAATGACCTTCGCTAAACCAAAGGAAGTTCACATGTGAGGTAGCCCTTTGCCGATAAATCCATCAGGCATTGTTGATAATATTGGGCGGCAATAAGGTTGGCCGAACGCTCGTAAGGATTGGTTTTATAGCCAAAGTCATGTTGCAGGCGGGCATAGTTTTTGGATTCTTTGTCTGTCTTTATCTCAATATAATGCACAAATTCGTGAATAATGGTAAGAGCGAGTGTCTCAATGTTTTTGTGGTTTTTGATATAGATGCGGATCAGTTTTTTGTCGATAAGGTAGCAGCCATATTTTTTGCGGTGCGGGTAATAAGATATCTCAATATTTGGCTGATTTTGCTTGTCGCCAATATGATGGATACACCACTCTACAATGGCATTGACAAGTTTTGGCTGACTGACTTTCGACTTGAATGTACTGTCGATTTTACCGGGCATAATCGTTGGTAGCATGCTTTTTTGCTGGTCAATACTGCGCAAAACAAAAACCAATCCCCCCAACAAAATACCGAGGACGACAAAGATGACAATATAAAATTCTGAGTTAAACAATGGTACTGCTGATGCGCTGCAAAATTGCATTAAATTGATGGTTTGATAAAAAGTAATTGTGCTTTCTGAAAGCTATTACTATTGAACAAACAAAACCAAAACGTCCAATCTTCTTTCGGAGATTGGACGTTTTAATTTTAGCATTCGCTGTATTTATCTTTTTGATTTGAAGTAGCCTCCTTTGTCAGAAGTACCGCCACCATCGCTTTTACGTTTGAATTCAGGTTTTTCGCTGAAGCGACGACCGCCTTGTTCGCGATCGCTGTTGCTGCGGCCACCGCCACTAAAGCCACGGCCTTCGCTGCTGCCACCGCTACGTCCGCCACCACTGCGACCACCGTAAGAAGAAGAGCCATTGCTGCCACCACGGTATCCGCCACCGCCGCCACTCGGACGACCGCCACCGCCACCACGGCTGCTTTGTTCAGCATCTTCTACACGCACTTTGCGGGTCTGGTATTTTTTGCTCGATAATGAAGTCTGTATAAAATCAGCTGCTTCTGCGCGAACGTTGAAGAAACTGCTCATATCGCGCACTGTTACGCGTTCGATCATATTCTTTTCTACGTCTGTGCTCTCGTGGATGAAATTGATCAGTTTCTCTGTATTCAAACCATCTTTTTCACCCAGGTTGATGAAGAAACGTTTCCATCCCACACCTGCAGATGCAGGGCCGCGTTGCTCTTTACCTGCACCGAATCCGGCGTTCAGGTCATTGCTTTCGCTATAGCTGTCCATTGTGTCTTTCAACTGCAACCAGATCAATCGACGAATCAATTCATCTTTTCCAATTTCGTCAAAACGCTCGTGGATAATTTCCTGGTACGTTTCTGCAAAATCAGCTTTAGGCTCAGTAGTAGCAATCTGATCAAGGAAGAAGAACAGTTTTTTGCGTACTACATCTCCACCTTCAGGAATATCAGTTTTATTAAAACGTTGTTTTACGATACGCTCAATATTGCGGATGTTCGAAATTTCACGTGGCGTAACGATAGACATACAAATACCGGATTTACCTGCACGGGCAGTACGTCCGCTTCTGTGTGTGTACACCTCAGGATCATCAGGCAATTCGTAGTTGATAACGTGTGTAATATCGTTTACGTCAATACCGCGTGCTGCAACGTCTGTTGCTACAATCGCCTGTAGTTGTTTGCTTTTGAAACGGTCCATCACTTTGCTGCGCATTTTCTGGTCCATATCGCCATGTAGCGGACTAACATGATAACCTTGCTTCATCAGCTTTTCAGCGATTTCCTGGCAGTCATTTTTAGTACGGGTGAAGATGATACCATAGATACCCGGTGCAAAATCCAGCAAACGTTGCAAAGTTTCGAAACGGTTGTGGTGATTGGTTACATAGTATTGATGATCGATATTTTCGTTGGTAGAATTGGCAACAGTCACCGAAAGTTCCTGCCACTCTTTCATAAAGCGTTTAGCGATACCACGCACTTCATTACTCATAGTCGCGGAGAACAGCCATGTGTGTTCGCGCGCAGGAGTAGTTTTCAGGATAACGTCGATATCTTCACGGAAACCCATGTTCAGCATTTCGTCGGCTTCATCCAGCACAACAAATTTCACCTCATCAAGGTTCAACGCTTTGCGCTCCAGCAAGTCCATCAGACGGCCGGGAGTTGCTACAATTACTTGTGGCTTCGACTTGATTTCGCGGATCTGACCCATAATAGGCACACCTCCGTACACCGCCGCGGATTGGAATCCGTCGATGTATTGTCCGTATTTGGCAAATTCGTTTTGAATTTGCATACATAGTTCGCGCGTAGGGCTTAAAACTAATGCTTGTACATGCTTTACGCTTGTATCGATGTAGTGCAATAGTGGAAGTCCAAATGCTGCTGTTTTACCGGTGCCTGTTTGAGCCAGGCCAATGATATCAGAAGGTTGAGATAAAAGTATTGGAATTACTTTTTGTTGGATTGGAGTAGGCGTTTCGAAGCCCATATCCGTTACTGCACGTGTCAGTTCTTCCCGCATCGGGAAGTCAGAGAATAAATTCATTATATTAAGAACTTGTAATTAAGCCGCGAAGGTACGATTTTTAAACTACTAATTCGTTAAATAATAAGTAATGTATAATTGACATCTATATCAGGTACCCGGCCATTTGATTTTTACCGCAGATAGCTTATCCGTTTCCAGGCGAACATCAGCACAAATTTCAAAACCATTTTTTACATAAAACTGTATTGGTGAATGGTAAGATTCACCATTCATTTTCTTATAAGCGGAATGGTCTGATACCCAGCCGTTCAATACTGATTCGACGTTTTTCAGTTCAGAAAGCAAGCGAGTCCCCAAGCCAGTTCTTTGAGCTGTGTTATGAATAATTATTGCAAACCAGCGCTCCTCTTCCCGCTCGAAAGAGAAGGCCCAGCCGCACACATCGGCATTTTCATCCACCACCAGTAAATGTGTTGGCTGATGCAAAACACGAAGGTAATTTTCAAAATCCTGCAGCGCCGGGAATGCCAGTTGAGAAGGATATTCCACATTCCACAATTGAAAAACCGCAGCTTTTTGGGTATCATTCAGGCTTGCCGTATTTAAAATTTCCATCAGAACTTATTTATCGAGGTAGAAATCGCAGGTAGCTTTTGCTATTTGTGCAATGATACTTTCTGTGGTATCAAAATCTTCTGTAGCATCTGATACAAATACCGTAATGGCCAGATGCCGGCCGTCGGGCAGGGTGATGATTCCCACATCGTTTGTAGCACCGATTAATCCCGTTTTATTAGCACCCGAAGAACCCGTTTTATGCGCCACAACAGTCGTTTCCGGCAAAAGTCCTTTTAATCTTTTCGGACTGTTGGAGGAATTTACCATCAGTTTCATCAGAAAATCAGTACTGCTTTTCGACAAATATTTTCCTTTATAAAACGCTTCCAGCAAAGCAGTCATTTCGGTAGGTTCTGCCCAGTTTGTATACTGCGCAGTCCATTTTTGATGCATCTCACGCTCGGTAGCCACCATCTGAATTTTGGAGAAACCAATGCTATGTATGTATTGATTGGCCTTAAGAGGACCATCCAATAAACGAAACAAAATATCACAGGCATTATTATCACTCTGCGAAACAGCATAATCCAATAATTCGCCAAGGCTCAGGTCTACATTTCCATTCGGATATTTCTTGTACATCGGGCTCCAGGTTTCTTTATCCAGGTCCTTTTTACTGATATGCACTTTCTGGTCCAGGCTCATTTTTCCTTCATCCACCTGATGCAGGACAGCCATCGCCTGAGGAAATTTATAAACACTTTGCATAGGATAATGGTGTGCATTATTTACACTCAGTGTATCGCCTGTTTCGATGCATTTTAAAGCAATACCTACAGTTGCTTTATAGGGTGCGATAATTGTGGTCAATTGACTGCGCAAATCTTTAACCTGTGCATGGATTGTGCCGGCAAGCAAACATAAAACAACAACTATTTTTAGTTTCAATTTCATGGATAAATCTGATTTTATTGATTGGAATTATTTAAACAGTATCGACATCAAAGATAATCTGCAACGCTGAAAAGCCACGTCTGGACGCGGTCAGAATCCGTTGCTGCTTTAAAGTGTCTTTCACCTGGCGAAGGATGGTATTTTCCCGCGGACATTTAATCCACACTTCCTGTACAAATTGATTTCGCACCCTTGCAACCGGCGCCGGTAAAGGGCCTTGCACCGTGATACCCTCAATCTGCAGCAAAGGCTGAGCCATTTCTGCAGCACCGTCGATTGCTTTCTGCTCTTCGCGATGACGGCAAATAATTTTGATAATCCGTGAAAACGGCGGATAATTGAATTGCTGACGATACCCGATTTCATTGATATAAAAACTGCGCGTATCGTGTTGCTTTACCCATTGCAAAACCGGATGCAGCAGGTTGTAGGTCTGCACCAGCACCTGCCCCGCTCCATCTACCCTTCCGGCACGGCCACTCACCTGTGACATCAATTGAAACGCACGTTCATTCACTCGAAAATCCGGATAACTAAGCAGGCTGTCTGCACTGAGAATTCCCACCAGGGAAACATTAGGAAAATCCAAACCTTTCACCACCATTTGTGTGCCCACCAAAATATCGATCTGATGCTTGTGCAATTTATCCAGCAGTTGTGCAAATTGTTGTTTCCCGCGTGTACTGTCTGTGTCCATCCTGGCTATTCTTGCCTTGGGAAAAACCTGCTGTACTTCTTCCTCAATTTTCTGTGTGCCAAAAGTCTTGCTCACAATATCAGCACTGCCACATTTCAAACAATGATGCTGTACCCGAACTTTCATACCGCAATAATGACAATGTAATTTGTCCGTGCTTTTGTGATAGGTAAGCGCCACTGAACAATTGCTGCATTGCGGCACCCATCCACAGCTCCGGCACATCTGGAAAGGGCTGTAACCCCGTTTATTCTGAAATAAAATGACCTGCTTGCCGTTATACAATGCCGCATTCATTGCCTCTATCAGTTCGGGAGTCAGCATCCGCACATTTTGTTTGTACATTTTATCCAGCGAACGGGCATCAATCAATTGTACTTCGGGCATCTTTACCCCCTGAAATCTTTCACTCAACATAGCAAATCCATACTTATGCATTTGCACATTGTACAGGCTTTCTACTGAAGGTGTTGCGGAGCCAAGCAGAACTTTTGCGTTATACAATTTCGCCAGATAAATGGCAGCATCCCTGGCGTGAAACCTTGGTGAAGGATCCTGTTGCTTGTAGGATGCGTCGTGCTCTTCATCCACTACCACTATTCCTAAACTATTATAGGGCAGCCATAATGCAGAGCGGGTGCCCACCACCACTTTATAGGTATTCCGTCGAACTTTTTCCCAGATTTCGATACGTTCATTGTGCGAAAAACGACTATGATAAACACCCATTTCTTCGCCAAAATAAGCATGTAACCGAGTGACCAATTGTGTGGTCAATCCGATTTCGGGTAACAAGAAGATTGCCTGTTTTCCTTGTTCAATACAGTCTTTAATCAGTTTAATGTATAAGAGCGTTTTACCGGAACCGGTAACACCCTGAATCAGACAAACGTCCTTTTCTTCAAAAGAATGCCTGACAGTTTCTATCGCTTTTGTTTGCGCTTCTGTCAGTTCTATCGGGCCTGCTTTTTCGCTGGCGACATAATTCAAGCGGTCCGCATCGCGCTCTTCTACTTTTAAAATTCCTTTTTCAATCAGTGGCTTCAGCTGAGCTGCAGTGGCTTTGGTATAATCCAATAATTCTGCCCGCAATACAAAACCGGTTAGTTTGGACAAACTCAGAAAGCCCATCATTAATTTTTGCTGCACCAAAGACTTGTGCAGCTTGTCGAACAATTGATGCAGTATCGATTCCTCTTTATACTCATCAGCCAGAAACAGCACTTTCTCCCGACGGGGTCTGTAAGTTGGCTCCAGACCTTCGTTCAGGTAAACCACCTCATTTTCTATCAATTCATTGATTACCTGTGGCAAAAAAGATGGGCCCACTATCTGGCGAAGCTCACTGATGGTCAGTTCCTTTTTGAGCAACAAATTTTCAACTGCAAGAAAGGTCTGATTGCTCCATGCGACGCTATCATGATGAGGTTTATCCGCCCACTCCAGACGCGTTTCGCTCATCAGTTTGAGATGCGCCGGCAATGCCGCATTCATTACTTCACCTGGCGATGCGATATAGTATTTTTCAATCCAGTCCCAAAACTTCAGTTGTAGCTCATTGACTACAGGAGATTGATCCAGTATGCTTCTGATAGGTTTTACTTCGTATGTATCGGGTTTGTTATTGTGAAGATCCTGAACAATACCTGCGAAGAATTTATTGCCTTTCAGTGCAACTTCCACCCTCATGCCTATTTGTATTTTACCCTGAAAACCCAACGGCACACCGTAGGTAAGCGTCTGCGGCAAATTGAGCGGTAAAATTATTTCAGCAAAACGAAAAGGGGAGTCCATCATTGGACTGCAAGTTACTGATTTGGCTAAATGGTTTGCGTTAAATTAAGATTTTAACGAGGAGTTTTTTTATAAAAATGGCAGCCTGAAAACCGGCTGCCATTTACTTAATCAAATAAAATTATTTACCTAATTCTTCAGGATTTTTTTGGTAATCATATGAGCTTCGGAAGTCAGGACTATTGTGTAAATACCATTGGGGAGTGCTGAAAAATCAAATTCATTCTGCGCATCTACGCTGGCATATTTAAGAGCAGATACTAAACTACCTGCTGCGTTATAAATTTTAACCTCAGCCGCTTCATTAATGCTGATATTCAGCTTGGCAGTTTGTGATACAGGGTTTGGATAAAAGAACACGCCGGAATTATCCTTGTTTAGGGATTCGATTTTCAAACCTGAAGGAGCCACAGGACTGCGCCATATACCTCGTCCGTAAGTAGATATTAATACGTGATTTTCCACATTGTTCACTTCAATATCTGTGATAGTGGTATGAGGGATATTATTTGAAAACAATTGCCAGTCAGTCAGCGAATCATTGATATAATAAACAGCATTAGCAGTAGCCAGGTATACTGTATTATCAGGACTGCTGGCCTGATGCACTATGGCATTCTTCGCACCTGCAGGAAGACTGTAAGTAATGTTTTTCCAGCTTGCGCCACTATCTGTTGACTTGTAAACACTGGCATCTGAAATGGCGTAAATAATCGAGGGTGTAGTTCTGTTGAAGTCAAAGTTTTTAATGCCGCTCATTGGTAAAGTATTGAAAGAAGTGGTTATAAAACTTGGCGAACCATCCGTAATGTAGAGTTTTTTGCCATCAGAAAATAATACTTTATAATCGTTGAAAGGATGAATCCTGATTTGCTTTATATTGGTGGTAAATGAATCCGTATTTACCGTGTAAAAAGAATCGGTTAATAACACGTACAGTTTTTTGAATCCTGCATAAATCAGGCCACCATTGCTGGCTTCCAATGGTGTTATCCATTCTCCCGTTTCACCTTTGGGAGAGCGGGCAATATATTTCCCTTTATCAGGCATTGCTATATCATGAGCATATAAGGAGCCGCCAAACTGAATAAAGCCATAGTGAAAGCTGGGGTTTGCAGGGTCAATTGCAGCGTCCATTCCATCAGCTCCATGATAATTAACCCACTCCTTGGCAGAATAACTATAACCACCATTATCCTGCAATCCTCCTGCTATTTCCACAGAATCTGATTGTGCTACATCGAGGCGGTAAAACTGGCTGATATTAAGCCCGTTTATTGTCTTATCAACAAACGTTAGTCCGTTATTATCCGAAATATAAATTCCGCCATCAGAACTAACATAAAGCTTATTGTTATAAAATTTCAGATCGTGAATATCGGCATGAGTATAGTTGGTTGTATCAGGTTTATTCCAGGAATTAATTTTTTGTATCGTTACTCCACCATCTATCGATTTCCAGACATCCATGCAACCGGTAAAAATCATGTCTTCATCCTGATCGGAAACAGACAAAGCTAAATCATAATAAGCCTGGCGACTGGATGAGGAACCGTAAGCAAATATATCAGTTGTGTTGTTTTGGGTGGTAAAACTCAGGCCGGAATTGGTTGTCCTGTAAATAGCCCTGAAACTGTTGTCTGAATTCGTAACCAGAGCGTACAGATATGATGTGTCTGCTTTTGTGACATCTATCATTGTCCGTCCGGAATTCAGGAAAGTATCAATCATATTGAAGGTTTCGCCCGCATTGGTGGATTTAAGAATTGAGCTTTTAGTGCCGACTCTTTCCAACACAAAAACAGTATTCGGATTTTTAGGATTCAGTCTGATTTCCTTACAGGCATTCGTTAATTTCCTCGTCCAGGTAGCACCGCCATCTGTCGTTTTATACATACCATTACTTCCTACGACCCAAAGCATTTTTGAGTCTGTAGGGTTAATTAAGATCTCGCCCGACAATGAAAAGGGGGAATAAGGATAACTAAGCTTAGTCCACGAAAAACCACCGTCCAGGGATTTATAAATACCACTTGTGTAAGAGTCAGAGCCATCTTCATCGCCTGTAGAAATGTATACAATATCAGAGTTTGCATAATCAACTGCGATACCGGATATGCCGATGGTCGGCAGGGTGTCTGTAAGATTAATCCAGGAAGAACCGTGATCAGTGCTTTTCCATAATCCACCGTTAGGACTACCAATAAAAATCGTATTCGGGTTGGAAGGATCAACAACTGTAATATTTACCCTTCCCTGACCTGAACTCCAGGAGCCCTTATTTTTATGGCTGAATGGGCCCATTGGTTGCCAGTTACTCATGTCCGTGGCAGTTGTTTTAGCTGTAACGATTCCTCCGGATATCTTCCGGGATAGTCTGAATTGTGCTGAAATTTCATCAGATGTCATTAAAGTGCCATCTGAATGCAAATAGTTTTTCCAGTATTCCTTCCAACGCTGGTAAGGTTTGAAACCAGATCCCTTAACACCTTTTAATGGATTGCTTTCCCAATAGGCATCAAGCTCTGCAGTGATTTCATTATAATTATGTGAGTTTATCAGGTGTCCCTGAATTTCAACCGAAATCCTGTCGGACTGAGCATGAGAGTAGAAAGAAGGTAATAGAATGAATAAGGGTAAAAGGAGATATTTCATCTTTTATAATTAAATAGTGGATAAAGATAATCGATTTCAGATGTAAAATATAAGTTAAGCTTGAAAAAAAAATAAAAGCGACCTTTTGGATCGCTTTGAATAACAATATGTTACAGGAGAATTTTTAAGCTGTATAGTGAGCAGAGTTTAAGGCTTCGTTTGCTCTTTCCGCAGCTTCTATTCCTTCAAAAGAAGAAAGAGGCTCTCCCTTTCCTTTACGCACCCATGTGGTATGTTCAAAGTGAGCAGAAGCTTTGCCATCAGCTGTAGTTATTGTCCAGCCATCATCGGCCTGGTTAATATTGCGTGTTCCAAGGTTTATCATTGGCTCGATAGCAATGACCATATTCTCTTTCAGGCGCTTACCATCCCCACGACGACCGTAATTAGGAACCTGCGGATCTTCATGCAAATGCTTTCCAACACCGTGTCCAACCAATTCACGCACAATGCCATAACCATGCTGGCCATTAGTAAAGTTTTCGATGGCATAAGAAATATCTCCTACACGATTACCATCTGCAGCCTGAGCTACACCTTTATAAACAGACTCTTTCGTTATGCGAAGCAATTTCAGAATTTCAGGCGCCACATCTCCGATTGCAAATGTATAAGCCGAATCGCCATGAAAGCCATTCATATAGACACCACAATCGACAGAGATAATATCTCCATCCCGAAGCTCATACGCTCCCGGAAATCCGTGAACTACTGCTTCATTGACACTGATACAAAGGGAAAAAGGGAAAGCATTGTTTTTCGGACCATATCCTTTAAATGAAGGAACGCCCCCATTATCACGGATAAAAGTTTCAGCCATTTTATCAATAGACAAAGTGGTGATACCTGGTTTCAAAAAAGTTGCCACCTCTGTCAAGGTGGCACTTACCATTAAGGCGCTTTTTCTTTGTATTTCTATTTCTTCTTTACTTTTGATATGTATCATCGGTAATTTTAATTAATCCTATTATTCGGCAATCGGAGCAGCAGTTGTACGGCCCATTATTCTGCCTGTTTTCATCATACCATCATAATGACGCATCAACAGATGGCTTTCTATTTGTTGTAAAGTATCCAAAATAACACCCACACCAATCAACATTGAAGTTCCACCAAAAAAACTGGCAAAACCGCTGGTAATACCAAACATACCAGCAATACCAGGGAGGATACCAGCAAGGGCAAGGAAAACTGCACCTGGCAAAGTAATACGATCCATAATAGTTGCAATGAAGTTGGCTGTTGGTTCACCTGGTTTGATACCTGGAATGAAACTGTTGTTGCGTTTCAGGTTGTCTGCCATTTCTGTAGGATTAAAAATCAAAGCCGTGTAGAAATAAGTGAATGCGATAACCAGGATTGCATAGATGAAATTGTGCCAGAAAGAGGTAGGATCAGAAAGCGAACGCATAAACTGACTGGTAGCACCTTCCTGAGTCATATTGGCAAAGCCACTGATTGTGCCGGGGATAAACAAAATTGCCTGAGCAAAGATGATTGGCATTACACCAGAAGAGTTAACTTTCAAAGGAATAAAATCACGCGCGCCACCGGCTACTTCTTTAGCAGCGTTTGTACTACCAATGATACGACGGGCATAGTTTAAAGGAATTTTACGCACACCTTGAGTAAGAAGGATAATACCAACAATTACAGCGATGAAAGCAAAGATTTCAGCAAGGAATTTCAACATTCCACCGGCACCACCACTATTCAAAGAAGTGAACTCCTGAAGAATAGACTCCGGAAGGCGGGCAAGGATACCAACCATGATGATAATAGAAATACCATTACCAATACCTTTATCCGTGATTTTCTCACCCAACCACATTACGAAAAGCGTACCGGCTGTAAGAACGACAACTGTAGTAAACCAAAACAGGAATGGGCTGAATTCAGGAATAAGCGCCTGAGAAAACTCAGGTCCGCGTAAATAAGCAACATAAGCACTGGCCTGGAAAATAGTAACCACTACCGTTAAGTAACGGGTATACTGATTTACCGTTCGACGGCCACTTTCTTCTTTTTGAAGTTTTGCTACCTGAGGTATTACAATACCTGCAAGTTGCATGAAGATAGAGGCAGAGATATAAGGCATTACACCCAAAGCAAAAATTGATGCACGACTAAATGCACCACCCGCAAAGGCATTGAATAAACCTAATAAACCATCAGGTCCGCTACCGGAGCTTTGGTCAAGGATTACCGGATTGATACCAGGCAGAGTAATGTAACAACCTACGCGATATACAAGGATAAGCGTGAGGGTAAACAGTATACGCTTGCGGAGTTCTTCGATACTCCAGATATTTTTAAGCGTTTCGATAAATTTCTTCACAGGATTTCAGAATAAATATGGTGATGCAGCAAATAAAAATAAAGTGCGAATAAACGACAAAAGACGCACTTTTACAAATGCGTCTTTTTGAAAGAATAAATATTATAGAATTTCAACAGTGCCGCCGGCGGATTCAATTGCTGCTTTAGCTTTTTCGCTGATTGCATTTACAACAAATTTGAGGTTGGTTTTGCTCATTTCGCCATTGCCCAATATTTTTACAAGAGCAGTTTTGTTGATCAAACCATTAACATATAAATTGTCGAGGTTGAATTCGTCCATTTCATATTTTGAAATGATGGTGTCAAGCTGACCAAGATTGAATACAGTATATTCAACACGGAACATATTTTTGAAACCACGTTTTGGCATACGGCGCTGGATTGGCATCTGACCACCTTCGTGACCTTTTTTGCTTTGATAACCCGTACGAGCCTGTTGACCTTTGTTACCTTTACCGGCAGTTGTACCACCGCTACCTTCACCGCGTCCGACACGTTTAGTTTTGTGTACTGAACCTTCGGCTGGTTTTAAATTGTGTAATTGCATTTTGTTACAGTTTTGAAACTTGCGCGGAATGTAAAACCGCTCGCAAATCGATTAAAAAATACTATTTAACTTCTTCTACTTTTACCAAATGGTTTACGGCGCGAACCATACCCAAAATAGATGGAGTAGCTTCCACTTCCACAGACTTATGCATTTTCTTAAGTCCTAAAGCAATAAGAGTGCGTTTCTGAAACTCAGGACGATCAATACCGCTTTTTACTTGTGTTACTTTAATTTTTGACATAAAAATTTTGTTTTTGACTAAGTTGGCCGAAGCTAACTAAATCCTATCCGTTAAATACTTTTTTCAAGCTTACATTGCGTTGTTTTGCAACAGCAATTGGTTCACGAAGTTTGCTTAAAGCAACTACAGTAGCTTTAACAACGTTTTGTGGGTTGGCAGAACCAAGAGATTTAGAAAGAATGTCGGTTATACCAACAGCTTCCAGAACAGCACGCATGCTACCACCAGCGATAACACCGGTACCCGCAGCTGCCGGGCGGATCATTACTTTTGCCGCGCCTTCTTTAGCAGATTGTTCGTGAGGAATAGTACCACGCATAATCGGAACTTTAATCAGGTTCTTTTTAGCATCATCAATACCTTTAGTGATTGCTTCCTGAACTTCTTTTGCTTTACCCATTCCCTGGCCAACGATACCGTTACCATTTCCTACCACTACCAATGCAGAGAAGCTGAATGTACGACCTCCACTAGTTGTTTTCACAACACGGTTGATTGATACTACTTTCTCGTGCAGTTCCAATTCACCAGCTTTTACTCGAGTTAATTGTGTCTTAGACATTTCTTTGTTTATTATTTTGATTGTAGTGAAGCAATATTTTGTTGCTTCGCAAACATCGTATTAAGATTAAAATTAGAACACCAAACCACCTTCACGTGCTCCGTCAGCTACTGCTTTCACACGTCCGTGATACAAATAACCACCGCGATCAAAAACGCAGGTATCAATACCTAAAGCTTTTGCTTTTGTAGCAAGTTCTTTACCCACAAGGATAGATTTTTCAACTTTATTACCGGCAGTTGCAGTAACACCTTTTTGACGGGAGCTTGCTGAAACCAAAGTAGTTCCTGTTGTATCATCAATCATTTGTGCGTAGATATCGTTGTTGCTGCGAAATACAGACAAACGGGGCTTTTGAGCTGTACCACTGATTTTGGTACGGATGCGCCAGCGTAACTTTTGGCGACGAACTACTTTATTATCTAATGACATTGTATTTACTTTTTATTTTACGGGCTTCGAAAAAACGAGCTACCGATGTGATGATTATTTATTAAAGTAAGTTGAGTGCTTTTTCAAACACTCAACTTCTTAAAGTCTTATTATTTACCAGCAGATTTACCAGCTTTACGACGAACGATTTCATCTTGGTAACGCACACCCTTACCTTTGTACGGCTCTGGTTTACGCAAGCTACGTAATTTTGCAGCCACCTGACCAATCAATTGTTTGTCGATAGACTCCAAAGTGATGGTTGGGTTTTTACCTTTTTCAGCTGTTGCTGTTGCTTTGATTTCTTTTGGTAATTGAAGTACGATGTTATGTGAATAACCTAAAGCCAAGTCAATTTCCTGACCGGTAACAGTTGCACGATAACCCACACCCACTAATTCAAGTGTTCTTTTGTATCCTTCTGTAACACCTAATACCATGTTAGAGATAAGAGAGCGATACAAACCGTGCATTGCACGGTGACGGATTTGGTCAGTTGGCCGGGAAACTTCGATGCTGCCATCTTTTTGCTCGATAACGATATCTCTGTCTACAGCTAATTTCAATTCGCCTTTCGGACCTTTTACTACAACCTCATTAGCAGGAGAAACTGTGATAGTAACACCACTGGTAACGGGGATCAATTTTTTGCCTATACGTGACATAATTGCTTATTTAAAAAACTTGTGATTAAAATGTTTTACTCTTTGCCTGACCGGTCAGCCTGTATAGGTTGTGCGGCTTAATGTATCAGGGCTTTTATATACCAGAATACTACTAGAAAATGTTGCACAAAACTTCACCACCTACATTCTGAACGCGTGCTTCTTTATCCGTCATTACACCTTTAGATGTAGAAACGATAGCAACACCAAGACCGTTTTGTACACGGCGAATTTCAGCTGGCTTAGCGTATTGACGCAGACCCGGACGGCTTACGCGCTCTAATGTTCTGATTGCAGGTTCTTTAGTTGCTGCATCATATTTCAAAGCTATTTTAATTACTCCTTGTTTGTTGTCATCTTCAAATTTGTATTTCAAGATGTAACCTTTATCGTAAAGAATTTCGGTAATGCGTTTTTTCACGTTAGAAGCTGGAATTTCAACAATACGATGTTGTGCCATCTGAGCGTTACGAATACGCGTTAAAAAATCTGCAATTGGATCTGTAACCATGTTTGTTTTATGATTGTTTATGAAATGATTGTTACCGGTTTCAGTAGTAGCTTACTCACTGACCTCGAAACTAAAAATTTGTATGTGCTTACCAGCTTGCTTTTTTCACGCCTGGTATTTTGCCATCCAATGCCATATCGCGGAAAATGTTACGACACATACCGAAGTAGCGGATGTAACCTTTTGGACGACCTGTCAATTGGCAACGGTTTTTAAGTCTTACTGGTGAAGCATTTTTCGGAAGTAAATCCAAAGCTGCATAATCACCGGCAGCTTTAAGTGCAGCACGTCTTTCAGCGTACTGAGCAACCATTTTCTCGCGTTTTACCTGGCGCGCTTTTACCGATTCTCTTGCCATAAAATTAGTTATTGTCTTTTTTAATGTTTTTGAAAGGCATACCAAGTTCTTTAAGCAACTCGTATGCTTCTTCGTTAGTGCGTGCAGAAGTCACGAAAGTGATGTCCATACCACTGATACGGTTAACCTTATCAATGTTGATCTCAGGGAAAATGATTTGTTCAGTAACACCGATAGTGTAGTTACCGCGTCCGTCAAATGATTTCTCGTTGATACCTTTAAAGTCACGTACACGTGGCAAAGAGATAGCAACAAAACGATCCATGAAATCGTACATATTAGTGCTGCGCAAAGTTACACGGCAACCAATAGGCATTGCTTTACGCAATTTGAAGTTTGAAATATCTTTGGTTGACAAGGTTGCAACAGCTTTCTGACCGGAGATGTTGGTCATTTCGTTAATTGCATCATCAATCAATTTCTTGTCAGAAGTAGATCCTTTAACACCCTGGTTAAGGCAGATCTTCAGTAAACGTGGACATTCCATTACTGATTTGTAGCCAAACTTTTTCATCAAAGCTGGTACAACTTCGTCTTTATATTTAGACTGTAGTCTTGGGGTATATGTTGTCGTTGCCATTATTTAATTACCTCCCCTGTTTTTTTAGATATACGAACAAAAGAACCTTCTTTTCTTTCACGTTTGATACGTGATGGTTGTTTTGTTTTAGCATCCCAAAGCATCACGTTAGAGATGTTGATTGGTGCTTCGATTTTCACAATACCGCCCTGAGGATTTTGAGCGTTTGGTTTCAAGTGTTTAGTGATGATGTTCACACCCTCTACAAGCACAAGGCCTTTCTGAGGATATACCGCCTGGATCACACGTGGTGTAGTACGGTCTTTATCATCACCGGCAATTACTACAATGCTATCGCCTTTCTTGATATTAAATTTAGGTTGAAATCTCTTTTTCACTGCTTATATTATTAAGGTGTTGTCCCTCCGTTTTTCCTAACGGGATGCGAAGGTACTACATAAATTTTACAATACCTCTGGTGCGAGGGAAACAATTTTCATATATCCCTTGTCACGCAATTCGCGGGCCACCGGGCCGAAGATACGGGTACCACGAGGATCATCAGAGTTATTCAACAATACCACAGCGTTATCGTCGAAATTGATGTATGAACCATCTTTACGACGTAATCTGTTTTTGGTACGTACGATAACTGCTTTTGAAACAGTACCTTTCTTCATATTACCTCCAGGTATAGAGTCTTTTACAGAAACAACGATTTTATCGCCGATACCTGCATAATCCTGACCTGAATTTCCCAACACGCGGATGCACAATACTTCTTTGGCACCACTGTTGTCGGCTACGCTGAGCCTAGATTCTTGTTGTATCATCTTTAAATAAGATTACTTAGATTACTTAGCTTTTTCAATAATTTCCACTAAACGCCAGCATTTGTTTTTGCTGAGTGGGCGTGTTTCCATAATGCGGACTACATCACCAACACCTGCTGTGTTGTTTTCGTCGTGCGCCATGAATTTAGTCGTTTTTTTAACGAACTTACCGTATATCGGGTGTTTTACTTTACGCTCAACAGATACAGTGATGCTTTTAGCCATCTTGTCGCTGCGAACGATACCGATACGCGATTTTCTACTTTTTCTTACTATCGTAGTTGACATCTCTTAAAAATTAATTTTGAGTACCTGCTTTTCTTTTTGTTTGCTCAGTTTGGATACGAGCTATTTCGCGGCGAAGTGAACGGATAGTAAGCGGGTTTTCTATCGGATTCACAGCATGACTAAATGTTAGTCTTTTCAACTGCAATTTAGTTTCAGCTACCTTGTCAGCCAAGCCTTGACTATCGAGCGAGCGATAATCTTCTTGTTTTGCTTTCTTTGCCATGTTATTGCGTATTGTGTTTTAGGATGAAGTCTTTGCAAACAAAAAGTGCATCCGGCAACTTTTATTAAAAAATGTGTTTGTAATTTCTGTAAACCTCAGCGATTAAGCTTCAGCTGCGTAATCTCTACGGGTAACGAATTTGGTAGCGATTGGCAGTTTCTGTGCTGCAAGTGCCATAGCTTCCTGAGCAACTTTTTGCGAAACGCCTTCGATTTCAAATAAGATACGACCTGGTTTTACTACGGCTGCCCAATATTCAAGGCTACCTTTACCTTTACCCATCCTTACTTCCGCAGGTTTGTTGGTAATTGGTTTATCAGGGAAGATACGGATCCATACATTACCTTCACGTTTCATGTGACGAGTCATTGTCTGGCGCGCAGCTTCGATCTGGCGGTTAGTAATCCATTTAGGTTCCAAAGCTTTGAGACCAAATGAACCAAATGCAATTGTTGCTCCACGTTGAGCGTTGCCTCTGATTCGGCCTTTATGGGCTTTCCTGTGTTTTGCTTTTTTTGGCTGTAACATGGTTACAATATTTTATTAAAAGTGTAATCTTAAAATTATTTCTGTCCTTACAACTTAATTAGCTGCGCGCTGCGCCACCACCTCTGTTGCCACCACCACGACGATCGCCGGCTGGTTTTCTGTCGCCACCACGGCCACCACCTCTACGGTCGTCACCCTGGAATGCTGCTGCTCTTGGTCCGCTGTTACCTTTTGCATCTGCTCCGGCTACAATGTTCGGGTTCAAATCTCTTTTGCCCAAAACTTCACCTTTACAAATCCAAACTTTGATACCAATTTTACCGTAAACAGTCAAAGCGAATATTGAAGCGTAATCGATGTCCATACGGAAAGTATGTAATGGAGTACGGCCTTGTTTGAATTCTTCAGAACGTGCAATCTCAGCACCACCCAAACGACCACCAACTTTTACTTTGATACCTTCAGCACCCATTCTCATAGCAGTTGTAATTGCCATTTTGATAGCGCGTTTGAAGCTTACACGGCCTTCAAGCTGACGAGCGATTGTTTCTCCAACAATCATTGCATCTAACTCAGGACGACGGATCTCCATAATGTTGATCTGAACGTCTTCTTTATGCGTAAGTTTTTTAAGCTCTTCTTTGATACGATCAACTTCTGTACCACCTTTACCAATAATGATACCAGGCTTAGAGGTATGAATCGTAATGATTAGTTTTGCCAATGTGCGCTCGATAACAATACGGCTGATACCGCCTTTGTTGATACGCGCAGCGAGGTAAGTACGGATTTTATGATCTTCTACAAGTTTCTGACCAAAATCTTTTTTCTCGCCATACCACATTGAATCCCATCCACGGATGATACCTAACCTGTTACCAATAGGATTTGCTTTTTGACCCATTCTACTTTATATTAATGAATGTTGAATTAATTAGTTTTGATTTGTTTTTGCACGACCATCTACTACGATAGTAACGTGGTTGCTGCGTTTACGTAAACGATATGCACGGCCCTGAGGGGCTGGGTTCATACGTTTCAATACACGACCGCAATCCACGAAGATTGTCTTCACATACAAATTTGCCTCGATCACGTCTGCACCTTCATTTTTCAGTCTCCAGTTAGCAATTGCGCTCAAAAGGAGTTTCTCCAAAGGCACAGATGGGTGTTTGGTACTGAATTTCAGTGTGTTCAACGCTTTTTCCACATCCATACCACGGATCAAATCGGCCAATAGACGCATTTTGCGTGGCGATGTAGGTTGATTACTTAAGCGAGCTACAGCTTCCATTTTTATAGAAATTGTTCTTTATAAATTGGCACTCCAGAAGAAGATACCGTTATTTTGTTGAAAAAAATTAATTCTTATTTGCTACCACTATGGCCTTTGAAATTGCGTGTTGGTGCAAATTCGCCCAATTTGTGTCCTACCATATATTCGGTAACATACACCGGGATAAATTTATTGCCATTGTGTACAGCGAAAGTCTGACCTACAAAGTCCGGAGAAATGGTAGAGCGACGGCTCCACGTTTTCAACACACCTTTTTTTGCTTTACCTTCTGCAATAGCCAGCACTTTGCTTTCTAATTTTGCATCGATGTACGGTCCTTTACTAATTGAACGAGCCATTGTTTATTTTTAATTTTAATAATGAATGTTGATTTGCAATATTGCCATTTTAACATATCACTGTTATACTTTCTTTATACTAACCTATAAATAATTATAGTTTTTTACCGTTTTTGCGTTGGATAATCAATTTATCCGAACCTTTTTGCTTACGGGTTTTTTCACCTTTAGCATATTTACCGTTACGACTACGTGGATGTCCACCAGAAGAACGACCTTCACCACCACCCATCGGGTGATCTACCGGGTTCATCGCTACCCCTCTTGTGCGTGGGCGGATACCTTTCCAACGGTTACGACCTGCTTTACCCATTGATTCAAGAGCGTGATCGCTGTTTGAAACTGTACCTACAGTTGCCATACAGTTGATCAATACTTTGCGCAATTCGCCTGAAGGCATTTTAAGCACAGCGTATTTTTCTTCTTTATTCGCAAGCTGAGCATAAGTTCCTGCAGAACGCGCGATCGAACCACCTTTACCAGGTTGAATTTCGATGTTATGAACTGTAGTACCAAGTGGCATATTTTTAAGCAAAAGTGCATTACCTACTTCAGGAGCAACTGCTTCACCACTCAAAACCTTTGTACCAACTTCAAGACCCTGAGGGGCGATGATGTAACGTTTTTCGCCATCAGCATAAGCCAATAATGCGATAAATGCTGTACGGTTAGGATCGTATTCAATCGTTTTAACAGTAGCAGGTATATTTGCTTTGTTACGTTTGAAATCGATGATACGGTATTTTGTTTTGTTACCACCACCGATGTAGCGCATTGCGCGACGACCTTGTACGTTACGTCCGCCAGTTCCTGGCAGTGCTTCGAGCAAGCTTTTTTCGGGTACATTGGTAGTGATTTCCGCGTATGCGTTACCTACTCTCCAACGGGTACCGGCTGTAACCGGTTTGTATTTACGTAATGCCATTTTAGTTTTTATTAAGTTGTTCAGTTGTTTTTGGTTTCAAAAACTTCTTTACGTCTATTTATTACATTGAAAAAAGATCAATCGAATCGCCTTCAGCTACTTGTACAGTTGCTTTTTTATAAGCTGGTTTCATCCCTGTGATAAGACCGGATTTAGTTTGGCGATTTTTTAGTTTTCCAGGTACTACAGATGTGTTCACATCGATTACTTTTACATTGTAAAAGCTTTCTACTGCAGTTTTCACTTCCAGTTTATTTGCTTTTCTGTCTACCATAAATGAATAGCGTCTGCTGCTTTCCATTTGGGCATTTGCTTTTTCTGTAAGTACTGGCTTAATTAATACGTCAGCAGGTTTCATATTGCTTTATTATTTTCGAGTTTCGAAAAATTATTTCTTATTATTATTCTATCCTTCTACTACTTCAATCGCTTCTTCAGTAAAGAATTTCGCGGTGCTTTCACTCAGGATAATGATGCTTGCATTTACTAAATCGTAAGTGTTCATATCGCTCAAAACAACTGTTTTGTTGTTAGAGATGTTACGTGCACTCAGGTAAACGTTTGTATCGTATTCAGGCAATACCAACAAAGTTTTGCGGGCATTTTTTGAAACATTAGCCAAAACATCAACAAATGTTTTCGTTTTTGGAGCGTCAAGATTGAAATCTTCCACTACAACGATTTGATTAGCGCGTGCTTTGTGAGACAAGGCAGATATTTTAGCCAGGTCCTTCACTTTACGGTTCAATTTGATACTGTAACCGTGAGGTTTAGGACCGTTGATTGTACCACCACCTTTATACAATGGGTTACGGATATTACCTTTACGGGCTCCACCGGTACCTTTTTGTTTGTGCAATTTGCGGCTTGAACCTTTTACTTCAGCACGTGTTTTAGTACTGTGCAATCCCATACGCTGAGCAGCGCGGTATTGTTTAACAGCCAAATAGATTACGTGATCGTTTGGTTCGATATTGAAGATATCTTCAGGAAGCTCAACCTTACGGCCGGTAACTTCACCTTTATTATTTAATACGTCGAGTTGCATAGCTCTTGATTAATTCTGGATTAAAACGATAGAACCGTTGTGACCTGGTACTGAACCGCTGATCAAAATGTAGTTCTGTTCTGGAAATATTTTTACTACGCGAAGTGCTTTAACTTTCACACTGTCGCCACCCATACGGCCTGCCATACGCATACCTTTGAATACACGGCTTGGGTAAGACGAGCCACCGATGGAACCCGGTGCACGCTGACGGTCATGCTGACCATGAGTTGCCTCACCGACACCACTGAATCCGTGACGTTTCACAACGCCCTGGAAACCTTTACCTTTTGTTGTGCCTATTACGCTAACTTTTTCGCCTTCAGCGAAGATTTCGCAAGTGATAGACTCACCGAGTTGTTTTGAGATGGAACAGTTACGTAGTTCTTTGACTACTGATTTTGGCGTTGTATTCGCCGCATTGAAGTGATGGATCTGAGCTTTCGGAGTGTTTTTAGCTTTAGCTTCACCGTAAGCGATCTGTAGTGCATCGTAGCCGTCGGAATCGACAGTCTTAACTTGCGTTACCACACATGGTCCAGCTTCGATAATGGTACAAGCAGTTTGCTTGCCATTAGGTTCGAAAATACTGGTCATACCAATTTTTTTACCTATAATACCTTTCATTTTCTTATTATTTTGAATCAAGCGCCCGGTGTTTTGTACTGTGTGGACCGGGATTGATGTTTTTTTTCAAAAAACTAAAGAACTTTTATTCTCTTTATTATGTCTTGTTACATTTTGTGCTTTCGGCACACAATGTTGTACTCGTTATTATTTGTTATGCTTTAATCTCTACTTCTACACCACTTGGCAAGTCAAGTTTCGAAAGAGCATCTACTGTGCGTGATGAAGATGTATAAATATCCAACAAACGCTTGTGTGTGCACAATTGGAATTGCTCACGTGCTTTTTTGTTTACGTGAGGCGAACGCAACACGGTAAATATTTTTTTCTCTGTGGGCAAAGGAATAGGACCTGTAACGACTGCTCCTGTGTTGCGCACTGTTTTTACGATTTTGTCTGCTGATTTATCAACAAGGTTGTGATCGTATGATTTCAGTTTGATTCTGATGCGTTGAGACATAACTTTCAAATAGCTTTATCCGTCAAAAAATTTCGGACTGCAAAGGTAAGGGCTATTTTCTTTCTACCAAATTTATTTTTAAAGTTTTTTCCATGTTTCCGTATTATTTTTTTCGAAACAATGGAGAATGGCTGCAGGAAAGGGATTCATCATCCTGTAAAATTAATTGAAATAGAATATTTTAGCTTAATTTCAATACGCCCTGAAGGAAATTTTCTGACTATTTAACGGTATCTGATTAAACATACGCTTACTTAAATAATTCTGGCTGTTGATAATCCTTTTTTCCGTCCGTTTATTTTACCAATAACGAATGGTTTTACTAACCGTAAATGACGAAATAATTGCCTACCTAAGCACTCTTTTGTTGGATGATATTGCACTTTGCTGTTCGCAAAGAAATCCATTACAAGAAGTTTGTTTTTTGTGTTCAAATACCTGCCTTTCCCCCATTCTTTCCCAGCTTTCTGATACTGCTGCCTTACAAATTCCTGGTTTTTTAAGGCATCAATTATCTGATTTAGCAAATACTCACATAGAGATTCTCTGAGGCATTCTTCGTGCAAAAAAACTGAATCTTATAAATAAAAAGAAGGCTAACTAAGAAGGGCAACGGTTACTTACTGCTTTTCACCGAAAACGAAAACACAGATCCTTTTCCTTCGGAATTATCATCAACCCATATTTGGCCGCCATTTTGCTGTACAAAAACCTGACAAAGCATCAGACCAATACCATTGCCTTTCTCATTATCAGTTCCCAGTTCACTGCCACCATACCGCTGAAACATAGCCGCTTTGCGGGTTGCTGAAACCCCTACTCCATTGTCGCTCACACTAAAAACCTGATAACCGTCCTTATTTAGCTTCGAGGAAAACTTTATCGTGCCACCGGAGGGGGTGAATTTGATGGCATTGAATATCAAATTCCGCACAACAAACTTGAAATGTTCCTGATCCATATACACTTGCGTGTCCTTAGGCACTTCATTCAGCGTAGCAATACCCTTATGAGCAGCAATGTTTTGCAGCTGCCTGAATTCCGCAGACACAATATCGGCTGAGAAAAACAGGCGCGGAAAAGTGTCAATTCCACTCAGTTGTGATGTACCCCATTTCAGCAGGTTATCCAGGGTTTGAAGTGTAGTGATGGAATCTTCGCGCAGTTGCCCAAGAATTTCATCTTCCTCTTCCAGATCATATTTCTTCAGCATTATCATTTCCAGCACCATCAGAATATTGTTGATAGGATTGCGCAGGTCGTGACCAATAATAGAAAACAATCTGTCTCTTGTATGGTTGGCTTTTTGCAATTCCATTTCATGCAGGCGAAGTTTCTTATTGAGCTGTGTTAGTTTCCAAAAGAAAAACAAAAGGATAAAAAAGCTAAAGCCCAGCAGAATTGCGATTCCGCGTGTAATATTTCTTTGCTTCAAAATGCGCTCTTCAGAAGATTTCAACTCTTCCAGGCGGGCATTGGTTTTACTCAACTCGTAGCCTACTTCCAGGCTTGCTATTTCTGCAGCTTTATCCAGGTCAAACAAGCTATCGTCAATCGTTTCGCGGCGTTCGTTTAAAGTCAGGGCTTCTTCAAATCTTCCCTGCACTTTATATTCTTCTACTATACCGTTCAGTATTTCAGACTCAAATTTCTTATCCTCTATCTGACGCGCTATTCCCAGCGCTTCATTAAAAATCGCCAAAGCGCGTTTGGTATCCCCTTTTACTGAGGCCAGAATAGCCAGATTTATTTTCACTCTGATAATTTCTTCGGGTAAATTTTGTTTTTGTGCCAAAGCGAGTGCCTCATTATAGTACTGTTCTGCCAGAGCAAAATTCGCCTTCTCTTTCAGAACATTAGCAAGATTCATCAGCGACAATATGCGCAAATGAATAAAACGCGAGCCCTGGCAAAACCGCAAAGCCTGACTGAAATAGACATAAGAAGTATCTAATTTCCCCAGGCGGGCATACAAAGTACCCAGGTTGTTATTCAGGTTAATATAATCCGGGTTCAGCGTATCTTTTGCCAATACTGAAAGGCCTTTTTTGTAATACGCTTCGGCGCTGGAATGATTTCCACTGAGTTCGTTAGCCATCCCCAGCTTGACAAACGAACTGGCCATTCCATCCGGATTTTTTTCTTTTTCAAAAATATCAAGCGCCAGTAAAAAGTGCTTAATCGCCTTTTCGAATTTCACTCTCCTGCCTTCAACAACACCCAGTAAATTATGTATTTCTGCAATTTTGATGCTATTGCCAACCCCTTCAAAATAGTGTAAAGACTGGGTGAGTTGCTCTTCGGCAAGGTCCAGCAGCCTGCGTCCTGAGCAGACATATCCGAGTGACAATTGCAAATCTGCCTTTCCTTCGGCATAATTATGCTTATCAAACATTTGGATACCGCTTTCAAGCAACTTAATTAATGAATCCGCTTGCTCCAGCTCATTGGTTCGAACTACATCTTTATAAATCTTAAGACGTTCTTTATCATTTGCAGCTTTCTGAATCCTGTTATTAACAGATGAAATTGTAGTTTGAGCTGCAGCTGTGACGGGATGACAAAGCGACAAGAGAAATAAACAAACAATGTTGATGCTGAAAAGGAATAAACTTCGTTTTATTTTCAGGAAAATGGAACGGAATAATATGGTGACCACGATCTGTTTATATTATGGTTAGACTAAAAAACACCTGCAAAATAGCCAATAAGAATAACTTTATTTAATTAAAGAATGTGTTTAAATAAACTGTATGTCTTAACCACCGCCAATGGAGGTGATCAAAAGACCTGCGCCTCATTTTTCCCGAAGAAAAAATGAGGCGCAGCCACATAATTAAATATCAAAATCAGAAACAACCCATTATGATTGAGCATATTTTTTTCCCAAAACATCATGCTCATCGGTTGGTGTAAAAAGCGCACTCTGTCGCTGACGTTGCTTTTTATACATTTCTTTGATTGAAAAAGTTTTTGACCAATCGTATACCATTATGATTATCATGGCTACAGAAATATAGATAAACACCATAAAATGAGCATAATGAATAATTTTCCCTGCCACTACGCCTCCAATCAGATATCCAAGAGCGATAGCCCCCATCAACTTCATCCGGTTGCGGATATTCTCTTTGTTTGCTATATCTTTCTTGAATAACATGGATAAATGGATGGCAAGGTCTGTGGTAAGACCGGTCAGATGAGTGGTTTTCAATCCGAAACTTGCGATGCTGGCTGTAAGTCCGTTTTGCAAACCCATCGCAAATAACAATACCGCTACCAGAATTTCAGTTTCAATCAATGTTTCTGCATAGACATAGTGCCCATATAAACCGACCGCTACGAGGCAAATAATTTCCAACACTATCGGAACTGAATGTGAAAGGTATTTATTGCTCGTAGCGCCATTACGAATCAGGAAATTGGAGAAAAAACTACCTGTGAAGTATAGCGAAATCCACAGCAAGGCAATTGCAATTTTAAAAATATTCCCATTGGCCAATTCGTTTGCCAAAATGGCAAAATGGCCTGTTATATTTGAAGTAAAAGAGAAGAATAAAACAAGGGAGGAAACATTCACCATGCCCGCTGTGAAGGCAGACATCATTCCAAACTTTATCTTGTCATTCAATTTTCTGTTTTCTTTGCTGACAGTATTCATAATGCTATATTTTTTCGAAAGTTATTCTGACGATTCCTCTTGTCAGTCGGTCGTTTTCAAAATGAAGAACCATTCGTTTTTCATTTAATTCAATCAGGTTATAGTGTTCTTCAAATTCGTCGTTGTACTTCAGGCGGAGGATATTGCTGCTACCCATCAAAGCCCAATCGACATTGAGGTTTTTGTGGTGTGTATTGAGCACCAGGCCGGAATCCGGCGTAAAATTCCATGTTTCAGCTTCATGTATTATTTTACTTTGCGAAATCATATGCTTCATCGCATCATTTATCGGTTCGTCGTTGAAGTTCACCGAACCTTTATTGTCAGCTTTTTCATAGGTCCAGGAAACTTCTTTCCAATTGCCCATTATCATTTGCTCGGGGCTGAGATGATTGCTGCGCAACACAAATGCAGAACCCAGCAAAAGCAAGGGAATTAATACTGCGATCAGGATATGGCTTATAAATTTCATTGTTGAAAACCTCCTGTTATTTTAGTGTAACATAGCCAGTTGCGGATACGAATCTTCAGACCTGGCCCAGGCTATTTCCACTTTTTTCTGAACGCTCCGGCTGATAAAAAGGGCCAGATCTTTACTGTTTTTGTAATCGCTTTTGAAAGCATAATCGTTTGCCAGAAAAATCTGGCTGATCTTATTGGCTTCAAGAAAATTGTTGAAAGCAGATTGATTATAACCTGTAAACAACTCGATTCTGAGGGAATTAATATTTCCTGCAAAATCCTGCCTGATTTCGTTTATACCGGTTTCGAAATCTTCCTTCATCACCTTTTTCAATAGCTTGTGCTTCGAGAAAAACAGCAGCTCAGTAATAGAATCTGTCAGTTCCACCCCATGCACCAAAACAATGTTCAATTTCCGGCCGGGATTATTTTGAATGGCGCTTTTAATCAGAATCAGCGACTCGACTCTAAAATCTGTTTGTATTAAAATAGTTTCCTGCATAAAATATAAATTTTAAGCAAAGCTCCTCCGGCCTCATTAGGACGACCTAAGAAAGGGATTAGAAAACGATTAGAGTATTGTTAGGATTTTATTAAACCTGGATTGCGCATTAGAAATTTAAGCGAGATGAAATAATACAAAATAGCCACAAGAGGACGAGAAAAGCATAATGAATTATGGTTATTGAGACCTTAAAGTGGATATGAAGTAGTATTTTATCGCAGCAAAGAATCTAATGCGTAATCTGGGTTAAAGCGTAAAATTCCCCACGGGCAGTTTTATTTCTACAAGGGTGCCGCCATTTTCTTCTGATGCTACAAAAAGTTGGCCGTTATGCATCTTAATAATATTCCGGGTGAGCGGCAGTCCGATTCCATATCCTTCAAAATTGGCTGTATTGGATGCGCGGAAAAAAGGATCGTAAATATGTTGGATTTCATTTTTAGGGATGCCGATTCCCCAATCTTTTACCATAATGGTAATCGTTTGGCGATTGTGCATCAGGCTCACTTTCACAGGCTTATTGTGCGAATATTTGCAAGCGTTCAGTATTATATTGGAAAGCGCAAGGTGCAACAATTGCTCGTTGCCCTTCACTTTCAGCTTCTCCGGACTGTCAGGGAATGTTGAAAAATCGATTTCCAGTTTGTTTTGCGGGCTGATACGGTTTACGGTTTCCTGCACATCAAAGATTAGCTGGTCCACACGCACCTTATCAAATTTCATCGCTTTGCCGTTGAAACCTGTTTGTGCCAGATACAACAATGCTTTGGTTTTCTTATCCAGTTTTTCGGCTTCGCCTAATATGCTTTTCAGCGTCTCTTTATATTCATCCGCAGAGCGCTCTCTGGCCAGTGCAACATCGGCTTCCCCGATGATGGAGGTAAGCGGTGTATTGAGTTCGTGAGAAGCATTGCTGATAAAATTATTTTGGGTTTCAAAGCTCGTCTCCAGCCGATCCAGCATCCCATTCATCGTTTTAACCAATTCTCCCAGCTCGTCGTCATTTACAGAACCCTGCAAACGGATATTCAGATTTTCGGAACTGATCTGATTTACCTTGCCTGCAATTTGTTTTACCGGATTTATCAGACGCTTGTATACCCAATATGAAGCAAAAACAATCAGCACTGTAGAGGCCATAACCAATACAATCAGGAGATTGAAAAGATAATTCATGAGTTCATCAAAATAATAATTTTTAGCCGAAGTAATGACAATATAATCATTCCCGTTTTTAGCCTTGAAACGAACCCCGCAAAACAAAACATTCTTATTTCGGAATGTACCAACACCCATGTTCCAGGTTTTGATCAGTAATTGTTCGTTCAATTTATTCTGCCGGGCCAATAAATCAAAATCCATCGGCGCTGTGACAGGGATAATGTAATTACGCTCTTCCGGTAGTTTAACCAGGTATTCATTTTTAAAATCTTCCAGGTGTTTATTTTCCGGATCCAGGGCAATGCGTGCAGTAGAATTGGAGCGGGTTTCCAGGCGCTTATAAAAATCTGTGAACGCATAATTAGAAACAAAAGTGTACAGAAAAAGGCTGAAAACCATGATGATTCCCAAAATAATGGAACTAAGCATTAAGGTGATCCTGTAGCGTGTTTTCATTTATTCATTTTTAAGCACGTAGCCCATTCCGGTTACGGTATGAATCATTTTATTTCCACCCGCAGCATCCAGTTTCTTGCGCAGATAATTCACATATACATCAACGACGTTGGTTCCCATATTAAAATCCACACCCCACACTTCCTGCAAAATATCTACACGCGACAATACCCGCTTTGAATTGCGAATAAACATCAGCAACAATCGATATTCGGTAGAGGTGAGCGAAATTGGTTTATTATTCAAGCTTACACTTTTGCGTTCATCGTTTACCACCAAACCTTCGAAAGTAAAGAGCTCCGCCTGTGTAGTCTCTTGTTTTTCTGTACGACGCAGCAATGATTTTATCCGGGCGATAAGCTCAATAAACTTGAATGGCTTAACGAGATAATCGTCAGCACCGGTATTCAAACCTAAAGCAACATTTTCTGCAGTTCCCAAAGCGGTCAGTATTAAAACCGGCATGTCAGATTTTTCGCGAATGCGGGAACAAACCTCAAGGCCACTGATGCCCGGCAACATAATATCAATTATAATCAAATCGAAACTTTGCTGCATGACCATTGCCAGGCCTTCCTCTCCGGTAAAGGCAGACTCAACAACGTACAGCTCTTCCATGAGCCCTTTTTTGACGAAGGCGTTTACATGTGCATCATCTTCAATGATTAGTATTTTTTTCAAAATTAATTCCAGGTGGTATAATCCAAAAATAGGTTTTTTGAGCCAAGGTTTATTTATCTCTGTTCAGAGAAAAGGATTTAACGGTAAAAAAGGTTACCGGAACAAGAATCAGCAAAAGAGTGAAAGGCAGGAACCAGATACCGAGTGTCGAAGATTTACCTGAAGCCGTTTGAATTATTTCGAATACAATTATTGCAAAAACGAGCAGGACCACAGTGTTTATCAGCCTCACCAAGCGGGTGGAATTTGTGTATTGTTTCAGGGCATTTTCAGTGGTAATTTTTACTGCATAATTATGAATATGTGGAAAGCGGTTTAGTATTTTCAAGCCGGCAAATAAAGCTGAACCAATGGCCGGCAACAAAAAAATAGTCGCTTTAATTCCATAACCGTCTACTTTCCCTGCAGCATTGAAATGAATTGGAATGATTTCGGGCAAACGGGAATAATAAAACAATGGCAAAGCCCACATCAATACCAAGAGAATGTAGCCTGAAACTTCAATAGCTTTATCTGTGGCTGATAATTCTATTTTTAATTTTGGGTGTGATTGCATTGAAAATATTCGATAAATAAGAAAGCAAAGATAAATATTGCCCTTATAAGAGCTTTCACCCCGGAAAAACAAAAATCCCGGCAAGAAATAAATCTTGTCGGGATAAAAAATGTGCGGCAAAGGAGATTCGAACTCCCACGCCCGGTTACAGGCGCTACCACCTCAAGGTAGTGCGTCTACCAGTTTCGCCATCGCCGCTTGAGGGAGGCAAAAGTAAGTGCTTCATTGCAAAAAAACAAAAGCTATTTACCAGCCATTATTTCATGGAGTTTCTGGCGGGCAGCACGCCTGGCCGGATAGATGGCTGCCAGAAAACCAACTGCCGAAACCGTAAGCAGAACAACCAGAACGTCGCTCCAGATAACGGCTACCGGATAAGCATCTATGATAAATGCTCCCGGTATCTTCAGTAATTTAAATTGTACCTGCGCCCAACATAAAATTAATCCCAGACCTAAACCTATACCACCACCAACAAGCGCCCACAACACACCTTCCAATAATATCACTTTACTAAGCGCAGAAGGCAAAATGCCCATCGTACGCATGATTCCCATATCCTTTTGTTTTTCCAGCACCAGCAATGACAGTGCGCTCACCATATTGAATGAAGCTATCAGCAATACAAAAAGCAGGATGGCATATCCTGCCCATTTTTCAGACCGCATAACCATATACACGGCTTTATTTTGTTCGTATCGCGTAGCTACTACAAAGTCCGGGCCAAGCTTTTGTTGTAATTTTTCTTTCAGATTTTCAGAAGAAAATCCGGGCTTCAGTTTGATTTCGATAGAGGAAACATTTCCCTGTTGCCGCATCAGTTCCTGCACATTGCTCAATGGAGCCAAAATATATTTGGTATCAAATTCTTCCTGTACAAAAAAGCTGCCATCGGGTTTCAATACCATTGACTGGAATGCATCTGTCGGATTCAGGCTTCCGGCCTCTGCCGCACCATTGGGATAATACACCATCATCCGGGCAAAAACATTATCTACATCCACACCTAATGTCGCAGCAATATGCTGACCCAGAATAGCTGTGGGAACAGGCTGTTCTATCACACTGTCTACCCCTTTGGTAACGTGTGGTTTTACTTCATTGACTTTAAAATAATCCTTACCGATACCTTTAAGCGTTACGGGAATCGTTTCTCCATCTTCGGTGTTGACCAGTACATTATCTTCCAGCACAAATGCACTTGTTTCTACCGCCTCCGATTGGGCAATTATTTCCATGATTCTTTTCTCAGGCGTAAAGAATTTTCCCTTCGCAGCGCTGATTTTTATTTCGGGATAAAATGCTTTGTACAAATTATCGACCAGGTCGCCAAAACCGTTGAACACCGAAAACAGGATAATCATTGCGCAACTGCTCACCGCAATGGCCACCATACTGATACGTGACAAAACAGGCACAGCGTTTGCTGTACCTTTGCCCCGCAGGTAGCGGAGTGCCAATTGTGCAATCAGGGTTTTGTTCATCCTTTTATTCTACGCTTCTTCGCCGGGTTTGTTTTTTGCTTCTTTTTCTTCGTTTATTTTTTTAAACACCTCTTCCATCTTGAAAACATAATCAAGGGTATCGTCCAGAAAAAACTCTAAATAAGGCACACGGCGAAGCTGATTACGTACGCGTTCGCCCAGCATTTTGCGATACTCCCAGTTACGTTCTTTGATGTCGTGCAATAATTTTTGCCCGTCGGGAATCTGAAATAAGGATAAATAAACACGCGCTTCTATGAGATCGGGAGTCATGGTCACTTTAGAGATGGAAAGCATTCCGCCCTGCACCACATTAAGTCCTGTACGTTGAAATATATCGCTTAGTTCGGCTTGCAATAATTTGCCCACCTGTTTTTGTCTTTTCGTTTCTTCCATTTTATTTAGTTTACGCCATTAAGTGGCAGAATCCTGCGCAAAGGTAAACCTGTGAGGGCAAGTTTCCTCATAATGTCTGCCAGTTTATCTTTCTATCCGGTAAAAGCAATTTTTTGTTGACAAAAACATAAAAAAACCTTCTAGTCAAAGAAGGTTTCAATTTTATGTTGTGATGCTTACGTTCTTTTCCTGCGGAATACTCTTCAGGCCCATTTCGCTTAGCTTACATTCCCTTGTATTGCTATCCAGCTTTATGACATCAAATCTTTTGGTGGAGGTGAACGATCCCATATCAGAGTCACTATTGATGTGGATGGTACCCACGAGGATGAGGTACTTACAATTATATTTTGTTTTAGCTACCAGGTCATTAATCCTTTCATCAATAGCCTCATAAATAACTTCTGTAGCTTCAAAAAGCTGGTTGGGCGCATTTAAAATCCTGTCTTTTTGTTTGAATAAAATCTGTTCAATCGTATTCATCTGATAATCGATATCCGTCACCTGTCCTTCCACAATTTCATTGTGCTGCAATTTACTCAATGCACCTCTGGCGGCACCACAACATCCTGTATGCGCCTGTTGTCCATAACGTTGAATTTCACCAAGGGTACCCTCTTTTGAAATTCCGATATGAGGACCGTAATAAATCATTACCGCTCCTTCATCGGGTACGTGACTGGCAAAAGCCCCCATTCCGGTGAGCCCGGTAAAAGGAAATCCATCCAGTCCACCCATTTTGAAAGGCCCCAGAAACTCCTGCGCACGTGCCGGATATTGAATACTGTTGACATCGTCACTGCAAATACTATCAGCCAACATAACCATGGCTGGTTCTATATCCAGTTTGTCTTCCACATAATCTATCAAACGATTTACACTGTCGATAGTAGAAATGGCATTGGGATAAAACTTATGAATAATAGCAAGCTTTTCTCTTTTTCTCATAAAGTAGATTTAAAAAAATTTACATCAAAATATCATTAACTGCCGTGATGGCTGGAGGCAAATCTTTTTCGTCCAGCATTTCCCGAAGGTCTATTTCTATCGTCCGGCTGATATTGGAAATTGGCACATCATTCGGCCCGCCCTGAAACGGATTTTCGGTAGCATCGCCAATACGCTCCATAATATAAAAAACCCAGCTTACGATCAGTGAACATGGTACTGTAAGCCAAATAAACGAATCGCCAATTTCCTTTGACATCTTACTGAATTCCTGTAAAATACCAAAAGGCAGCATGCACATAAACAATCGAATAAACATTTGGTTAATAGTAGCAAACTGTCGCGGGTAAGGGAAGTTTTTAATCCTTTCAGACCTGCCCTGATGCTCGTAAAGTGTGGCTAAAAGTTTCTCGAATTCCAGAAATTCAAATTCGGTCATTTTCCCCGAATCCTTCAGGCGGCGCAATTCTCTGGATTGAACAGCAATTAGCTGAGTGGCGCGATTCTTTTTGCTCAACACATAATCCATTTCCTCTGCAGGAATATACTTTGTCAATTCCGCTTCCAGTTTTGTTTCATGTTCCGGAATAGCATAAAAACTTTTGAACTCTACATTGCTGATAAGATCCATATTTTCCCAGGCTCGAGGTTCCCGCATCTGGTAACGCAAAGCTGTTATCCAGGCAATATGTCTGTAGATTATCTTCTTTGCTTCACCAGGCTCTGATGGCATGAAATCTCTGGCCATAATACCCAAAGCACGGCTACTGTTGATAATCGAACCCCATATCTGGCGTGCATCCCAAAGTCTGTTATAAGTTTGGGTATTTTTAAAACCAACAATAAAAGCTGCTGCCGTACCCACAAGCCCGATGGCCACCCAGGGAATGACAAGCCATTTCCAATCCAGGAAATAATAAAGTGCAGTTGGAATAATTGAAATAACAGCGAGCAGATAAATATCCCGCCTGGTCCAGTAAACTACCTGCTTTAATGTAAATCGTTTGCCTGCGTGCATAAAACTAGTTTTCGTTATTCTCCTTTTGCGAACCGGAAGTATATTTACTGATAATAATACCAACCAGCACTACCTGATAAAACTGTCCAAAAATAGCGAGAAGACCAGTTAGTGACTTGCTGAGATGATGCGTGGGGGTAATATCTCCAAAACCAATACTGGTAATCGTTATTGTACAGAAATATACCATGTCGGTAAAAACGAGTGTATTGTTAGCTGTGCTTATACCTCTGAAGGAGTGAGGAATAATGTAATAAATATATTGCATTGAAAACACACCAATCTCTATCAATAGCAAATATCCGCAGATAGCTGCAACAATAAGATCGGTATTGATATAACCCGGTCGTGTAAGAAAACGGAGTACTTCAATAAAAATGAGGATGTAAAAAATGATGTAAACAATATTCAATACTGTCATTGTGGCCTCCGTGGGATGCCGGACCAAAACCGCCAACAGTGTGCTGAACATTACGGCAACGAATAAAGTATTTTTAATCCATCGGAGATAAATACTTCTTTCGGCAAAAATGCCGTAGCTGGAAATACCAAGCAGGAGCATATTTAATGGCCAGACCCAAACTGTATACAAATCGAATTCTACAAAGAAGACCGCATTATATAAATGCATCAGCAAGGCGAAGAGTAAAAATTCATACCTTCTTTTTTGTAAAAACTGATGGATCCTCTTCATTAAGTTTCATAATATTCCTGACAAAGGAAAGGCTAGCGTTTTATCGTCACTTTAGTACCGATGCCTACCAGCGAGAACAGTTCTTCAATGTCTTTATTCTTCAATGCAACACAACCATCGGTCCAGCCGACACCCAGTTCAATCATATCATCTCCACCTTTCCAGATACCATGGATACCAACATCACCGCCGATGCGGGCTGTTGGCGGAATTTTACCGGCAGCTTTCAGTTTATTGAATCTGCAAAAAGCCGAATCGTTGGGGTAGCTAAGGCCCATAAATTTGGTATACTTCGAACCCGGATTTTTATGGGTAATGGTAAATTTTCCTTCCGGCGTATTGCGGTCTCCTTCCATGATTTTATTCATTTTGGGATTGGGGCCAAAAACAGCCTTATAGGATCTGATTAATTTATTGCGATAATACAGACCAACTCTATAACTCGATTTGCTAACTACAATTTCCAACAGATTTTTGATCAATGTATCCGGACGAATGGGTGTTGTCAACTCCCTGAATACCGGCGCTTTGGTAATAAAAATTGTTTCCGTGATTCTGATATTCCCTTTGGAGTATTGTACAATACGGGTAATATGACCTTTCCCGTCACTTTCTTCACTGATTACTTTGAGATTTTTTACAGGAGCACTTTCGTCTACCTTCAGGCCTTGTGCCAAGCTTCCTTTTGCTATGCAGGTGCAAAGTAAAAGAGCAGAAATAAAGCGGATCAGAGACATGTATTTGGACATTTATTGGAAAAAATTTATCTATCAAAAATAAGCAATTTATTACTTCATTCCAACAGAAAAAACAAAAAAAGCTCTTTTGCATTTGCATGCAAAAGAGCCTTAATGATTTATTGTGAAATATTATTCAGCTATAACTTCAAACTCAAGTTCCAATAAATTTTCTTTACCGAAATCGATTTGAGCTTTATAAGTACCTGCTTCTTTCACCTCATCGATGATGCTGATGCGGCGACGGTCAATTTCATAACCTTTTTGTTCGCGGATAGCGCGTGCCAATTGGATTGCTGTAACAGAACCGAAGATTTTACCGCTAACACCGATTTTTGCACCCAATTTCACTGGAGATGCTTTCAATGCTTCTGAAACTTTTGCTATTTCAGCCAAAAGTTTAGCTTCTTTCTTTTCAATTTGTTTGCGGCGCTCGTCCAACACTTTTTTGTTGCTGCTGCTCGCTTCGATTGCAAATTTTTGAGGGATCAAAAAGTTGCGGGCGTATCCCGGACGAACTTCTACAAGCTCATTCGCTCCGCCTAAATTATCTACGTCTTTTATAAGTATGATTTGCATTACAATTTCTTATTTTAAAAGGTCAGTAACATAAGGCAAAAGCGCCATCTGGCGAGCCTTTTTAACAGCGTGCGCTACTTTGCGCTGAAATTTAAGAGAGTTTCCGGTGATACGGCGAGGCAACATTTTACCTTGGTCGTTCACAAATTTTTTCAGGAATTCTGCGTCTTTATAATCTACATATTTGATACCGAGTTTTTTGAAACGGCAATATTTCTTTGCACGTTTTTCTACTCGTGTAGATGTGAGGTATTTAATATCGTTTTGCTTAGCCATTTTGTAAAAATAGTTTTAAAGAAATGATTTAAGATGCTACTACTTCCGCAGTGTGTTTGTTACGTTTTCTGAGGTTGTAAGCCACGGCATGCTTGTCCAGTTTGTTCACCATATGACGCATTACGTTTTCGTCACGGTTCATTTGGAGTTCGAGTTTTGCAATCAGGTCAGTTGGTGCTTCAAATTCTGAAACCCAGTACAAACCGGTTGTTTTTTTCTCAATAGGATAGGCCAAAGAGCGCAATCCCCAAGGGTTTTGGTGCGTCATTTCGCCACCATGTTCTTTAATCAAGTCCGAAAACTTTTTTTGAGCAGCTTTAAAATCATCTTCTGCCAATACCGGTGTGAAGATAACCATCAGCTCATAGCTCTGCAGGTTGTTTGTTGCCATAAAAAATTTTATGTTGTTAAGAAATATCCCCTCACCGTCCGGCAGCAACTGCGGGTATCCTTCCGAAAAAGAATAGCCGGACACGTTTTTGGGACTGCAAAGGTAAGGAATTATTCTATACAAAATAGTTTTTACACAAAAAAATAAATGAGTCTCTAAGAAAATGGCCGTAACCTTTTTGTGGTTACGGCCATTTTGAACTATCTAATAAACCTGAATTATTTGACCTTATTTATTTTTTCGACGTGGATTAATTTCCCTTCACTGTCTGTCAAATTCAACAAATACATTCCATTTGCCAAAGCTGCAACATCAATATCTTTCACATCTGTTTGGCTTACAATTACACGCCCGCTGAGATCCGTCAGACTTGCGTTCAGCAAAACCGGGCTTTCGATATGCAATTTATCGCTGGCAGGATTTGGATAAATTTTGATGTTTGCAGAGATTTGGTTGTCATTAATACCTAAACTGTAAAGGAATACATCAGATTTTGAGGTACAACCATTACTATCTGTTACCTCAACAGAATAAGCACCATCACTCATAATATAATACTTTTTACCCAACGCGTCTGAATCGTTAATCTTCACATTATTTTTATACCATTGGTAAGTATAATATTTCTGTGTTTCAAGCAACCTTGGACCAGCATAAGTAACCGTTGGTGTAGGAAGTGGATAAACTTTCACCCTTATAGATGTAGATGTTGTCGGACAACCTAAAATCGTGTTTACTTCCAGGTTATAATCCCCTGATTTATCTATCACCAGATGATCGTCGGTTTCTGCAGCCAACAATGTACTGTTGCGGAACCAGCGGTAAGTATAACCATACCCTTTATTGGCCTGAACAACGATTGCACTTGATTCACAGAAAGTAAGAGAATCATAATACGTAATCATTGCCGGAGGAGGAGGAACGATGGTCATTCTGAATTTTGAAGAAGTATCTGTACAACCGGTTACTGAATCATAGACACGTACTGTATAATCAGCAGTGACCGGTGAAACAAGAATAGTTGTTGCGGTGTCGGATGTTATTAATTTTGTGGTATCCCTGTACCACTTGTAGGAAACTCTATTAAAGTAAGAAGGAATAGTTGCTTTAAGTGTAGGAAGATTAAATGTACATGCAGTGTCGAAACCGGTACTGGAAGTAATTTTAATATCCATCAGAGGAATTAGAGTTCCATTAAACTCTAATGCACCGATATCTGATGCAGCAACCGGCCTTGCAGAAAGAATAAAGTCCACACCAACTGGCCCGTCTAAAGCTGCTGCCTCTGCATATGTGATACCGGTTGGGGTAAAAATACCAGCAGCGCCGGTGAGGTTATCTTCAGTTGAAGTTTTCTTTTCGCGTGTTGGAGCACCAGTTTGCATAAATTTGTGGTAGCTGCTTATGTCACATTTTGTATTAAAGAAGGTATCGTTGACAATATTCTTTGTCGCATCCTGGCTAAGACCACTTTGATGGTATCCGTTTACTAAACTGCTATTGGTCGTTCCCATAACATACAAATAGTTATTGGAACCTATTGGCGAGAAATAAATATTGCTGGCTGCTGCGAATGCAGATGTTGTTGGTGGTGCTTTTGCAGAACCATTATTTGCACGAATCGCAGATACGTTATTCGCTCCACCAGCAGTTACATTAACACGAACAATATTATTCTGAATAGTATTTGTGGCCGAAGGATTAAATAAAAGCCCTGTAGCACCAAATCCACCAACAACAGCGTTACTGTTAAGGTTGATTGTATTGAAAATTACATTGGTAGTACCGCTCGTAGCCAGGTTTAAACCAAAAGAAGAACTATATGCTGCAGTATTTGAACCGGCAAGTACATCAGAAATAAAATTGTTTACAATATTATACGTAGAGTTGGCGCCTGCATTAATTAAACCGTGAGCCAAACCATTTGTTCCGGTTGAACCGATACGACGAATAACACTATTTGCAAAATTAAAAGTGGTAAGAGGATTAGATGTCCCGGTAGTAGTGCTGATTCCCGCCACTACACTATTTGTTCCGGAAGATGCCAAAGAATCAATCAGGTTGTTAGTTAAAGAAATTGATACAACACCCGGTCCGGTAAAACCAGACCTCACAGCAGTGATATCTCCTTTTCCTGTAAGATTTAAAAAGGTATCGTTATTCATTATCACAGACTTCATGTTATCCAACAGCATTGCAGTAATGCTACCAGAACCTGCTGTAAGGTTTTCAAAACGGTTTGAACTAAGGTCTGCAATCAATTGAGCGCTTGTTCCGGTTGTTCCCGGATCGATACCAATCACCGGGGTTGCATTAAATTGAGTATTCAGGTTAAAAAGCCTGTTGCCTGTACAAGTCAGATTCAAAGTAGCCGGAGCCACAGGATTAAAAGTTCCTCTGTATTGGTAACCTTTTACAAAAGCAGAAGTTGCACTGCCAATATTTGCTATGTCAGAAATCAGATTGTTTTTAAATATCGCAGGGACTGCACTCACTACATTCATATCGAGGCAACCTGCTAATGCACCGGCACTGATGATATTAAATCGTTCAATTCGATTGTTCGTAATGGTAGATGAGGTAGGATAAGCAGGCAGGTTTCCTGTTGCAGAACTTGTCTGACCATTATAGATCCCAAAAATATTAAGCGTTGTATTTCCTGTTGAAATTATACCAAAATCGGAAATAACATTTTTATCAATCAAGGATGTACCATTCTTATTTCTTTGCCATATCCCAACCATCTGCGCCTCAGTGCCGGCTGCGCCAAGCTTTACTGTGTCTTCACTTATAGTTGTTGAACCTGTTCCAAAAATTTGAGACGCTATCCCTGTCGCTGCAATCTGTCCCGTTCCTCCTGTAGTAAGTTCGATAAAGTTTTTCTCACAGGTCCAGCTGTTATTTGTTGCCGTAACGATACTACTTGTATAAACAATACCATTTATACTGAAAAGTGTTGCAGAACCATTCATCCACATATTACTCATCCTGTTTCCTCTTACCTGGTCATTATTAAAAAATGCCATGAATACACCATTGTGTGTAAAATTGCTGATAACATTATTCCAGATATAAATATTCAAATCATTCACGTTGGTGCCATCAATTACAACACCTGTGCCATAAGCCCAAACGCCATGATTGACATTTTGTATTGAATCTCCGTCAATAATAAGACCTTCGTGTGCACCATCAGTAGTTCCGATTGTAGGAGGCGCGAGTGCTACAGTCGATGAGCTGTTGCAATTCCCAATAAAAACACCGGCTGCTCCATAATGGGAAACACCTGCAGCAGCTGTTGTGTTAGTGTTGTTTAGCGTGATGTTGCAATTTCTTACGATGTCATTTTTGCATCCATCATTTGATATCAATTTCACAAAAGAAACACCATGTTCCATCATTGAAGTAACAGTGGTATTAGTTGATGTATCGCGGAACCTAAGTTTGTCCAGTGTTATATTATCAACACCATTAAAAGTAAAAATGGCATCATGTGCACCACTTCCCGTGTTTGCAATAAACTGCGTATTCCCGCCTCCGTTAAAAACAACTCCATTTGCTAAGGTATATGTTGAATTAAAGGTTGCATTGCCTAACACATAGCCTCCGGGAGGTGCAATTTCGTACCAAGTAGCCGGAAAATTAACAACAATATTTCCGGGACCAGTAGGCTCAACACCATACTGGTTAAGGCTATCAATGACTGCCTTCATATTTGGAAATGGTCCGGTAGGAATGTTGATTGTTCTAGGGGCTTTTATTGCCTGCGAGCTCAAACTTATCAGTAGTGAGAATAATAAAATGGGGGTAAATACTTTTTTCATACGATTATTTTTTTCAGGGTAGGTGTCGGAAATAATATAATATACGCACAAGATGCAACTTGCAAGATAAGAAATGATTGTTAAATTCCAATCTTTTAATTCATATATTTTAAAAACACAAACGGCGACCAGAAATGGCCGCCGTTTGTACTATTATTGAATTAATCTGGCCTTGTCTATTTTTCAGAGACTTTGGTAACACGTTGTTGTTTGATCAACTCGTTGCCTTCCTTGTCGCTGATGGTAAACAGGTAGATGCCATCTGCAAATTTACTCAGATCCACTTCTTTTGCTTCCTGGGAAG
>JBAZUJ010000005.1:0-185452 GCA_041661485.1 Chitinophagaceae bacterium
TGCTTCCTGTTGCTTTAAAATTGAGACAATTTGCGTCTCTGTAAATCGTGTCTTTTTCATATCCACTAGTTTAAAATTAATAATTTCTCTCTAATTTTAAACTGTCCGATTTTTAGGGATACTTACACAATTTTTGGGTGAACACCGCAGTGCCAGACCGGATGCGGAGGATATAGCAGCCATTGGGCAGGCTGCCGGTCTCTATTTCATTTTGCTTCGGTTGATTGGTGTGCAGCATTAGTTGCCCCTGCATATTGAGGAGGCTCAGCTGTTCTGCTTTTTGGTTGTAGGGCAATTTATAATACACTTTGGAATCCGTAGGATTGGGGTAGATGGAAACACTTTGATCTGACTTGGGGATTTCTGTGATGGAAGTTTTACCGTTACTATAGTAACGCACAATAGAAGATTTAATTTCCTTGTCGAAGCTTGTGCCAAGTCCTAGTATTTTCTGATCTGTCTGTAGCAATAGCTTACTTAAATCATCATACTTATATGACCCATCTGTTTCGCTTGTTTGTGTCATTAATCTTCCATCAATGCCAAAAGTACTGTCCTCTCTTCCATCAGGATGAATTCGTATCAATCCGAAGTTATATTGATTGGTAGAGGCATTAAATACTTTTCCCGCCAATATTACCTTACCATCGGGCTGCAATAATATGTCGCGGCATTTATTCTGGTCGCCGGCAGTATGAGCATACTCTTTATAACCAATTCCATTAAAACTACTGTCTACATTACCGTCGGCTTTAAGACGGCCTAAGATAAAAGGTGTTGGGGAGCCGAATATTGGAAAACCTGCTACCCAAACTTTGCCATCAGGACATACGGCCAGGGATGTAGAGAGTGGACCACCCAAACTGTTGTCGAAAATGTAATTATGACCGACATGATTAAAACTGCTGTCTGGCCTGCCATCGGGCAGGTAGCGTGCGGCACCGAAATCGTCCAGCAAGGTAACGATTCTACCATCGGCCATTACTTCTATACCATCAGTTTTAATTTCCAACCCAGCCTGCAATACAACCCCATTTATCCCAAAACTGGAATCGGTAACTCCGTTGGAATGATAGCGGACTAATTTCTGAGTAGAAGAAGGCGCATATGTAATTGCGACTATTTTTCCATCAGGCTGCACATACGGGATTACTCCTCCTGCCGGGTCAGTTGTTTTTCCTTTTTTGCCAAAGGTCATGTCTATACTTCCATCATAATTAGTGCGAAAAAGAAATGACTTATTCAGGTCTGCATCATATCCATCAAAAATCAACTTTCCGTCATTTTGCACTGACGCCCAGGATATATTCATGTTAGTAATCGGCGTTCCATCTTCGTACTCCAGTGCCGGTGTGAGGAAACCATCCTTGCCAAAACTTTTATCAACAGTCCCGTCATTATTCAAACGGATAATGTCTCCCAATGTAAAAGCAACTATTTTTCCGTCCGGCTGAATGGCTCCGAAGTAAAACCCAGACTCCTTTACATAGCTTTCGCTAAAAAGAGAAATGCCTTTTGCTCCAAACGACGGATCTAATCCTTCCTGGTATTGTGCGATAGATAGCTGCGAAAGCAGCAGCAATAATGCGATGAGTGTAATTTTAGCCTTCATCTCCTGATGATTTTAAGTGTAATATAATGATTTTCGCTGTGGGCAGGTGGGCTCTTGTTCATAAAGTTTCTATTTTTATTTAGTGAAAAATGACCAATTTCTGGGTGAACACCGCAGTGCCAGACCGGATGCGGAGGATATAGCAGCCATTGGGCAGGTTGCCGGTCTCTATTTCATTTTGCTTCGGTTGATTGGTGTGCAGCATCATTTGCCCCTGCATATTGAGGAGGCTTAGCTGCGCTGCCTGCATGTTGCCCGGCAGATTATAATACACTTTGGAATTTGCAGGATTGGGATAGACGGAGATTTTATTATTAGAAGAAAGTAATTCGTCAATGCTCACATCAATTAAGTCTCCGTTTGCATAATAGCGACCTATAGTTCCATAGGATTCACTCGAAATTGCTGAAAAGCCAAATGCAAGTATTTTTCCATCCTGCTGAAGCAATAATTTCTCAATAAATGCAGTCATTTCGCCGCTGAAATTAACGGAGGTAATCAATCGCCCATATTCACCAAAACTACTGTCAATAGTGCCATCCGCTTTTACACGCAGTAAGGCAAAATTGTCAGTGCCATCGAATGGATTACCGGTAGAGCCACCCAATAGTATTTTACCATCGGGCAAAGGAAGTATATCGGAGCATTTATTGTCCCCTCCTACCTTCCATGGATAATTTATGATACCATCACTATCAAGGCTGCTATCAGCTGTTCCATTTGTATTAAGCCTGCCCACTGTAAAAGGTCCGGGAGTCCGGAATTCATTGGATCCTCCTATCCATATTTTACCATCAGCAGCTACCGCCATCGCTCTGCTGAAGGTAGCGGCTGTATCGGGAATGACAAAGCCGATACCGCTATGATTGAAACTGGTGTCCGTACTGCCATCAGGCATATAGCGTGCTACATTGAAATTTTTTCCTAAAGCAAGCATGCGCCCGTCCGGTAATAATTCAAGGTCGGTTTTCCTGCTCATTGACACCAGAGAATTGAGCACTTTGCCATTGGTACCGAAACTGCTGTCTATACTGCCATCGGCATAATAACGCACCAAAACCTGAAGGGAATCATAGCTCATGCCGAGGACAACAATTTTATTGTCTGCCTGAACCGCAGCAGCCAGGCCTCTTACCATACCGAAGGTATCGTTGCAAATAATGCCGGCTTTGCCAAAACTCTTATCCAGGTGTCCGTCGGGCAATAAACGAAATAATAATAAAGGGCCATCCGTGCGGGCAAAACCGCTTATAAGTATTTTTCCGTCAGCCAGACCCTCAATCCCAGAGAATGTAATATCTCCTGCTGATTTGTTTAAAATGCTTCCGTCGGCATGATATAGTGTATCAGCAAAGTAACCTTTGGCGCCAAAAGTTAGGTCAATCGTTCCGTTCGAGTCAAGTCGAGCAATGTTCCGGTCACTCACACCGATTATTTTGCGGTCAGTTTGAATTACCCCATTTGTAAATGCTTGAAATAAAGGCGCCGGAGGGAATACTACCCTTGCGAAGCCTCCGCCTCCAAACTTCCAGTCGACTCCGTCATGAAACTGAGCAGAAACGGACTGTAAGCATAATCCCATAAATGCAGTAAATAGAATTTTAGCTTTCATTGTTTAATTAATTAAAATGACTAAATGAACTTTCAATAGCATAATCCAACAGTTGATAACAGTGGTTCTAAAGGTGAATAAATACCCATCAGCTAAAAAAAAGTAGCGTGGGCTTTGTCTGTAATCTTGCTCGTTCAGGTGTTTCGAAGACCTTGCTCACAAGTACAGCAAACACCCACACTACTATGGTGCGGGCGTTTAGCATATACATTGTCCGCGAGCAATTTTTCGAAACTTTGAACGAGCGGCATCTTGTATAGCGAAACGCTATAATCTTATTTTCTTGTTGTTGCAACAAATGTAATAAACAATATTACAGTTGCACTTTTATCAACATAAATATGTTTAATACTTAGGTTTTTATTTTATGTATTTAGGTGGATTTGTTTCGCCATAAACATAATACCGGAACACAATAAGTAGTTAAGGCAATTTCCACGATTTTTCGAAAAAAATAAATTGTACTATTTCAGAATGGATTAAAAATACCCACCGAAAATACTTGTTGAGGCTGATTTAGTAATCAAATAGATAAATATTGAGCTATACCTATGGTCGTTGCTACCTGTAATCCGCGGTTTAGTTGAAATGAAAAGAGAGGCCGGAAAAATTTCCGGCCTCTCTTTTTTGTATTCAAAATCGATTACTTGCTTTTCGTCACTTTGAAGATTTCTTCTTTACCATTATTGTCGGTGACATTGATAATATAAAGTCCTGCATTCAGCGATGACATATCAATAAACGAACCGGAGTTCAATCCCTTGTATTCATTGATTTTTCTGCCGCTCAGATCGCGAATAACCACTTTACTGATTACGGATCCGTCAGAAGAGCTGAGGTACAATTTGTCTGCAACAGGGTTGGGTTGAATGAACACACCAGGGGCAGCAGTCCCATCAAAATTGAGCATACGAACCGGACTGTAGGATACAGAATTTGCTACAGTTTCCATTTTCAAACGGTAGAAGTTATTACCGGAAGGTACATTCAGATGCAGGAAGTCGTAAAGGTGATTTACACTGCTTGTATTCTTTGCGTTCTGAACATTAATCGTTTTCCAGTTGCTTGCATTCGGGCTATGCTCCAAAGTATAAATATCGCCTGCCTCTTCTACTCCGATTTTCCATGCGATCAGGGCATTGATATTTTGTTTCGTTGCCGTGAAACTGATCAGATCCATAGGTAGCGGGAAGGCATCCATAAGTGGAACATTTACGGCGGCTATATTGCTGAGGTTGCCACTGTTGTCCATTGTTGAATAAAGGAAACCAACAACAGGTGTCTGTGCGTATGCATTTGGCGTAAAGCTTAGTTTACCGATATCTGCAGGCTGGATAACCTGACCCGGTGTAACATCTGTACAACCCGTAGCCGGAGGTGTGGTACAAAGCCTCAGCGTTCCCTGTTCAGATGTTGGCACTGTAAGTATTTTGTAACTTACCACAGTTCCATCGCCATCTGTTGATGCCAGCGGATTCAGGGTTACTGCAGGGGAAGAACGGCTGATTGCCGTATTGTTGATATTGCTCGCAACAGGAGGATTATTATTTACAGGAATCGTAACTGTTGCGGTATTGCTGGTATTGCCGCTGTTATCTGTATTGATATAGTTGAAGGTAGCAATACCCGTGAAATTTACATCGGGAGTGAACACTAAAGTAGCAGCCTGAGCAGGAGTCAATACCAGACCAGCAGTAACAGGAGAGGTAGCGCAACCAAGACCAGGTGTAACACAATAGGACACTCCACCATGACTTGCAGCAGGAATACTGGTGACAGTATAGGTAACGACAGTTCCGTCGGGATCAGTACCCGTTAAGGCGGTTGAAAGACTTGCTGTAGACAGACTGTTGATAGCCGCTGCATTGAAGCTGTAGGCAACAGGAGGCTCTCCGACATTGGTCGGGTAAATGGCTACAACAGGAATGGTAACTGCAGCAGGAAGACTGACTAATCCATTATTATCTACCGTGGTAAAATTAAAAATGTAATCTCCGGTAAAACTACTGTTCGGTATAAAATTTATCGTTTTTGCCTGGTCGGGAGTCAAACCAGACAAGGGTCCGCTGATGGTTGTTAAGGTAGCGGGCGTACATGCAGCCGGTGCTGTAGCGCAATATTTCAATGTTCCGTCTGCAGCTAAAGGCACTGAAGTAATATTATAGCTCACAACAGTTCCGTCGGCATCATTTCCAGACAAAGGAGGTAACAAGGTAGGCGTAGTGATTGTATTCAGAATAGGACTCACACTGCTTGGGTTTGCTACCGGCGGATTATTCACCACAGGGATTGTATAGGTGGCAGGACTACTCGTAAGTGGTGTGCCGTTATTATCTGTTACTGTGTAAGTAAAACTGGCATTTCCTATAAAGCTGGATACCGGATCAAACTGTAAGGTCTGTACCTGAGCAGGGGTCATAGGAAGACTGGCAGTAACAGGGCTCAAAGCACATCCCAGGCCTGGCGTATTGCAATAATACAAAGTTCCTTCTGTTCCTGAATTAGGTATTGTAGCACCAATTGTATAAGTTACTACCAAGCCATCCGGGTCAGTACCCAGTAAATTTGGAATCGGAGTTGCACCCAGGCTGTTATTGATGTTCTGTGCTTTTATGTTTGTTGCAACCGGCGGGAAATTTCCACCTAATCCGGCCAGAGGAACAACAGGAATGGTGTAGGTACTCGTGTTGCTCGGATTGCTGTTATTATCTGTAGCGATGTAATTGAACACAAAATCACCGGAGAAACCCAATACAGGATCAAAACGCATAGTGTTCATTTGGGCAGGAGTCAACACGGTTGTGCCGGTAATATTGGTCATTACACCGGTGCATGTAGAATCTCCTGTGCTGCAATAAGATAGCATACCCAAAGCTGAAGAGGGGATTGAAGAAACGGTATAGCTCACTACAGTTCCGTCCATATCAGCACCGATCAGATCAGGAAGTGTCGATGCATGTTGCGTATCAATAATTTGCGATGTTCTGATGTTTTGTGTTACCGGAGGATTATTGGTAACAGGGATGCTGTAGTTAGCCGTATTACTCACCAGATTATTTTGATCTGTTGCACTGTAAGTAAAGGAAGCCGTCCCCAGAAAGGATTGTACAGGATCGAAATACAGGCTCGCAGATTGTGCAGGAGTAATATTCACACCAGCTACAGCAAGCGTAAGTGAACCTAAAGCACAGGTAGATGGAGCCGCAGCACAATAATACAATTTACCCTCTGTAGGCAGTGGCAAACTTTCGATTTTATAAGAAATGATGGCCGTTCCGCTTGGGTTGGATGCTTTCAGCTGAGGAATGGCTTTAGCGGTATCACTGCTGTTTAACCTTGGAGCGGTTATGTTATTCGCAACCGGTGGGATTAACATGAATGGCACAGTAAGGTTTGCCGGATTTGTACTTTCCATATCCGCATTGTCAAAAACTTTAAACGGAATAACAGCAATAACTGCACCATCTACCGGATCTATATCAACTGAAGTTGCCGTAGTAAAAGTAACTCCGGCACCAGGCCATGTGCCTGATGTATAGGTTGTTGCACCAATTTTTATTGAAGTGGTATTGGTAGGAAATCCTGTAATGTGGATTTTAGCAATTGTTCCTGAAGTATCAAGTCCGGTAAAGCCGCTTGTAATATTTCTTGTAATGATTCCTCCCGGGTTAGCCAGTCTTGCCAAGGTATCAGCAACCGGAGTTGGCAATTGTTGTACACCAAAGTTTACATTACTTACATTGGTAGTAAGTGCAACCGCAATTTTACCATCAGCAATACCACCATCAATACCCACTGATGGAGTTGTTCCGATTTGTTCTCCGGTATATACCCAGTTATCAGGCAGAGGATTATTCGGAGCGATTTCATAAAGAACATCTGATGTAGTAGATAATTTTACGAAATAATTGCCAAAAGGATATTGCAGGAAAGAATAAGTTCCTGTTGCAGTAATTGGTGTTTTTGCAATAAGATATCCATATTCATCCAGCAGATTCGCATACATAGGAGTTGTTCTCAATGTTTGAATACCAGCTCCATCTATAAGGTTATTTGTTTGTGCGGTAACATCATTAAATAGATTGCCCGTTAGATCAAATGAAAGGCCGGCACAGTTTGGAACACTGGCACCTAAAGTAAATGTTGTATAGTTGCCTGCAGCTGAACCATCTCCTTTTGCTCCACCGGTATTATGTCCGGCAAAATAGAACTGACTTGATGATTTTACAAAAACGATTGTATGGTGTCCGCCGATTTCAAAGTTGATGGCATCACCCGCTGCAATAGCAGCAGGAGAGGTTGGGGATGTTATATTTGCAGTAGCACCCTGACCAATCATACCATTTGAGTTAGACCCCCAGAAAGATATATCACCTGTTAAGCTGATAGCACCAACTGTATAAATACCGTTTGCATATGGATTATTGCTTGATAATTTTCTTATTCCTGCAAGAGACAAGGAATCCCAGCTGGTAATAACCGTGGCGGTAGTACCAATTCCTTTACCCAATGCACCATTTAAGTTTCTACCTACGCAATAAATACGACGGTTTTTACCTAAGATAAATTGAACGGCCTCGTTACCTGTAGTCTGGATTATTTCAGCGCTACCAGGAATTACACCCGTCGGCATAGTCATCAGCGTTGCGCGATCTCTGTCTGCAACGGCAGAGCCATTACCTAAGAAAGTCTGATCGCCCCATACATAAGCCTGGCCACCCGATGTGATAGCAATAGCAGCAGTACCGGCAAAGCTCATGTCAATGACATTGGTCAACGGCACGGATGACGCATCTGTAACTCTATGCCATACTGTAGAACCGGCAGCATCAAGTGTTGAAGTACCAATTCCATATATTCTACCGGAACATGCACTTGTATTTCCGGCCAGAACCCAAACATTACCTGTATTAGTTACCAACGCAAGACCACCTCTTGAAGAACGAATAAAGTTTACTCCTCCTGCGGTAACAGTGTCCGGTAAAGAAATTTTTGTCATCGGAACAATTCCGGCCCTGTTTATCTGAATCGTATTACCACTGTAACCCCATCCCCAGATACCATCACTTGTTTGTAACCACATTTGTGTTGCCTGTGTTGCAGTTCCTTCAGAAATTCCACTTGCAGCCACACCCTTAGGCACACCACTATATTCATACAAAACTTTAGGAAGAGCCACGTCTACACCAGCTTCAGCTGAGCTGGAAGCCTCGCCCCAAAATGTAACTGAAGGCTGACCGTTGATTACCAATGTTCCATGACTTGAAGATGCGAAAATGTCGCTTGTTGAAGGCAAAGGACAACCCAAAAATGGTTGTGGAGGGCAAATAAAACTCTCCGGCGTATTAATACAGTCAAACGCTGGCCTGGCTTCATCTGCAACAACATTATCACCCATACTTCCGTGGAACTTGTGACCTATATAGCAAAACCTGCTGGTACCTGATAAAAATGCCATTGCTGTATGGCCCCCCATCTCCAGGAAACCCACTTTTGCTCCATTACGATTAAAGTTTGGAGGTATACGGGGTAAGTTATAAAAAGAAGGATCCACCACCGGTACTGCAAACAAATCGCTACCTACCATCCTTGAGTCATTATTTCCCCACAGATAAAGATCACCATCATTTTTAACCGCACCAATGTTAGCATACATAGTATTTTTATGGTAAACATTATTTGAAGAAATTTGAATAATACCTGTCAAATCACCAACTCCACCTGGTCCCTTTACAGTTAGCCAGCTAGCAGAACTATCTGTCGTTCCCTGCCCCAGAACACCATGAAAATTATTACCAAGTCCGTATACCTTACCATTAGTACCTAATATAAACTGTGATGCATTACGGGCATTTGTGTTATATTGATCTTTAGTAACTATATTAATATCTGATGCAACAACACCTGCTGGTTTAGTAACTAATGTTGCATATGGTTCGTCAGCAGCAATACTTCCGGTACCATCGTATACAAGATTCCCCCAAACATATACATCCCCACCACTGGTCAAAGCCATCAGTCCTCGACTTGCGAAAGAAAGCATTGTAACACCGGTAAGTGTATCGCCTAAAGAAGCACTTTTCCTTACTTTATGCCAGGCACCGTCAAATGATGTTCCGGTAGTTCCATCTCCATAGATTAATGCAGAAAGACCGCCACCACCATTGCCCTGCTTGATATAAACAGCGCCATTTTTTGTCACAAGGGCTAATCCGCAATTAGAACCCTCAATAAAGTTTATATTAGTGCTATCCACACCCGTTGGCAGAGTAAGCTTTGTAAAACCAATATTTCCAACAACACCACCGAAACTAATAGTGTTGTTGTTTTCACCCCAACCCCAAATTCCTGATGTTGTATGAAGAAATAATACATTATTATCCGTCGTAACGCTTCCCGCAGCTACCGACAAGGGAGTACCTGCATAGCCAGTCAATGTATCAGGTTTCAATACATCAGCAAATGTTACAGGATTGGCTTCCTGACCCCAATAAAGAACTTTATTGTTGTAATCAATCATAATCGTACTATGATAAGAGGACGCAATTGGCTTCCTGGGACCATAATTAGGGCATTGTGCAAAAGCCGCTTGAACTGTTAAAATGGAAGTAAGCGTTAATAAAAGTTTTTTCATTAAAATGGGCAGTTAAGTTTTGATTTTAATTAGCGGTTTTTATAAACTATATATAATTACTTAAATATTGAGATTGATAATCGCAGTATTAGCTTTTATTGAACATCAAAAATCGAGCCTAAGTTTTGTGAAATGATAGTTTTAATTTGTAAAATAATAATTTTAATTTGTAAATACTTATATTTCAGAAGAATAAATTGAAATGATTATTTATTTGAATGAGCTTTTTCAAGACGCAAATCCTTAAATCTAGTTGACACCAATTTTCTTGAAAAAACACAAGCGTTTATAAATTATAAATTAAAAAAAAGAGGTATTCCAAATGGAATACCTCTTTTTTTTAAACCTATAGCGTTCAACTACGGTTTTTCAATAGCAGCTTTCAACGCCTCAATTGGCATATTATCGCCCAAATATTGACCGTAATAGGCTGTGGCTATATTGCCATTTTCATCAATCAATATTTCAGCACTGATACGGTTAGGTTTTCCGTCCTGCACTATTTTATTCGGATAGAGTTTTTTGCCCTTTTTTGCTTTTGCGGCCGCGGCATGCACCGTTCCTCTCGCCATTTTAGCACGATTTTCTTCCACACCATATAGATTATATAAGATTCCCTTCGGGTCGGCAATAACAACCTGGTAAAATTGATGCGTATCTTTAAACGTCAATACATTTTCAGGTGAAGATTCGAAAAAGGAAAGCAAAACAATACCTTTCTTAAAAAAATAGTCCTTTTGCTCCTCCAATTCATTAAAACGGAAATAACTAACCGGATCTCCGGCGTTTCTATAAAAAGTCAATAAAATCTTTTGACCCTTGTATTGATCTATGGAATGAAATTTACCTTCCAGATCTTTAACCGAAAATGAAGGTGCAAACTGGCCTTCATATAATTTCTTATCCTCTTCATCTTGTGCAAATGCACTGATATTCAATACAACCATACCGATTGCGAAAAGAAAAAATAATCTGATTTTTTGTAAAATTTTCATTTTTGATGCGCTTTGAATTTTATGATGCCAAATTATAAGTACATATTTGAAGGCTCAAATTTACAATGCTTTATATTATGTTTAGGGTATTTGATGCAGCAGAGCAGAAATAAAAGCAGATATTTGCCGGAAGTCCTATTGATATTAATTATATTAAAAAAACATCTTGAATAAACTTCTCCTGACAAACTTCCTTCTTACTATATGCCTTACAGGTTCACCGGCCTCTTTTGGTCAGCACCCTATGAAATCTGATAAGAAAAAGAAAGAATTAACCCTTCCGGTTCCTGCAGCACCTGATAGAAAATATATTGCTGATTATCACAAAGAATTGACCCTTAGGATATTTGGATCCCGCAAGTTCAGTAATTATGGTTTGTATGATAAAGGTTTTGCACAAAATGTATTATACCGGCCAAACAGCCCTTTCAATATCGGCATTGGTATGAATTACCGCATTTTTGGTATTAATCTGGGATTTAATTTTCCCTTTATCAATAAGACTGAGGTAAACGGGAAAACCAAATTTCTGGATTTGCAAACACATCTGTACGGGCGAATGCTCATATTTGATGTTTACCTTCAAAGCTATAAAGGATTTTATTTACCAAACGCAGCTATCATTAATAATTCGAACGACGGTAAAGTATATATCCGTCCTGATTTGTCAACCCTGGTTACAGGTATTTCGGCACAATACTTATTTAATGGAAAAAAATTCTCTTTCCGCGGGGCTTTTTTACAAAATGAATTGCAACTCCGCAGTGCGGGTTCACCCATACTGGGAGGAACAGTAAGCAATGTTCTGATCAGAGCTGACTCTTCTGTTATTCCGGAAAACATTCGTTATCAGGATTACTTTGATAATCTTCATTTCAGGCAGAGCAATGTTTTCAATGCCAGTATTTTTTTTGGTTATGGATATACGTTTGTGCTGCCGGCACATTTGTTTTTTACAGCTGCGGGAACATTAGGACTGGGATGCAACTATACTTCGATGTATGTAAGAGGCCAGTCGGAATTGACAGGTATGGGTACGGACCTGAATGGAATTATCAGGTTTTCATTAGGTTATAATTCCAGGAGGTATTATGGGGGTATCCATTATGTGGGAAATTATTCATCAAGTAATACGCCAATTATATACGCCCGCCAGCAGTTTGGTTCGGGTAATTTCAGAATTTCCATTGCAAGAAGGTTTACGCTTAAAAGAAAATTGCTTGGCTTTTATTAAATTATTTTTGAGTAAAAACTGATTTGAATACCAAACTTCAGCAACAATAAAGGATATTTGGTTAATTATACAATAGCAGACGCAATGGCAGGAAGAAAGAATAACAACAAAAAGAGCAATCAGGGAAATCCTAACAGAAAAAATACAGCCCGGAATGTGGGTGCAAAAGTAGGAACCGTTACCGGGAAAATAGATGTCAGCAAAAGCGGTTTAGCTTTTGTGACGGTGGAAGGGATGGAAAGAGATGTTTTAGTCTATCCTGAAAACCTTAATACAGCATTGAAAGGCGATACCGTGAAGGTGGAAATCATGCTCAAAAAGAACCAGGGCAGCAAGCGTATTGAAGGTGTTGTCAGAGAAGTAACAATCCGTAAGCAAAGCGAATTTGTAGGGCGAATGGAAGTGAAACCCACCTTTGCATTCCTCATTCCCGATAATGATAAAATGCCGGTCGACATTTTTATTCCCGAAGAAAATCTCAATGGTGCAGTAGATGGAGACAAGGCAGTGGTAAAGGTTTTAGAATGGCGGAAATCTAAAAATCCGCTTGGAACCGTATTGCGGATTGTGACGAATGAATCGGCCAATGAGATGGCAATGCAGGATATATTGAGTGAGAATGGTTTTCCGCTGGATTTTCCGGACGAGGTGATGGAAGAAGCTGCAAGAATTTCGGATGTTTTAGATAAAAAGGAAATCGCCAAACGGGAAGATTTCAGAAATACATTAACCCTGACGATTGACCCAGCCGATGCAAAAGATTTTGATGACGCCATTTCTATCAAAGAATTGAAAGATGGTTACTACGAAGTGGGTGTCCACATTGCAGATGTGAGCCATTATGTAAACGAAAATACAGAACTGGACAAAGAAGCGTTGAATCGTGCAACCAGTGTTTACCTTCCCGATCGTGTATTACCAATGTTGCCGGAACATTTGAGTAATCAATTGTGTTCGCTGCGTCCGAACGAGGAAAAATTTACATTTTCGGCAATCTTCACCATCAACAAACAAGGAAAAGTAAAAGATTACCGCCTGGGTAAAACAATTATAAATTCCGACAGAAGATTCACCTACGAAGAAGCGCAGGAGATTATTGAAGGAAAAGATGGTGACTACGCTGCAGAAATTCATACGCTGGATACCATTTCAAAAGCCCTGCGTGAGCAGAGATTTAAAAACGGAGCCATCAACTTTTCTTCGCAGGAGGTACGATTCCAGCTTGACGAAAAAGGTGTTCCGATTGGTATAATCATTAAAGAAAGTAAAGATGCTCATAAGCTTATTGAAGAGTTGATGTTGCTCGCCAATCGCTATGTGGCTCAACACGTTGGAGCCATTGAATATCAGGGAAAACCTCTACCCTTCCCTTATCGTGTGCACGATACACCAAACGAAGAAAAGCTTGCCGCATTTGCTGCATTTGCTGCGAAGTTTGGCTATAAAATGAGCCTGAACACACCGGAAACCATTACCAAAACATTCAACGAACTGTTGCGTGATGTACAGGGGAAGCCAGAGCAACATGTATTGGAAACATTAGGCATCCGCACGATGAGTAAAGCTGTCTATACGACAGAAAACGTCGGGCACTATGGACTTGGGTTTGAAGATTATTGTCACTTTACGTCGCCTATCCGACGCTATCCGGATGTGTTGGTTCATCGTATTTTGCATGAAGTGTTGCAAGGCAAAATCAAACCAATGAAAGGGCTTGAAGAGATGTGCAAACATTGCAGTACACAGGAAAGAAATGCGATGGATGCAGAACGCAGCGCCACAAAATACAAGCAGGTCGAGTTTATGCAGCAATATGTTGGTGAAACTTTTGATGGTGTGGTATCGGGTGTTGCAGCATTTGGCATTTTTGTAGAAACAATTGAACACAAATGCGAAGGAATGCTACCGATAAACGACTTGCTGGACATTGATCGTTTTGAATTTTCGGAACAGGAATATGCATTAGTCGGACGCAGTACAGGCTTGCGTTTCACCATTGGAGACCATATCCGGATTAAAGTGGTCAGAGCTGACCTTGACAAACGTCAGATTGATTTCAGCCTCGCAGAAATGCCGGAGCAAAAATCAAGAAAACCTTTGGCAAAGGGAAAAGAAAAAGCAGAAAAGAAAACGACGACAAGAAAGAAAAAAGACTAATAAAAAAGCGCAACAGAGATGTTGCGCCTTTTATTTTTCCTTAAGAAATTCTATAATTATCCTAAATAAAAATGTTTCTATTTAGAAAGAAAATATTGCGTTGAAAAGCGGTGTACTCTGCCCATACCATCCGTAGTAACCTTCATTTCTTTCTCAATCCAGATTCTGGAAGTTTCTAATGTAAATGTTCCTGAATCAAAACTAAAATTCTGGAAACTTTGAGGATTCGTGTATATAATATTAGTGAAGAAACTGTAAGAACCATAATAAGTACTGTCATCAATTGTCATCACCAGTGAATCTTTTTTGCCAAGACGCAAAGAAATATTTCTTTTCATATAATCAACATAATCATTTTTCATCATTACGCCATTCACAAATTCACGATTATACAAATATTGCAATTTCCAGTCACCTACCAATTTGAACGAATCATATGGAGTCGGAGGGACATAAGTAGTTCCGGTGTTATCTTTCTTGCAGGAATTAAGCAGGAAAAATGAACCGCAGGCAATAAGAGTAAGGGACTTCAATAATTTCATAAACGAGCGTGATTTTTAATAAAAAATTTACTCAAATATACAGAAATACCAATTTGGTGCAAGTATTTTAAAAACTATTTGAGTCAGGCAGACTGGAAACGCGAAATCAGGGTGCACTTACAAGTCCAGAATCCCATCGGGTAAGTCCAGCCTTAGGAAGCGGTTTCGCAGGTTTACCTCAACTATGATGGGTTTTACCAATGGAATCAATACTTCTTTTCCTTCATAGTGAATTGTTCCAATCCACTGAGGACCAGTCTGCACTGCATCCATTAAAGGTCCGAGACTGCCATGGTGTGCATCCACCACATTGAAGCCAATCCACAGCAATGGACTGTCAACTGTCGCATTGCCCAATACTTCGGGAGCAACAAATATCTCTTTACCTATCAGTTTTTTAGCTACTTCTACGCTATTAACCTCGTCCAGTTGAACGTGATACTCTTCATCATTAATACGTTTTACTTTGGTAGCATAATAAGGAATGCGGCTGTCTTTTTGCACGGCAATAAAAATAGCTTCGTCTACATGCAGCCAATCGTTTTTGCCTGCAATATGTGTAAGAATAATCGTGCCCTGCAAGCCATGTGTAGCCACTATTTTACCAATCCTGATCATCACGCAAAAATAAGCTTTGAGCGCATAGCTTGCAATAAAAAATGTGAGCATCCTGTGGAGACATATTTAGGGTGAGATTTCGGCATTGCCCCTAAATTTGCGTCATGCAATACGATACCGACAAACCCATCATACTTGTAACCAATGACGACGGCATTACCGCGCCCGGAATTGCCAACCTGATAGAAGCCATGCAAGATCTTGGTACAATTGTGGTTGTAGCACCCGATAGTCCTCAATCGGCAACAGGCCATGCCATCACTATTGGCAAACCATTGCGCATGAACAAAGTCCATATTTTTGATGGAATTGATGCCTGGCAATGCAGCGGCACTCCTGTAGATTGTGTAAAACTTGCTACCAATCAAATCCTGCATCGTAAGCCCGATATTTGTGTCAGTGGTATCAATCATGGATTGAATTCATCTATAAATGTTATTTATTCCGGTACAATGAGTGCTGCTATGGAAGCCGCTATTGAGGGAGTTCCTTCTGTTGGATTTTCTCTGGCCGACTTTAGTTTTGAGGCAGATTTTACAGTGGCCAAAATCGTAGCAAGAAAAATTGCACAAAAAATGCTTTCTGAAAAGCAGCCGCCCAGAACATTACTGAATGTCAATATTCCTAAGGTAAGTGAAGCTGAATTCAAAGGAATGAAGTTTTGCAGACAGGCTGATGCCAAATGGGGAGAAAGTTTTGAACACAGAATCGACCCGCACGGTAAAGATTATTACTGGATGGTGGGTAATTTTATATGCAAGGATGATCGACCGGATACGGATATCTATGCCCTGGAACATCATTATGCCTCAATAGTTCCTGTCCAGTTTGACCTTACAGATATGGCCACCAAAAACAGACTGGAAAAAGAATGGACCTCACTGAATGATTAATTCAGGAGGTCCATTTTAAAATATACACAAAGCAGTTTAATGCACATTCGATAAATCAACCGGTGCCGTTTTCTTGTTACGAATTACGATAAGAACAATCGGTACAAAAATCAGGAACATCAATCCCAGCATCAGAAAAACATCCATATAGGACAATACCGCTGCCTGCCTCATTACCGAACCTTCCATTGATTTGTAAGCTGCTTTGAGAGCATCCTGGGCATTCATACCTTTTGCAATAAAGTTTTGCTGCATTCCTTTTACCCGTTGCATAACACTGAGATTATCAGTGCTCAGATGGGACACAAGATTGGAACGATGGGCAGCATTCTGCCGGGACATATAGGTGTTGATAATGGCCACACCAAAAGACCCACCCAACTGACGCATCAAACCCGTGAAAGAAGCACCCTGCCCTATCTCCTGTCCTTTGAGGGTAGAAAGTGAAACTGCAGTAATAGGAATAAACAACAGCGATAATCCAACACCACGCAGCAGCAACATTCCAAAGAAGGCATCTCTTCCGGTGTCTGGCGTTAATATTGAATACCCGGAAAAACAGAACATAAAGAAAGTAGTCATACCAACCGCGAGCAGGTACTGTGCAGGAATTCCTTTCTTAATCATATTCCCTACAATCGGCATCATAAATGCTGTGGCCAAAGCTGCGGGTACCATCAACATCCCGGACTGTAAGGCCGTCCAACCCAGCAATTGCTGTGTGTATAAGGGAATAATGTAAGTAGAGCCATAAAGCCCGAATCCAAGTACAAAAGAGAGGATTGTCCCGACACGGAGGTTCCGGTTATTCAACACTTTGAAATTCACAATCGGATTACGATACGTCATTTCGCGCCAGATAAAAAAGAACAAACCAAATCCGGCAGTGATGCTCAATAGCAAAATAGCTTTATTACTAAACCAGTCGTCTTCCTGTCCGCGTTCCAATACATATTGCAATGAACCAACACTGACAGCCAGCAAAATAATACCAATCCAATCCACGTCAGCAGCCTTGGTTTTCTCTGCATACTTAGGACTGCGTACATAAGTCATTGTAAGTATTGCAGCAATAATCCCAATCGGAATATTGATGTAAAAAATATACGGCCAGGAAAAGTTGTCGACGATATAACCGCCTAAAGGAGGACCAAGTGTAGGACCCACAATAACGCCTAAACCATAGATAGCCGTGGCTTTCGCGCGATCTTCAGGCGGGTAGGATTCGGTAATAATGGTCTGTGAGGTAACCAGCAAGGCGCCTCCACCCATACCTTGCAGCAAGCGGAATAAAATCAGTTCTTCAATGGTGCTGGCATTGCCGCACAAAAAAGAAAACACAGTGAATATGATAATCGAGGCAGCAAAGTAATTACGACGCCCAAACTGTTGGGCCAACCAGGAAGTCATTGGCATTACAATTACATTCCCGATAGCATAAGCCGTAATGACCCAGCTGATTTCTGCAATCGTTGCACCCATATTTCCACTCATCGTTTGTAGTGCCACATTGACAATAGTGGTATCTACGATTTCGAGCAAGGCGCAGAATATGGCAGTGATGGTGATAATCGCCCTCCTGCTGCCGTACTCCACCAAAGACTCTGAGGAAGCAAATGACATAAATTAATTTTAAAAGAAAAGAAAATCCTTGTCCTGATTGATGAACATCAATTAGTCAAGATGCACTTCCACCAATACATTCATACCTGGGCGAAGCGATTTTAACAATGGATCAGAAACGGCATCCAGCACAATTTTTACCGGTACACGCTGAACCACTTTAACAAAGTTTCCACTCGCATTGTCGGGTGGTAACAATGCAAAACGGGAACCTGTAGCAGGAGCCAGCGATTGCACTTTACCTTTGAATTCGTGACCAGAAAGTGCATCAACAGAAATGGTTGCAGCGTTACCTTCCTTCATTTTATCCAATTGTGTTTCTTTAAAATTCGCAATAACCCAAACAGCTTCGTCTACCACCACGCTGAACAATTGCTGCCCGGCCTGAACCGTTTGACCTGGTTGCAGATTCACTGTAGAAACTTTACCATCCGCCTGGGCAGTAATAACAGTGTACGACCAATTCAGCATTGCATTGGCCAGATCAGCTTCACGTTGCTTGATCGTGGCATTCGCCACGGCATTTTGCTGACCGGTTGCAAGGCTTTGAGAACGGACTGCATTGGCCTGGCTTGATGCTGCGTTTTTTTGTTCTTTTAAAATAGTCAATTGACGCTCCGCCCTTTGTTTTGAAGCAAGTGCTTCATCATATTGTTGTTGGGTTATGGAATGATCTTTTATCAGGTTTGCATAACGGTCAAAATCCTGCGTAGCACGCCATACATTTACTTTTGCCGCCTCAATATTAGCATCAGCTGTTGATACGTTAGCCAGTGAAGATTGTGCAGATGCATTCGCGGCAACAGCATTTGCCTGGCTTACCAGCAAACCACTTTTGGCGTTTTCCAGCGCAGCTTCCGCCTGCAAAACTCTGTTGTGCATTTCTCTGTCATCCAGGATAATAAGCGTGTCACCTTTTTTCACATATTGGTTATCCTTCACGCATACTTCATTTACAAAACCCTGAATCCGGGGAATCACCGGGCTGATATTCGCGTTCAATTGTGCATCATCAGTATCGACATTGTGCATACTGTGATTGTATTTTATAACACCATAAGTTCCACCCAAAAGCACGATTGCAATCAGGATAATCATAAACTTCTTGTTGGTCTTTTTAACCGGTGCCTGTGGATCTATTTGAGCTTCCATCTATTATTATTTAAGTTTAAAATTGTTTAGTTTAAAATTGTGTATTGTTTACTGGGCAACGATTCCGGCGGTTTGCAATAGTTTATTATAAGCCACTACAGCGTCAGCTTTGGCATAGGCATAATTGAGTTTAGCCTGCAGTTGTTGCACATCCGCATCCAGCAAATCTGTTGTGGTAGCCAAACTGTTATCGTACTTATTTTTAGTGATTTTATAGTTTTCGTTAGACTGTTCTACAGCAACATTCAGCACTTCAATTTTCTTAAGACTAACGAGGTAGTCTTCATAAGATTGGTATAATTGAACTTTAATATTATCACCGAGGATCGCTTGCTGGGCCTGAACCTGCATCAGTTGGGCTTTCGCCGCACTGATTTCAGCACCGGTTTTCCACAAGGACGAAATATTATAGCGCAATCCAATTCCTGCATTCCAGGCATCAGATACCTGAATCGCATTGGGAACGTTTAGTGCAACATATCCACCGGTAAGGCTTAACGAAGGATAGTATCCACCTTTGGCAGATTTGATATTTGCATATGCTGCTTTTTGGCGCAAATCAACAGATTTGAAATCCGAACGGTTATCCATTGCCTGTTGTTCCCAATAGGAAAGGCTTTGCGCGTCATTCATTTGTTGGAATGATGTGGTATCCAGCATCAGCGTTGTTTCTTCAGGCAGACCAAGCATCAGATCCATATTAAGATTAGCAACATGCAAATCACTTTCCGCATCGAGTAAGGAAAGCTGAATATTTGATTCCTGCAATTTTGCTTTTAATAGATCGTTGCGTGCAAGCAAACCATTTTTTTCCAGGTTTTCAAAATCAACGGTACGCTGATGAGATTGTTTCAGGTTTTCTTTTACAAGGGCAACTGAACTGTTGGCCTTGTATAAATTACTATACGCTGAAATAATGTTTTGAACTACCTGCTGACGATCAGTTTCCGCATCCAGCCTTGCAGCTTCCTGCAGGTATTTGGCCGATTTAATAGCAGCAGAATTTTTAAAACCATCAAATAAAGTATAGGAAACATTACCTAAAGCATACATCGCTTCTTTTACATTTGGAGCAGTTGTTCCCTGTTCGGCAGTACCTGTTCCGCTTCCTGAGGATTGACCAGTGTTCAATAAAATATTTACTGTTGGTTTCGAAACACGCAAATAAGAACCGGATATGCTGGCATTCGGCAACCTTCTGTCCTTGTATTCGCGAAGAGATGCATCTGCACTGGCAATGCGCGCAGCGCTCTGGCGCAACTGCTTACTGTTTTCTACACCAAGTTTTATGGCATCTGTAAGGCTTAAGTCTTTATTTGTTTGTGCTTGTGCAACTGAAAATCCAAACAGCATCAATGAAAACATTGTACTGATTTTTTTCATTTTATAATTCATAAGTAAGTATTGCTTTAAACATATTTTTCAGAAAAACCTTCATTCTTTTTTTCAGCAATTGCTGAAATTTATCATCTGACATTTCATCAAGTCCGTGAATTCTTTTATAATATCCATGTCCCATATAAATCTGATTGGAAGCGCCCACCAATGTGCTTACCAAAAGAGATACATCAATATTTTTTTTAAAAACACCTTTTTTTTGCCCCTCTGCAATCAGCGCAGAAACCAGATCATAGTTTTTCTTTTTGCTTTGAAAAACGACTTCACTAAGTTCTTTTGTAAAATTTCCGTTCAATTGTTCGCTTTGAACTATTTTAAAAAAGCAGGTATTATTTTGAAGTTTATCGGTGTAATGATCTACCAGGAGTTCCATCTTTTGCAGTGGCTCAATTTCTGTCTGCGCCAGTAAATGCTCCATCTGAATAGCCGTTGAGCTGATTCTGTAATCGAAAATAGCTTCCAGCAACTTTTCCTTCGAGCCGAAATAATAAGAGATCATCGCCACATTCACATTTGCAGCGCCTGCTATATCTCTCACTGATGTGCCACTAAATCCCTGTTCCGAAAACAACTTCTCGGCAGCAGATAAAATCTGCACTTGCTTTTCGTTGTATTTTGATTCCATAATTTTAATTTGACAAGGCAAAGTTAAACACTTGTTTGATATTTTAAACAAACGTTTAATTAATTTTTGTTATTAAAACATTAATTTGATTGATTGTTATCAGCCAAACAATGTAAATTCGTAACCGGAATGATGAAAAATTTATTAATTGTAATGCTGGGAGGCGGCTTTGGCAGCGGTGTTCGCTATTTATTTGCTCTGTTTGTCAAAAGACAAGCAGAAACTTCATTTCCATTAGCAACGTTTATAATTAATATAAGCGGCAGCTTATTGATTGGAATAATTTTGGGTTATTACACCAAAGAAAACAACCAGAATGAGCACCTCAAACTGTTGTTGGCCACTGGGTTTTGTGGGGGATTCACCACTTTTTCAGCATTTACTTTCGAGAATTTAAATTTGCTACAAACAAACCAAACCGGAACAGCGTTCATATATATTGGCTTAAGCCTGGTTTTTGGAATTCTGGCAGTTTGGCTGGGAATGATGATCGGAAAAATCTAGCTTATCTTATTCCATTGGGAATTTCCGCCGATAGCATTGAGGGCAGATTTCAAATTTTGATGTTGGGGCATATCCAGCGAAGGATCAACAGCAATCAGTTGCAAGGCAGCATTCCTGCTCTGTTCAAGAATTGGTCCGTCTTTTACAATATCAGCAATTTTCAGTTTCAATACCCCACTTTGTTTCGTCCCATAAACATCTCCGGGGCCGCGCATTTCAAGATCTTTCTCTGCTATTACAAAACCATCTGAAGTACTGACCATCACACGCATCCGCTCGTAACTGTCTTTTGAAATGCCACTGCCGGTCAGTAATACACAATACGATTGTTCTGCACCACGCCCTACCCTTCCGCGCAACTGATGCAGCTGCGACAGGCCAAATCGTTCAGCACTTTCAATCAGCATAACTGAAGCATTTGGGACATTTACCCCAACTTCAATAACTGTGGTGGCAACCAATATATGTGCATCTCCTTTCACAAAACGCTCCATATTTCGTTTGCGTTCTTCAATTTCCTGTTTGCCGTGCACCATTGCAATCCGGAATTTACCCTCCGGAAACCAGGATTTTACCTGTTCATAACCAGCCAACAGACTTTCATAGTCCATCTTTTCAGATTCTTCAATCAAAGGATAGACAATATAAACCTGACGTCCTTTTTCAATTTCATTTTTCAAAAAACCCATTACCTGTGCCCGGTGATTATCAGAACGGTGTATGGTTTTGATAGCTTGCCGACCGGGGGGCAATTCATCTATTACAGAAATATCAAGATCGCCATATAAGGTCATCGCTAATGTACGGGGAATGGGAGTCGCTGTCATTACCAGCACGTGAGGTGCTTTTTCATTTTTTTTCCAAAGCCTTGCGCGCTGACCTACACCAAATTTGTGTTGCTCATCAATCACCGCGATACCCAGGTTTTGAAACTGAACACTATCTTCGATAATGGCGTGCGTACCTACTACTATAGGAATTGAACCATCCACCAAGCCTTTCAAAACAGCTTTTCTGTCTTTTCCTTTTACTGTTCCGGTAAGAATGGCGACCTTAATACCAAGCGGTTCCAATAATTCATTGATGCCCTGATAATGCTGACGGGCAAGAATTTCGGTGGGAGCCATCATACAAGCCTGGAAGCCATTATCAAGCGACAGCAGCATACTCATTGTAGCAACAATCGTTTTGCCGCTACCCACATCGCCCTGCACTAAACGGTTCATTTGTTTGCCCGTTGCCGTATCAATCCGTATTTCACGCAAAACACGTTTTTGCGCATTTGTCAGTGCAAAAGGGAGGCAATTATTGTAAAAGTCATTGAAATTATCTCCTACTTTATCAAAAACGTACCCAGGCTGAATAGTATGCTGCAGGCGGAGATTAGCAATCTGCATCTGCATTATAAATAACTCTTCCCATTTCAGGCGGTAACGGGCCTGTTGCATCATTAGCTCATTTTCCGGAAAATGAATTATACGCATGGCATCAAAGCGCCCCATCAGGTTATTTTGCTTCAGAATATATTCAGGAAGTATCTCATGAATATCGGAAGGTTTCAGCCGCTCGAACAAAGACTGGGTCACTTTTGCAAAAGACCTATTCGATAACCCCATTCCAGTCAGTCTTGCGGTGGAAGAATAAACCGGTTGCATTCCCGACACAGCATTTGCTCTTGCAAAGGTTTCCAGTTCAGGATGGGTGATACTGTAAGAGCCATTAAAAGAACTTATTTTACCAAAAACAACATACTGCCCATATTCTTCAATATTCTTTTTTACCCAGGTCAGACTTTGAAACCATACCAGGTTTATCCTGCCGGTATCGTCATAGAAAGTTGCAGAAATTCTTCTTTTTCTTCCCTCGCCTTCTTCAAAAATATTGACAATCTTACCGGCAAGTTGTACATATTCAGTTGAGTCATTGACCTCAGCAACTTTTGTAACTTTTGTGCGGTCGTAATAACGAAACGGATAATGTTGCAGCAAATCTCCGTAAGTAGCAATATCCAGTTCCTTTCTCAACAATTCGGCACGCTGTGGCCCAACACCTTTAAGGTATTCTACAGGAGTATCTAATATGTTTGTTTGTTGGAAAATAATGGGAATATAATTGTATAGCTGCAAAAATAATCGAATAGGCTTTGTAAAAAAATTGAATTCCATTACCAGCATTTTACAATAAAAAAGCCCCGAAAAAATTTCGGGGCTTTTACAGTAAATCATTAATATTATTGCTTGACAAACTTCCGGGTGATGTTTTCTCCGGTTTTATTGTCTTTCAGATTAATCAGGTAGATGCCGGCTGACAAACCATCAATGCTGATTGCTTTGCTGGAGTACTGTTGATCGCCAATAACCTTTGCTCCCAAAACATTGGTAATACTGATGGTAACATTCTGTAAATCAGATTGTGTTTCAATATTTATGTAGGAAGCAGCCGGATTTGGATAAATACGAACAGAATTTAAAATTGAATTTTCGGCAATACTACCGGTTGATTTTATTTCAACGGTAGACTTAAGTGTATCAAAAAGGATACAATTATCCACTATCAAACGAATATTATAGGTTCCGGCCGCAGCATAAGTATGCGAAGGGCTGGCCAAAATAGAAGTGCCGCCATCACCAAAATCCCATGAATAATGCACCGCATTTGTTGTGGCAGAAGAATTGAATGTTGCAACATTACCCACTACAGAACTCGTAAAGTTTGCATCCGGATCAAATTTCCCTACACCATACTTTGGTAAAGAAGAAAAGATGTTTGTAGCCACAATACCGCGAATTAAAGTAGCATCTACCGGATTGAGTGTATAATTAAATGTAATTAAAGTAGGATCATTGCGGAACAGAATAGTGTACAAAGTTATAGCTGCAGCATATGTACCTGCCTCAGATGGATTTTCATCATCAGGCATATATAAATCAAGAGTGGGTTTTGCGCTGCGGATTTTATTAAATACCAATCCAACTGGTGCTAATAATGCATCGTTATCAGTTGCCATCTGCTGATAACGAATTTCAAGGAGGCTATCCATTCCTTTGTAAGTACATACTTGCGGGAAAGTAGGGCAATTAACCAAATCGCCATTTTTGAAACCCCAGGTCTGGAAGAAAACAGATCTTCCACAAGGATTAAGTTTATGCACCATACTATCCAATTTTTCAGCATAGGGCAAAACTCCAGATATTACGTCAGCATCAGATAAGGCTGGCTTCCGTCCATCGTCTTGTAAAACAACATAATTCCATAACCCTGCAGATAATTTACCGATTGTATTAAAATCGCTGATGTGCTCTCTGAAAGATAAGCCCGCTGGTGTGTTCCATTCCGGGATCAAAGTATCTCCTGCTGAAGTGACAACGGTATTTAAAACAATTGGAAGCATATTCGTCTCGGTCATTCCATTCCCCAGAAAAAGGACTCTCAATTTTTGATGCTGTGCATTGCCTTGAAGGGCAGATGCAAGGATTAAACAACTCAAAGAGGCTCTCTTCAGAAAAGAGGCAGGTTTGTAAAAATAATTTTTCATTGATAGTTTAATTTTATAAAAAAATAATGCAGATGTGACGAAGTTAAAGAAATGTTTAAATAAAAACAGGAAATACTATACCTAATTTACTTAGGTATACTTACATTTGTCTCATCTTAAAAAGAATGGATAAAGATAAAATAATAAAAGGCAGCCTTTCCACCATCATCCTTCAATTGATTCAAAATAATAATCAAATGTATGGATATGAAATAACTAAGGCTGTAAAAGAAGCCAGCAAAGGTAAAATGGGGCTGAGTGAAGCTGCCCTTTACCCTACTTTACATAAGCTTGAAGATGAAGGATTGATTGAAACAGAAACTAAAATTGTAAATGGCAGAACCAGAAAATATTATAGCCTGACTAAAAAGGGAAATACAGCAAGTATTGATCAGCTTGCCGTTTTAAAAGAAGCCATTGCGTCATTGCAAAATGTTTTAAAATATAAATTATCGAATGGATAAGATCGTACTTGACGAAATGCAGCTTCTTCAACTAAAAAGGTTTATTAGGATTGAAGAAGGGATAAAAGAGGCTGATGTAGTAGATGAAATTCTTGACCACCTTGCATGCAAAACTGAAGAAATGATGAATCAGGATATTTTTCTATCGTTTGAAAAAGCTGTTCAGGCAGCTTATTATAGTTTTGGTTTTGGCGGTTTCAGACTTATGGCCAGACAATATGAAAAGACAATGAAAAAATTAGTGTGGAAAGAATTTAAGAAAGCTATACCGGCAGTAATTTTTTCAAATAAGATGGTAATGTCTTTAGTATGGTGTTGTTTCTTATCATTAGTTGCATTTTGGAGAGAAAGGTATTTTGCGGAAAACATTCTGTCCGGCATTATAGTTTATTTAATGATGGGAACTATGTTATCATTTTACATTGTGCAATTCAAATATTCTTTTCTTGCCAAGGATAGTTTGGTAGATTTACGAATGGATAAAGGGGCGCTTATGTGGCAAAAAAAAGTAGTACGGATGATAGGAATTGACATTTTATTTCTTCCATTTCTCTTTTCCAATTTTTACTTTAAATTTAATCCATTTGTTTTTCTGGTTATTTTAATGCTGTTTGGATTCTTATCTATGGTCAATAGTTTTGCTAAAATGGAAACAATGAACAGAATGAAATTTAAATTTGGGAAAACCGCATAAAATGGAAGCTATTATCTTGACAACACAACAGCTGGAAACCTTAAAAAAGTTTATAATAAGCAAAGGAATCAGAGAGACAGATGTCATTAACGAAATTCTTGATCATTTTGCGTGCAAAACGGAAGAAATATTGAACAATTCCGGCAATATAACATTTGAAAAAGCAATAACTTTAGCTCACAAGTCTTTTGGCAGGAGCGGATTTCGCTCTGTTGTTGCGCAGTATGAAAAAAGCATCGAAAAAATGGCCTGGACCGATTACAAATCATCCATAAAAGATGCAGTAAAATCGCCTTCGATTTTATTTATACTGTCTTGTTCCTTATTATTTTATACTCTCGTCTCTCATGTGCCAGTCTTTTTAAAAGCTCATTGGCTTTTAGGTATAAGGTTTTGGACAATCATCATCTGTTCGCTTACCTATATCACTACAAAAACACTTTTCTTACGGAAGATAAAAAGAAATTATGGTATCAATTTATTCAAAGCAGACAAATTGAATTTATGGCAGAAAAAGATTTTTTCAACCAATACGAATGGATTATTGATTTTGAATTTCACCTTAATTATTTTGCCGCATACCAATAACGAACCATCGGATTTTCTGCTTATTTATTGCAGCATTATTGCATTTCTAAGTTTACTTGGCTCGGTTGTCCAATATAAATCTCTCCAAAAAATGACCAACAGGTTTAAGCAAACCCTCAGCTTTTCTTAAGCTTTTCTTTGTAATAATTCTTTAATAGACCGAACTGACCAAAAGCGAAAAAGGAATAGCTGGATTAATGCAATGGCAAGAAACATCCCGATTTCTATTTCCCAGGATAATTTAGTTTGTAATACTAAAAATGCTACCAAGGCAATACTTACAACAAATCCGAGGTGTGCCAGCAACCAGCGAATAGTATGAGGCAGGACAAATACTTTGTGAGCATAAATAATTACCGTACCGGCAACAACCCATTCTGTTATTAACACGGAAAAAGATGCACCTAAGGCCTGAAATTGTGTGATAAAAATCCAGTGCAACAGTAAATTGAGAACAACAATACATGCTGAAATTTTATTCAGCAGCTTAATATTTCCATTTGCAGTCAGCAAGGTTGAATAAATATACATCAGGCAATAAGCCGGAAAACTTGCCATCAGTAAACCAAGTATTAAACCATCTTTCTCGCCACTGTCTTTATGATACAATAACTGCATTATTTCATTGCCAAAGCACAATGCTCCAATTGATGCGATAAAGGCAAGCGGCATCATAATATTGACTGCCAGCCGTATGGTAGATTTAATTTCTTCTTTTCCTGCAAGCATTTTGGCAAACATCGGCAGTAAAATACCGGAGAACATTACACCAAAAATATTGGCCACATCCAGCAATCTGAATGCCGACGCATAAATGCCTGCCTGATGTTTTCCTTCGCTTCCACAGAGACGTTCAATCATTACAGTATCTGCTCGCATATAAACCGACATCAAAAAAATGAGTAAAGCGAATGGGGAACTTTTCACCAGAACATCTTTGATCAGCTTTGGTTTAAACGAAAATTCAATTTCTCCGGGAGCCAGTTTCAATAAAACTATTAAGGCAATAATGGAAGCAATCAGATAACAAATGATTTGGCTCCAAACAAACCATTCTATTTTAAACTGACCAAAATATTGCGGAAGCAACAATAAGGTACCACAAACAACAATCAACAATAAACGATCAATAACCGCCAAAACACCATCTGTACGAAAATGATGTAAGGCAGCTACATTTCCCCTCAAAAAAAACAAAGTGGAATTCAATATCTGTATACCCATTACACCCGCAAGCAAAGAAATTTCTGACGAACGATAACCCAACAAAATTGCAAGCGCAACAACAACAATCGTATACACACCGGTCAGTATAAGACGTGTCCATAACATGGAAGAAAACAAAACTGAAAGACGCTCCGGATTGGATGCCACCTCCTTACTATTGTATTGATTTAATCCAAAGTCCAACAGAATCTGAAAAATAATCCCAAGGTTAAATAATGCCTGAAATGCGCCATAACTGGAATATCCCACTCTTATCTGTACATTTCTATCAATAAAAAATATCCAGACTGCCTTTACGAGGACATTTACGACCAGAACAAACAGGAGATTTTTGACTAATTGTTGACGCACCGGAGAGATAGATTGATTGGTCTGAAATTTTTGAGAGAAAAACAGGCAGTAAAAATATACTTTTGCACGCAATAATATGAAGATAGCGGTCAACACAAGATTATTACTCAAAGGAAAACTGGAAGGGATAGGCTGGTTTACTTACCAAACACTCAAACTGTTGGTGGCAAACCATCCTGAGCATGAATTTATCTTCATCTTTGACAGACCCTATGACCCATCTTTTATATTTGGTAAAAACGTCACTCCGGTTGTGGTCGGTCCACCGGCGCGCCATCCGGTATTGTTTTATTTGTGGCTGGAATGGAGCGTTGCATTTGTTTTAAGAAAATACAAAGCTGATGTTTTTTTAAGTCCCGACGGTTTTGGATCACTCAATACCAAAGTCCCCACCTGCCTGGTCATTCACGATCTTGCATTCGAACATTTTCCGGAACACCTCAAAACCAGTCATAGTTTTTATTTTAGAAAATTCACTCCACGCTTTGCACAAAAAGCAAAAAGAATTGTAACCGTTTCAGAATACTCCAAAACTGATATCGCAACGAGGTACAATATTCCTGAGGTAAAAATTTCGGTAAGTAATAATGCTGCACATAAAGAATATGTTCCGTTAAGCTGGGAAGCCAGCCAAAAAACAAAAGCGCAATACACCGATGGTTGCGAATATTTTGTTTTTGCCGGTGCACTGCATCCACGAAAAAATGTAGTAAACTTACTGAAAGCGTTTATTCGTTTCAAAAAAAGAAACCGTAGCAATATGAAACTTGTAATTGTAGGCCGTATGGCCTGGAATTATAAGGAGGTTGTTGAAATGAAAAATGACATGCCGTTTAAAGAGGATGTTATATGGCTTGGTTATCTCGATGTATCAGAGCTCGCAAACGTAATGGGCGCTGCTTATGCATTGGTATATGCGTCTCTATTCGAAGGATTTGGAATCCCTATAATAGAGGCCTATAAATGTGGCGTACCGGCAATTGTAAGTAACACATCAAGTATGCCCGAAGTGGCCGGCGATGCAGCATTAACGGTTGATCCGAATGATTACAGAGACATTGCTGAAAAGATGACACTGCTGTATAAAGATGAAGCACTAAGAAATAAACTTGCTTCAAAAACACAAGAGCAGGCAGCAAAATATACCTGGGAAAATGCAGCAGCAATTTTGTGGAAAAACATTTTGCTCTGCGCAGAAAAGTAAAAAATAAATAAGCCATTGTATTGCTACAATGGCTTAAATTTTGAATGATACAGTAAAGGCTTTCGCCCACGGTATCCTCGAGGTTTGGCACCGGGACAAAGTTACTTTTTAAAATGCAATGAAGGCGTAATTATTGAAAATGATTTGCAAAAACATTTTGCTGAATAAAATGAAACCAAAAATTTGAGAACTGAATTTTCGAAGGTTTATAAATAAAAAAAGAGCCATCCTAATAGATATTAGGACGGCTCACTTACTAACCCATTAAATTCACAACTTGCAACAAAGGTAAGTATTAAAGTGGAAGGAAAAAAGATTTTTAGCAATTTGCGTGTTATAAAATTTTTATTAAACCTTCAGAAAATTCTATTATTGATATTTATTAGATATGACATATGTAATAAAATAACATTTCCTGCATTCAGCTTATCTCTTTTCCATAAAAACACTTAACTTGGGTCAAATTTCTGCTATGTTCCGAAAGGCATTTCTGATTGCCAGCCTGTCAATCCTATCCAAAAACATTGATGCTCAACCACTTTCAGTTTATACCGATGTACAAAACCAGGTCATGGTGTGGGATAATGGTGTAATCAGGAAAGTAGATTATCTGCAGCCAATTGATATGAAAATTGGCAGAATTGCCATACCATATGTTGATAATTCAAATAACTTCAAAGTCTATTACAAAGGTGGCGTAAGAAAATTAAATACAGGATTTACAACGAATTATGTTGCCAGCGATTGTTTAGTAGCTTTCCTGAATGCTACTTCCCTAAATGTTTTCGATAGAGGTGAAGTGAAGAATCTCAGCCGTTTATGCACCAGTTATTTTGCAGGAGACAGCCTGATTCTTTATTTTGATGGACGAAATCAACAATTTAATGCTTACTATAATGGTGCCGTTATTCCGGTAGAACCATTTTTGGCTGATGTGAATGGAGGTATTGAAAAAATTCAGGTGAAAAGCAATATTGCTGCCTATGTAAATTACGCTAATCAATTTCATCTGTTTTACCATGGAGCAATTGTAAATCAGGAAGCTTATCCGGTCAGTTCGTTTCAGACAGGCAGAAATACAGTTGCTTATGTAGATGCCGGAGATCAATTTAAAGTATTTTGGGATGGAACAACCCAAATTCTGGAGAGCTTTCCTCCTCAATCCTATAGTGTGGGTTGCAATATGGTTGCTTATGTTACTGTTGATGGAAATTTCAATATTTTTTTTAAGGGGAAAGTTTATAAAATGGGATTTTTTAAACCTGAATACCAGGTATCCGATTTTGTATGCCTATACAAGGATGCCAGCGGATACAGCAAAGTTTTTCAGGATGGCGTTACCACAACACTGGAACCTTATATGCCGGAAAAATACCTTGCCCAGTATAATTCTGTAGCTTATTTTGACCGTAATAATGTGTTGAAATTATATAGCAATGGTGAAGTAAATGAAGTAACAAGCGCTATAGCCCCGGGCCAAAACAACTGGACCCTGTCTTATGATGTGGTGATGTACCAGGTAGGAAACAACTTTTTTAAATTCTATCATCAGGGAAGAGAATACTAATCAACTAAAATTTCAAATTATTCTTAATGAAGAAGCAATTACTTACAGTTGCCGTTTTGGCCGGAGGTGCGGCTATGGCGCAAAGCAAAATGACTCCTGAAATGTTGTGGAGCCTGAACCGTGTAAGCGCCGGAGCACTAAGTGCCGATGGCAGGAGTGTCTATATTTCGAGCAAAAAATATGACCTTAAAACTGAAAAAGGGAATACAAAACAATTTGCGGTAAATATTGCAAGCGGCAAAAAAACACGGTTTAACAGCGCTGAAGGGAAAAATATTTTCCAACAAACGGAAAACGTATGGTATGCCAGCGATGATAATTTTATCTACCGCAGCACCGATGAGGGAATAAGCTGGGCAAACCTGAGAGCAATTATCAAGGATGCTGAAAATTTTAAAATTTCACCTGACGGTAAATATATCGCCTATAGTAAAGAGGTGTTGGTTGAACCAACTTTGGCCAAAGATGTTTACAAAGACATGCCTAAAAGCACCGCTCAGATTTATACTGATTTAAACTATCGTCACTGGGATAAATGGAGTGATGGGAAATTTGCTCATGTTTTTATCGAACCGGTAAAAGGTGGCTCAGCAAAAGATTTATTACAGGACATGCCATTCGATTGTCCTCAAAAACCACATGGCGGAGCAGACGATTTTACCTGGAGCCCAAACAGTGATGCTTTGGTTTATGTCTGCAAAAAAAAATCCGGGAAAGAATACGCTATCAGTACCAATACCGATTTGTATTTATACAACATCAGCACCGCCAGCACTGTCAATCTTACAGAAGGAATGATGGGTTATGATATGAATCCGGCATTCAGTGGAGATGGCAAATTCCTGGCTTTTACCAGTATGAAAACGGATGGTTTTGAAGCCGATAAAAATGATATTGTGGTGATGGATATGGCGTCCAAATACAAACGCAACATGACATCACATTGGGATGAAACAGTTGGCGGATTTACCTGGAGCAAAAACAATACAGAAATCTATTTTACCGCTCCATGGAAAGGAACAGAACAATTATTTTCTGTAATGGTTCCTGGTAATCTTATGGCAAGAAACCTGCCTGTTATCGACCAGATTACAGAAGGTGATTTTGATATTGCAGGCATTGTTGGCGAAGCAAAAAACGAAATTATTGTCAGCAGAACAGACTGGAATCATGCGGCTGAAATTTATGCAGTAGATAAAGAAAATGGTGGAATGCGTGCAATAACGCAGGAAAATGATGCGATGTATTCTACCATTAAGATGAGTAAAATCTCAAAGCGTTTCATTAAAACAACCGATGGTAAAGAAATGTTTGCCTGGGTAATTTATCCACCCGACTTTAATCCTAACAAGAAATACCCTACCCTGTTGTATTGCCAGGGCGGACCACAAGGCGCATTATCACAATTTTATTCCTTCCGCTGGAACTTTCAATTGATGGCTGCTCAAGGTTATATTGTGATTGCGCCCAATCGCAGAGGAATGCCTGGCTGGGGAGTGAAATGGAATGCGGATATCAGTAAAGACTGGGGTGGCCAGCCTATGGACGATTACCTTTCTGCAATAGACGACATCAGCAAAGAAAGATATGTGGATAAGGAAAAGTTGGGTTGCGTTGGCGCCAGCTATGGTGGTTACAGCGTTTTTATGCTGGCTGGCATTCACAACAACAGGTTTAAAACTTTCATCTCCCATTGCGGTTTGTTTGACCTGAAAAGCTGGTATGGAACAACAGAAGAATTATGGTTTGCAAACTGGGATATCGGTGGAAATTACTGGAGCAAAAATGCGCCGGAAAGCTACAGCAAATTCAGCCCGAGCAATTATGTAAACAACTGGAATACACCTATCATGGTTATTCAGGGCGGAATGGATTTCCGTGTTCCTATCGAGCAGGGACAGCAAGCATTTCAGGCTGCACAGCTAAAAGGATTAAAAAGTAAATTTCTGTTTTTCCCTAATGAAAATCACTGGATATTACATGCACAGAACGCTATTGTGTGGCAACGTGAATATTTTAAATGGCTGGAAGAAACCTTGAAATAAAACCTATAAAATTGATTTTTAAAGCCTGCGAACCATTTCGCAGGCTTTTCTTTTTACAATCATTTAAAACAAGTTATTGGTTTTGATTGATAAAAAAGAAGAACTTTAACCATCAAAATTTCTTTTAACCCCAAAAAATTAATTGTAAAATGATCAGAAAAGCAACAGCAGTATGGCAGGGAACCGGTAAAGAAGGACAAGGACATCTGAGCACCCAAAGCACAGTTCTCAACAAAACCCAGTATTCATTCAATACCAGATTTGCTGATGGTGTCGGCACCAATCCGGAGGAGCTAATTGCAGCAGCACATTCCGGCTGCTTTACTATGAAACTGAGCTTCAACCTCAGTGAAGCAGGCTTTGTGCCAACAGAATTGGAAACGACATGCGAAATCACTTTCGAAAATGGTGCCGTAACCCAATCTCACCTGATTCTGAAAGCCAAGGTTGATAATATCAGTGAAGACAAATTTGCAGAACTGGTAAAAGATGCCGAAAATAACTGCCCTATTTCAAAGCTGCTGAATACGAAAATCTCAGTTGATTTTACATTGAACCAATAAGACAATAAAAAACTCCCGATTCTTTCGAACCGGGAGTTTTTAGATATTTAAAGCTTAAGTTTATTATACTTTAAAGTGAGAGAACGCTTTGTTAGCTTCAGCCATACGATGCGTATCTTCTTTCTTTTTTACTGCTCCACCTTCACCTTTTGAAGCTGCAACGATTTCGTTTGCCAATTTATCAGCAATCGTTTTACCGTTACGGTCGCGGGAGAAACGGATCAACCATTTCATACTCAAAGAGATTTTACGGTCAGGACGTACTTCTGAAGGAATCTGGAAAGTAGCACCACCAATACGGCGGCTACGAACTTCAACAGCAGGTGTAACATTTACCAAAGCGCGTTTCCACACTTCGTAACCATCTTCGCTGGTGATAGCAGATACTTTATCCAATGCATTGTAGAATGCACCTAAAACTACAGTTTTGTTACCACCCCACATAAGGCAGTTTACAAAACGAGTTACATTTTTATCGTTAAATTTAGGATCCGGAGCTAAAGGGATCTTTTTGGCTTGTGCCTTCCTCATGTTCTATTACTTGGAATTATAAAATAGGGTTATGAATTATTTTTTCTTAGCTTTTTCTTTCTTAGTACCGTATTTAGAACGGCTTTGTTTACGGTCTTTTACACCCGCAGTATCCAACGCACCACGTACAATATGGTAACGAACACCTGGCAAATCCTTAACACGACCACCACGGATCAACACAATACTATGCTCTTGCAAGTTGTGACCTTCACCTGGAATATACGCGATAACTTCAATTTTATTCGTCAAACGAACTTTCGCAACTTTACGAAGAGCCGAGTTTGGTTTCTTTGGAGTTGTAGTATAAACACGGGTACATACACCACGACGTTGCGGGCAAGCATCCAATGCGCGAGACTTAGATTTGGCGCGGATTTGTTCGCGGCCTTTTCTTACTAGTTGTTGTATAGTTGGCATTATTTCTTTTTGATGTAAATTTCAAATGGATTGCAAAGGTAATCCCTTTATTTCAAAATGAACAAAAATATTTTATTATTTTTTAGAAAAATCCTGGTTTTTTTTGAAAATTTTGGCATTAATGTAAAAATGGAGGATTCAAAATCTGCTGGATAAACAATTGTCCATGAGTGGGGTCGAATAAAAAGGTGAAAATAAATCCGAACACAGCACCCCACAGATGGGCATCATGGTTAATGTTATCTCTTCGCTGTCTGGCAGAATAAACCGAATAGACTACATACAATACAGCAAAAACAATTGACCACATCGGAAACACAAGAACAGTAATTTTTGTCCAGGGACTGATATAAACCATTGAAAATAAAACAGCGGATGTGCCTCCTGATGCCCCAAGCGACCTGTAGGAATAATCATTGCGATGCTTGATAAATGACGGTATCGACGAAACGATAATCCCCGCTACATATAATACAAGGTATAAAGTATGTGCCCCGATGGCCTGATAAAACTGCTCAACATAATTTCCGATAAACAATAGAGTGACCATATTGAAAATCAAATGCTGCCAATCGGCATGAACAAAACCATTTGTTAGCAAACGGTAATACTCTGACGGACTCTTCATCAATTTTGGATACAACAGCAATTTGTCGATGATGTTACCATCACTGAAAGCCCATATTGATAATGCTGCAGTAATAATTACAAGTGCAAGGGTAAAAAATTCGAAATCCATTAAATAAGGTCTTTAAATTAATAATTATAAACTGCAAAGAAACTGCATCGTATCTACCCCATCTGCATAATCCGTCAATGAGGGTACCTGAGCAGACCCAAAAGGGGTAAACCCTTTACCAACAATACATTGCAAATCATTACTGCCTTTCAATTCATCAAACAGCACCGACTTATCTGTATAATATCTGTAGTGCAAAACCGAAACAGCAGAAAAAGGAAAGGAATTTTCAACAAAAAGCATGGAGTCATTTGTGATATAAGGCACCTTGTTTAATAAATATATCGCCAGATAATAGTCGTAATTATTTCTGTATTTATTATGATTGATGTAATCCTTGTAAGGCTCAAAGGCATCAAACAGCAACTGGAAATTATATTCTTCAGGCACACAAACCTGGGTAACATTCCTGCAGCCCAAGCCAAAATAAAGAAAGATATCATCAGCCAGCGCTCTAAGCTCTTCTTTGGTTTCGGTTCCGTCAAGAATGGCAACAGAAGTTCTGTTTTTCCGGATGATGTGTGGAAATCTGGCAAAATACTGTTCGAAATAACGGGCTGAATTGTTGCTGCCCGTGGCAATATAAGCATCACAATGTTTAAGATTTTCTGAACCTTGTACCTGTTCATTGATGCCATCATCCCATTGGCTCAGTACTTCTATCAGGTGTGGTAACAAAACATGGTCTTTGGAAGAATATTTTATTTTAATCGTATGCCCGGAAAGATATCCCGCCAAAAAATCGTGAAAACCCACCAAAGGAATATTACCAGCCATGGTTATACCCACTATTTTAGGTTCAGTAGAAAGTGTGTAGGAATGAGTCCATTCTATTAGTTTATCCTCCTGCAAAAAACCACTTACGATATTTTTAACAGCCACCTCAATATGGGCTGGCGTAAACCACGCATTAGCCTGTACTGCCCTGTCTTTGGCTATCTCCCACTCTTCAATATCGCTTTGCATATACTTACCCAAAGCAACCAAATAACCAACTTTCTCTTTCAAATTCCGCATGAGGACTTTTTTTCTAACTGCGAAATTGTAACTTTGTGCGAACAAAATCAAACTATTATTTAGCGATGGCTATAAAAATAACTGACGAATGTATTAATTGCGGTGCCTGCGAACCTGAATGTCCGAATAATGCCATTTATGAAGGTGGAGTGGAATGGACAATGGCGGATGGAACAGGCGTTAAAGGATCTTATACCCTTAGTGACGGAACGGTAACGGATGCAAATAAAAAGCATGATCCTGTTTCAAATGATGTTTACTATATCACACACGATAAATGTACCGAATGCCAGGGTTTTCACGAAGAACCACAATGTGCGGCAGTTTGCCCCGTAGATTGCTGTGTTCCGGACGAAATGTACCGCGAAACAGTTGAAGAACTTTTAGCCAAAAAAGAGAAAATGCACTTGTAGTGGATTTCAAAAATATAATTTAAAGCGCTCATTCTGTGAGCGCTTTTTTTATGTCAAGTACAACGCTGTCAAATTTGACTTCGTACGGAATTCATCATTTATATTATCTTTAAGGCCATGCATTCCAATCCGGACATTTCAATTGCTGATTCATCTGATCACGCAAAACAAAATTTTGAATGGGCCAATAATATGAGAGCCTGCGCAACAATTGCGGTGATATGCCTGCATACCGCTTCCCACGTATTTTTTCAATACAAAGACATACCGTATGGAGCCTGGTTGTGGGCAAATGCCTACGACGGACTTGCACGATTCTGCGTTCCTGTTTTTGTAATGCTTTCAGGCGCATTGCTATTATCAAAAGATTATGAGCTGGAAGATTTTTTGAAAAAACGGTTGTCACGTATTGTGTTTCCTTTGATTTTCTGGAGTCTGGCTTATACTCTGTTTACTATTCTGCAAAATCATTCTGAACAGAATCAGTGGATGAATTGGATAGAAACGCTGAAGTTGATTTATTATAACCTGCGCGACGGCAGTTCCTACCATCTTTGGTATGTTTATATGATTATCGGGCTTTACCTGTTTGTTCCCATTATCCGCATTTGGATCAAAAACGCTGATGAAATGCAGATACTATATTTCCTGGCAATATGGTTATTGGTTTTACTGCTTAACCAACCCTTGTTACGTAAGTTCCGGCCTGCAGTAGACTTTTCTTATTTTTCAGGCTATCTGGGTTATTTTGTTTTAGGATACTATCTTTCTGTAAAAAAATTCCAATCCCGGAGAATCATTTCATTAAGTATAGCAGGATTTGTTCTGGGGAATTTGATTACTTTTTTCGGAACAGCTTATTTAACCCGCAAATCCGGCGAACCAATTCAATATTTTTATGAAAATATGACAATCAACATTCTGCTTGTTTCTGTCAGTTTTTTTATGTTTTTTAAAAATGTCGTTTTGAGAAAAACCCGGTTTTCCGCCCTGTGTATAAACTTCTTAAATAGGTACAGTTATGGAATTTACCTTGTTCATGTTCTTTTTCTGATGCTATTGGCTGAATATAAAATCTCAGGAGAGTCAACCCATCCTTCGATTGGTATCCCTATTGTGGTTCTGATATGCCTAACACTTTCCTCGATTACTGTTTACCTGGTTAATAAAATTCCTGTTGTCGGAAAATACATTTCCGGATAATCATTTGTCTCTATAAGGCATTAGCTGATTTGATTTTTTATAGCTTTTGCAATTATATTACCTTCGCTTCATGGCTTACGCATCGCTCGAAGAATGTCTGATTGACCTCGAAAAAAATGGTCATTTAGTGCGCATAAAAGAAGAAGTAGACCCTTATCTGGAAATGGCGGCAATTCATCTGAGGGTATATGCCCAAAAAGGCCCTGCTTTGCTTTTCGAAAATGTAAAAGGAAGCAGATTCCGTGCAGCAAGCAACATTTTTGGCTCTCTGGAAAGAAGTAAATTTATTTTCCGCAATTCTATTGAAGATGTTCAAAAAATAATTGCGCTCAAAAACAATCCTATAGAGGCTTTTAAGAAACCTTTTTCCAACATCAGCACAGCAGTTGCCGCCTTCAAAGCTTTACCCTTAAAAAATCCTGCAACAAAACCGGTTTTGTATGAAGAAATCAATATCAGCGATTTGCCGCTGATACAGCATTGGCCAATGGACGGAGGAGCTTTTGTGACTTTACCCCAGGTTTATTCAGAAGACATAGACAAACCCGGAATTATGAATTCGAATCTCGGAATGTACCGGATTCAACTGTCAGGAAACGATTATAAAGTAAACAAGGAAATTGGCCTGCATTATCAATTGCACCGAGGAATTGGTGTACACCAGAGCAAGGCAAACAAGCAAAACAAACCCCTTAAAGTCAGTTGCTTTGTGGGAGGGCCACCAGCTCACACGCTTTCTGCAGTAATGCCTTTGCCGGAAGGAATGAGTGAAATGACCTTTGCGGGATTATTGGGTGGGCGTCGTTTTCGCTATGCTTATAAAGATGGCTTTTGTGTAAGCACAGACGCAGATTTTGTAATAACAGGGGAAGTTTACCCGAACGAAAATAAACCGGAAGGTCCGTTCGGCGACCATCTGGGCTATTACAGCCTGAAACATGATTTCCCTTTGATGAAAGTGCATAAAGTGTATGCTAGAAAAAATGCCATCTGGGCCTTTACTGTAGTTGGACGCCCTCCGCAGGAGGATACCAGCTTTGGTGAACTGATTCATGAAATCACAGGTTCTGCATTGCAAAAAGAAATTCCCGGACTCAAAGAAGTCAATGCAGTGGATGCAGCCGGGGTTCATCCTTTGCTGCTGGCCATCGGCAGCGAACGCTACACACCATATGCACAGACCAAACAACCGGCAGAATTACTGACGATTGCCAACCACGTTTTAGGGACAGGGCAATTAAGCCTTGCAAAATTTCTGTTTATCACCGCCGACGACCAAAATAAGGTATCAACTCACCATATTGCCGATTACTTCCGCTTTGTATTGGAACGGATAGACTGGCGACGTGACGTTCATTTCCATACCCAAACTACTATGGACACGCTTGATTATTCGGGTACAGGATTGAACTCCGGCAGTAAAGTTGTTTTTGCAGCTTATGGCGAAAAACGAAGAACACCTGGTACACAATTACCGGCATTTTTAAATTCATTCTCCTCCATAAAATCAGCAGCAATAGCCCTTCCCGGGGTACTGGCTTTACAATTGTCTTCATTCGAAAACTATGATCTGGCCAACAATGAGATTGAACTTTTGCAGCAACAATTAAATCATCATCAGGAAGATTTGAAGGAGTTTGCTATGATTATCATTTGTGATGATGCAGCATTTGTGGGTGCAGAACTCAATAATTTCCTTTGGATCAGCTTCACCCGATGCAATCCTTCCCACGATATTTATGGTGTGGGGTCATTCACAAAAAATAAACATTGGGGCTGCACGGGTCCGCTCATTATTGATGCCCGCATAAAGCCACATCACGCGCCTCCATTGGTTTTAGATCCCGAAGTGGAAAAACGGATTGACCGTCTTTGGGAAAAAGGTGGCAGCCTTTATAATTGGGGGAAATAATTTAGAGTTGTTCCTTGCTGAGAACCTTTTCTACTGCATCCTTCCAGATGAGATAAGCCTTGCTTGTTAAATGAATACCATCGTTTCTTACAAATTCAGGTTTTAGATAATCCTGCTCGTTCAGTTGATTGTTGATATCAATAATTTCAATGGAGTCTCTTTCAGCTAATTGATGCATGGCTTTATTCAGGGAGGCAACCTGTAAATTGTATTTATTACTGTCGTTGTGAGGGTAATTTCTACCGGCAAAAAAGACAGCTGTAAGCACAGGTTTGATTTGATGAGCTTTCAGTGTGTCAGAAATTTCCCGAAGATTACGGATAATCGAATCTTCAGAAACTTTGAAGTCAATATCATTTCCACCGCCCTCAATAAAACAGATTTTGGGCTGAGTACTCAATACAGATGACATTCTTGCTTTGTAGCCTTCTGTAATATCTGAGCCAATTCCCCTGTTGGCCACATCTTTCCTTCCAAGCAATTCATCCCAGTTCATTCTGTAGAAATGTGAATTCCCCAGGAAAACAATCTTAGCTTTTGTATTAAAAACCGAATAAAAATCAACCTGCTCAACATACTGACCGTTATCAGTGTAATGATGAGGCTTTTCCTCCTGAGCAGCAGGAACTGCTTCCGGCTTAGCAGATGTTCTGTTTTTCAGCAGTAAAAAGACAATAACAACGACCAATACAATATTGGATGCTAAAAGAAATTTTGTTTTCGCTGCAGAAGTCATGCCACAAATATAGACGCAGCCATTGAAAATTCAGCATACAGAATCTCCTGAAAAGAAAAAGTCACAGCTTTTGACTGTGACTTTCATTCAACAAACCAGATTAACTATTTGCATTTGCAATATTTGGTGTGTTTTTTATGCGATTTAATTCCATAAGATTTGCTACCCCAGGTAGAACTATTTCCGTTATCAAACTTCACAGTGTGTTCCATCTTTGTAATGTGCGCTTTCTTTACTTTTTTCTCTTTTTTAATCAATTTCTGCACCGGACACATACGCAAATCATCGAGCATAAAAGTGATACGTTCCACTTTTCTTTCCCTGCAGGAGCTGATATCATTGATTGAAGCGTAGCCATAAGCATTATTGTCTTTATGACCTTCATTCAGCCCGGTAAAACTATAAGCACCGCCTTTGCTGTAAGCTTCATCTTTCAGCTCAGCCAGTCTTTTGTGAGCTTTGTGCAATAAAATCAGATTCCAGACATAACCCTCAATTTTTTCGTTTTTGTAATGATGATTCTTGTTGTAATAGTCCTTTTTCACACCAGCCATCGAATTGCAGGTCAGCATCTTATCCAGTTTACGGTAATTGCACAATCCACGTTTGGTGCGGCTGTCGGCCGATAATTGCAAAATAAACTGATCGTCCAACGTGCGTAACTCGTTATACTGTTCAATTACTTTGGCTTTGAATTCAGGCGAGGTGTTGCTATCGTTCAACATAGACATTGCCAGGTTTTCACCACACATTTTCAGATGGGTCAGTTCGCCAACAAGGCCGACATATTCTGCATGAGAATGCGCAAAAGTTAGTGCCGGCAAGACCGTCAGGCATAATGTTTGAAATAATTTTTTCATAATCGTCAATTTTATTGAGGTTAATAATTCATTCAATCGGACTCAAAAATAACCGCTCGTAATATCCTTTACCATTAATGATATTCTAAAATGGGAATTATATAAAGCGTGATTGACAAAGCATAAGAAATCAGCATGAAACAAAAAAGGCCGCATCAAATGATACGGCCTTACAAATATTACAAGCGATTCTATCGGATATAACCCAGAATCTTCAGCATGCTCTGATAGCTCTGTTCTTTGGCATATAGCCAGTCTTCCAGTTCTCCGGTTTTAGGATTCATTTCCACAACAACGTGTTTGGGAGATGGGATCATGCAATGTTTGATACCACCATATCCCGCCAGTTGATCCTGGTAAGCACCGGTATGGAAGAAGCCGATATACAGCGGTTCCTGCTCCAGCATTTCTTTTGGATCTTTGGTTCGTGTATGGGGCTGATGTTCGTTTTTAGGCAAAAACACCGCATTAATATGTTCTTCAGAAGTATAAAAATCGTGACTGTCGCAGGTAAGTCCGCCAAGGTGAACTTCCTGGTATTCTTTATCCCATTTATTAATCGGCAGCAACAGAAATTTCTCCCCAATGCCCCAGGTATCAGGCAAAGTGGTTATGAAAGAACTATCAATCATATACCAGATCTCACGGTCATTCTGCATTTTCTCATCCAGGATACTGTAAATAACAGCGCCACTCTCTCCTACTGTAAACGAACCAAACTCTGTATACAAATCAGGCATCGCCACTTTATTAGCTTTGCAAACCTTCTTGATAGTTGCAACGATTTCATTCGCCATATAAGCGTAATCATAATCGAAACCCAATGAATGCTTGATGGGGAATCCACCACCAATATTAATACTGTCCAGTTCAGGACATATCTTTTTCAGCTGGCAATACAAATGCAAAACCTTATTCAGTTCACTCCAATAATAGATATCATCCTTGATGCCTTTGTTCATAAAGAAGTGCAGCATCTTCAGGTTGAATTTCGTGTTGCCTTTAATTTTGTCAACATAAAATTCCAGTACATCTTTATTGCGGATACCCAATCTTGAGGTGTAAAAATCAAAAGTCGGTTCTTCTTCTGTAGCGATACGGATACCAATGTTCACAGGATCTTTCGAGCGGATCATTTTCTTGTAATCCTCAAACTCAGCCTGGTTGTCCAGCACAGGTGTAACATTCTTAAAGCCGTCATTGATCAGCTTTGCGATGTTGCGGGTGTAGGCTTTTGTTTTGAAACCGTTACAGATGATTTTGGTATCCTTGGTGATTTTCCTGCGACGGTATAATTGCTTTACAATCTCAATGTCGTAGGTAAAAGATGTTTCGATATGCACATTATGCTTCAGCGTTTCTTCCACAATAAAGGAGAAATGCGAGCTTTTGGTGCAATAGCAATAATAATAATTGCCTTCGTACTTGTGCTTTTTGATAGCGTCATTAAACAGTTTTTTAGCCTTATTGATCTGGGAACCAATCTTAGGTAAAAATGTCAACTTAAACGGAGTTCCGTACTTGTCAATCAGTTTTTTGATGTCTAATCCATTAAAGTGCAGATAATTATTCTTTACTGCAAGGCCCTCTTGCGGAAAATCAAATGTTTGATTTACGAGGTCGTGGTAAGTAGGTTTGTTCATTTGTTGCGAAACGACAAAAAGTTGTTGTAAATAAAATGAAACTTGTTTTTTGAAAAAAGCAAACAAATGTACGGGAGATTGTTGGTAATTAATAGCGTTCCTGTTTGGGAAGTAATTAATTAATATCTCCAATTATTAAATAGTTGACATTTTAAAAATATGTTTTACCTGAAAATGCTCAGCATATCCGTCGAAAAAGAAACTTATTTCACTTTCTACCCCGTTAAAAGACCATTTTCAGGCGCATTAAGGCTAATTATCAAATAGTAAATCAGTCAAAATCCATTACTTTTGCGTTCCAAATTTTAAAGACAAAAAACTCATAAATATATGTTTGATAGTTTAAGCGAACGGCTCGAATCGGCCTTCAAACAACTGAAAGGCGAAGGAAGAGTAACGGAAATTAACGTAGCCACTACCATCAAAGACATTCGCCGTGCCCTGATAGACGCGGATGTAAACTTTAAAATAGCAAAAGAATTTACCGATAAAGTAAAAGAAAAAGCCCTGGGTGAAAAGGTTTTAACCGCCATTTCTCCGGGTCAGCTCATGGTCAAAATCGTGAAAGACGAGTTGACTGAACTGATGGGTGGCACAGAAGCCGATTTTAATATCGATAACCGCCCGACCATCATTCTTATCGCAGGTTTGCAGGGTTCGGGTAAAACCACCTTCTCCGGCAAACTGGCAAATTATCTCAAAACCAAAAAAGGCAAAAAGCCATTATTGGTAGCCTGTGATATTTATCGCCCTGCGGCCATCAACCAGTTGCAGGTATTGGGCGAGCAAATCAAAGTGCCTGTCTATGCCGAACCGGATAACAAAAGCGCTGTTGACATTGCCAAAAATGCCATTGCACAGGCAAAAGCTGACGGAAACAATATCATCATCATCGATACTGCCGGCCGTTTGGCGATAGATGAGGTAATGATGAAAGAAGTGGCTGATGTGAAAGCGGCTATCAACCCGCACGAAATTCTGTTTGTTGTCGATTCGATGACGGGACAGGATGCGGTAAACACAGCCAAAGCTTTTAACGACAAACTGGATTTCACCGGTGTGGTGTTGACCAAGCTGGACGGTGATACCCGTGGTGGTGCGGCGCTTACCATTAAATACACGGTAAACAAACCCATCAAGTTTGTGAGTATGGGCGAAAAGCTCGATACACTGGATGCCTTTTATCCTGAGCGTATGGCTCAGCGTATTTTGGGTATGGGTGATATCACCACTTTAGTAGAACGTGCCCAGGCTCAGTTTGACGAAGTTCAGGCCAAGAAAATTGAGAAGAAAATCCGCGCCAACAAATTTGATTTCGAGGATTTCAAAGACCAATTGCAACAAATCAAAAAGATGGGTAACATCAAAGATTTGCTGGCGATGATTCCTGGTGTTGGTAAAGCGGTAAAAGATATTGACATCAGCGACGATGCATTTAAAGGCATCGAAGCCATGATTAATTCGATGACACCAAGTGAACGCAACAATCCTGACAGCATTGATACCAGTCGCCGCAAGCGTATTGCGCAAGGCGCCGGAAAAGACATTGCTGAAGTAAATGCCTTTATGAAACAGTTTGACCAGATGCGCCAGATGATGGGGCAAATGAATAAATTTAAAGGTATGGGCGGACCGGGTATGGGTATGCCGGGAATGGGTGGAATGCCAGGCGGAATGGGATTGCCTTTCGGGAAGAAGTAAAATAAGTTAATTAGTTAAAGAAGTCAATTAGGCGAAATAGTTTGCATTATTAATTATTAATTTTTCATTCTTTGGAATATTTATTCAGTGCTGATGCTTTAATCAGTTTATTAACCCTTACCATTCTTGAGATTATACTTGGGATTGATAATGTCATCTTCGTTTCCATCATAATGGGGCGTATACCTCATGAAAATCGTAGAAAAGCCCGCCTTTACTGGATGGTTTTTGGTATCGCCACACGGGTAATGTTACTGATGGCTCTGGGCTGGTTGCTTGGGCAAAAGGGCAAGCCGTTATTTACCATTATGGATAAAGGTTTCGACATTTCCAGCCTGGTGATGATTGGCGGGGGTTTATTTCTGCTGTTTAAAACCGTAATGGAAATTCACCATAAGCTCGAAGGAGATGAAGAAGCGCTGGAAGCAGATGTAAAGAAAAAAGCCGGAGGATTTGCCAAAGCTATGACGCAGATTGTATTGGTCGATATGGTCTTTTCTTTTGACAGTGTCGTAACGGCAACAGGTATTGCCAAACATCTGGAAGTAATGGTGATTGCTGTTGTAATAGCCATGTTTGTCATGTTCTTCTTCAGTGATAATATTGCCAAATTCATTGCCAAGCATCCTACTTTGAAAATGCTCGCCCTATCCTTTTTGGTAATGGTCGGTATGGTGTTGGTGGTAGAAGGTTGGGCGCCGGAGAAAGCGCACGAAATGCACCTGAAAAACTATGTTTACTTTGCTATGGCCTTCTCTTTTGGTGTGGAATTGATTAATATGAGATTACGCAAAAAATCTAAACCGGTGAAGCTGCAATCTCCCGACCCGGAAGATGTGGAGAAAGATCTTAGCTAATTATAAATACAGGAAAAGCCGCTGCAAATAACATTGCAGCGGCTTTTTCAATTGATTATTTAAATCTCTTACCAGGTATGAACAAACTTCTTGGAGTATTCTTCCCAGGGTGTGGTTTTGTGATGGTTTTCACCCAGGTATTTTAAGATGGGTTCGATTGCTTTTACATCCTGATAACCGGGAATCGGTTGCGGATTCTGAAAGTTTTCTTCCATAATAACGGTTGTAGGATAAGACATCTGTCCGCGCAACAACTGAATGGCAAACTGGTTGGTGCGACCTTCCAAACCGTAATGGCCGCCCATAAAATGGATACTGTCCGCCTGCTCGGCATCCAGCTTCACGGCATAGAAGTTTTTATTGATATAGCTGATCACACCGGGATTGGTAAAGGTTTTCTGATCCATTACTTTACACCAGCCGCACCATGGCGTATACACATCAATATAAACCTTCTTGGGGTTCGTCTTCATTTTTTCCTGCACCTGGTCCAGGGTCAGCCAGTTGATTTCTTTATCATTTACAGCTGCTGTGGTAGTTGTTTTCTTTACTGTTTTCGAGGTTTTCTTTTGAGCAGATACACCAGCCGAAATGGCCAGCATTGCAAGGGTTGTACAGACTATCTTTTTCATAAAAATTGCTATTTCAGGTACGAATTTACAATTATTTTCCGTGTAGCTTTGTTCGTGAAAAAAAATGATGTTAAGCAGATGAAAATTGCCATTGCCATAACAGGCGCAAGCGGTGCCATCTATGCCAAAGTGATGCTGGATAAATTAGTTCAGATAAAAGATAGCCTTGAGGAAGTGAGCCTGGTATGGAGCAACAACGCAAAAATGGTTTGGGAACTGGAACTGGGCAATAAAGACTACAGCAACTACCCTTTCAAAGTGTTTGGAAAAGATGATTTCTTCGCTCCCTTTGCTTCGGGTAGCGCCGCCTATGATGCCCTCATCATTTGTCCCTGCAGTATGGGCACCCTGGGCAGAATCGCCTCCGGGATGAGCAACGACCTGGTGACAAGGGCTGCCGATGTGATGTTGAAAGAGCGAAAAAAACTGATTTGTATCATACGCGAAACCCCTTATAATCTGATACATTTGCGCAATATGACCAGTGTAACAGAAGCCGGTGGGATTATTTGCCCTGCTACCCCATCCTTTTACAGCAAACCACAAACTATAGAAGAGGCGGTTGCAACGGTTACCGACAGGGCTTTGCAACTGGCAGGAGCAGACATTCAATCGTACCGCTGGGGAACACCTATTAATTGAGCATAAAACTTTTTACATACCTAAATGAACGCATTATTCGAAGAATTTTCAGCCGGCAATGCAGCTGCCTGGAAAGAAAGATTAAGCAAAGACCTGAAAGGCATCACTTTTGAAGAGCTCAGCGTGACCGACCGCAATGGCATTACCGTCCATCCTTTTTATACAGCCGAAGACGAAAGCAGTCACTCCAAAGCCATTTTCGAACACAAAGACTGGACTATTTGTGCCGCTGTTATTGTAAAAGATGAAAAGGCCGCCAATCAAAAAGCCCTGAACGAATTACAGAACGGTGCTTCCGGTTTGTGCTTCCGGCTCAGCAGCGATGCAAATCTTTCCGTCCTGCTGAATGAAATCCAACTACCCTATATCTACACCCAATTCAATGTAAGCGGCGATACAACTGCATTCTTATCGGCATGGGAAAATTACCTCTCCACAGAAAACCTGCAAGTGGACAGCCTGAATTGTACCATCAACTTCGACCCGATTGCGGATATAGTGGAAAATGGGAATACCCCTTCAGCTGAAACAAAAGAAAACTTCTTTAAATTTTTTGATGCCACTAAAAGTGTTGCCGTCAAAGCGGCAGCTTATCAGAATGCGGGCGCTTCCAGCGCTTACCAACTGGCTTGTTGTGCTGCACAAACCAACGAATACCTGCACTGGCTGGACGAATCCGGCAAAATAGCTGAGCTGAAAAAAGTCAGTATTACCCTATCCACCGGTACCGATTTCTTTGAAGAAATTGCCAAACTGCGTGCCTTCCGTGTGCTGATGAGCAATTTGTTTGCACAATACAATTGCGCACCTGCCATCCATCTGCACATCGAAACCAGCGATACTTACCGCTCGGCATTCGACAGCTACAGCAATCTGTTGCGCGATACGATTGCGGGAATGGCTGCCGTGTTAGGCGGTTGTAATTCTTTGCTGATTCATTCCTTCGACCAAAGCATTAACGAAGCCGGCGAATTCAACAGCCGGATGAGCCGCAACCAGCAACTGATTTTTAAAGAAGAAAGTTACCTGGGACAAATTGCCGATGCTTCGGCCGGTTCTTTTTATCTTGAAAAACTGAGTGAACAATTGGCAGATAAGGCCTGGGACTATTTTAAAGAAATGGAAGCAGACGGAGGCCTCGTAGCCTCGTTTGAAAAAATAAAAACAAGTATTGAAATGCAGGCGGAACATTGGATCGAGGAATACAAATCCGGGAAACGTGTGCTGATTGGTGTGAATAAATATGTGAATGCGAAGGATGAACCAAAACCTTCTGCTGATAAAGAAGAAACAGGCAAGGGTCTGAAAATGATTTCATTAACCGATGAACTGATTTAAGATGCCTGGTAAAAACTCACTCGATTTGCTATCTCCAATGCGCCCCCGCTTATGTCATCCCGCAGGCCTGCCTGCCGGTCAGGCAGGGATCCGGAGCGCGAAAAGCACATGCGGGATCCCTCCTGAGGTCGGGATGACAGCATGTGGTGAAGTGTGGTTGGGTTGTGATTGAGTTTTTGTGGCTCCTCGCACAACAACGGGAATGAACAAACGGAGCAAGGACTAATAAAATACAATGTGAAATGAAAAATTTCCTGGAAACAGAACGATTATTCATCCGGATGGAAACGGCAGAAGAATACAAGGAATTGTTTGAAACCTGCAATGACACCGAACTGAAAGATATATTGGGCATGAGCGCTGAAGCCCTTGAGGTGCAGAAGGCAAAAGTAAAAGGCGGAATGACCACCTACCGGACCTCCTTCAGAATGTTCCATCTGATTGAAAAAGAGAGTAAACAAATCATTGGCGACTTTGCCTTCCACAACTGGTATGCAATCCATAGCCGGGCGGAAGTCGGGTATGCGATGAAAGCAGACGAATACAAAAACAAAGGCTACCTGAAAGAAGCCCTGAAGGTCATTATCCCTTACGGTTTTGACGAAATGAAACTCAACAGGATGGAAGCCATCATCGGACTGGATAACATTGCCTCGCAAAAAGCAGTTGCGGGCATCGGCTTCACTTATGAGGCTTTACTAAAAGAACACTATTGCGATAACGGTATCATAGAAGACTCCATGCTCTTCCGCCTGTTGCGGAGCGAGTTTGAACAACATAAAACATCAGCTGTTTAAAAGCTATAAAACATACAGATGCGAAAAGATTTTTCCAACATTTCCCTCAGCCACAAGGCCATTTCCGCTGAAGCCATACCAGGCGAGCCACACCTGACGGCCGAGGGTATTGAAATAAAAAGTACTTACCAGGCTTCGGATATTGAAGATAAAAAACAAGCCACCTTTGCCGCGGGCATTGCCCCCTTTCTGCGCGGACCCTACAGCAGTATGTATGTGCAAAAGCCCTGGACCATCCGTCAATACGCGGGTTTCAGCACGGCAGAAGAAAGCAATGCTTTTTACCGCCGCAACCTGGCTGCCGGACAAAAAGGACTTTCTGTGGCCTTCGACCTGGCCACACATCGTGGTTACGACAGCGACCACGAACGTGTGGTAGGCGATGTAGGAAAAGCAGGCGTTGCCATCGATTCGATACTGGATATGAAGGTATTGTTCGACCAGATTCCCCTGGATGAAATGAGCGTTTCGATGACGATGAATGGTGCGGTATTGCCTATCCTGGCATTCTACATTGTGGCTGCAGAAGAACAGGGCGTGCCGATGGAGAAGCTCACGGGAACGATTCAGAATGATATCCTGAAAGAGTTTATGGTGCGCAACACCTACATCTATCCACCGGCACATTCCATGAAGATTATTGCCGATATTTTCGAATTCACTTCGCAGAACATGCCGAAGTTCAATTCGATTTCTATCAGCGGATACCATATGCAGGAAGCAGGGGCAACGGCAGACATCGAGCTGGCCTACACCCTGGCCGATGGTGTGGAATACATCCGTGCAGGTTTGAACGCGGGATTGAAAATTGATGATTTCGCACCCCGTTTGTCTTTCTTCTGGGCCATTGGCATGAACCATTTTATGGAGATTGCGAAAATGCGCGCCGGCAGAATGCTCTGGGCCAAACTGGTGAAACAGTTCGACCCGCAGAAAGAAAAAAGCATGGCCCTGCGCACGCATTGCCAGACCAGCGGATGGAGCCTTACCGAGCAGGACCCGTTCAACAATGTGACCCGCACGGCTATCGAGGCACTGGCGGCAGCAATGGGACATACCCAAAGCCTGCACACGAATGCCCTGGATGAAGCGATTGCGCTGCCAACGGATTTCAGTGCGCGGATAGCCCGTAACACACAGATTATTTTACAACAGGAGACAGACATTTGCCGCACGGTGGATCCCTGGGGCGGTTCTTATTATGTAGAATACCTGACGGAGCAACTGGCGCAAAAAGCATGGGCGCTGATAGAAGAAGTGGAAGCCCTGGGCGGTATGGCCAAAGCCATCGAAACCGGTGTGCCGAAAATGCGCATCGAAGAAGCTGCTGCACGAAAACAAGCGAGGATAGATGGCGGAAAAGACATCATCGTGGGCGTGAATAATTACACCACCAACGAGCCTTCCAACATCGAGATACTGGACGTGGACAATGCCAAAGTGCGCATCCAACAGGTGGAACGCCTGCAAAAGCTGCGGGCCGAAAGAGACAATGATAAAGTAAAAGCCGCGTTGGAAGCATTGACAGCAGCGGCACAAAGCGGGAAAGGAAACCTGCTTGCCCTGGGCATCGAAGCAGCCAGACTGCGCGCCAGCCTGGGCGAAATATCTTCTGCACTCGAAAAAGTATACGGCCGTTACCAAGCACGTATCCGTTCTATCTCAGGTGTTTATTCTAAAGAAATTGCCATGGACAAAGATTTTCAGGAAGCCAGGAAAATGGCGGACGAGTTTGCTGAACTGGACGGTCGCCGTCCGAGGATTATGATTGCCAAAATGGGACAGGACGGTCACGACAGGGGCGCCAAGGTGATTGCCACGAGTTTTGCCGACCTGGGTTTTGACGTGGATATGGGACCTTTGTTTCAGACACCGGCTGAGGCAGCCAAACAAGCTGTGGAAAATGATGTACACATACTCGGCATCTCCAGCCTGGCCGCAGGACACAAAACCCTGGTTCCGCAGGTGATCGAAGAACTGAAAAAATATGGTCGTGCAGATATTATGATTGTGGCCGGAGGGGTGATTCCGCAGCAGGATTACCAGTTCCTGTATGATGCGGGTGTATCCTTCGTGTTCGGACCGGGAACCATTATCGCCAAAAGTGCGATTGAAATTCTGAAGAAACTGATGAAAGGATAAAAGCCTGACAGCTCAAATTATACAGCCCCCTTTCCTTTTGAAACGGGGGTTTTCTTTTTATAAAAGTTACCCGGAAGCGGCGATGATTGTACCCTTGTTCTTCCATAGCCTAAATGACGCTACCCAGTATAAACGTGCAGCCGACTACCGGCATCAGGAAGTGGAAACGCAGGATAAAGATGATTGAAGGTTGTTTTGGGAAGACATTTATGGGCAGGCGGAGACGAATTATGGTCAGGCGGAGACCAATTACCGGCAGGCGGAGATCAATTACCGTTTGACCGAAGGCGATTATGGCTCGACCGAAGGCTTTTATGGTTCGACCGAAGGCGATTACCGTTCGACCGAAGGCGATTATGGCTCGACCGAAGCCAATTACCGCCTGTTTTTTTGAACTAAAATTCCCACCAAATGGCACTTTTTGGGCTAAAAATGAAGATATACCTACATTTTTCATTTGAAGCCTCTGCAGGTGCTGAAAATAAGCGCAATTGTAAGGAAGAAGTGAATGTTCAGCACTTAAGCCGGGATGGTGTTTGAAGGAGTTGCTGAATAATGCGTACTTCTACGTGCAAAAACGGGGACTGCCTGTGCGTAGTTCTACTGAATCTTCATGAATGGGTGCGGTAATCCGGCAGTGTTGAAAAGTGACTTCTGCGTTTTAACGCTATCATAATGAGCACTTAGCGTAAAGAATGACAACTCAATCTCACAAGGACTAAAAAGATCGTGGAAATTTCCCCTAAGCTGTGGCGTGGTATTTGGGGGATGTGGGTGGGAGAATGGATTGAAAAGATTGGAAACAATTACAAACTAAGGGCGATTACCGCTGTAGGTTTTGAGGAGTATGGCTTGGTGTAGCCCACCAAGGGTTAACAAATCATTATAGCCTCTTTGCTAATTTTTTCTATCTAAAAGTAAAAATAAAAGGAGAAAAGTAGCCGCTATAAACAAGTTACCGGTAGTTATAAAACGACACTGAACCAAAATGAAAAGCATCGACAGTATTCGCATTGAACACGTGAAAGGAATTGAAAAAATATCTTTCACATCAACATTAAACCCATATATACCAAACTTCTTCGTTGCACCAAATGGCTTCGGAAAAAGTTCATTGGCAACAGCTTTCAAATCATTAAATAGAGACAGACTCAAAATAGATGAAAAAAACTCCCATAAAGGAGATACTACATTAGACCCACTTTTGGAAATTGAAATAACTAATGATGATAACTCTAAAACAACACTAATTGCAAACAAAGACAAAAATGAAATTTCGAAGATATTTGATATAGAAGTAATCAAAAGTCTGTTGAAACCAGAAGCTAATTACAGAAATATCCAGGGTAATCATATAACTAGCCCTACTATCGAAGTTGAAAGCATATACATAATTGAAAACATACCAGACAAGTTTGAACTACCTTATCAAGTTACAAAATTTCGAACCGCAATTTCAGATAATAGACAAATATGGGTAGACTTATCTGAACTTTTAGCAAATGCCAAATTTCTTATACGACTCGCAAATTTAAACGTGCTGGACAAGTTTGATTTAGTCAAACAACAAAAGATTATCAATGATTACAAAACAACTGTAAAAGGTCTAACTGGGACAAAAGATGAAATCATTGCTGAACTTAATTCAAACCACTTAGACATTTTAAATAATGAGTTTATTGGATGCATTGTTCAATTACTTGAGAAATTTCAAAGCAAATCAAATGGAGAAAATATTCTAGAAGTAATTCAGTTAATTGAATTATATAAAAGCAACAAGGATGGTTTTCATAAACTATTCAGCTACAAGCGCTACTCTGTTCTAAAAGAAAGAATATTAGCACTTTTCAATTCATTTAAAGCGACTTGGAAGGGTATTCAGCCTAAAGAAATTAATATAACCAAGAAAGTAAAAAAGAAAACTGTACTAGTTCAAAAAAACTTTGGAATTGAATTTCCAAAAGCTACCGACATCTCAAATGGTGAACGTGATGTGATTTCATTTATTGGATGTCTACTCAAAGCTCAATCAAATTTTAGAGGAAAGCCAACTATAATAATCATAGATGAAGTGTTCGACTATCTTGATGATGCTAACTTATTAGCCGTACAGTTTTACATCACCAAGTTCATAGAGTTTTTTCAAACTAGAAAGAAACGAATAGAGTTCTTTCCTATTATTTTAACACACCTGAATCCATATTACTTTAAAAATTACTTTTTTTCAAAACAGAAAGTCCATTACTTGTTAACTTGGAAAGGGACTGTTGACCGAGGAATTGAAAATATTGTTATATCTAGAAATAACACTAAACTTAAAACATATGAAGATAATATAAGTAGTTATTTTCTTCATTTCAATCCTTCAGATTTCGATATTACAACTGAAGCAAAGTCAGAGTTTACAATTCAAAAACTAGGCAACGTTAATGAACCGATTTGCAAGACAGAAGAATTCAAGAAAAGCGTGTTTGCGTATTTTGACAATTATGTAAGCGGAAAAAAGAACTACGACCCAATATCGGTTTGTATAGCTTCTCGGATTCTTGTCGAAAAAGATATTTACAATCAGCTATCAGCCGATTTACAGACAGAGTTTATCGAAACACATACAACTGTTGCAAAACTTGATTTCGCAAGAGAAAACTCCGATATAGTAATTCCTGAAATATACTATTTCCTTGGAACACTTTACAATGAATTACTTCATATTCGAAGAAATAATGATAACTCTAGTCCAATATATTTAAAGTTGAACAATATGACAATAAAAGAAATGATTAAGCAACTAAAAAAATAACTACAGCTACCACCCGTTTTGCAAAAGCGGGGGTTTCGTGCTTCTATGACAGTGAAGTGCTAAATTCAAGCTTTGTGCATCTAATGAAGTTTAGTGCTGTCCAGCCTTCGTCAAGTCGCAAACCGTTATATGCAAGCCTAAAAACTGCTGAGAGCTAACAATAATAGACAAAGTAGATGCCAATCACAGAAACAGAAATAGAGAAATTAATTAGTTGCACCAAAATGTTCATGAATCATGTTCACTTTGTGCAGCAGTCTTTTAACCTGCTTCCTGATAACAAGCATTACGGCACCTGCATCAATTACATTGACATGCAAGAATATCGGGATGAGTTTTGCAATGAACTTGTAAATACAATATCCGAATGGGTTTATAGCCAGAAAAAAGCAGCCGAAGTAATTGATATTATGATAGGTGAAGGACGAAGTTTACAAAATGCACAAAGCACCCTGACTACCGAAGCATTTAAAAAATTCAGAAACCATTCAACTGACAAATTATTAGTTCAGGGGCAGTTTGGTGAATTACTTTTATTCAATTTTTTACAAAGTTTTTTCAAGAGCGTGCCTTTGCTTCGGAAGATGCCAATAACAACTTCTGTTGAGATGGAAAGATTTGGTGCTGACGCAATTCATTACAAATACAGCGGAGGTAAAAATCTTTTCTATTTAGGCGAAGCAAAAACTTACAGTAGCAAATACAAGTTTGATAAAGCAATTGAAGATGCAATAGGAAGTATTCTAAAAACTTACAAAGAACATCGTAAAGAACTTGGCAGATATGTTTACGATTCTTTCATAGATGATGCTTTGATTGAAGTTGCAAAGGAGTATAAAAACGGAACGTTAAAGGAAGTGGAACTTCATTTGGTATCAGTTATCACTTATTGCGAAAGCAAAAAGATTGAAAAGAAAAGCGAGAAGCAAATTAAGGAGGATATTATAAAAATTATTGAGGAACGAGGTAAAGCAATTGACAGAAAACTTTTTAATTCAATTGATGCAGGATTGCACCCTCGATTCAATTACATAATTCTGCCAGTTTGGGAATTGGATTTGCTACTTGAACAATTTAAAAAACTCATTGGAAAATAATGGAAGCAAAAGACATTCTCATAAAGTTGCTCCATTTAGAACTTGTCGTAAATGCGATCAGGTTAAAATTCATTGATGGAAATTCTGATGAGCAAATTGATGAAGAATTTTTAACTGAAGCAATTTCTGCTTTGAATGAGTTATCAATAAAAACAGATGAACTTTCAAAGAAACAGCTAATTGCAATTTGTGCCTTGCTTTGGACTTACAGAAAAAAAGAATGGAATGGCCTTAAAAACTATTTGATTCTTTTTCTTTCTAGAGCTGGTTTTGGCCCATCATCAATTATGATTGATTCGGAATATTCATTTTCAGAGAAACAGTTTTCATTTAGCGAAAACCTGATGAATCAATTTGCAGTTACAGTTGCGCAGGTTAAAAACGAAATAAAAGTTGGTAATTCAATTTTTCTATTGAGTGATTTTCAGAAAGACATTTGGGAATCCATTGAGAAGAATTCTTTGATTGGAATTTCAGCACCAACATCGGCCGGAAAGTCTTTTCTAATTCTGTTGAAAGCAATTGACTTAATACAGAAGAAAAGTGGTATAGTTGTTTATGTAGTTCCTACTTTGAGCTTGGTTTCACAAGTCACCAGTGATTTCAGAAAACTACTAGACGATTTTCAACTTGTAGATTACACTCTAGAAACAACTTACAATAATACTTCAGCGACACAGAACTCTATCTATATTTTGACACAAGAAAAAGCCATTGCCGCTTTTTCGCAGTCTGAAAATCCATTTGAAAATGTTCGCTTATTGGTGATTGATGAGATTCAAAACGTAGAGAAAGTTGCTGATTCTGACGACCAGCGTTCCAAGGTTTTGTATGACTTAATGATTGAACTAAGAAACAGTTCACAGATAGACCACATCATTATATCGGGTCCAAGAATTATTAAAATAGACGAATTAGGTGAAAATGTTTTCGGTATAAATTCAGAGAAGAAAGAAACAGATGCTTCACCAGTTCTGAATCTAACCTACTCTATATCAAAGAAAAAAGAAGATTACTATTTCAATGTTTATTCTGATTTATTGGAAAAAAGTTTGCAAGTAAAAATCACAAACAAAGATTCAATTCAAGGTTATGGGAAGGTTCAGTATAATGATAACTACCTTGAGTATCTAAGTGGTTTTCTAGATGGTTTTGGCAAGGATGAAAGCACTTTAATATTTTCTCCTACTTCCACCACTTGTAATAAAATGGCTTCTTACATTTCAAAAAACATGATAGAGAAGAATGATATATTCTTAAATGAGTTAGCGGAGTTCATATCTGCAACAGTGCACCCAATGTTTACAATGGTTGAAACAATCCAAAAGGGAGTTGCTTACCATCATGGAAAACTACCATTTCATGTAAGAGTTTTGATTGAAGACGGGATAAGAAAGAAAAACATCAAAACAATTATTTGTACAACAACTCTTCTACAGGGAGTGAATTTGCCAGTTCAAAATATCATTATCAGAAACCCTAATTTATTCATCGCTAAAAAGGAAACCAGTTCCAAACTTTCAAACTACGAAATTGCGAACTTACGTGGCAGAGCAGGACGACTATTAAAGGATTTTATTGGCAGAACATACATACTTGATGAATTAAGCTTCAAAGAAAGTGAAACCAATCAGTTGGAATTGTTTAAAGATTCATCCAAAGAACTGCATGTTGGTTACGGTAAGAAATATCAGGCTCACAAGGAGAAAATAAATAAAGACCTTGCAAATAATATTGGAAGCACAATTGAAAATCAAGACTATTCTTTTCTTACCACATATTTGAGACAAACGGTTTTGCGTTACGGACTTTTTTCACAAATATATCTTGGCAGAGTTGGTATTATTTTGAGTGATGTCGAAATGAACAGCATTTTTGAATCTTTGTCAAAATTAGAAATAGCTAAATCTATTTGTGCGAAGAACAGATATTGGGACCCGATAGATTTGAATAACCTTTATCAAAAAAGAAATCTATTCCAACTTCCAACAAGCGCAAATGAATTAGGACAATCATATAAAATCAAATCACTTCTTCAAGCTATAAAAGCAAACTTTCCAATATACTACTTCAAATATTTCGGCGTTGAAAATTCATTTAGAAAAGATGGAACGGAAATAGATAAACTGCTTCAATCTTGCATTCTATCTGAAAATTGGATGAAAGAAAAAACACTTGCTGAAATTTTCTCTGATAAGTTTTATGACTCATCGGAAAAAATTGATGATGCAATAAGTTTTGTTCAAAATAAAATTTCTTACGGTTTACCATTGTTATTAAAACCTTTGTATGATATTAAAGAACCAGACAGCATGTTTACTCGATTTATTGAGTTAGGTGCATACAAACCAATCACAAGGAAATTAATTGAGCTAAGTATCCCAAGAGAAACCGCAATCTTTTTAAGCAATAACTTTGAATTTTCTAACATTGATAACAAAAAGGAACTGATAAGTCAATTAAGGATAATCAGAAACAATTTATCTTATTGGTATAAAGTTCAATTAAGCACGATATGACACAAAAAAGGCCAGTTCAAACAGCAGCTATCCAAAAGTGGCGGCTCAGTGGTTAAATCTAGCTTTGTGCTTCTATCGAAGTGCTTCGAAATCGCCATCTTCGGGTAGCTACAAAACGCTGGCGAAAATGGAACAGCAACAGATTACAATTTAAGATAGCAAATTATTTTTACCAACCATAAGCCATATGACAGAGAAAATCGAAGAAATAGCAGAAAGGATAAAACATCATAGAGATTTAGAAATTACAATTGGTGCGACTAACCATGCTGTTGGACGGTCTTTGACTATTTACAATAAAGAAGAAAAACAGTTTTGGCTAATTAATAAACAGGCTACAATAGTTCAATTCCAAAAAGACTTTAATGGCAATATTAATCCGCAGTCGAGTTATACTGACAATTCAACTTATAAGGGGGACGGCTTCCCTGTTCCGAGAGATTCAAAGTTGGGAGGTTTATTAATTGGCAATCATGAAGGGAAACATAAATACCAAGCACCGATAGGTGAAATAGAAATAGAAATTTTCAATAGAGCGACTTACAGACCAAGTCAGTTAGACGGAGAATATGCAACAGATATTCTGATTCGTATTGCCAATGACAGCAAAGCACATTCATTCCAAGATATTGCAAAAATACTTTCGCTTCAAAATGAAATTGACGAAGCACAGCAAAAGTTAGAAAGTGCGACAACAGAAGAAGCTGAATTGTTAGTTCAGCGTATTGCATCAAAAGAAGAAGAAAAGAAAACCTATCTAAACAAAGCTCAAAGTTTTATTCGCAAATATGCAGAGCTACGTTATCAGCCAATTCTTGACCCAATTCAAGAATCAATAAAACGTTCAAAAATATTTGATGGTGCTTTAATCATAAATGGCGGACCAGGGACAGGAAAAACGACCTCGTTAATTCAAAGAATTAAGTTTTTAATTTCTCCATCAATAGAAGAATATAAATCTCTTACTCAATCTCAAAAAGACATACTGTTTAAGCAAAAAACAAGTTGGATTTTCTTTTCGCCAAACGAATTGCTTGCATTGTTTTTAAGAAACAGTATGAAATTGGAAGAACTTACAGCCGATTCCGAAAGAGTTAAAGTTTGGGCATCTCACAAAAACGAACTCATAAAAACATATCGCTTCGTTTCGGAAACAAAAAGACCTTTTTTAGTTTATAATAAAGCAAATGGTGTCAATCTATTTTCTAACCAGTCAAAAAATATAAACGAGATTATTAAAGGATTTGAAAGTTCTTATATGGCTTTACAAAAAGACAAGCTGAATAAAGTTTCAGAAATTGATGTAACACCCTTTCAATGGAAAATTGTTGGGCAATCAATTCAGAATTATATCAATGGAAAAAGCGATGTAAAAAGTATTGAAGAATTGATTCGCCTTTATTTAAATCTTACTAACAACTTTAAAAATGAATCTGACGCTATTGCAGAAGAATATTCAGCTTTAATTAAAGTCGTTGCTTCAAGAATCCAAGTAAACACCAATAAAGACCCGGAAAAAGTTAATACCCTTACCGAACTTCTGAAAAAATGGAAAACTGAATCGCAAGACTCAGAAGATGATGACGATGAAGAAACCGATATTGAACAGGAAGATTTTGACGAAAAAGAGGAAGTGGCAGCTTTTGATTTTGAACGGGAATTATTTACAAAACTAAAATCTCTATGCAGAAAACAAGCACTTAAAAAATTTGACAAGAACGCAAGAATAACAAAAAGAGACAGGGAATTAATTCAAATTATTCCCGAAGCCTCTGAACAAGCCGAATATGACTTAATTGGACAAACCGCCTACTTCAAAAAGTTTTTTGAGAGAATTATAAAAGGCATTGTTGCGAACATACTTAGGGAGATACCAATGGTGTACAAAAGATTCAGGAGAGAACAACTCAATTCTAATTCTATCAATTGGAATTTGACAATGTTAGATGAACTTGTTAAGAAAGATAAGAATAGTCGTATTCATTCAGACGAACAAGCATTACTTATTTCGTTCGTAAATAATGTTGTTCTAAAAATCTATAAATCTTCAACAGAACAGTTCAACAGCATAAACCATCCGTATTTGAACGGCTTTAAGAACAATTGCAAACCAGTAATCGGAATTGATGAAGCGACAGACTTTTCTATCATTGACCTAATGGCAATCAATAGTTTTGGGCATCCTGAACTTTCCTCTGTAACTCTTTCAGGAGACCTAATGCAGCGTATGACATCGGAAGGGATTACTTCATGGGAAGACTTCACTCAAATAAATGCCAATAGCGAAATTAAAAATTTACAAGTTTCATATCGCCAAAGTCCTACTCTACTTTCGTTAGCTAAATCCATATACCATGAATCAACAGGACAGACGGCAAGTTATGAATCATATATAGCTAAGGATGAAGCAGAGCCAAGACCTTTGATGTTTATATCTCAAGAAGAAGACGAAAAACTTGAGTGGATAGCAAATAGGATTCTTGAAATTTATAAAGCATACGACGACTCAATTCCTTCAATTGCAATTTTCCTTCCAGAAGAAAATCAACTTGAAGAGTTTGTAAATAAGTTGGGCAGCTTGGACACACTTGCTGACATTGGTATTCTTGTAAAAGCATGTAGAAATGGAGAAGTTTTAGGCGACAAAAACACAGTAAGAGTTTTCTCAATCAAAGTAATAAAAGGTTTAGAATTTGAATCTGTCTTTTTTCATAACATTGACGACTTACAAAAACAAAAATTGGACAATGACCTTTTCTTGAAATATTTATATGTTGGTTTATCAAGGGCAACATTTTATCTTGCCTTGACTTTATCAAACGAGTTATCAGACGACATCTCTTTTATAACAGACATCTTTGATAATTCAGATAATACATGGACATTAGCTCCTGCCGGTGTGAGGTAAGAAGGTAGCCTGATGTATTAAGCTAAAAGCCACAAGCTTCAACACCAACAAAGACGTGAAACAACAAAGAGCAAAGTGAAGCGGGCAATGGCTGTGTACCAGGAAAATGGAAGAACAGAGTAGCAATGAAGGCGAACTGCACCTGAAACGGCTTCTCAAACAACAGCAATGGAATATCATTTCAGCAAATCATAAAAACGATTATCGCATGAAAACAGGAATATATATTGCCGGCTTAGGTCAATCCTTTGTTGACGAAACCATTGAAAAGTACGCCAGGCGCTTGGTCAATGAAATGAGTTTCGATACCAATGGCGTGGACTATGAGATAAAAACGGAGAAAATAGTCTACACTGCCGGGAGAGAAAGTACGGTAGTGAGCATTTGTGAAAAGAACGGGCCAAAGGGTGTGTTGTACAAACTATATGACTTTAAATACCACGAAATACTGACTGAAAAATTCAACAGTTATTCGCTTATCCTGAAAAACCTGTGGTTGCTTTTATTGGTTTTCAAAAAAATACCCCTGCTCATCAAACGGCTTTTTGTTCGGGCAAGTTATAACCGCCCCTTTCAGACCCTTTACCTGTTCTGTATTTTTTTTATCATCGCCTGTGCAGTTTTATTAATGCTTCCGGCCATCATCGGGCTTATCACAGATTTTTTTGCCAATGAAAACGTAAACGATCTTTTAGCGGCCTTTCGCCGGAAAACCGGCATTGCGGATATTCCTTTCGTTTCCAAAGCAGGTGTGGAAGGTTTCGCTAAAGTCATCGTCTCAATAACGGCCGTACTACTGTTGCTTGTGCCGAATGCAAATGTGCTGGTGGCGAGTCTGGCTACAGAGTTTGTCTGTGCCAACGACTATATGGAACACGGTGTCCAGAAGCAGCTCTTACAGGGTAACCTTGAACTGTTGGTCGATTATATTACAGAACATGAAAAAGATTGTAAAATACACTTTCATACCTACAGCTTCGGTAGCATCCTGGCCCTCGACTATATTTATCCCTTTGGTAATAAGGTTTCGAAAAATGCCGAAATGTTTTGTGAGGCCATTATTACCATTGGCACGCCGTTTGAATTTATTAAATCCTATTACCCTCAATTTTATCAGAATCGTACCACAGCGTTTGGAGACAAACTGCAATGGTTGAATGTCTATTCAACGGCAGATGCCCTTGCCACAAATTTCAGGAAGGATTCAAAACCCGGGGAGGCGGAATTTGGGATAGAAAATACTTCTAATAAGCCGGTTAACATTAACTATGAAGTTGCACCTGTTAATAACCACAGTATCGGAAACTTCCTGATGCTATACAGTATAAGGGTTCATGGCATGTATTGGGACAATAAAGCTGAAGGGCAAAGCTGCCTGAGCCTGATATATGAAGAAATGAGGAGCAGAAGCTTAATTTAAATTTCGGGCAGGTGATGCTCACAGCGTTCGGGATTCCTGCCTGACCGGCAGGCAGACCTGCGGGATGAACTTTCCCATTCCAGCCATAGTTAGAGACAGGATCATCAGTTAATTCGTCAGCATGCTATTCTTTAGTCAGCTATAGGCAGTCGCGAGGCTGCCTTTTAGCATGGACAACCCGATGAACCGGGAATCATGTTTAATGAATATGCTTTAAGCTGCTTTTTCTTTTTTTCCGGGGAAAGCCTTTGTTAGAAAACTGAAAACAGTAATCCCGGAGGCTTAAATTATTGCGTAGTTCTACGCATAAAACTAAGTTGGCCTTTGCGTAGTTCTACTGAATTTTCAGGAATGGGTTTGACAGGCCACCTTTATTGAACAGCTGGCTTGTTCCTTTTAACACTATCATAATAAACATATTACAGTATAGAATGATTACGGATATCGCTGTCCAAACCGCAAGCGCTGAAAAAATCGTGGAAATTTACCCTAAGGTCTGGCGTGGTTTTTGGGGTATGTTGGGTGGGAAATTAATTGAAGCAATTACACAATCGGCAGCTAAATATTGAAATTAATTAAAAGCAAAACGAACGGAGAACTTTATGAAATGTACGACAAATGGACTTTTGGAAAAATAATACAACTCAATACTGCTTTACCGTTTGAAAACGCAAAGGACAGTGAGACGACAGTGCTAATAACAAACGTAGACAATAAAAATGATTTTATCTCAAATAATAACAACATGGCAGACTGGACAAAAAACAACAGAGCTTGTACAACGCTTTGGACAACTCTTTACGCAATGAAACAACTATCTACCAACTTTAATGATAGTGGAGATTTAAAAATTAACGACTTAACATTTTATAATGCCTTGGGTAGTGCAGAATTGCGAAAACAGCAATCTACTATCATTGCTGACCAGTTAGACAATGTTTTTCGTCTTGGAAGTGGTGCAACTTTTGAAACTGATTTTGACAGAACAAAAGCTATGGGCACAATGATAGAGATTCTTACGAATGAAGAAAAACAAGTAAAAGATTTAGCCTCGGCTGTTGATGACGCCTATAGTTTTTGGGGTGAAAAAATATAACTTAAAAACAAAAAAATGAAAAAAATATTAACTGCAATAGTTGTAATTTTTATTTCTGTTAATTCTGCTTTTAGTCAGTTCTCTGACAATCAACTTAATGAGGTTGTAGAGACACTTAAAGCGCAAGGTAAGAGTGAAGAAGAGCTTAAAAATACAGTGAACGGGATTATTAATAATCCGGAACTCTATAATACTCTGTGGAAAAATTTCATTGACCAGGCCTACAAACAGGATAGTGCTAAATGGATGCTTCTTAAAGATCTGAATGTTCAATTTAAGACTTTCCAGACAACAGATAATCCTGCAGCTTCATTGGGATTTACCTACGATTTTAATTATGACTATGCGAAATATACTGAACACAATAAAAACCGGATTTCAAACTCCATCGGAGTATCCGCAAAAGGTAATGTTGCATTCAGGAAACAATTTAATCCGGCTGATTTTTTAGAAACAAAAGTTCACTATCATTATTCACACTTTATTGGGGGTGTAGTAAAACAAGAAGACACGGCAATATTTACAGAGTTAAATAATATCCGGTTTAAACTTGCAGGCCTGACAAATATGCAGAGCAAAGAAGCAGTTGAATTATGGGAGCAATTAGGAAAAAAAATGGTTATGTCTAATCAGTACTACTATGGCCTCTCGCCTAAATTTGCATTCGAATCCAATCAGGATTTTTCCCAAAAACAGTTTACCCCTGGTGTATATATTGATCTTGGTGCAAAAGCCTGGAATGAGAAAAATATTTTATCACACCTGAATATATTGGATTATCCCTTTGCTGCTTTAAGATACATTACCGGTACCGATAAGACGTTTACTGTTTATGGTTCAACAATACCGACTGCACAATTCGGCTTCGACTATGTCATACCTGCAAATGACACAATAAGAGAAAATTTAACCGGTAATCTGAATCCATTTCCCAGAATAAAGTTCGAGACAAGTTTCAGGACATTTATAGCCAGGGTTAAAAAGGAAAATATTTTCTTCAATGCTAACTACAGATATTATCAGGAATTAAATGCCCCAGCAACAATTACAAAAGCTAATTTATCTGCCCATTCTTATTTTGTAATGGCGCTGCAAACAACATCAGGTTTCTATGTTAGCTATGCAAATGGTAGGCTTCCGTTTGACGCAAAAAATGATGAAGTTTTTTCTATAGGCTTTAACTACAAATTCAATTAATCATGGCAGAAAAACAAAAATTAAAATGCCCGCAATGTAGCACAGAGTTTGAGTTTGACCCAAACTCTGACGAACAAGTAATAACCTCTTTGAATGAGTCATTCAGACCATCACTACAATCAGATGTTGAGGTTGTTGCATACCTGGAATGTCCACAAGGTCATTTGAAACCTTATAAAGTTAAAAAGGACTATAAATAATTAACCGATGGAAATAATTAATGACGAATACTGGCTTAACTATGGTAAGCAAGGAGTTATAAACTCTGTCACAGCAAGGAACGAGGGTGCATTGAAGTTGCAAAATATGGTTCTTTGGTTTTGGGGCCTATATACAGCTTCCTTTACAATTGGCGTTTCTATTAATGCAATAGACGCTCCAGCGTGGGTTTTAGGTTTTCTTGGTCTTCCTATTATTACTTTAATTATTACTTATTGGTTATGCGTCTGGACTCAATTACCAATTGTTTCGACATTTGACCCAAGAATACCTTATGAAATTAAGTCAGGATATAACAGGACAGTTAAAGAAAAAAATAAGCGTTTCAATTTAGCATTGGCCGGAACACTAATCTCATCCACGATATTAGCGTTTGCCTTATTCTCTTTATCATTTGTTGAAAAAAAGAACAGCACTTCAATATCTCCCTTTTTAAATGAAAGTAAAGATGTTCTATCGGTTTCCGGTACGTTACCTAAGAACACAATGGTAACAACAACCTTAGATACTTTGAATGGAAGTAAGCATAAAGTCCAATTTTATTACAACGTTTTCAAAGTGCAGGACAACGGAGTGTTTAATTTAAATGTACCATTAAAGACAAGTTCCAAATCAATTATTATATCGGTTACCTGGAAAGAAGGAAGCATAGACAAAGGGTTTACCCAGACACTGACGAAATAAAACCTGCCACCAACAGTAGTATAAGAAATTGAGATTCATCCTCGTAAAGACAATCTCCGGACTGTATTATTAAAGAGCAGCATGAATTGCTTTTGTTCAAATAATTTTTAGTCAGCTATAGGCAGTCGCGAGGCTGCCTATTAGCATGGACAACCCGATGAACCGGGAATCATGTTCAATGAATATGCTTTAAGCTGCTTTTTCTTTTTTTCCACGAAAGTCATTGTAAGAAAACCTGGAACAGTATCCCGGAGGCTTAAAATATTGCGTAGTTCTACGCACAAAACGAAGTTGGTCCTTGCGTAGTTCTACGGAATTTTCAGGAATGGGTTTGACAGGTCCCCTTTATTGAACAGCTGGCCTGTTCCCTTTAACACTATCATAATAAACATATTACAGTATAGAATGATTACGGATATCGCTATCCAAACCGCAAGCGCTGAAAAAATCGTGGAAATTTCCCCTGACCGCGGCCCTGGTATTTGACGTATGTTACGCAGGAAAATAATTAAAACAATTACAGGCTTTCACGCCAAGCGGCACTGTACAAAATAAGCAATAAAAACCTGTTGGTCTTCATTAACCGGAAGCCGGAGGTGTAATTACAGCAAGTATAAAAGACGACAAAAATCAAACAAATGGCAACAACTGATAAGCAAAAAATGAATACGGCAATATTTCTTGGAGCAGGCGCTTCGGCTGCTGAGGGTGCTCCTATCCAGACAAATTTATTTAAGGACTATTTCCATTTAATCCGGAATCGTTCCGGGCTTGCAACACCTCAACACGAGAGAGAACTGGCAACTTTCTTTGCTTTAATGTTCGATATTGACGTGGATAACAGCGATCTGGAAAATGTATTATTCCCGACATTTGAAGAGGCACTTGGTATGCTTGATCTGGCTGACCTGAAAAACGAGTCATTCAGGGATTTCACAAACATAAACTTTGCGAGTAATAGCGGGCAAATAAAGTTCTTAAGGTTGTACCTGGTTTATTTAATGGCGGACATTATTGATCATAGCTTAAGGCAGAGTAAAAATATACACCGGAAACTTATAAGGGAACTGAAATCAAACGGAGACCTTGACAGCACCATTTTCCTCACAACAAACTATGACATACTTTGTGACAATGCATTACAGGACTTATATCCGGAAAACAAACCTGACTACGGAGTCGATTTCGTCAATAAGCGGGAAGAAACTTTGAACCTGCCTGATTTAAAAGGTATAAAATTATTCAAGCTTCACGGTTCATTAAATTGGTTATACTGCCCTACCTGCAATAATCTGAGAATAACTCATTATGAAAAAGGAGTGTACAAATTAATGGTTGACCCTGCTGTTGCTCGTTGTCACAAATGCCTGACAGTCTATTCACCGATTATTGTTCCGCCAACTTTTTACAAAGACTTGTCAAAGGTATTTTTAAGCCAGGTATGGAACAGGGCTGAAAATGAATTATCAGAAGTTGATCACTTAATTTTTTGCGGCTACTCTTTTCCTGACGCAGATATTCATATCAAATACCTGATAAAACGGATTCAAAAAAACAGGAGAAATCCTCAATCATTAAAAATTACTGTGATTAACAATCATGAAGGAAAGAAACAAGAAACAAAAGATGAGGAAAGGTTACGCTTTCAAAGATTCCTGGGGCATAATGTAGACTATACTGACTACGGATTTGAAGAATTTGCTGACAACCCTAAAATTGTTATGTAGTATAATTAAGAAGGAACCTATGCTTTAGTCAGCTTCAGGCAGTCGCGAGACTGCCTTTTAGCATGAACGAAACAGGCAAAGCTGCAAAAAGCTACCCCCTGGTACTTCACCCGACTGCGCCTGAAGATCACAGGCTCTCCTAAAAGTTGGGCACAAGTTATTTGAAAATCACATTCTCTGACTCTTATAAGACATTCAGAAGAGACAGTAGACCCTAAACTTAATCAAAACAGGGAACAGAGAATTATTTAGAATAATAAAATAACCGCTGCTAACAGTACATTTGTAATAGACGGGCTTAAGTGTTCCGATGATAGTTAATGATTGCCGGAAGTTCTGTTCTCTGCATCAAAATTGTGCTGAAAAAAAGGCGAAGTTAAACCAGGCAAGAATTTAACAGTCTGACTATTTTATAAAAAACAACATGAAATCATTTTTCTACCTCACAATTTTGGTGGCGTTTAATTCGCTTTCTGCATTCGGACAAACTTACACGGGACCAATACCCAAACCAACAAGTGGTTATGGTACAGACGGAAGTTACACCGTAGCAACACAATCATTTGCTAATCCATATTTTCCGGGACACGACATTGTCATTTACTATCCGGCAGGCATTACTTCACGGGTTCCTACCCTATTTTACAGCCACGCTTTTGGTGGTAACAACCCCAATAACATTTCAGGCTTCCTGAATTTTGTTGCTAAAAAAGGTTATGCCGTTGTCTTCGTTCCCTATCAGACAACAGGAGTTACTGTTGAAGACCGATACAGCAACTTGTTAAATGGTTTCATTCGGGCAGCACAAGACTACCCTGGCATTATAGACACCACAAAAGTTGGCTTTGTCGGACATTCTTTTGGTGGCGGTGCTTCTTTTGCTAATGCTTACCATTGTTTTACAACCCTAAACTGGGGGCGGTCGGGACGTTTTATTTTTGCAATGGCACAATGGTATTCCTACAACATTTCACAAACAGAATTACAATCATTTCCCGGTGACGTAAAATTATTGACCCTCGTTTATGAAGACGACCTTACAAACGATCAACGTATGGCAAACGACATTTTCAATACGATTAGCATTCCTGCATCAGAAAAAGATTATCTGCGCGTAAAATCCGACACTGTTAGCGGGTATGTTTATACAGCCGATCACGTTGTTCCCAATAATTCAGCTTTTGACGCACTGGATTATTATGCCTATTACAGATTGCTTGACGCTATGTGCGATTACGCTTTCAACGGCAGTATGGCAGGAAAAGACGTTGCTTTGGGAAATGGAAGTGTCAACCAGATTTCTATGCCGGGCAGTTTGCACAATTTAATACATAGCGAAGCACCAACATTTGCAAACGCACAAAGCACTTACCAATATCCATGCAGTTCTGCCGACAATCCAAGATCAGGCCATTGCGATGAAGTTCTTTCAACTTCCAAAATAGCCGGGAACATACGATTTTCAATGTTTCCCAATCCTGCTCAAACGATGCTATACATTGAAACGGACAAAGCAATTGCTCAAATTGACATTTTAAACCAACAAGGGCAAGTTGTAATCACAACGAACACGAAAAATATCCCGATCAGTGAGTTGTCAGGCGGTCTTTATTTTGTAAAAGTCAGTTTTACAGACAACAGTTTAAGAGCAGGGAAATTGATAAAAGAATAACTACTCCCACAGCACAACATGAAGGGTTTTATGCTTAATTTGAAGTTGGTTTAGTATTGGTAAAATCAGTGTTTAACCAAAATTTTGGGTTTCCTTAATTCACCACATCGGTGAGTGGCAAAACGTTAGCGGCAACCTGTATGGACCAGTCTTCAAAAATTTAAAAAGTGATGGAAATGAAAAATTTCAAACTAATTCCGGCTCCGTTGACAATTATCGTTTTCCTGCTCATTGGTTTGAGCTCCTGCAACGGACAAACTCAAAATAATCATCCAGGGAATGAATCGGGCAAACAAAGCTCCTCTGCTCAATTGAACGGGCTGAGCGCAACAGTAAATGTTGTAGACAAGAATATAAGAAGTATTTTTCAAGACAGGAATGGCACTTATTGGTTCGGAACAAATGGAGCAGGCGTTTATCGTTACGACACAAAAACATTGACACAATTTACCGTGAAGGACGGACTTGCAGACAATCAGGTAATAAACATTCAGGAAGATAATTCGGGAAACATCTGGTTCGGGACAGGTGGATTTGGCATCAGTAAATTTGACGGCAAAAAAGTAACAACACTTACCAATAATGTCAACATAACTAAGGGTACAGAAAGCGACTGGAAATCAAAAAACAACGATTTATGGTTTTTCGCCGGTGGCGGTGCATTAAGATACAGCAATCCTTCAATTGACTACTTACCATTTGACAAATCAGGTTCCAACACACAAATCAACGCCCCTTTTTCGCTTAGTCGTTATGGTGTTTATTGTATCCTCAAAGACAGGAACGGAAATCTTTGGTTTGGAACACAAGCAGAAGGAGTATGCAGGTATGATGGCAAAACACTAAGCTGGTTTAAAGAAAAAGGCCTGGCCGGCCCTGCCGTACTTGGTTTATTTGAAGACAGTAAGGGTAATCTTTGGTTTGGAAATAATGGTGCCGGATTGTTCCGGTATGACGGAAAAACGCTGACAAATATCACAGCAGAAAAAGGTTTGAATAATGCTGATTTCAGAGCCTCCGGGAAACCGGGTTCAGGAACGCTGGCTCGTGTATATTCGATTAACGAAGACAATAATGGTAACATCTGGGTTGGAACGATTGACGCAGGAGTTTGGAAATATGACGGAAGCAACCTGACTAATTACACAAACAAAAACGGGCTTACCGGCAACGCAGTAAATACAATTTATAAAGACAAAACCGGAGAACTCTGGTTTGGAACAGATGGCAATGGTATTTGCAAATTCAACGGAAACACTTTCAGCGAATTTATAATCAAATAAACCAAACCTGGCAATACTCATTCAAAGTTTTTCACCCCGGTGAAGGACATACAGCAGACAACATCGGCATCTGGTTTAGCAAAGAGAAAGTGCTGTATGGAGCCTGTCTCATCAAAGGAGTGGGCGCCGGGAACCTCGGAAACCTGGCTGATGCCAATATCACGTCCTACGAAACGACGCTCAGAAACGTACAGACAAGATGCCCTGACCCAAAGTTTATTGTCGTGTCTCACAGCGACTGGAAAAATAATAAGTCCTTAAAACACTCCATCAGGCTGGCCAAACAACTGAAAAAGAAAAACTAACAGGAACCAAGCTTTTTGCGTCATGGAAATAGCATAAGCCCTACCCCTTTAATTTATGAAAACCATATTTCTGATTATACTGATTACACTAAGCTCCGGTATTGCCTTTTCGCAGATCAAAGTTTGCGAAAACCGCCTTGACAGTGCAAGAGTAGTTAAAATAGCCAAAAGACACCATGCATACTGGACTAAAAACTGGCAGTCCCCTCCTTCCATAAAACTGGATGAACAAAGCTGCAGGTGGACAGTGGTATGCTGGAGAACGCATCATTCGGACAAAGGCGAATGCAAGTATACCAATGGTTGCACCATATCGGATATGGTGACCCTTGTAATTGATGCAAAAACGAAAAGAGTCATTTCAAAGAAAAGAACAAAAACATCTTTTCCGAATTATGAATAGTTCAAAGCGCTTTCACTAAAAAATTATTGGATAAGCGATATTTGAAAACGTGTATTTATCGACTTAATTTTCATCTTCCAAATGAACACAGAAAAACAAATCCGGGAGTATATCTCCAGTCTGCCGGAAGCAAAACGCAATGACATGCAAGCTTTGCACAATATCATTCCCACGCTAAAGCCGGGATGCAAACTTTGGTTTATGGATGGCAAAAACAGTGAAAACAAAACTATTTCCAATCCCAACATCGGATATGGTTTTCAAGCCATGAAATACGCTGACGGGAAGACCAGGGAGTTTTATCAGATAGGCCTGAGTGCCAACACCGGCGGCATCTCTGTTTATATCCTCGGTATTAACGATAAAACATTCCTGGCAAAAACCTATGGAGAAAGGCTTGGGAAAGCAAGTGTAACAGGTTATTGTATCAAGTTCAAAAAATTACAGGATATTAAGCTGGAGATTTTGGAGGAAGCAATAAGTTTTGGGTTTGACCAGGAATTGTAAGTTGAAATCCAAATTTGACGCAAGAGACCTTTAAATTGTCGTAACACTACCCTTGAATTTTAAGTTGACACAAGCACCTTTACGAAGTATTTGATTAAGAAAAGTCAAATCCACAATGGCTATGCAAACTGACTCTTCTATAAAAATGGACATTTATGTCAATTATCCGGGCTGCTGCGAAGAAGCATTCCTGTTTTACAAGCAACATCTTGGCGGTAAAATAACAATGATGATGCCGCATCAGCAGGCACCACCTCATTTCCCGGATGAATGGGAAAGTCCCATACTACATGCAATTATTGAAATCGGAGGAACCTTGCTGAGAGGGGCGGACATCCCTCATGCCGAACCGATGCGCAGTGCTTACCTTACCCTAAGGCTACAATCGGCAGAGCAGGCAGAGCAAATCTATCAGCTGCTTTCTGAAGGTGGAGAGATATTTATGAAAATAGAGAAAACGCCCTTTGCAAACCGGTTTGCTATGCTCCGCGACCAGTTTGGAACTTCCTGGATGTTGCTGCACCAGGAGTAAATGCAATAATATTGCATGTAAATAGCCAGCAGTACAAATTATAAAAACAGTATCAGACCTTAATAATTATGACAGAACAAAAAACATTACCCAAATGGATTCTGATTGTTTCCGGAATTATTGCCCTGATGGAACTGATGGTGAGTGTTTCCTTGTGCATCGCTCCGGAATCAGTATTGGAGACGGTGGACCTTAGTGCAAAGGGCGTAACTTATGTCATCTACATGTGGGCGGCGAGGCAATTTGCATTGGGCTTCATCTTTGCCTTTGCAACGTTCAGAAAATCCATCCCGATGCTGATGCTTGCCTATATTTTCTTCCTCGTGATGTTTGCCGGAGATTTGTGTATTGGCATTTCGCAAAAAGAAAATCCTTTAATCATAAGTGCAATAGTGATGTGTGCTATCTCTTCTGTGATGATTTATATTTTGAACAAAAGAAAATAAATTACCAAAAATCTCTACAACAATTAATCTGCAATGAATCCGGAAATCCAAACATACAATGACCAGCAGGAAGCAGCTGACAAAGCAATCTGCCATCTTCTGGCCGATACCTTTGACCAGGAACTTAAAAAGGCCGAAAGCAAAATATGGCATGCGCATCCGGTCTGGTTTTTGGAGGGCAATCCTATTGTGGGATACAGCAAACAAAAAGCAGGCTTGCGACTGATGTTTTGGAGCGGTGCTGATTTTGAAGAAGAAGACCTGAATGTAGTGGGAAAGAAATTTAAGGATGCTTCCATATTTTATACCGATGCCGGTCAGGTCAATCACAAAGACCTGAAACGCTGGCTGAAAAAATCAAAGGAAATCCAGTGGGATTATAAAAACATTGTAAAAAGAAAAGGTCTGCTGGAAAGGCTGAAATAATCCGGTTGATTAAAACGCAATATTTTATGAATACAACAAGCAAGCACGATGAACGAATGGCGAATATGACTTTCGGTTCTGTCTACCCTCTCTATCTTACAAAAGTTGAAAAGAAAGGACGGACGGAAGCAGAATTGCTGGAAGTGATACATTGGCTGACTGGCTTTGACGAAAAAAAGTTACAGCAATTGATGGAGCAAAAAGTAACTTTTGAAGAATTCTTCAGCAAAGCGAAACTTCACCCTAATGCGCCTCTCATCACCGGTATGATTTGTGGTTACCGTATTGAGGAAATCGAAAATCCATTGACAAAACAGGTCAGATATCTGGACAAGCTGGTAGACGAACTGGCAAAAGGAAGGAAGATAGAAAAGATACTGAGATAAGGCGCAGGAAAAACCTTTCTGTAAACTTTTAAATCCGAAAAAATGAAACCGAAAAAAATCTGGGCAAATTTCGCCGTCAGCGACCTGCATCGCACTACACAATTCTATACTGCCCTGGGTATGAAACCCAACGGAAGTTCAAAGGACCTCACCAGCTTCCTGTTTAGCGACGATGATTTTATCATTCATTTTTTCCTGAAAGACAGTCTCCAACCCAGTATGAAAGGAGAATTGGCAGACACGCAGAAAGTAAATGAAATCATATTTACCCTTTCGGCTGAAAGCAAAGAAGAAGTAAATGATTGGGCAACCGCAGTGGAAAGTGCCGGAGGCAAGCTGATTTCAAGTCCTGAAGAATTTGGCGCAGGATATTATGGATTTGTTTTTGCCGATCCGGACGGACATCGTTTTAATGTCTTCTTTATGTAGGGGTTCGCCTTTAGTATTTTTTAAAAAACCAACAAATAAAAAAGACGCCCGGAAAATCCGGGCGTTTTTGCTGTGTTTGCAATGAATTTATAAAGAAGGAATCGTTACCTTAAATAATGAACCCTCGCCCTCGTGTGTATCGACATCAATTTGTCCGTTGAGCCTCATCAGTGCGCCTTTCACATTAAAAAGACCAAACCCGAATCCTGATTCTTTGGTTTCTGAACGGTAATGCAAATCGAATATTTTATCCACCACATTTTCTGCCATTCCGATACCATTGTCTTTGACTGAGATGATGGCCAGCCCGTTTTTCACTTCAATACTTAGTTTAACTATTTTCTTTGGTTCGTCATGGCGCACATACTTAAAGGCGTTTGACAAAAGATTATTCAGAATTAATTTCAAAGAAACAAGATCACCTTTAAAAGTTTCTGATTGTTCCACGACGGTTTCAAACTGAATTTGATTCGCATCAGCAAATACCGTATAAATATTCCTGTTTTCCTGCACCAGCAGATTAAAATCAATTTCAGTAATCGTCAGCTGACCTTTATGAAGATTATAATATTGGTGCATTGCAATTATGTAATTATCCAGCTGAATCAATGATTTCTTCATACTGAATAATAAATCTTTTATTTCCACTACATCATCAACCTGTTGCAGATAATCTATACCGGTTAACATGCCAGCCAGTGGTCCACGGATATCATGACTGACACTATAAGCAAATTTGTCCAGCTCTTTATAGGCCGATTGCAACTCCTGGTTGCGAACAGTAAGTAACGAGGAGTTATCGTAATATTTAACGGCCTCTTCAATTACATATAGCACTTCTTCTTCTTTCCAGGGCTTTTTCAGATACTGGAAAATATTACTTCGGTTTACAGCATTGATTACGGCATCAATATCCGCATAACCAGTAATCAGTACCCTCACCGGTAAAGGAAACAAACTTTTGATTTGCTCAAGCAGGTCCACACCCGTTATTTCAGGCATTCTCTGATCGCAAAAAATCACCTTGATATCCGGATGCTGAATCAGAAGCGTGACGGCTTCTATAGCCGAGGTGGCGGTATAAATCTCGCAATGCAGACGAAATGCAGCTTTAAAACTAAAAAGGTTGTTTTTTTCGTCGTCGATATACAGAAGTTTCGTCTTCATTAGTATTGATGCTTTTAATGATAATTATTGTGGCAACTCAAAATTAATTGGGATTTCAATTGTAAATGTTGTACCGGTTCCCGGTTCCGATTCCACGGATATCTTTCCATTGTGTTTTTTAATGGTATTGAAAACGATGGACAATCCAAGTCCTGTACCCTCGCCTACTTCCTTTGTGGTATAGAATGGTTCGAAAATATTTTTGATTGTTGCCTCATCCATCCCAATACCATTATCTCCGATTTTAATTATGACATTTTCATTTACAGCTCTGGTAGAAATATTGATTTTTCCGGTTCTGTTTTCTCCATGTTGTTTTTTCACTGCATAGATTGCATTGGAGATAATATTGAGGAAAACCTGATTCAGCTTGCCCGGATAACACTCGATTGCCGGAATCGTTTCACTGTAATCCTTTACAATTTCGATAGCACTGTTGAGTTGATTATTGACGATAATCAAGGTTGAATCAATTCCCTCATTCACATTTGCCCGTTTCAGGTCGTGCTCGTCCACACGGGAGAAAATTCGCAGACCTTTTACAATTTCGGCCGTACGGGAAGAGCCTTCATCAATCCCGTCGAGCAAATGTGTAATTTCCATTTTCAGGTAATCGTAATCCAGGTCTTCTTTATAGTCTTCTATTTTTTGTTTCTTTTCCTCAATGCTCAGGTTGCCAAAGCTTATCTCCTCAATAAACTGAATCGTATCGAAAACCATGGCTACATCGCGTTTCAACGGACCAACATTGCTGGTCACAAAATTGATCGGGTTATTAATCTCGTGCGCAATACCTGCAGTAAGCTGACCAAGCGAAGCCATTTTTTCTGCTTCCACCAGTTGCGATTGTGCCTGCTTCAAATCTTCGAGTGTTGTATTCAGATCTTCATTTGTTTCCTGCAATTCAATTGTCCGTTCTGTCACTTTTTCTTCAAGAATAACATTTTGCTCCATGATGATTCTTTCATTTTCTTTCGCTGCTGCCAGAGCCGCCAGTTGCGAAGCTTCTTTTTCTTTTTTAAGAATATTGATCCTGTCTGCAAGACCGAAAGAAAGCAAAGCCATTTCTAAAGCAGAAGCTGCCTGAAAAGAATAACTGGTAAATAAATTAAAGGGCAACACGCCAAAATCCTTCAGCAAAAAGACAATTGAACCACCTAACAACACAGTCCACGCCGCAAAGAAATACCTGGCAGGTTTGTAGCCTTTTACCATCACATAAAAGGAAAGACCAATCAGCAAAATGGAACCGATGGTAGTTGTCATCAGCATAAGCTGAAAACCTTGCTGGATATCGACAAATAAAGTCAGTAAAAGACTTAAAGCATAAAAGAAATGCAGGGCAAAAATGATGATTCTACCCTTTCGTGCGTTTTCCTTCAGCCTGAGGAATAAATCAGTAAAGAGTAAAACTGCAAAACAACTGATACAACTGAAAATAATCAGACTTTGGGCCTGAAATAAAGGTGAGGAAGGCCACAAAAACTCGTAGTTAAAACCTTTGATTCCAATTTGGGTCAGCCCTACAAAAATTACATAAATCACATAATACAGATAGCCCTTATCCTTTACAGAAAAGAAGATGAACAAATTGTAAAATGCCATTATCAGCACGATTCCCAGGTAAATGCCGGACAGGGTATTCTCTTTTGAAATCCTTTCCCACAGATCGTTTGGCTTGTTAATAGTAATCGGAACAATAATCTGTTCTGCACTTTTTATTTTGAGCAGGTATGTTTTGGTAAGCCCTTTCGGAAGGTCTAATTCAAAGATAAAATTGGGGTGATCGAATTTTCGCGGAAAGAAATTTTTATACTCACCCATTTCTGTTTGCGCCACTACTGCAGCATTTTCACCTACTTCGTAAAGCACAACTTCATCGAGGATGGGATAAGCCACATCAAGTAAAAAAGATGCTATATCACTTGTATTTTTTACGGAAAATTTCAGCCAGACATAACCTTTTTTAATACCAAGATTGGGCACATCCTGCCCGACAGGCTTAAACCTTCCCGATTGCAAAACATCGCTAACAGAACGAAGTGATGAATCTTCCAGTATTTCAATTTGGCGGCCAATGATTACGGAACGGGTATTATCGTCCAAAAGAACCTGGGCTGAACCGGTGCCCCAAAAAAACAAAGAAAACAGAATAACGAATAACCTGAACGACATGAGAAGCTTTTATGGTTTCTGAGCAGATGCGATAACAATATTCATACTACAAATAAAAGCATGTTTCTGATCTGCAGATTCAAAACCTTTTAAAACCTTATTCTTTTCTTCTTCAGTAAACAAGTGGATTTCAGCCATTTCATGTATAATTTTATCTATCCACAAATAAGTAAAAGCATCCTGCAGTTTATTTGAGATTAAGGGATAAACTGCACAAACCGAATTTTCAAATCCGGCTTCCTCAAAGTAACTAAGAATTTTTCGGGATGCAAAACCATTTACCACTTTTTGATCGGACAAATAGGCAACAATTTTATTATTCAGCTTTTCGTCTCCGTTATAAAAACTCAGATTGCTCCAGTCCGTTTCAATAACGGTGAACACTGCCTTGCTTTTCAGAACCCTGAAAGCATCCATGAACACCGGTATAGGATTTGCAATATGCTGAATCAATCTTTCGGCACGAAGCCCGTCAATTGTATTTTCTTCAAAAGGCAAAGCAGCCACTTCCGAGACCAGGAAATTAACAGACTCATTGCCTGTAGCGTTCTTTTTTGCAATGTCAATCAAAGCTGCATCGTGATCTACTCCTGTAATCTTAAGCGATTTATTCAACAACTGATGCATCATCAATACATCAGCCCCGACACCGCATCCGATATCGGCAATGGTTCCCGACTCGAGGTGAGCGAAAGACTGGTATGATTTGAGTTTGATTTCTTTTAAGATGTTGGCCGTATCGACAAGGTATTCTGCGTTGTAGTGTTTTTGTGACATTTAGATCTTTTAAAATATATTAATATAATCGAATTGTGGTTTCTCGTCTGGTTTGGTTTTTGTCATATTTTTAATCACCTCCTGAAGATTCCATTTTTCAAGGTTTGGAATTTTTAAATCGTAATGAATCTCAATGGTTTTGTTTCGCAATACTTCTTCCCGAACACAGGTGAGATTTTCCCTTAATTCCAATATAGCCTGTTTGTTGCCCTCTTCTGTTTCGCTCAGGTTAACTAAATCTTTCAGAATCATGGTGGTGGCCACCAGGTCAAGTTTTGGGTAATAGAAAGTACCGTTTTTCCCAATGCTTGTTTCTATCCGATATCCAACACTTTCAGAAAGCTTCACCGTATAGGGTGCACAAAGCGCAAATAAAGTTTTGATACCGATTTGGGAGGAAATTGCAACACCGGCTCTTGTCAGAAAAATACTGCCAATTCCGTATCCTGAGATTTCCCGAGAATTCCATAGACCGCAACCTTCTCCGGTACCCTCCTGTGCGTATTTCCAAACCAGGTCAAATACAGATTCATCCATAATACCGGTAGCCAGTTCAATGGGTAAAGCCTGACTTCCACCTGCCACATGAATGCGGGCGCCGCCATATACAATAGAACGATCCAGTGATTCCACAATTAAAACAAAAGCAGCCGGATTTGACACCCATTCATCTTTAGAAGAGGTAACCTTGGTAACACCAATGCTGGTCAACACGTGTTCGTGTCCTTTCACAAATAAAGCACAGGATTCCGGATCGTCTATTGCTCTGAAAGCTCTTAACCTGACGACAGGATTGCCTGTTTTCTCATTAATGTCCATAGATTCGGTTCAAAATAAATTGTCGGGTGTTCATTTTGTATACTGATTACTATAGCTTATATAATATATTACATATAAAAAATAAAAACTACAACATTACTAACAAACAATCTACAATAGTTAGGTCATTTTTCATAATAAGAAGAGGTTATTTTCAAATAACAAAATACTATTAATAGGTTTAATAAAGTAAAAAGAGCTGTTCTGATTAGTAAAAAACAAGAACAACTCTTTCTATGTTAAATTGAAAATCAAATTACATTCTTGATTTTACACTGGCCATATCATCAAGACGTTTTTGTGCCATAATCATAGCAGCAGCCTGCGTATGAATATTTTCCTTTTCCGCCAATGCATAGATGTCTAATGTGCGGTTGTAGATTTTTTCTACTGCACTGTTGACTTTACCAAGGTTATAACCATCAAGCTCTGCAGCTACATTGATTACTCCTCCTGCATTTATCAGAAAATCAGGCCCATAAAGAATCCCTTTTTTAATTAACATCGGTCCGTGTACATTTTCATCAGCCAACTGGTTGTTGGCAGCACCAGCTATGATAGCACATTTCAAACGGCCAATGCTATCGTCATTTACCGTTGCACCCAAAGCACATGGAGCATAAATGTCCATATCAAGATCAAAGATGCCATTATTATCTACTACTTCGATACTGTTGTATTTGTCGGTAGCGGATTTAAGCTTAGCCTGATCAATATCAGAAACCATCACTTTTGCGCCTTCGGCCACCAAATGTCCAATGAGGTATTGCCCAACGTGGCCGGCACCCTGCACCAATACTTTTTTACCGTTCAGGCTGTCGTTACCGTATGCTTTTTTAGCAGAAGCTTTCATTCCCATATAAACACCTGTTGCGGTAAATGGAGAAGGGTCACCGCTACCACCGGCATATTCAGGAACACCTGTTACAAATTTTGTTTCAAGTGAAACAAATTCCATATCAGAGGTATTGGTATTTACATCTTCTGCAGTGATATATTTACCATTCAGGCTATTCACAAAACGGCCATATCTGCGCCATAGAGCTTCAGATTTGATGGAAGGATCGCCAATAATTACTGCTTTACCTCCGCCAATGTTCAATCCGCTGATTGCATTTTTATAAGTCATCCCACGGCTCAGTCGCAATGCATCAATAATGGCATCTTCGTGACTGGCATAATTCCACACCCTTGTTCCGCCCAAAGCCGGGCCCAGCGTGGTATTATGAATGGCGATAATGGCATTAAGGCCGGAATGTGGGTCATGACAAAACACAACTTGTTCGTGCCCCATTTGTTGCACTTTGTCAAAGATTGATTGCATAGGAGATTTTATTTTCGTTGTTTTTTTTAAATAAGGCGTGAAATTAATGGAAATGGTTTAAAAACAAAACCTACTTCATTGTATAATTTTGCGGGATAGAGAATGGATAAGTCAATTCATTATCTATTGCAATATTTGAATAGTTTAGTTCCACCACCATGCTGCTGCTATCATTCAGGATGGTAAGCCGGCGGTCTGTAGCTATTTTTAGATTATTGAACAACCCAAAATTGCTGAGCAAATGCGAAACAGATTTATTAGCATTACCATTGGCAACCAATTGACTGGAGCGCAATGTGCTGTCGGTTTGGTCGAATAAAAGCTGTTCAATATAGTTGTCTGTTTCGGAACGGACAACCCAATTGGGAGTAGTATTTGCAACACTGGTGGTTCTGGCATTGCGCAAGGCCGGATTTCCCAACAATACATTTTGCAAAGCATAAAAGTCGAGACCTGCAGGCAGAATATTATTTACCTTTTCAATCGGGCCTGTATACGCTTCCTTTTCTGTGTATAAAATGGCTTTAAAACTATCGGGTGTGATGATTGCTCTGGCAACCTGAACAATCCCTGCAACAGTTACAGAAACCCAGATAATACTGTCTTTTTTCATTCTGATGTTAGCCACAAAATCAATGCTTTTATCACCACCTTCGTAGTGCATTTTTGCCTTTGTGCTAAAGGTTCCGGGTTCAATTCGTTTCTGCCATACCGATGCAGTCTGTTCAATTAATACAGCATTACTATCAATTGGTTTTGCTTCGTTCTTTATGGCTGCCGAAGCAGAGTCCAACAACTTGGCCTGTGCGGCCATTTCGGCTTTCTTCTTTTTTCCGGTTTTATGCTTAAATAATTTGCAGGAAGAAAGTGTAACAGACATCAAACCCAGTCCCACAAAGCCATACACTAATTTATTCATACAATTTTTTGGTTTTAATTTTTCGTTCTAACAGCTCATTTCCCGGATCTTTTTCTTTCGCTTTCATCCAGTTTTGTACAGCTTTTTCTACATCATTCAACTTAAAATATACATCGCCTAAATGCTCGTATAATGTAGCATCAGCATTTTTTCCGTTTTTATCAATCGCCTGCTGAATCAGTTCGCGAGCTTTCTCATACTTTCCCTGCTGATAAAAAATCCAGCCATAGGTATCCAGAAAAGTTGCTTCACCCGGACGTAACTGCAGCGATTTTGCAGAATACTTTTCCGCGTCCTCAAGGCGAACATTACGAACAGAAAGGTAGTAGGCGTAGTTATTCAATACAGTAGGATTTTCAGGGGCAAGCTTCAATGCTTCTTCAAAAGCTTTATCTGAAAGCGCAAATTCTTTATTGGAATTGTAAGCATCCCCTAAGGAAGCATACATTTCTGAAAGCAAACCTTTGTTATCTTCCGGTTGATAATCGATAGCAGTGGTAATTGCTTTAATCCCTTTGCTGTAATTTCCTTTGTTCACATACCCAATACCATTCAGATAATACAAAATAGCTGACGAAGGAAATAAGGTCAGTGCATTTTCGCTGTAATAAATCAGGGAATCTGCATTGGGTTTGTCTGTAAGGTTAAACAGAAATTGTTGCCAGATATTCAGGTTGGTTGAGTCCTTTTTCAGGGACTTTTTATAGGCTTCGATGGCCTCTTTTGGCCTGCCATTCATCGAAAGCAAATCTCCATAAACACCTTGAAGGGCACCATTTTCAGGCTTTTGCTTTACCAGCGTCTCTGTAAGAACGAGCGCATTGGAAATAGCTGCTGAGTCTTTACCCATATCCTGAAGGTAAGAAACCAATAAGGTGACTTGGGTTTGTTCATCTATGGTTCTGTTACCAATAGCCTTATTAATGTATTCCGTATACTTCGAAGAATCATTTTTTGATTTGTAATAAGCAGCATAGCCAAGCTGGACGGATATATCCTCCGGAAACTTCTTCTCTGCTTCATCATAAATCTCTTTTGCTTTTTTGTCGTTCTTATTATTAAGATACATTTCTGCAAGCAAAGCATAATAACGACCTTCTTTAGGATTTGCTTCTACCAATCTTCGTAGCGTTTTGGCCGCATCTTCAATTTTGTTTTGTTTCAGATAAAGCTGGTTTATCTGCATCAAAACATCTTCGTCAGCACCACGCTGATCCACCAATTGCTCCAGAACAGCGATAGACTTATCATACATTTTAGCACGCTGATACAACAGGGAGGCTTTCAGGAGGTAATCTTCATTAGGTTTATTGTTATTGGCCAACTGGGAAAAAACCTCTGCCGCTTCTGCATATCTGTTGGTTGTGGCCAGAAGGTTGCCAAACAGTTCTTTATACCATTTATTGGAAGAATCGAGACTAATAGCTTTACGGATATTCTGCTCCGATTTTACCGTGTTATTCTCCTTCGCATTCAGGCGTGCAAGTTCATAATAACCGGCAGCCACATTAGGTTTTACGGTCACAAATTTGTTAAAGAGTGCCTCTGCTTCCTTTGCGTTACCAAGCATATTTTCCTTCACCGCATCTGCAAATATTCGATCAGAGGTTGCATTATCACTTTTGGCCGTATCAAAAGGTTTTATTTCCGCTAATTGAGCAAACGAATCTGAACTAAAAAGCAGGAAACAAAAACAAAGAAATTTAGTTAACGGATTTTTTATCATAGTTGTGTCGAAAAGTCTCCCAGACTTAATTCATCGGGCTTGTTGGTGTAAGATACATTTTTGCCCAACATACTCTTTTCTATCACTGCATTTTTAACAACACTATCGCATTGAATAATACTGTTTGAAACAACTGAATTGATAATTTCAACACCCGCTTCCAGCGATGCGTAAGGTCCAACCACAGAATTGGTAATTTGTACGTTTTTACCAATAAAGCAAGGAGGAATAATTGTGCTGTTCACTATAATTGCAGATTCGTCCGTCAATTGCTCCTTAGATTTTTTCAATTCCAGAATGCGCTGATTGGTATATAATGTAGCATCTTTATTGCCACAATCCAACCATTCTGAAACCTGGTCTGTATAGAATTTCACACCATTCCGAAGCATATTTTCCATTGCATCCGTAATCTGGTATTCGCCTTTTATTTTAATGTCATTATCAATCAGGCGTTGCAATTCCTGCTTTAATCTTTCACCATCGCGGAAATAATATACTCCTATGATAGCAAGATCAGATACAAACTCAGTTGGTTTTTCTACAAAAGCTTCAATTTCATTATTTTCTTTCAGTTTTACCACCCCAAAAGCAGAAGGATCATCTACCCTCTGTGTCCAGATAATGGCATCTTTGCTGGTATCTATGCTGAAAGTAGCATCAAATAAAGTGTCTGCAAAAGCTATAAATACATTTCCATCCAATGATTCTGAAGCGCACAAAATAGCATGAGCCGTGCCCAAAGGGGTTTCCTGATAACAGATTTTACCTTTTGCGCCGAGTGTTTCTGCCGTTTTCAACAGTTGCGCTTCTACTTCTTTACCAAAATTCGGGCCAATAATAAAAGCAATTTCTCCAACTTTTTCGTTGCTGGTGGCAACAATGTCTTCCACCAGCCTTTGCACCATTGGTTTTCCGGCAACAGGAATCAGCGGTTTTGCAGTTGTAAGTGTATGAGGACGAAGGCGTTTGCCCATGCCGGCCATTGGTATGATGATATTCATTTAATGCGTTAGTTTAGTAAATGTTTTGTTTGATAAAGGTGCGCAAAGGTAATTCTCCACAATGATAATTACACGGAACATTGCAGCAATTTTTTTGCCAGTATTTAATACAGGTTAAATACCTGATTTAATGCAACTTATCATTATTGCGGTGTCGATCAATGTCCCGACTGGTCTTTTTCTCCATATTTTTAAGGAAAGCATCTTCAAGATTAACACCGGTTTGGTTGGCCAGGCAAATCAAAACCCACAGCACATCAGCCATTTCGTCTGCCAACTCTTTCCCCTCATCACTTTTCTTAAAAGACTGATCACCAAACTTTCGCACCATCAACCGCGACAACTCCCCTACTTCTTCCACCAGAATCCCCAGATTCGTCAATTCAGAGAAATAGCGGACACCAATGGTTTTAATCCATTCATCTACTTGCTCCTGTGCATTTTTAATCGTTAAATCACTCATTATTTTTTAAAGTTTTTGTTTGTATTCTCAAAAAGTGTGACCTTACGCATCCTTAAATAAACGACCCTGATTTCTATGTCTTTATACTCTTCTGATGTTGAAGCGGCCAATGCGCTAAAGATACAATTTGAAGCTTTGAAAAAAGCAATAAGTAATGTAATTGTCGGACAAAATGAAGTGGTTGACCAATTACTCATTTCAATGTTGTGCAATGGACACAGCCTGCTGGTAGGTGTTCCCGGCCTGGCCAAAACCTTACTGATAAAAACAGTTGCGGATGTAATGGATTTATCCTTCAAACGCATACAGTTTACACCAGACCTGATGCCGAGTGACATTGTTGGAGCGGAAATTCTGGATGAACACCGCAATTTTAAATTTGTAAAAGGACCTCTTTTTGCCAATATCATTCTGGCCGATGAAATTAACCGTACGCCCCCAAAAACACAAGCCGCGCTGCTGGAAGCTATGCAGGAAAAGACAGTGACTGCAGGTGGTATATTATATAAATTACCAAGTCCCTTCTTCGTTCTGGCTACCCAAAACCCTATTGAGCAGGAAGGAACGTACCCTCTCCCCGAAGCACAGCTGGACAGGTTTATGTTTATGATTCATCTGGATTATCCGGCTTTTGAAGAAGAAGTAAATATTGTAAAAAACACAACAGGAGCTTTCAACAATACTGTTTCGAAAGTGATGGATGCTGCAACGATTGCGTCTTTCCAGGAGTTGGTTCGTCGTGTGCCTGTGGCTGATAATGTATTGGAATATGCCGTTTCATTGGCACAAAAAACCCGCCCTTCCAACCCTAATGCACCGGCTGTAACGCAACAATATATCGCTTATGGAGCAGGACCGAGGGCTTCTCAGTATTTAGTGTTGAGTGCAAAATGTTATGCATTGCTGAAAGGAAAATATTCACCGGACATCGAAGATGTGAAGGCAATGGCATTGTCAGTTTTAAGACATAGAGTTGTAAGAAATTATAAAGCGGAAGCGGAAGGTGTAACACAGGAACAATTGATTAAACAATTGCTTTAAGCCTGTTTTAGAATACTCCGAAATGGTTTACACGCTTAAAACCGAAATGATTTCAGGATAATTATCCTATTTTTGAATCTTATGGACAATACCCATCTCATACTCTACATTATCGGCTGCATCCTGATGATTGCCTTTTTTGCAGGTACTGAAATTGCATTTGTATCAGCCAGCAAACTCAATATTGAACTGAGGCGAAAACAAGGCACTATCGCCGGAAAAATTTTAGGTCGCTTTTCAAATAATCCTGAAGAATTTATTGGCTCCAGCCTCATTGGTGTCAATGTTTTTCTGGTTATTTATGGCCTGCTGATGACACAGCTTACTGCACCTTACCTGCATAATATGCTTGGATTTGTAGAAGTAAGGTTTGGCCACAACGCCTTTGAATATGTTACGCTTGTTGCGGATACCATTATTGCAACGCTCATCATTCTTTTTATAGCTGAATTTCTCCCCAAAATCATCTTCAAATCAAAAGCAGAAGTATTGCTGAGCGTTTTTGCAATACCCATGCAGCTCACTTATTTTATATTTTATCCCCTGGCAAAACTTTTTGTTTCTATATCAGAATTTATGCTGAAATACCTTCTTAATGTGCCAATTAAAAGCGGCAAGGATGTATTTAACAGGATGGACCTCGAACATTTTGTCAAACAAAGTTTGCACGGACACGAAAGTGACAGCAACGAACTGAATACCGAATTGTTTGAAAATGCACTGGACCTTGTGAATGTAAAAGTGCGCAAATGCATGATTCCACGAAACGAGGTGGAATCAGTAGACATCACAATGCCCATCAATGATGTACGCAAACGTTTTATCGAAACACAACTTTCTAAAATTGTCGTTTATGAAGGTTCAATAGATAATATACTCGGGTATATGCATCATCTTGACCTCAACAGAAAGCCGGACAATATCCGTTCTGTTTTGCATAAAATATCCGCTGTTCCCGAGGCGATGAGCGCTGTAGATTTAATGAACCAGTTTACCCGTGAAAGAAAAAGCATTGCATGGGTGATTGATGAATTTGGCGGAACTGCCGGAATTGTGACAATGGAGGATGTGCTCGAAGAAATCTTTGGCGACATCAACGATGAGTATGATGTGGAAGAATACGTTGAGCAACAATTATCAGAAAATGAATACATTTTTTCGGGAAGGCTTGAGCTGGATTATCTGAATGAAAAATATAATTTCGACATCCCGGCAGAAAATTCGGAAACGCTCTCCGGTTTTATTATCGAAATGCACGAAACAATTCCAAAACAAAACGAAAAAATACTGATTGACAATTATCAATTTGTCGTTTTATTGGTGAGCGACACCAGGATAGAAACGGTGAAAATGATTGTGATGGATTAAAATTGATTTGATAACAATTATTCTAATTATTAAAAACAACGAACAATGGCACTTACCCTTCCTTTCAACCTCAATCAATGGATTGAAGACAATCGTCATCTGCTGAAACCGCCGGTGGGTAACGCTTCTGTGTATCAACAGGCAGGAGATTTTATTGTAATGATAGTTGGCGGGCCAAACACACGCAAAGATTTTCATTACAACGAAACGGAAGAGCTGTTTTTGCAGATTGAAGGCGATGTGGTCGTTCGTGTATATGACGAAGGGGTAATAAAAGATATTGAAATTAAACAGGGCGATATGTTTTTGCTTCCGGCAAAAATGCCACACTCACCACAGCGCGGGCCAAACACAGTTGGACTTGTTGTTGAAAAAGTGAGAAAAAACGACGAGAAAGATTCTTTTTTGTGGCTTTGCGAAAACTGCCACAATAAATTGTACGAAGAAAGTGTAAACATGACCGATATCGTAAGAGATCTTCCCCCATTGATGGCGCGTTTTTATGCAGATGAGGACAAACGCACCTGCAAAAAATGTGGAACAGTGATGGAACCACCAACCCCACGAAAATAGGTTTTGAATAAAAAAATCAAGACAATTTAGCTTTTTAAGCACAAACATTTATCTTCGCAGCATCTAAAAAAACAAGCATAAAAAATGTCACACGATACACACGATTCTCATGGCCATCATCATGAAAGCCACAATGACAAACCAAGCCTTCAGTTCAATTCAGCTTTCTACTTTGTAATCATTGTTGCCGGCTTATTTATCGCTTCTATTGGTTTTGTAAAATCGATGAGCCATTCAGAAGGTGGACACGATGCTCATGGAGCACAACATACAGAAGCTGCAGGCCATGATGCCCACGGAGCGGCAACACACGGGGAGCACGCAACTGAAGGACATGCCGCAGAAGCCGCACATAATGAACATGCTGAACCTGCACACGAAGAGCATAAAGAAGCAGCACCTGCTGAACATCACTAAAAAAGATTGATCAGCTATAAACTATATTTTTAAAGCAATGCCTCAACAGCATTGCTTTCTTTTTCCGCTAATATTTTTCAAAGAATAACAATGCAACAAAACGATACAATTGCCATCACCGGTGCAGCAGGCTTTATTGCCAGCTGCCTGGTTGCACAATTGAATAAAGACGGATTTACCAACTTAATTCTTGTTGATGACTTTTCAGACGAAAAGAAATCGGCCAACCTTGTCCACAAAAAGTTTGAAGGCAAAATACATCGCGACCAATTTATACAATGGTTACGGCAGCATCCACATAAAGTTCAACATATTTTCCATCTGGGGGCACGTACTGACACTACCGAAATGGACTATAATGTGCATCGAATCCTGAATCTTGAATACAGCAAAGACCTGTGGGAAGTCTGCGTGGAGCAAAACATTCCTTTAGTGTATGCCTCCTCTGCGGCCACCTACGGGAATGGCGAATTTGGATATAAAGATGACAATAACCTGAGTGAAAAACTCGTGCCGCTGAATCCTTATGGTGTTTCAAAAAACGAATTCGACATTTGGGCTTTGCAACAAAAAAAGACACCACCACACTGGGCCGGAGTAAAATTCTTTAACGTTTACGGACCGAATGAATACCATAAAGGTCGAATGGCGTCTGTTATTTTTCATGCCTACAATCAAATAAAGGATAACGGAGCAGTAACCTTATTTCGTTCTCATCACCCGGATTTTAAAGATGGCGAACAATTGCGCGATTTTATTTTTGTGCAGGATATCATCAATATCATTGTATGGCTGATGAACCACAAACCTGAAAATGGATTGTACAACGCCGGCACAGGTAAGGCAAGAACTTTTATTGATCTGGCAAAAGCCATATTCGTTAATTTAGGTCTGGAAGAGAATATCAAATTCCGGGATACACCGGAAGATATTCGTGACAAATACCAGTATTTCACCGAAGCAGACATGGAAAAATTAATCAATGCGGGCTTTGACAAACCTTTTTTAACTTTGGAAGAAGGGATTGCTAACTATGTGGGCTATTTAAAAGAAGGTAAATATTTCTAACGCTTTTAATTAAAAAACCCGGGAATGGTCAGTATTGATACTTTTCGAAAAATGGCAATGCAATTTGAAGAAGCTGTTGAAGCGCCTCATTTTGAAAAAACATCCTTCCGGGTGAGCAAAAAAATATTTGCCACAATGGATCCGGGAAATAAAAGAGCCGTTGTAAAACTTCCTGAAATTGAGCAGTCCGTATTCTGCTCTTTCGACCAATCGATAATCTATCCGTCAGTCGGAGCCTGGGGCAGGCAGGGCTGGACAGTCATTGAACTGACCAAAATCAAAAAGGAAATGCTGCTGGATGCATTGACCGTTTCGTATTGTACAGTTGCCCCAAAAAGGCTTTCTACAAAATATAAAGACAATGAAAAAGGCGAATAACATTGACGAATACATTGCGGATTATCCCGCTGAGATTCAGCAAAAACTGGAAGAAATCAGAGCTATCATCCAGAAAGCTGCGCCAAAGGCCACGGAAACAATCAGTTATGCAATGCCGGCATTCAGGCAAAATAAGGTGCTTGTTTATTTTGCAGCCTGCAAAAACCATCTAGGGTTCTACCCGACTTCGTCCGGCATCGCTGATTTTTCCGCTGAGTTAAAAGCTTACTCTACCTCTAAAGGTGCGGTTCAGTTTCCTTACGACAAACCTTTGCCGGTTAAGTTAATTACGCAGATAGTAAAATACAGAGCTGACGAAGATGCAATTTCAGTTAAAAAGTAAGCCTCAGAATCGTTAATAAATCGCTGAAGCAGGTCGGATTTGCAGAATTTTGCGCTACATTTGCAACCTCAAAAAAAAGCTCTTTAAAGGCATTATGATCAGTCGTAGAAATATCAGGGTAAAGGTGATGCAAACTTTATACACACAGTTGGCCACCCAGCCCGATAATAAAGATGCAGCAACAGAAAGTGGGCTGAAAATATTAAATGAGAAACTATCCCTTTCGTTAGAATTATTTACCACCATCATCGCCTACCTTACCGGTGTGGCTCAGTATGCCGAAACAGACGCCCGTTTCCGTTCTTCGAAATATGTACCCAGCGATGCCGATAAGAACGTTAATACCAAAATTGCCGGCAACAGTTTTATCTGGAAAACACTTGAAAATGACACTTACCAGCAAAAGCTGAAATCATCCAATATTGCAGAAAGTATTGATCAGGACCGTATCAAAAAACTGTATCAACAACTTTGCAGTTCAGAGCTGTATGCTACTTATATAAATGAAGAAAGCCGCGAACCCAAAAGCGAAAAAGCGATTATCCGTTACATCTGGACGGAACTGATGATCAACAACGAAGATTTTCAGGGTTTTCTGATGGACGAAGTTTCGGGCTGGGAAGATGATAAAGACATGATTTATATATTGATGGACAATTATTTCAAAAACAGTTCGAACATCAATTTTATGGCTTTATTATCCGGCGAAAAACTGGAATACGCCAAAGAGTTACTGAAAACAGCCATCGAAAAATCAGAATATTGTATGGAATTGATTGAGCCAAAACTCATCAATTGGGAAGCAGACCGTGTGGCACAAATTGACCTGATATTACTTCGTCTGGGCGTTTGCGAATTATTGTATTTCCCTACAATTCCAACCAAAGTAACCATTAACGAATACATTGAAATTGCAAAACAATACAGCACACCACAAAGCGGACATTTTGTGAATGCGGTTTTGGATAAAATTCTGAAAGACCTCGAAAAAGAAAAGAAAATCAATAAACAAGATCGCTTGTCCCGATAATTTTTTGTCCATTTATTATACCAAAATAACTTCGATATGAAAATCCGGCACATCTTATTTGCAGCAGTTTATGGCAGTGCTCTGCTTATTTCCTGCGGAGACGACAAACAAAAAAAATCTAAGGGCCTTGATACTTCTTTAATCAACAATCCGAGAACCGCAGATGTACCTGAAGAAGTGGCCACAAAAGGCTTGGCTACTATGGATTTTGCAGATACTGCTTACGATTTCGGTAAAATGCACGAAGGTGAATCCGCTTCTTGCGAGTTTAAATTTACCAATAATGGAAAAGCACCATTGCTGATTTCAAATGCAGCCGGAAGTTGCGGTTGTACCATTCCGGACTATCCGCACGAACCAATTGAGCCAGGCAAGAGTGCAACTGTAAATGTAAAATTTAATTCTACCGGAAAAACAGGATTGCAGCACAAATCAGTGAACATTTTTACCAACAGCAACAAAGGAACCCATGTGTTGAACATTACAGCCGACGTTGCCGAACAATAATTTCAAACAAAACTTTCATAAAAACAAAAACAAATCAAAATGACAATTTACACAATTATGTTGCAATCTCCTGCTGCTCAACCGGGCGGAGGATTTGGATTTCCATTGATGATGCTGGGTATGGTAGTGGTGATGTATTTCTTTATGATTCGTCCGCAAGCCAAAAAAGCAAAAGAGCAAAAGAAATTTGCAGAAAGCATTACAACCGGTGAGCAAATCATCACAACTGCAGGAATTCACGGTCGTATTGCAAAAGACAATGAAGACGGAACTTTGAAACTCGAAGTAAGCAACAATAACTTTATTACTATTGAGCGCTCAGCTGTATCAATGGAAATGACAGCTGCATTCCGCAAAAAAACAAATCCAACCGCAGTAGCGACAAAATAATTGCAATGCTCAAAGCAGGCATTACAGGAGGAATAGGCTCCGGAAAAAGTACAGTATGCCAAGTGTTCGAAACACTTGGCATTCCTGTATTTTATGCTGATGCTGCTGCAAAATACCTGATGCAAAAAGATGAGAATCTGAAGCAGCAGATTATTCATTTATTTGGACCGGATGCCTATCAAAATGGAAACCTCAACAGGGCATTCATCAGCCAAATTGTATTTTCTGATAAAGAAAAACTGGCAAAGCTCAACGCCATCACCCATCCGGCCGTTATCCGATATGGTGAGGAATGGATGAATAAACAAAATGCGCCCTATGCATTAAAAGAGGCTGCCATTTTCTTTGAAAGCGGAAGCAATAAAATAATGGATGTGATGATAGGCGTTTCTGCCCCACTCCATTTGCGCATCCAACGTACTATGCAACGCGAAAACCTCAGCGAAGCAGCTGTACAGGAGCGAATTTCCAAACAAATGAATGAAGAGGAGAAAATGAAACTTTGTGATTATGTCATCATCAATGACGATAAAACCTCAGTTATCGATCAGGTGCTGGAATTGCATCAGATTTTATTGAAGAAATCTCAACGATAAATCTATTTCCTTTCGCCAATCTGCTGGCGCCACATTGCATAATACAGTCCTTTTTCTTCCAGCAATTCAGCGTGGGTACCCATTTCGGCTACATTTCCTTTTTCCAGTACAACAATCCTGTCGGCGTGCATAATGGTGGATAGCCTGTGTGCAATCATCACAGTAATATGCTCGCGCTGGTCGGTAATCTGGCGAATCGTTTGAGAGATTTCTTCTTCCGTAATAGAATCCAATGCGGAAGTCGCTTCATCAAAAATCATTAACCTGGGCTGGCGCAACAAGGCCCGGGCAATAGACAAACGCTGTCTTTCGCCACCGGATAATTTTAGTCCGCCCTCACCAATCATTGTATTAATGCCTTTATCAGCTCTTTGCAATATATTGTAGCAGGCAGAACGCTGCAAAACATCTTCGATCTGTGCATCTGTAGCCTGTGGGTTAACGAATAACAGGTTTTCTTTGATGGTGCCCGAAAACAATTGTGTGTCCTGGGTAACAAAACCAATCTGGTGGCGTAGCTCATCAAAATCAATATCCGAACCTTTGATGTTGTTGTAATAAATTGTTCCTTTCTGGGGATGATATAAACCGACCAAAAGCTTTACCAGAGTTGTTTTTCCTGAACCTGAAGGGCCAACAAAGGCTACAGTCTCCCCTTTTTTGATGCTAAAAGAAATAGAATCCAATGCCGGGTGAGTAGCGGTTTGGTGCTTGAAACCAACGTGATCAAACTGAAGTGTTTGTATCTGGTTAATTGGCACAGGTGATGCCGGTTTTACTTCTGCCTTGCGCGCAAACAATTGCTGGATATTATTCAGGGATGCTTCTGCCTCTCGATAAGAAAGAATCACATTACCCAACTCCTGCAAAGGACCAAAAATGAAGAAAGAATAAAACTGCATGGTCAGCAATTGGCCAATAGTCAGTGTTTTTTCAAATACAAAATACAGGAGAGCGAACATAATGCACTGCTGTAAAAAATTGACGAAAGTACCCTGCACAAAACTGATAGAACGGATACTTTTAACCTTGCTCAGTTCAAGTTTCAGGATTTTGAAGGTGGTCGCGTTCAGGCGGCGAATTTCCTGTTGAGTTAATCCAAGGCTCTTCACCAACTCAATATTGCGCAAAGACTCGGTGGTTGCGCCGGCCAAAGCATTTGTTTCCTTCACAATGTTCTTCTGAATAGACTTGATTTTTTTACTCAAAACACTGGTCAACCAACCCAAAATAATAGCCCCTACAAAATAAATAAGGGGCAATAAAGGATGTAGAGAAAAGGCATACACCATCACAAATACAATACCAACCACCGTTACAAAAAGGACGTTAACAAAACTCGAAATGAATTTTTCACAGTCCACCCTTACTTTCTGCAATACCGATAAAGTTTCCCCGCTACGCTGATCTTCGAAATCCTGGTAAGGCAAACGCAAAGCGTGGCGAAGACCATCAGTATAAAGATTGGCGCCAAACTTCTGGATGATTACATTCACTACATAATCCTGGAAAGCTTTTGCAATACGACTGATCATAGCAACCGTAATAATCAATCCTAAAGCACCCAAAACACCCATAAAATAATCGTGCTTTGTCCACTGCTCCGGTTGCTTGCCGTATTTATCGATGATGTAATGACCAAGAATATAAGGATTCAACAGGGAAAAAACCTGGTTGATGGCCGCCAGTAAAAGTGCTATAAAAATGAGCATTTTGTATTTGCTCAGATAGTTCAGAAGAAGTTTCAACTTAATTGTCTTTTAAAATGAAGATGCAAAAGTCGTTCCTAATTTTTTGCTTTCAGACATTTTTTTTGAAAGTCTTTATGGAAACTATCTATATTATTAATACAACCTTCACTAAATTGTTAGACGAATCTATCTTTTGCATCCCTATATTTGTAACTCTTAATCATCGCGTCAAATAATTCATGAACCATTCTGCAGCAGACAAGTCGTTGAGCGAAGTACACCAGAGCATCGATCCGGGTAAAAAACGCTCCGGCTGGCGGCGTGCTTTCGCGTTCTTTGGTCCGGCTTACCTGATTAGTGTAGGCTACATGGATCCGGGAAACTGGGCAACTGACATTGCCGGTGGTAGCGCGTTCGGGTATTCTTTAATCTGGGTTTTGCTGATGAGCAACCTGATGGCCTTATTATTACAATCCTTAAGCGCGCGTCTTGGTATTGTGCAGGGAAGGGATCTGGCACAATGCAATCGTCATTATTATCCCCGTGGCATCAATTTCATTCTTTACATTCTTGCAGAACTGGCCATTGCAGCCTGCGACTTGGCAGAGGTGCTGGGAATGGCCATTGGTTTATACTTACTGTTGGACATTCCATTGCTTTGGGGTGTCAGTATTTCTATTCTGGATACCTTTTTATTACTGTTTCTTCAACGATTGGGTATACGCAAACTGGAAGCCTTTATTATAGCCTTGATTGCCATTATTGGTCTATGTTTCTGGGTGGAAATGATGTACGTGAAACCACCATTAGCCGACATTGCCAAAGGATTTGTTCCACACTTACCTAATAAAGCGGCACTCTATATTGCCATCGGAATTATTGGTGCAACCGTAATGCCGCACAACCTGTATCTGCACTCCGCATTGGTGCAAACAAGAATTACCGGCCGCGACCGCACTTCTATTCTGAAAGCCATCAAGTATAATATCATTGACAGTGCCATCGCTCTGAACCTTGCCTTTTTTGTGAATGCTGCCATATTAGTCTTAGCAGCTGCGGTTTTCTTCAAAGCCGGTTTGCACGAAGTAGCTTCTATGCAGGAAGCGCACAAATTGCTTTCCCCAATGCTGGGTAATAAATGGTCATCGCATTTGTTTGCTATAGCCCTGATAGCCGCCGGACAAAGCTCTACTGTTACCGGAACATTGGCGGGTCAAATTGTTATGGAAGGTTATCTGCAACTACGTATCAACCCATTGATTCGTCGCTTAATCACACGACTTCTGGCTGTTATTCCTGCAGTCATTGTAATTGTCTGGCTGGGAGACAAAGAAGTGGATGCCATGCTGATTTTCAGCCAGGTGATACTGAGTATGCAACTGGCATTCGCTATCATCCCATTAATTCACTTCGTGAGCGACAAAGAGCGCATGGGTGAATTTGTAATTAAACCCTATGTCAAAGCTTTAAGCTGGATTGTCGCCATAATCATTATTGCGCTCAACCTGTGGCAATTGTTTGAAAGTGGTAGCACCTGGATTTCAGAAACAGATAATTTGTGGATAAAAGGTCTGACGGTTTTATTTGTCGCCGGATTTGTCCTGCTGTTGATTATCACTACTTTTTATCCTTTGTTCCTGAAAAACAGGAAACACCATAGTATCAACATGCACAAGCACGAATTGCAAAGTATGGAGAATATTCAGCAAAAGACATTCAATACCATTGCTCTTGCAGTTGATTTTGGCGTGAATGATAAAGAAATCATTGCTTATGCGATGAAACTGGCCGAAACTCAAACAAAATTCATTCTGATACATATCGTAGAAAGCGCCTCTGCAAAAGCGATTGGCGAAGAGGCACAGGACCACGAAACACTGGAAGACCAGAAGATAATGGATCATTATCTGAGCCTTTTTGCAGAGAAAGGACTGAATGCTGATGGAAAAATCGGCTTCAAAAACAGGGTGAAAGCCATTGCCAAAATAACCAAAGAGGAAAATGCTGATCTGTTGATTGTGGGCAGCCACGGTCATCATAGCTTTATGGATATTCTCTTTGGAGAAACAGTAAATACACTAAGGCATAAAGTAAAAATCCCTGTGTTCATTGCGCAGTAAATTCTGTTTAATACTCAACAATATGCTTTCATTTCAGAACATCACCATCTTCCTAACCATACTCTTTTCAGGATTGGTGGCAGGATTATTTTATGCTTATTCCTGCTCGGTCAACCCCGGGTTAAATGCTTTGAATGATGTGGAATATTTAAAAGCAATGCAGTCGATTAACGGGGCTATACAAAACCCTTATTTCTTTTGCAGCTTTATGGGATTGCCATTGGTGTTTCCCTTATGCTACTGGCAGACTTATGGCTCCGGCACTTCGTTCTACCTGATAATGGAAGCGGCAATCATTTATTTCATATTTGTATTCTGCATCACCATTTTTGGAAATGTCCCGCTGAACAATATGCTCGAAAGCTTTAAAATAAATGAGGCCAACAATGAGCAAATTGCTTCAACAAGAAGAGCATTTGAAAAACCCTGGAACCAGTTCCATCTGATCAGAACGCTGGCTTCTGTAATTTCATTCTGCCTTTGCATCCTCAGTATTGTGGCCAGGAAATCGTGACAATTTCCAATTCCTTGTTAAAATAAAAAATAAATATACCGATTGGTATATTTATTCGCATCTTTGTGTTTCAATAGCAAACAAAATGTCAAAAGCAGAAAAAACAAGAGCCTACATTATTGAAGCCGCAGCACCGGTCTTCAATGTAAAAGGCTATGCGCTAACTGCCATCAGCGACATTATGGAGGCTACCAAACTGACCAAAGGCTCTATCTATGGCAACTTCGCCGACAAACAAGAACTTGCTATCGCGTCCTATCAATATAATGTAGCAGGAGTTGAAAGCAAGCTGAACGCAGCTCTGACAGGTGCTGATAATGCTTACGGTCAATTGCTTGCCTTTACTAATTACTACCGAGGCAATTGTAAAAACATGTTTGCATTTGGCGGTTGCCCGATTCTGAACGCAGCTATAGAAGCTGATGACAACCTCGCCTACCTGAAACCTCATGTTCAAAAAAGCATCCTTAACCTCGTGAAAAAAATAAGTAACATCATCAAAGAAGGTCAGGCAAAGAATGAATTCAGGGCGAATGTGAATGCGGAAGAATTTGCTTACGCGATTGTCGGATTGCTGGAAGGAAGTATTATGATGGCTAAAATAATGAACAAGCCGAATCTGCTTTTTGCGGGACTGGACAGGATAGTATTTATGGCGGATACCGAATTAAAAATTTAAATTTTTTTCTCACAAAATATACCGATTGGTATATTATTAACTCAAACAACAAAACAATTAAAAATTATGAAAATTACAGGCAACACAATTATGATTACCGGCGGCGGATCCGGTATTGGCTTCGAAACAGCTAAACTATTTGCCCAATCCGGCAATACGGTGATTATTACCGGACGCAACTTAAGCAAACTGCAAAAAGCGTCAGAAGCTTCAGAAAATATCGTTTTCATCCAATGTGATATAACAGATGAAGTACAGGTAAAAAACCTGGCGAGCAAACTGGAGGATGAATTTGGAGGATTGAATATCCTTATGAATAATGCAGGATTAGCCTACCTGAACCCGCTGGCTAACCAAAAGGATATTTATAAAATTGCAGCAGAAGAAATGAACACGAACTATCTGTCGGTGGTAAATCTAACCGCACAACTATTACCGCTTTTGGAAAAGCAAAACGAAGCTGCCATCATTAATGTTTCTTCCATTGTCGCCATGTCACCTTCTGTTGGTATTGCCACTTATTCTGCCAGCAAAGCCGCACTTCACGCCTATACACAAACCTTACGTGCGCATCTGGCGAAGACAGGGACCATTAGAGTATTTGATGTAATGCCTCCTTTGGTTGATACCGATTTTGCAAAAGACATTCCTTCTGAATCTAAATTAAGCCCGCTGGCAGTAGCTGAAGCAATCGTAAATGGAGTGAAGAATAATAACGACGAAATCCATATGGGCTTAACTGAAATTTTCCATCAGAATTTCTTTAGTCAATCTGCAACCGCATTTGCAACAATGAACCCTTCAAACTAATCATCCTATGAAGCAAAAAGTAGCCTTTGCAATGATAATGGGTGTCATTACAACCGGAATTATTTCATTCACTTTAATAACAATCAATGTAGGTCTTGGAGAAAGATTCCTTGCTATCTGGTTACGGGCCTGGGCTACAGCATATCTGGTAGCGATTCCTGCTATCCTCATTATTGCGCCGCAGGTACAAAAACTGGTCGATCGTTTATTTGCCCCGAAGGAAGAACCGGAGGCGAATCGCCACAAAGCTAAGGCCCGGCCTTTGTGCCATCAAACACCAGGGTGATAATAGCAATACGGTTCAGGATGCAGGCTATAATTCGCAACGGCTTCCTGATTGCTATCTGTGTCGGGAAAGCTACTATCTATTACTGTAGTTCTACTATCTGTTACGGAGAGTTACTATCTGTGTCGGGAGTGTAACTATCTGTGTCGGGAGTGTTACTATCTGTTGCGGGAGAGTTTCTATCTGTTGCGGGAGAGTTACTATCTGTGTCGGGAGAGTTACTATCTGTTACTATAGAGTAACTATCTGTTGCGATAGAGTTTCTATCTGTGTCGGGAGTGTAACTATCTGTTACGGGAGAGTTACTATCTGTTGCGGTAGAGTTTCTATCTGTGTCGGAAGAGCTACTATCTGTTGCGATAGTGTTTCTATCTGTTGCGGGAGAGTTACTATCTGTTACTATAGAGTAACTATCTGTTGCGGGAGAAACAACGTCCCTTAACAAGGGGTTTTCAGTGCTTTGCATACACATTTGTGCAAGGTGGAAGTTCAGTTCCCGAATGAAGTTTAGTTGCTAAAATTCCTGCCCTTCATCAAGCCTTTTTCGTTAGCAGCAATGCTACGACCGACCACACCGACAAAAAACACCTCCGCTTTATAGACCTAAAAACAAAATTGAAAAAAGATTTGCTTATTGTTGTCGCGCATACTATCTTTGCGACAACAATTTAAAATAGATAAAATGATACAATTAACATTTGCATCTCTTCAAGTAAGAGATTTAGAAGCATCAAAAGCCTTCTACACTAACAAATTAGGATTTGAAATTGATAGCACTAACCCGCAAGCCTGTGTTTTCAAGTACAATCAAGGACAAGCAAGTTTTGCTATTCGTACACCACTTGAACAACTTGAAGGAAAAGAATCAGGAATTGGCGTAGCACTTTGGTTTGCAGTGGAAGAAAATGTAGATGAACTGAAAGAAAAATTAATTGCAAACGGAATAATTACTGCTGGCCCAATTATAGAAACACCTTTTGGTAGAGCATTCCACGTCAAAGACATTGATGGATATAAACTTACTTTCTTAAATACAAAATAAAAGCGGATATGAGCAATAAAATATTAATTACAGGAGCCACTGGTGGATTAGGAAGTAAGGTTATCACTCTTTTAAAAGAGAAAACTGAAATCGGAAATCTTGCTGTTTTGGTAAGAGACGAAAAAAATGAATTGGTAAAACAATATGTCAATGATGGTATTGATGTAAAAAGTGGAGATTATGCTGATTTAGAAAGCCTGAAAAATGCTTTTAAAGGCATTGATGTATTATACTTCGTTTCAGGAGGAGACGATAATCAGCGTTCAAAACTTCATAAAAACGTAGTTGACGCGGGAATAGAAGCGGGTGTTAAGCACATTATATATACAAGTGCAGTATGGAAAGACGAAAGTGATGCTTCTCCATTAGCGAATCTTGTAGATTCTCATTTACAAACTGAAAATTATATCAAAGCATCAGGAATCACTTATACCATTTTGAAACATAATTTATATGCCGAAGTAATCGAAATGATGATAGATGATAAAAGCCAACTGCTAAAAACCAAAACCATATATTTACCAACAGCAAATGGATTAGCCTCTTTTATACCTAAAAAAGATCTAGCAGAAGCAGAAGTAAATATTCTTTTGAATCTTTCATCCTATTCCAATAAAATTTTAGAGTTTAATGGAAGTGAACAAATTTCCTTTTCTGAAATTGCTGAAAAAATATCTGAAATTGTAAAAGAACGTATTCAGTATATTTCCCCAACAAAAACTGAATTCGAGGAACAAATGAATAAATTTGGCTTACCAAGTCACATTATCGAAATACTTACCACCTTCAGTTTAGCAATTGCTAACGGAGAATTTGACAAACAATCAAATGATTTAGAAAGGGTTTTAGGGAGAAAAACAACTTCATTGTCCGAATTTTTACAAGCAACATATCAGTAATATCAATCCAAATGCTACTTAAAGATTATGCCAAAAAAAATTGAGTTTAATTTTAAAAGTCCAAATGAAAGTCCAGGGTATTTACTCGGACAACTTACATTGTTGTGGCAACGAAAACAAAAAAGAGTTTTAGACCCATTAGATTTGACACAAACGCAGTTTGCTCTGCTATGTGCATTAGCTTGGCTTTCAAACAACAGCAATAATGTAACACAAATTGACATTGCTAATCAAACAAATTTTGACAGAATGATGGTGTCAAAAGTTTTAAGAACCTTACAAGAAAAGAAATTTGTAACCCGACAAGAACACGAAATAGACACAAGAGCAAAAACCATTCGACTAACAAATATTGGAAAAACAGTTTTGCAAAAAGCAATCATTGAAATAGAAAATGCTGACGTTCATTTTTTTGCTTCATTGGACATTAAACTTGCACAATTCAACAAGAACATGGTGCAACTTATTGACAAAAATAAGACCGAATAAAAACACTACAGCTATTTCATAATCATCAGACAAATCTTATAAGTCATAGTTCCGACGATTTTAAACAAGCTAGCTGTCTCGCTGTTTGAGAGGTTCCGAAGTGCATCCCGAACCACAGATAAAGCGGATTTGTAATCCGAAAAGGTGCAAGTTAGCCTTGAAAGCGGGAAGCCTGGCAGATTTGTATTTCCTGGTGAACAGAGATTAGTTTTCAAAAGACTCGGTAACCAGAAGTTCAAATCATCAATATCAGGCAAATCATAGTTTCAGATGATTTTGCGTAACCGCATCTGGAAGTATAAGATACAATTACACTTCGGAAAAAAGGATCTCACGTATACATAAGCCAGTGTATTATAGATTTAGCTTTCGTGAATTTAAACTTAATACTATTGATTTTATTTTTACCTTAGCCTCAACATCCTGTAATTTATAACTCACATCGTCAAAAAACAAACTCTTAAAAAATGAAAAAACTACTGTTAGTCTCCAGCCTTTTATTCGTATACGTTGCCCTAAATGCTCAGACCCGGGAACACAAATTTGGTGTGACGACCGGTGCCTACATTCAACAATACAAGGGCAATCTCGGCAATAGTTTTTTCAGGTTTAAAGAGACTTGCTTTGCCGGCATGAGCCTAAGCGTGGGTCGTTACGTGAACAGGTCGTTTGATGTAAATGCGGGCATTACAGCCGGACACTTTGGCTATTGCCAAACGGATAAAGATAAAACACGGATTGTTTCGGAGGAATTCAGATGCACCGGCTGTACCGATGAATTGGGGATGGGGGAATTGCGCTCGCTGATGATATCGGGCAATATTTTTATTAAATATAAATTTACCAACGGTTACCTGCTGAAAGAAAATGCGAAAATTGCACCTTATATATGCCGGTGCAGGCATCAACAACCTGTCGGATGCAATGAAGAAGCAATGTGTAAATGTCGGCACCCATTTTTCAATCATTTCCGGTGCCGGAGTAAAGTATAATCTTTGCAAGAGAATGAATGTTGGTTACAACCTGCAATTGGGCTATTTCCCGACTTCAAAAGTATATAACACCGGTACTGCAACATTTGATGATCACGAAATGACCAGCGAGGAACAGAAAATTCACGAAACAAAAGACAAGTATCTGCAGCATAGTCTTTTCATAGGCTATAACTTTTAGAACCGCTATCAGGGATATTCCAAACCGGAACTGCCGATCATAAAGATTTGCTATCCATACAGGTGCAAGTTTGCCGTAAAGCCCGAAGCCCGTATTATTGCATAAATAAAACCCTTTATACGGTGAAACAAAGATTGGTTTTTGCCCTCATCATGAGTACCATCACAGCAGGTGTGATATCCTTTACGCTGGTATCCATTAATGTTGGCTTTGGTGAGCGTTTCTTTATCGTCTGGTTTCGCTCCTGGGGTATAGCTTTTACCATCGCCACCCTTTCCATTCTTTTTCTGGGGCCACAGGTACAGCGATGGGTACAGCATTTATTCCGTGATAAAAACTAAACAGAAAAAAGAAAAACATGCTTACAAATATCTGCCCGAAATTGCCAATGCGTGACAAAACGCTGACGAAGAATTTTTACATGGATCAATTGAATTTTAAACTTCTTGGAGACTATGGCGATTATTTAATCCTTGAAAGGGATAAAATAGAGATTCACTTTTTTGAATTTAAGAACCTTGACCCGCAAGAAAACTACGGACAGGTTTACATCAGAACGGACGTCATCGACAAGCTGTATCAAACCTTGCTTGACAATAACACAAGCATTCATCCAAACGGAAATTTGCAGCTTAAACCCTGGGGGCAAAAAGAGTTTGCCTTACTGGACCCTGACAACAATTTGCTGACCTTCGGGCAGCGCATTAAATGAATGGTGTAAATCCTGATTCAGATCAGTTGCTCTAACGCTTTAACATACTTACAGCCTTTATCTGGCAACTGTCCGCTTATCTTGCAAATAAAAAAATGGAAAAGAGAATTCTGGGCATCGTTCTTTCAATATTAGGTGTCATTGGTCTGGTATATGCCGGCATCACCTTTATGAATGGAGGAACAGAAGCCAAAACAATCAAGGGCATTATTTTTTCCGGCGTGTTGGGCGCTGTCTTTTTCGTCGCCGGTATAGGGCTGATCAAAAACACAAAGGATAAGCCGACCTGATTATTATCGCTGGTATCCGCTTTTTAAAAAAGGCACTGCAATACTAATATTAGTAATGCAGTGCCTTTACTGTATAATAAAATTGGCTTAACGATGCTTTTTCTGCTGCCCTGGAGCAAAAGGTTTTGCAGACTTAGTTCCGTATGCTTTTTTGGCATGGCCGGGAGGCAGAGATGTCCTGGAAGTAGACCGGGAATAAGAACGGTGGGGAGCATAGGTACATGAGCCTATGAAACCTGAGATGCAAAGGAGGAGGATTAGATTTTTCATAAAAAATTTAATTTCCACCAAGTTAGTTCTGTTGGATGTAGTAAAAATGATAAAAGATGATAACCTGGTAATGTTGAAAGCTTTAAAGAAAATTGTATAAGCAATTCCCAAAACGACGCCTACATTTGTGAATCTGGTTGAGATCTTCTTTTTTAATAAATTTCATGAAACTGAATTTACTGCTCCTCCTAAATTTTATCCTGATCCTGACATCCTGCCAGGGACAGACACCTTTTAATACTATTTCAGCAGAGCGTGCTGGTGATACCGTAAAAGAGCTCAGCAACAGCCTTATTCTTATCTACCAATCAGCCGATGGCAAATACTGGCTGGGCAGCGACAAGGATGGATTGTATTGTGTGGATGGCAAAATGATCATTCATTATTCAAAAAAAGATGGCCTCGCCGACCAAAGAATCAGAAGCATCCAGGAAGACCGGGATGGGAATCTATTTATCGCCACACCGGGCGGTATCAACAAATTTGACAGGCATACTTTCACTATACTTGAACCGGTAAAAGATACCGCAGGATCAAGCAACTGGAAACTACAGGACAATGATTTGTGGTTTTCGATGGCCGGCAAAAGCGGTGATAAAGGACCGTATCGTTATGATGGCCAAAACCTTTACCAGCTTGAATTTCCGAAGCATTACATGGAGGACGAATACTTTGTCAAAAATCCAGGCAGAGCATGGAGCCCTTACGAAGTCTATTATAATTATAAAGACAAACGAGGAGCAATGTGGTTTGGCACTTCCAATCTTGGCGTATGCCGATATGATGGCAAATCTTTTAGCTGGCTGTATGAAGATCACCTGACCTATGTACCAAATGGTGGTTCCTTTGGCATCCGTTCCATTTTTGAAGATAAAACCGGCAAATACTGGATTTGCAACACCCGCTATCGCTTTGCCGTAGAAAAGAATAGTATCAAAGAGAACGGAAAGGTTTTACTCCGTTACCAGAAAGAGAAAGGCATTGAAGGACTACATCCAGGCGACGGAACAGATTACGTCTATTTTATGTCTGCCACAGAAGATGATAAAGGGAATCTCTGGCTGGCCACTTATGGTCAGGGCGTATGGTGCTACGATAGAACAAAAGCAAAACATTACGAATTGAACAACGGAACAGAGAAAGTCAATTTATTCTCTATTTACAAAGACAAAAAAGGAACCATCTGGGCGGGCTCGCACAATGCTGGTGCCTGGAAATTTAATGGTAAAACATTCGAAAAGTTTGTGCCCTGATTATTCAGAGAATGTAAGCTGACTTTAACCGGTTTTATTGCCCAGCTCATTGATATCACTTACCTCCAGTATTGATTTATCACTGCCGATAGTCAGGGTGTTGATCATTGCATTGCCCACCTGTTTCAGGGTACTCACGCTGTTGGGTGAAAGCACTTTCAAGATTGGGAACATCCAGGCGAAGTACTTATACAAAGGCAATGCATTCTTTTGTCCCGGAGTCAGTTTCATAACCGCAGGCCGGAAATTGTGGACTTTTTTAAAGGGTAATTTCATGAGGTCATTTTCTGTTTTCCCCTTCACCCTGGCCCACATTACTCTTCCTTTTTCGCTGCTGTCGGTGCCTGCACCGCTCACATACACAAAGGTCATTCGTGGGTTTTGAGTGGCAAGTACTTCTGCGAAATGAAGCGTTGTATCATAAGTGAGCAGCGTATAATCCGCTTCATTTTTGCCTACGCTGGTGACACCGGCACAAAAGAAACAGGCATCATATCCTTTCAGTATTTTGTCATCATCCTGCAAGGCCAGAAAATCAGGTACGATATATTCTTTCAATTTGGGGTGCGACCTGCCGCAGGGTTTGCGACTCACACTCATTACTTCTGCAATTTGCGGATGATCCAGACATTGCAGCAAAACACCCTCGCCTACCATTCCTGTAGCCCCGGTCAAAATAATTTTATAGCTCATGATTTAGTGTTCAACTATTCTTATAAAAATATCCCGGACAAATGTAATTGTCCGGGATGAAAGTGACATGTTATTCTTTATCTTCTCCTTTGGCCTGGCCCATAAACCAGGCATTTGTCTGACGCCCCCAATACGGTTTGCTGATATCCATAGCCGGATTGGCTACAAACAAAGCGTCTGTCTTTTCGAAATAAGGCATAGCGGCCTTCTTGCCACCACCAAACATTTTGGGTGTGAAGAATTTGCTGATACCTCTCATCAGGTAAATACGCGGATTGTCCGGATTCAATTCCTTGGCTTTGTCCAGATTTTCATCGAAAACCTTCCCGTATTTCTGCCAGCGGTTTTTCGGGTCAACGCCAATACGGGCATTTGCAATCATTGCTTTGAGTACATGTGTTTCGTCATTGTCTTTTCCCAAAACAGCAACTGATTCGTTAATGAAAGTTTCAGCTTCGTCCAGCCAGGCATCCTTTTTAGCCACATCTGTTTCGTTGTAAGTAAGGCCAACTTTTGCATAAGCGGCATAATAACTACTCAGCCATTCCTTATCAAACTTTTTGGCAATCAGGTTGAGTTTGTTGCTCGCTTCCAGTTTCTTTTGCTGGTCCTGTGTGGTATCGAAGGCAGTAAAGGTTTTTTGCAAGACTTCAGTAAAATTTTGGGCGAAAGCTGAACCTGTCAGTAGCATTGCAGTGGCAGCCATTAAAATTTGTTTTCTCATTGTTTGTTGTTTTTTATCAGATTTTAGATTGTTTTTATAATTCGTCTTTGTTGAATTCTGTGAGCGAAAAATTGACACCCACAAAGAAGCTGCGGTATAAAGCAGGCTTCACTTCAGTACGTGTGCTGCCGTCGGATGAATAACGGTAGCCAAATACATTGTGCTGGTTGGTGACATTGTCTACACCGGCATACACGACTGTAAACCATTTTTTGATATGCGTAAGATAATTGACGGTGAAAGACAGGTTGTGATACTCGGGTGTGCGGTCACTCAGGAACGCCGGATTACTTTGATTGTAATAGGGACGACCGGTAGCATAACTGTAAGTCATATTAATCTGCGTCTGTAATTTCTCAATATAATATTTAGAAATCAGGCTCAGGTTGTGGTCTGAAATAAAAGTCGGTGTTGCCTCGGCCAGGTAATTGCTGTATAAACGGCGCGTATCGATATAACTGTAAGAAACCCAGTAATCAAGGTTCTTCACTGTTTTCTTATCTCTCCAGAAGAGCTCCAGGCCTTTGGCATAGCCATACCCGGAGTTATCTACATTGGCGATTACGAAATTGCGGAACTGGCTTGGATTGAAGGTAGAAACCTTTTCGCGGACCAATTGGTTATATTCCTTATAATATACTTCGGCACGCAAGGTCCGGTCCGATTTGTTCCACTGATAATTGGCAATATAATGAACCGCCTGCTGGTACTTTGGACGATAACCACTCAGCAAATAAAGATTGTCAGGATTCTGATAAAAGACTCCTCCGGCCAGGGCAAACTGGCCAAAAGATCCGGCGCGGATGGCCATTGAAAGACGCGGTGCAATCACATCCTGGTTCAACAGTTCACTATGTTCATAACGGATACCGGGACGGAAAGCGATTTTCTTACCAGGTTTCCATTCAGCTTCTGTATAAAGCGCAAAACTATTTTCAGTGTAATTTGGCGTATAAGCATATCCTGCAGAATCAAATACTCTTTCAAACGAAAAATGTTGCAATTCTACACCGGCCATCAGGTTGAAACGATTGGAAAAATCGTATTTCCCTTCCAATCGATATTGCAGGCGCTGATCTTTATTGGTAAATTTGTATCCGCTGAAGAGTGCACTTTTATAATCAATATCATCCCTGTTATAACTCATACCGAGCGCTGTGTAAATATTCCATTTTTCTTTCAGCAGCTGCCGGTAAGAAATGGTTCCATAATAAGTCTGGCTTTTAATACCAAAACCAAGCTGACTACCGACAGAATCCGGATCGGGCACTGTGGTGGAACTTTTAAATGCAGAACTGTTGAACATTACTTTTACCAATCCGTCCTTATTAGGTTTCCAGGCATATTTACCCGACCCATTAATGCCCTCCGGAACTTTATCGTAAGTAACATTCGTATTGGCCAGTTTGTAAAAAGGAGCCAGATTATTGTAAGAGAGAGATACTTCCCCACCGCTGTTTTTCCACAATTTGCTGCCGGAAGCATAAACGCCAGCCATATTAAAACCAAGATTCACGGTGCTTTTCTCTGGTAAATCCAGCGTATTCAATTCCAAAACAGAGGAAAGCGCCTGTCCATACCGGGAACTATAACCGCCACTGCTAAAACTTACCCCTTTGAACTGGAATGGAGAAAATCGGCTACGGGTTGCCACACCTGGTGCGCCACTGAAAAAGGCATTTTGAACCACCATTGCATCAATAATGACAGCCGCTTCGCTGGCATCACCACCCCGTACAAAAAGTCCGGTTTGTGTTCCCTGCTGTTGGGTGCCAGGTAAAGTTTGAATCGCTTTGACCACATCCGCATTGGCGCCAGCAGTGGTGACAATATCCATAGTGGTCAACATTGATTTGCTTTTGTCATTGGATGCTTCAAACGCACCTGCAGCAATCACTACTTCATTGAGGCGATTGAATGCTGTTTTCATGCTTAGCTTCAAATCCTTTACATCTCCGTTAATTGTAATGGGGAAACTGGCTTCGGTATGCGTAGCTTCAGTCGCGATTAATGCCTGAGGACCTTTTTCTTCTGTCGTAAATTCAAAATGGCCTGTACTGTCTGTCGTGCTGCCATCGATGGTATTATCAATTGAAATGCTGGCACCTCGGACAGGCAAACCTTTGTCATCCGTTATTTTACCACTGATTACTGATTGCCCGAACGCAAGCGGTGAAAAAAACAAGAAAGCAGCAAGTAGTTTTATTTTCATTTATTTCCCTGAATTAATTGGGTGCAAAAATGAGTTAATCCCTTAGCTTTAAAAATTGTCTTTCGGTAAATAATTAAAAAATATCGGTAAAGAGTATGCGATGCGAAGGTGAAAGAACCGTTATGTGAAGGTTTTAATATATTTGCCACAGGCAGATTAAAATTGAATTATGGAAATCAATCAACAGGATGACGGAAAAAGGGGAAGTTTTTATATAGAAATGCTCGGTGGAAAAGTAGCCGAGATGACCTATGTTTGGGCGGGTACAGACCGGATAATCATAGACCATACAGAAGTGAGTGATGTCCTTAAAGGCAAAGGTGCTGGCAAACAAATGCTGGCACGGGCAGTGGAATTTGCCAGAGAAAAGGGTATAAAAATCATTCCGCTTTGTCCTTTCGCCAAAAGTGTCTTTGATAAAGTTGAATCTTACCAGGATGTTTTATAACCTGAATTTTATTCCATGGAAAAAGTAAACATTGCCGATAAGCTGACATTATTCAACGATTTCTGGAATCCCAGAATTGTGGGAGAATTGAACGGGCAGCACGTAAAACTGGTCAAATTTAAAGGACCTTTTGTCTGGCACAAACATGACGATGAAGATGAAATGTTCCTTGTGGTAAAAGGGGAATTCCGGATGGAATTCCGCGACAAAATAATTTTGCTTAAGGAGAATGAGTTTTTAATTGTTCCAAAAGGAATTGAACATCGCCCGGTGGCAGAACAGGAAGTATCGGTTTTATTGTTTGAACCCATAACTACGCTAAATACCGGTGATGCCCTCAGTGAACTTACAAAGATGAATCCCGAAAAAATTTAGACCAATTTTTATTTAGAAAACAACAAAAACCAAACCTTTACACTATGAAAAAAACACTCAGTATTTTATCACTGACCATTTTGCCAGCCTTGAGTTTTGGCCAAAAATATGCCCGCACCATTGATTCGCTGACAAAAACAACAATTGGAAAACTGGGGGGAATTGACAAAATGAAATTCGAGCTGTTACTCAGGCAGATTCAGTCAAATCATGTTTATAAAAGAATGGACAGTGTAAAATGTGATTTTGTGTATATCGAAGCGCATACAAACCACAGAGATACCAATTTAACTGAATGGTATTTCAATACTCCTTATCAGGGATATTACTTTGTACAACCTGACCTAAAAAATGTATTACCCTCTATGGTTTTTAATGACGGGAAAGAAATGGATTTCAGGTTAAACTATTTTTCTAAAACAGTTTCGGGTGTAGCGTTTAGCAATATTTATGAGAAATATTTCACGCTGGATGAGATAAAAGCCCGGGTTAAAAATTTCAAACCGGTTCAGGAATTGACTTATGATGATACGCCACCTATGGCAAAACAAGGTCACCGAAACCGAATTGCAGATTCATTAAATGGGAAAATAGTTCAGGACACTACTAAGGCAACTAAAATGGCTGAACAATTATTGGTCAACGAACTGAAAATGACTCATAAAATCATCATCTGGATAGATAAAAAAACCAAAACTGCAAAGATTTCACTACAAACGCCGGCAAAATCTCCCAAGGTAACGAGCTACCCTGTAAGCATCGAATACCAGGACTGGTAAATCAAGTTTATTGAACTGATTTAATGAGTGGAAAATAAAATTAAGAGTATTGATTTAAAGCCCGATCAATAATCATATGAATATACAATTCTTTCTGAGGGACATTTTTTTTAACCCAACTGATTGTATTCGGGCTTTCATCATCGAGCATTAAAATGCAGGCTTCTTCGGACAGGTCATTGAACATTTCAATGATGCCGTTTGAATTGCTGGATTGATATTTACTTATTTCTTCTAATAAGGTTGACCACATGGTTTCATTAGTTTATAAGTTTAACTAATCAAAACTTGTGCCACAAAAAGAGTTGCAAAATATTTTATTTTTTAAATTCATTAATTAATTGAAATTAAGCTTTAATTAGAATAAAACTCAAAACCTTTAATTCATACTTAATATCAAAAAGCTAATTAGTTATGGCATTTTTTAACAAATTGTCAAAAATCACCCTACAACTTTCGATTTTATTTTTAATATTTGAAAGCTATGCCCAAAGCAGCAAGCCATTTGTACTGGGTGTTACTGAAGAATTTCATTCAGAAATTTTAGCAGAAAACCGAGTATTAAATATTTACTTGCCTGAGGGGTACAATACGAATGACACTATAACCTATCCTGTAATTTATCTACTGGATGGATCGGCAAATGAGGACTTTATTCATGTAGTGGGGCTAATTCAATATAACAATCTGGAATGGATTGACCGTGTGCCCAAATCAATCGTTGTTGGTATTGCGAATATAGACCGCAGACGGGATTTCTCTTTCCCGACAACTATTGTGGAAGATAAAACGAACTATCCTAACACCGGGAAATCAGGAAAGTTCATTGATTTTATTGAAAAAGAACTACAGCCATTTGTTGAAAAAAAATACAGGACGAACAAGTCTAAAACTATAATCGGACAATCTTTAGGGGGATTACTGGCTACAGAAATTTTACTCAGTCACCCCAGACTTTTCAACAGATACATCATTATCAGCCCTAGTATCTGGTGGGACAATGGTTCTATCCTCAATAAAAAGTCAGAGATTATGAAAGCGGATTTTTCGCAAGCAACATACATCTATATTGGTGTGGGAAAAGAAGGTTTATCTCCGGGAAAAAATCCACGGGTAATGGAAGTGGATGCCAACTTGTTGAACAATAAACTTAAAAAATCACAAAGCAAAAATGTGCATGTTTATTTTGATTACTTACCGAATGAAAATCACGCAACGATAACCCATCAGGCAGTCTTTAATGCACTGATATTACTTTATCCTAAAAAGAAATAAAGCGTTTCTATTAAAAAAAAACGACAGTCTTTTTAAGACTGTCGCACAAACTAACAACGCTACTCTAAACTAAATTCTTCCATTCTTAATTTCTTCCACCACTGCAGGGTCAAGTAAGGTAGAGGTGTCCCCCAGGTTATCAACTTCTCCTTCCGCAATTTTGCGCAGTATGCGGCGCATGATTTTTCCACTTCTTGTTTTGGGTAATCCCTGAACAAATTGAATTTTGTCGGGCTTGGCTATTGCACCGATAATACGTGAAACCGTTTGAACAATATCCATCCGGGTAAGATTATCGTCATCGTGCGTGTTATCATAAATTACAAAGGCGTAAATTCCTTGTCCTTTAATGTCGTGCGGATAACCAACTACGGCACTTTCCACCACACCGGCATGCATATTAATTGCATTCTCTACCTCAGCCGTTCCAATCCTGTGCCCGCTAACATTCAGTACATCGTCTACCCTGCCGGTTATTCTGTAATTGCCCTGAAGATCGCGGTAACAACCATCTCCTGTAAAATATAAATTTTCATAGGTCGCAAAATAATTGGTTCTGCACCGTTCATGATCACCGTATGTGGTGCGCAAAATACCCGGCCATGGGAACTTAATGCACAGGTTTCCACTCACATCATTCCCTTCAATAACGTGGCCATTTTCATCAACCAGTACAGGCTGCACTCCGGGCAATGGCAAGGTTGCATAAGATGGCTTTGAGGGCGTTATACCAGCTATATTAGAGATAAGCATACCACCTGTTTCAGTCTGCCACCATGTATCAACAATCGGGCATTTTTTCTTGCCGATATTTTCATCAAACCAATGCCAGGCTTCTTCGTTGATAGGTTCACCTACTGAACCTAGAACTTTTAATGAGCTCAAATCCTTACCCACCAAAGGTTGCAGGCCAAAACCCATCAAGCTGCGGATTGCAGTTGGGGCCGTGTAAAGAATATTCACCTTATGCTTATCCACAACATCCCAAAATCTTCCGGCATCGGGCCAGGTTGGAACACCTTCAAAAATTAAAGTAGTTGCACCCGCACATAAAGGACCATAAACAATATAACTGTGACCGGTAATCCAACCAATATCTGCAGTACAGAAATGAACATCACCTGGTGTATATTGAAAAACATTTACAAAAGAATAGGTTGTATAAACCATATAACCACCCACTGTATGTACCACACCTTTTGGCTTACCTGTAGAACCAGATGTATACAGGATAAACAATGGATCTTCTGCATCCATTTCTTCTGCCGGACAATCAGGGTTGCCCATGGTTTCTACTTTTTTTATTTCATCTTCCCACCAAACGTCTCGACCTTTTATCATACTGATAGGTGTTCTTGTCCGTGTTACGACAATAACTCTCTTTACAAATTTACATTGCACCAAAGCATCATCAATAACACTTTTCAAAGGAATTTCTTTATTACCACGATAGGCTCCATCGCAACAAACAATATATTCTGCCTGTGCATCCTGCAGACGATCAGCAATACTTTGAGCACTGAACCCTCCAAAAATGACAGAATGAATTGCACCAATCCTTGCGCAGGCTAATGTTGCGATAGCAAGCTCTGGCACCATTCCCATATAAAGACAAACGCGGTCGCCTTTCTTAACACCATTGTTTTTAAGCACATTGGCGAACTGAATAACCTTGTTGTATAAATCACGGTAAGTCAAAACGCGATGATGCTCATCAGGATCATTTGACTCCCAAATGATGGCCGGCTTGTTACCTAATGTTCCCAAATGCCGATCAATACAATTTTCAGTGATATTGAGCTTACCGCCTTTAAACCATTCAATCTGAGGATCCTTGAAATTCCAGTTCAGAACAGTATCCCAGCGTTTTTTCCAAAGAAAGGAAGAAGCAATTTCAGACCAGAAACCTTCAGGGTCTTTTATACTTTTTTCAGTTGCCGCATTATACGCGTCGAGACTTTTGATTTGAAAGGGGTAAGACATGATTTAATTTTTGTTTGCAGGTACATAATTAGCGAATAGTTAAGAAACGCAATAGAAAATTGTGCTAAAAAAGTATACATACCAGCAATTGCGCTATTAATTCTGGTTGTGCTGGACATATTGAAATCATTGCTCTGAGAGAATTTAACTCATTTCCATTTCGGTAAAATTTTTTCTGAAACCGAAAGAAATTTAAAAAGCAAAAGCAATGACTTCTGCGAGAAAAGAAAATTAATCTATCAATTAATCATGATTCAGTTTTCATAATTTCCACTAATAACAAATATTCTTACAGAAAATTCAATTTGCTAAATAGGTATATTTATGCTAATTAGGTATACCAATCAAGGTTACCTTTATGGCATGAACGATTTATTTTGCCCCAAATGTAAAGCGCAGGAAATTGTGAAAAGCGGTATGGCTAAAGGAAAGCAGCGCTATAAATGTCATTCCTGCAATTATAATTTCACAGTAATGAAGGAAGGTAAAAGCATAGACCCTTACTATGTAATCAAAGCCCTACAACTTTACATTGAAGGGGTAACGCTTAGAGAAATCGAAAGAATATTAGGCATAAGTCATGTCTCGGTAATGAACTGGGTGAAAAAATACAACGTTAAAGCACCTGAAAATCTTGATTACCGTCCAACCTATAAAGTGCTTACACACGCTGAATTGATAGACTTCTTCAAGGATAAAGACACGCTGAAACATTCAGGTACATTAATCACCGAACTGGGCGATAAATTTATGGTGATTAAATGGGAGCGTTTTCGCAGAAATTAGCCTATGATACCTACACAGTTACCAAACATATACATCAGATTCTTTTATTGATTTTTTTAAAACAACTTTTGAACTGTTAAAACATTGTTCACACAAAAAGTAAAAAAATCATGGTTAAGCTTTACCGATTATTAACACTCCTGTCTGCAGGCATTATCAGCCTTTCTGTTTCAGCGCAATCCGAAAATGCAGAGCAGAAAGTAACTCCCTACGGATTTGTCAGAAGCGATATCTTTTATAATTCAAGAAAAAACATTGAGTTGCGTGATGGCTCGCTGAATCTCTACCCATTGGATGGTGGAGCTTCTTATCTTACCAATAAAGCTAATGATGATATCAATGACCGTAGCCAGCTTTTTTTCTCAGGAATTGTTTCCCGCTTTGGTGTAAAATTTAACGGGCTTACTGCATTTGGAGCAAAAGCTACCGGTGCACTCGAGACAGATTTTTTTGGTATCAACACCGGAAGCGAAAACCTGCTGCGTCTGCGTCATGCTTATGTAGCGCTCGATTGGAGCAAAACACAATTATTGGTTGGTCAATACTGGAACCCAAACTTTATTGTTGCCTGCTTCCCGGGTGTAGCGAATTTCAGCACAGGTATCCCTTTTAACCCATTTAGTTTTTCACCACAGGTTCGTTTGACACACAAATTCAACAAAAATATTTCAGCAATGGGAATGGTGTTTGGTCAGGAACTTGGAGGTTTCAGTACAGCAGGAACCTACACTAATATTTCTGCTACAGGCAGCGGTGCAGATGCATTCAGATATGCAGGTATTCCGGATCTGGCTGGAGAAATCACCTTCACCGCAGGTAAGAAATTTATTGGTGGAATTGGCGGTGAAATCAACACCATTCGACCAAGAATAAATGATATCAATGCAGGAACCGGTTTTGTTGAAAACATCAATAAAAATGTGACCATGCCTAACCTGAAAGTTTATGCAAAGTACACCAACAAAAATTTTGTACTTAAAGGATATATAATAATGGGGCAAAGCCTTTCGCGCTATGTAAGTACAGGCGCACTGGTAGAATACCGGGATTCTGCAAGCGGAGAATGGAATTATAAAGTACAGAAACAAATCAACCTTTGGGCAGAGCTTATCGTAACTAAAAGCAAAATGTTCCAACCGGCACTTTTTGTGGGATACATTAAAAACATGGGTTTGAAAGATGATCTTACTGCTAACATGTATAAAGCAGGCACCTATGGCCTTTATAGCCGTGGAATTACAGCGACCAGAACTTTCGACAATATTTTCAGAATTGCCCCCAGAGTGGATATTATTTCCAACAAATTTAAATTCTCTCCTGAAATTGAAGTAACCAATATGCTTTATGGCAATACTGATAAAAGCAACCTGAAAATTGCTTCCGCAACGCCAAATGAATACAAAGCAAGCAACCTGAGAATTCAATTCACTACTTCCTATACATTCTAATTTCACTATTAAATTCTAAAAACAATGAGTTCAAACACAAAAGGTCTCTGGAAAATTATTGGAGCCTCGTCGGTTGGCACATTAATTGAGTGGTATGACTTCTACATTTTTGGTAGTCTGGCCACCATTATTTCAACAAAATTTTTCCCTTCAGAAAACCCTACAGCAGCATTCCTTGCCACACTGGCCACCTTTGCTGCCGGATTCGTGGTACGCCCGTTTGGTGCCCTGTTTTTCGGTCGTCTAGGCGATTTGATTGGCCGTAAGTATACATTTATGGTCACCCTTCTGTTGATGGGTGGTGCCACATTTGCTATTGGTTGCATTCCTTCCTACGAAACAATCGGTTTTATGGCACCTGTGCTTGTCTTGCTTTTGCGTTTGTTGCAAGGTCTTGCATTAGGAGGAGAATATGGCGGTGCTGCAACCTATGTGGCTGAGCATGCCCCTTCTGACAAACGGGGATACTGGACCTCATGGATTCAAACTACGGCTACAATTGGCTTGTTCGTTTCCTTACTTGTCATTATGGGTACAAGACTTGCTTTATCCAAAGAACAATTTGCTGAATGGGGCTGGCGCGTACCGTTTTGGGTTTCCATTTTCATGGTGTTGGTTTCTTATATCATCCGCAAAAATATGCATGAGTCACCTCTGTTTGCCAAAGTAAAAGCAGAGGGTAAAACAGCAACAAATCCTTTAAAAGAAAGTTTCGGGAACAAACTGAATTTCAAATTTGTTCTGCTGGCTTTGTTTGGTGCTACTATGGGACAAGGGGTAGTATGGTATACAGGCCAGTTTTATGCGATGAGCTTTATTGAAAAAGTTTGTTCTGTAGACAAAATGCAATCAGACACATTGATGGCAATTGCCCTATTGATGGGAACTCCATTCTTCCTTGTATTCGGTGGATTGTCTGATAAAATTGGCAGAAAGAAAATTATGCTTGCCGGTATGCTTATTGCAGTATTCGCCTATCGTCCGATTTATGAAAAAATGTATCAGACTGTAAATCTTAAAAACAAAACCGAAATTACAGCGAATACTACAGTGGCTGGTATTTTGAAAGAAAACAAAAAGACGAATGGATTTGATTCTGTCATCACTACCGATAAATATTATGATGACGGAACGCATTTCAACGAAATCAAAACCATCACACTTGAAAACGGAGTTGCGAAGATGGTTGATGGAAAAGCAAAAGTCGACATCAAAAAAACAATTACAATTAACGACAGCGATAAATGGATGTTGGTATTCCTGGTATTTATTCAGGTGCTTTTTGTGACGATGGTATATGGTCCGATTGCAGCATTTCTGGTAGAATTGTTTCCAACCAAAATCCGGTATACCTCGATGTCGCTACCCTATCATATTGGTAATGGGGTATTCGGAGGATTGCTGCCGGCAGTAGCCACCTATCTGGCCTCAAAAGCTAAAGATGCCAATGTAGCTGCTGAAAAAGTAAATGAAGCAATGCCGTTTGACAAACCTTATCTTGAAGGGCTTTGGTATCCTATTATCGTAACAGCGGTTTGTTTTGTCATCGGACTGGTGTATATCAATAATAAAGACAAACAGGTAGACGATTAATTCAAAAACTTTTTAAATTTATACTTATGAATCAGATAAAAAAAATGCTTGGCATCGTTTGGATTGCTTTGGCTATAGCGTGTGGATATTTTGGAATTCACGATTTTGGATGGCCGAAATTTGCACACCCAAAAGGCAATGATGATTTAGTATTCGGGATTATTATTCTTTTTGTGCTAATGCCTATCATTATTGGCGGCTTACTAAAATTTGGCCAATATGCTTTGCAAGGCGAATATGATACCAAAGATTAAAACCAATTAATTAAACACAAGAAACATAGACCCTGTTATGGGGTCTATGTTTTTTTATTTACCTTTCGAATAAAGATAGATATCAATGAATATTTCCAGCAAAAAAAGAAGTGCATTTTTACTATTGGCAGCATTAATGCTGCTCCTGTTTAATGCACCATTGCTTTCCATCTGCAACAAAATTGCTTTCTGCTATGGAATTCCTTCACTGTATATTTATTTATTCACAACCTGGTTTTGTTGCATTTTATTATTAATAGTAAATGCAACTTTTAGAAATTATGATAACAATAAAAAGCCATGAGTCTATTTTTTATTGTTAGCTGTTCCATATTTTATTTGTCTCTCCTTTTCCTGATTGCATATTGGGTAGAAAAACGAAACAAAAAGACCACCAATAAGAGCTGGATTTATGCACTTTCACTTGCAGTTTATTGCACCGGCTGGACCTACTACGGAAGTGTTGGAAGAGCCACAACCAATGGTCCTGAATTCCTGAGCATATACCTTGGGCCATCCATTATGTGCGCTCTTTTTGTTCCGCTATTAAGAAAGTTACTTCGCATTTGCAAAACGCAAAGACTTAATAGTATCGCTGATTTGATTTCTACGAGATATGGAAAAAATTATACACTTGGGGTTATCGTAACTTTATGTTGCGTTATTGGAATCATTCCTTATATCGCACTTCAGCTTAAAGCAATCTCTGCATCATTTCATATTATCAGCAACCACCACTCAGCAATTCCTGCTGTAAATTGGAATAATGATACTTTTATAATTGCAGCAATTTTATCCCTTTTTATTATCATCTTCGGCACAAGATCTGTTGATGCCTCAGAGCGGCATGAAGGGCTGGTAGCTGCTATTGCCTTTGAATCAATCATCAAACTGATTGCTTTTCTTGCCGTTGGAATTTTTGCAACTTATTATCTTTTTGATGGCTTTTCCTCAGTGTTCAATGCTGCGAAAGAAGCCGGATTTGATCAGTTTTTCACTTTAAATAAAGGCCTGGGAAACAATGACTGGTTGGCAATGATTTTAGTTTCTATGCTATCCATTATTTTTCTACCAAGGCAGTTTCAGGTAAGTGTAGTTGAAAACACCAACGAAAAAAACATTTACAGGGCAATGTGGTTGTTTCCGCTCTATCTTTTCCTGATTAATCTTTTTGTGTTACCCATTGCGATGAGTGGTAAACTTTTGCTTAGTCAATCTGTTATTGCCGACACCTATGTGCTTTCCTTACCGCTTAATTTCAACCAACCCTTACTCGGAATGCTGGTTTACATCGGAGGATTGTCTGCGGCCAGCGGAATGATTATAGTAGAGACTATTGCCCTTTCAACTATGCTGAGTAATCATTTGTTTCTGCCATTTGTATTCTCTTTACAAAAAGCAAAACTCAATGATGAAAAGTCAACTGTGCGAAAAATTATTTACTCCAGAAGAACCAGTATCATTTTAATTTTACTGATGGCGTGTTGCTATAATAAATGGATAGCATCCTCCACTTCACTCGTCAATATAGGCTTAATATCAATGGCTGCAGTTGCACAATTTGCTCCGGCGACTATTGGAGGCTTGTATTCAAAACTGATAACACGTCAGGGAGCCATAACGGGTATTGTAGCTGGTTTCCTGATTTGGTTTTACACAATTATAATTCCAAATGTAGTTGATGCAGGATATCTGAGTACAGATATAATGCAATATGGTCCTTTCAATATATTCTGGTTAAAACCACAGTCACTTTTTGGGATGAGTACACAGGGATTACTTGCTCATAGTTTTTTCTGGAGTATTTTTTTCAACCTGGGCTTAATGATACTAGTATCGATGTGCACATCCGCCACCCGCCAGGAAGAGTATCAAGCCGAACTTTTTGTCAACATTTACAAATATGAAGGAATAACAGGCGGTCCCGGAATGTGGAAAGCTTCAGCCTATTTGTCTGATGTAAGTTCTCTATTGACAAACTTTATAGGAAAAACCAGAGCAGATAATCTGTTGAGTTCGTATGCGCAAAGGCATAAAATTCCATTGACAAATAAAGAAGCTGACCCCAGAATCATTGACTTTTCAGAAAAAATTTTAACCGGAGTGATTGGTTCTGCTTCTGCCAGATTTCTTATCAGCAATATTGCAAAGGAAGAAGAAATCAGTATTGACAAGGTATTGTCAATTGTAAAGGAATCACAGCAGGTATTGGAATTGAATAAGGAATTGAAGAAAAAGTCCGGAGAACTGACCAAAGCTAAAGGAGAACTGACCGAAGTAAACGAACAGCTGATGCGACTTGATGTTTTGAAAGATGAGTTTCTATACACTGTAACCCATGAACTAAGAACGCCGCTGACCTCTATTCGGGCAATGAGCGAAATCCTGTGCGACAATCCGGAAATGGAAGAAGAGCAGCGCCAGTATTACCTGGAAGGAATCGTAAAAGAAATAGAACGCTTAACTTATTTAATCACCCAGGTGCTTAATTTGGAACGGTACGAATCGGGAAGACAAAAACTGCACTATGCGGCAGTAGATGTCAGCCTGTTAATTAAAGATGTTATTGGTTCATTGGAACCACTGATTAAAGGTAAAGCAATCACAGTTGCATTTTCCCAACCCAGCAGTATGATATTAATTCAGTGTGATGAAGATATGATAAGGCAGGTGATTTATAATCTTATCTCAAATGCCATAAAATTTGTTCCTGAAAACACCGGTACAATCAACATTATTTGTCGAACCGATATTGATGAAATGCAGGTTTGGGTAAGCGATAACGGCAAAGGTGTTCCGGAAGAATTACATGAACTGATTTTTGATAAATTTTTCCAGGCAAAAAATCAAACCATTCAAAAACCAAGCGGTAGTGGTTTGGGCCTGGCGATTTGCAAAAGAATTGTTGAAATGCATCAAGGCAGTATATATGTTGAGCAGGTTTTGCCGCAAGGTGCAAAGTTTGTCTTTACTTTGCCAAATAGTTAATGAAACCACGAAATGAAAAAAGTTTTAGTTGTCGATGACGACCCGTATATATTAATGTCATTGGAGTTTCTGATGAAGAAGAACAGCTACCAGGTAATGATAGCCAGGAATGGGACAGAAGCATTAGAGGCGATAAATGTAAACAAGCCTGACCTGATTCTATTGGACATTATGATGCCGGATGTGGATGGATATTCCATTTGCAAGCACGTTAAATCAAAAAAGGAACTCAAAAATATTCATGTGGTCATCCTTAGTGCAAAGACAAAGGAGGCAGATATTCAGAAAGGTTTGGATCTTGGCGCATCGCTTTATATTACCAAGCCTTTTTCAACACGTGATCTGATGAAAAAAGTAAATGAAATCCTTGCCTGATAGTAGTCTTAATTTTGCTTATTTAGTATAGTTTTCTATTCTTCTGATTATATCTGTATTAATTTTCGTGAAAAGAAAAACAGGTATGCAATACGAAGAATTATACCGAAAAAGTATTGATTACAAAGAGGAATTTTGGGCTGAACAGGCGGCAAAACTATCATGGTTTGAGCAACCTAAAACCATACTTTCTCAAGATACTGAGCATCATTATCATTGGTTTGAGGATGGCAGATTAAACATGAGTTATCTGTGCCTGGATCAGCACATTGAAGCTGGCCGTGGGCAACAAACAGCCATCATTTATGATTCTCCTTCATTCAATGTAATCCAGCATATCAGCTACCTGGAACTTTATGAAAAAGTTTCAAAGTTTGCTGCCGGTCTTCTCAACTTAGGGGTCAGGCAGGGAGATACTGTCATAATCTATATGCCAATGATTCCGGAATCCATGATTGCAATGTTGGCATGTGCTAGAATTGGCGCTATCCATTCAGTTGTTTTTGGCGGATTTGCGCCACACGAACTGGCAGTGCGTATAGATGATGCACAACCGAAAGTTATTATTTCTGCTTCCTACGGAATTGAATTCGGCAAAAAAATACCCTACAAAATATTGGTTGATAAGGCTTTAAAAGAAGCCGTTCATACGCCGGATTTTCAGGTTTATTATCGCAGGGAAGAAGGCTTCGATGATTTGGGGGGGGCACGCGAAATTGATTTTGAGGCCATGTATTTGTGTGGAACTGCGAAAAGCATTTCATTAAAAAGCACACATCCTCTTTATATTTTATACACATCGGGTACTACCGGACGACCAAAAGGAATTGTCCGCGATACCGGAGGATACGCTACAGCTCTTCATTTCAGTATGGAGCATATTTACAATATTGAAGCCGGCAATGTTTTCTGGGCAGCAAGCGATATAGGTTGGGTAGTTGGGCATTCTTATATTGTATACGCCCCATTATTATATGGTTGCACAACGGTTCTTTATGAAGGCAAACCAGTGAGAACACCAGACCCGGGTGCATTTTGGCGTATAATTGAACAACACAAAGTGAATGTTTTATTCACTGCACCGACAGCAATCCGTGCCATTAAAAAAGAAGATCCTGAAGGAAAACTTGTTCAGCAGTATAATCTGGATTCCCTTCAAAAACTATTCCTAGCCGGAGAAAGATGTGACCCTGCGACATTTGAATGGATACAGAATCTGCTCCAAAAACCGGTAATAGACCATTGGTGGCAAACAGAAAGTGGTTGGGCAATGCTTGCAATAATGAGTAATCACGATAGCAGGGGTTCATTATCCGGCTCTGCAGGATTTCCGGTTTGCGGTTTTGATATCAAAATCTTAAGTGAGGACGGGAGTGAAGCAAGCACAGGAACAGAAGGTGATATTGTAGTAAAACTTCCTTTACCTCCGGGCTGCCTGCCATCTTTATGGAAAAACGAAATCCGGTTTAAGAAAAGCTATTTTGAAAAATACCCGGGTTATTATCTCAGCGGCGATGGAGGGTACAAAAATGAAGACGGATACTTTTTTGTAATGGGTCGTATTGACGATGTAATCAATGTTAGTGGTCACCGTTTGAGTACCGGTGAAATGGAAGAAATTGTGGCCAGTCATTCCGCAATCGCAGAATGTACGGTGGTAGGAATTGAGTGTAAATTAAGGGGACAAAGACCGATTGCTTTAATTGTTCTTAAAGATGGGATTTTATCCTCGGAAGAAGAACTGGAGGCGGAGTTGATAGCCAGCGTACGGGAAAAAATTGGCGCAATTGCAGTCTTCAAAAATGCTGCTATTGTAAAAAGACTACCCAAAACAAGAAGTGGAAAAATTCTGCGTAAAACAATATGCGAGATAGCTGACGGGAAGAATTATACCATTCCATCTACTATTGACGACCCGTATATTTTAGATGAAATTATAGCTGTATTAGCAGCAAGGAAAATCGGAACCAAATTTGAAACTGATTTTTAACAATCAACCTTTAATTAAAATAGCCGGCCACATAATGTGGCCGGCTATTCCTTTTATAAAATAACTTGAACTTATTGAACCAAAAGTTTTTCGGTTTTTGTTCGATCGCTATTTGTTAATGTGATAAGATAAATGCCGGTTGCAGGGAATTGACTTCTGTCAATATCTTCCTGAACAAAGGTATTCGGTTGAAAATGCATGCTTTTTTGTGCAATTACTTTTCCTGTTACATCCCTGATTATATAGTCAGCATCACCATTTGCTCCAGTCGTGAAACACAATTTAGTATTTCCGCTCGTTGGGTTTGGAAACAATTTTATCTCAGTAGCATTTTGAGCAACTTCTTTGATATCCGTTGTCCAGGGGCTAATGGTGAAATTGTCGAAATAGAGGTTATTTCCACCTTTTGACGGCCAATAACGAAACCTGAAGAATGTTCTGTCAGAACGCTGCTCAGCAGGAATATGAATAGTTTGGCCTTTCCAATCACTTGGACTTGATGGTGTAAATTCTGGATCTCTAACTGAATTATTCATTAAATCAGAAAAGCCCAGTGTGGCAATTCGCACCCATGAATTACCACAAGTTGTGCTGGCAAAAATTTGCATGGAATCATTCCCGTCAGAAGCAAAAGTATTGCAACCAGCCGTATTAAAATTTAAATTGAGGTTGCCACCAGCACTGGCCAGATCAAAAGCCGGTGTAAACATATCATCGTAATCCCCTTGGGCTTTTCCGGAGAACACTTCCGGTTCAGGACGTGAATCATAGGAATGATAACGTACACAACCAGTTCCTACCGGATAACCATTACCTGTGGAATATTCCCATTTAAAATTATTATTGTAATAATTGAACATAGGCCAATTATCAGCATCTGGTAAAGTAGAAAAGTAATTTGCATATCCCAAAGGCTTAGCAATTTTAGACGCAACATACACTGCCTGACGGCTTATTGTTTTTGGAGCGGTGTTATTGCCTTTTGATTCGAGAGTAATAGTTACCCAACCATCCTTTCCAAAAGTATTCAAAACATTACCTGTAAGTGCAGTGGATGTTGCCGTTGCAGGTGAGTTTGAAAATGTCCAGGTTGAATTTGTAATGGTATCATTCCAGCTTCTGTTACGGAAAACAAAGTTGGTGGTAGAATTCTCACAAAGAAAATAAGACCTTTCTGCTACCGGATAAAGTCCTCCGATTAAACCTTTTTCAACAGAAAAGTCAGGAATGGCCTGAAGATCCGGCCTTGGCTCCAAAGCACCAGTGGAAACAAGATTTGCAACAGAATATAAATTATTTCTTCCGGCAACACCACTGCTCAAAGCAGCACGCATTCTTGCTACCTGACCAAGCGTAAACATTCTTGAACAAAAAGCATACTCCATTATATTTTGAGTATTATTTGTATCCGGATAATTAATGCTTCCTTTCGTATACCCAATTGAACAAGTTTTGTCGAATAAATCAGCAGGAGAACACGAAGAATGGCCCATAGTTGGCGGGGTATCATCGACCAAATCGTCGCCACAAGCCACTCCGGGATTATTGCTATCACCCCATAAATGTTTCAGATTGAGTACATGCCCCAATTCGTGTGGAATAGTTTTATCTGTATTCAAATAAGCCGCCAGTCCGATGACCCCATCATAATGTGGATATGAGGCGCCAGATGAAGGATAATAAGCATAGGCTGCTGCCCCCGAATGACTCTCATCAAATTTGCTGACAAACCAAATGTTTATATATTTATTATTAGGCCAGTCATCCAGCTTTGCTTCATCGCCAGCCATTGCAGACAGATAAGATTGACGTCTTGTAATTCCTTTTGTAGGATTGCCTGATGGATCTTTAGTTGCAAGATGGAAATTTATCTGAGCGTTACCGATGTACTTTTTAAAAGGCAATATTACTTCGCTGGTATCAGCATTTTGTGCATTAAATACAACATTCCAATACTCAACTGCATCAAAAATAGCATCATCTGTCACATTCTCGGCGCCATAATCATGAACAATGTGAATGACAAGAGGAATATCCAAAACCGTAGCAGTAGTTTTACCATACTTTCCAAGATCAGCTTTCTGCTTTTCTATTGCATCATAAATAGCCGCATTCAATTTCAGTTCAACGTCTTTGATTTCAGGGTGGTCTGCTTTCAGTTTATTGTACAGATTGTCTGTACCGCAACTTTGTGCCCTGGCCTGACCCGTCAAAATAAAGGCTGATGCCAAAAGGCAAACTAATTTCTTCATTTAATAGTTATTTGATTAAAAAAATTGATTCCCGAAGTTATTTATTATAAACGTAAAAAAAGTAAATGAGATACGGTTTGTGGTGAAAATTAACTTTCATTAGGTAAAACGGTTTATCTGAAGTACCGATTAAGAATAGGTAGTTTTATCAGACTGTCCTTTTCTTTTATGAAAACAAATGACGCAAACATAATCACAAACGCTGAAGCAATAATAAATTGAATTAATGTGGATGAAATAAAATGTCCTGCCAGCACATTCAATGCATAAACAATTACAATCAAAATCAGATAACTACTTATTCGACGGACCGGATAAGGAACAGGAAAATATTTCTGACCCCAAAAATATGCGAGAATCATCATCACAAAATAGCAAATAAACGTTGCCCATGCACATGCCATCATGCCATAAACAGGAATTAAACTAAGATTAATCAATACTGTAATTGTTGCACCCGCGAGCGTAATGTATGTGACGGTGCGCATGTTATCTGTAATTTTAAACGCTACAATTAAATTATAATAAATACCCAGGCAAACGTTCGCTGCCAATAAAATTGGTACAACCTTTAATCCATACCAATAAGTCGAAGGATTCATATATTTCCAGATATCAAGGTATAAAGCTGAAATAAGGAAGGCGAAGCAGAGCGTTATTACAAACCATTTCATTACAATCGCATAGGTAACCGGTGCATTTTTTTCACTTGCCTGCTTAAAGAAAAAAGGTTCTGCACTCATTTTGAATGCCTGAATAAACAAAGTAATAAAAATGGCGATTTTATAATTTGCTCCATAAACGGCAACTGCAGCTTTTGCCTGAGCTTCGGTTCCATTGTAACAATCCAACAGCATAAACCTATCCATCGTTTCGTTAATCATTCCACCCAGGCCTACAATAATCATTGGTGAACCATACTTCCATAAACGACGCAATAAATCCCTATCAATGTCGAACTTAAAATCTTTCCATTCTGCATACAACAACAAAAACGTAAACGCTGACTGCGCCATAAAAGGAATCAACAATAATCCTCCTTTGCTATGACTTTTGAACCATAATGAAAATTCTGCACCGGGGTGATGATTGACATACTGCTGCGAGAAATAAAGCACTACAACGGTGAGTATCAAATTCAGCACAATACCCAACACCCTGATAGCGGCGTATTTTTTAGGGCGACCTTCGTGCCGCAATCTGGCAAAAGGAATAGCTGACATCGTATCGAGTGCCACGACAATCACACCCCATATAATATATTCGGAATGGGCTTCCTGATGAACCAGTTCTGCCAGTGGATTCCTGAACAAAACAAACAAAATACTCAGGCAAATAGTACTGATTAACAATGTACCAAAACTGGTTCGGAACAAGCCGGTCTGATCCTCCTTATTGGCAGAAAAACGAAAATACGCGGTTTCCATACCATAGGTAAACACAATATTGGCCAATGAAATTCCTGCGAAAAAGATATAAAAGTCGCCCACCGCTTGTTGCCCTTTGGTATCAGCAAGCAAATAAGTGATAATTGGATTTTGTAAATAAGAAATAAACCTGGCAGCTATACTGCTGAGTCCATACCAGATTGTTTGTGAAGCAAGATTTTTTAACGAAGACATTTATCTTCCAAAAGTAAAATTTAATTGGGATTTGAAACACGGAATTTCTATCCATCAGGAATACTATTTTGTGCAAATCCAAATTACCTTCGCTAAAATATTTTCCATTGTCGCAACCCATTGGCATTTTCGATTCCGGTTTTGGCGGACTCACTGTTTTTCGTTCCATTGTGCAGAAACTGCCACAATATGACTTCATCTACTTAGGTGATAATGCAAGGTCTCCTTATGGAAATCGCTCATTTGAAACAGTTTATGAATATACTTTACAATGCGTTCAATGGTTTTTTGATCAGGGCTGCCCGTTGGTAATATTAGCCTGCAATACTGCTTCAGCAAAAGCATTGCGCAGCATTCAGCAAAATGACTTGCACCATATTGACAGCAAAAAACGGGTTTTGGGTGTTATCCGCCCTACTGCAGAGATTATCGGTAATTTTTCCACTTCAAAATCTGTAGGAATACTTGGAACTAAAGGCACTGTTTTATCACAATCCTACCCTATCGAAATCAAGCATTTCTTCCCTGAACTGAAAGTAAGCCAACAAGCCTGCCCGATGTGGGTCTCGTTTATTGAGGATGGTGAACAAAACACAAAAGGAGCGGAATATTTTATTGAAAAAAATATACAGGAATTGTTGGCTCAGGATACTGACATTGATACAGTTCTCTTAGCTTGCACGCACTACCCGATTATTGAAAATCAAATCAGAAAATTTCTGCCATCACATATAAAAATTCTCAGTCAGGGTGATATTGTTGCTGAAAGCCTTCAGAAATATTTGCAAAGGCATGAGGAAATGGATAGCAGGATCAGTAAAAAATCAGAAATCCTGTTCTTTACCACAGATGATACCGAAAACTTTGACAAGCAAGGTTCACTATTTTTTGGCGCGCCAATCAAATCCAATTTCGCTGATGTGGTGGATTAGGTTTTCCTTGGTTTCTTTTTTGCTGCAGGAAACAGCACATTATTCAAGATCAGCCGATAACCCGGAGAGCTGGGATGTAAGGACAATTCAGTATGCGGATTACCAATAAGGTGTTTATAGTCTTCAGGGTCGTGACCACCATAAAAGGTCCAGGTTCCTTTTCCAAACTCACCATGAATATAGCGCGCTTCGTTTGCAGCTTTATTCTCCCCCATTACCAGAACGCTGGATTTTATCACATCCTTGCGGAATGAAGTCGTTTGCCCCATAAATCCTTTGATAATATCGGTGTGATTCTGGCAAAGCATGGTAGGGACTGGGTCAAATTTTGCGGAGAAGTTGAACAGCGTGAAATAATCTGTTTCCATTGGCACATGCCGGTAATTGGTGTTGTCAATGTTTGAATATTCGTATTCGCTGGCATTTTCGGACAGGACAAAATTCTTAAAGGCAAAGCATTGATTGAAGTCCAGACTTTGTTGGGCATTAGGTGCCATCGGGTCTCCGTCAAAAGGCACATCGCAGATATCTGTATTTTGCGCTGCAAGAGCAATATCATAACTGTCTGTTGCTGAACACATCGCAAACAAATAGCCGCCACCTGCTACGAATTCCCTAATCTTTTTTGCTACCCCAAGTTTCAGCTTAGAAACTTTATTGAAACCATTTCTCTTTGCCACTTCTTCCAGCAGGCGAACATCTTCCTGATACCAGCTGGCAAAACGATACATTCCCCAAAACTTTCCATATTGACCGGTAAAATCTTCGTGATGCAAATGCAACCAGTCGTACTCCGGTAGTTTAGTAGCTAAGACTTCATCATCATAAATTTTATCAAAAGGAATTTCAGCAAACTCAAGAACCAAGGTTACGGCATCATCCCAGGGATGTTTTCCTTTTGGTGTATAAACGGCTATTTTGGGGGCTTTTTCCAGTTTGATAATATCTTCGTTATTATCAGCAGCGCTGATTTTTTCTACAATCCCCAGATATTGGGCATCACTAATGACATCATAATTGACACCACGTAATTTGCACATCCGTTCAATGGGTTCATTTTGCTCGATTGCAAAACTTCCTCCACGGTAATTTAATAACCAGTCAACGGAAATGTTCAGTTTTAGTGAAGCGAAGGCAACACCATAAGCTTTAAGATGTTGCTGCTGACCTTCGGCATCCATCGGAATAAAGATGCGCGCAGCAATTACATCGGGTAAAAAACCACAAATGAAAAGAAGGAGAAACAGGCTATTTTTTTTCACAGTAAAACCAGGGTTAAAGTTGGCATCAGGTGCCAAATTAGCACAAATACTTTTTACGAAATTATAAAGTTGTTAGTTGCTACATTTGCTTCTCTTTTCAGCGTACAGATAAATATGTCTTCATACAATAATATGCGTGCTATGCGCGCACTGACCAAGGCCAGCCTCCAGTCTATTCTAAAAAGCCCCTCGGCAGTTGTTTTCAGCATTGCATTTCCCCTCGTTTTTATTGTAGCTTTTGGTTTTTTGGGTGGCAGCAAAGGTTTTAATGTAAAAGTGGCCAAATCTGTAAAATGTGACACGACCAACGAATTGTACAAAACATTGAAGGAAAACAAATCTATTAGTTGGGTTAATGTAAAAGACAATTCCGAATTACAAAAAGCAATTAAAAGCGGAGATATTGCGGCGGTAATTGACATTCAGACACAGAAAATGCTTTTCCCGGCTTACAAAGTAGAATTGAGCGGAGCGGAAGCGCAGGCGGACAAATTGAATCAGTTACGCTCCATCATCAACGAAACGGTGCAGAATTTAAACCCTGAAATTGCCCAAAAAATTTCAGAGCAGGCATCCGTAACTATCACTGCAACAAAAATGCGGGAATTCAAAACCATTGATTTTATTTTACCGGGTCAGTTAGGATTTTCATTATTGGCAGGAAGTGTCTTCGGGACAGCCTTCATTTTCTTCAACATGCGCCAAACGTTGGTGCTGAAAAGGTTTTTCGCCACACCTGTTCGCCGGGAAGTGATAGTGCTAAGTGAAGGATTTGCCAGATTGGTTTTCCAGATTATCACTGCATTTATCATTATTGGTGTCGGGTATTTTATTTTCGATTATCACCTGATACACGGCTGGGGCACGGTTTTGCAGATGCTTTTCCTGTGCGTAATTGGTGTAATGGTCTTTATGGGTTTTGGTTTTAGCGTAAGTGGTCTTGCCAAAAGTGAATCGTCCATTCCACCTTTAGCAAACATCATTACAATGCCTCAGTTTTTGCTGGCAGGCACATTCTTTTCTATCAGCAATTTCCCGAAATGGCTGCAATATATCAGCAATGCGATGCCGCTCACCTACCTGAATGATGCTTTACGAAGAACAGCTTTTGATGGCGCTAACCTTTGGGATTTACGCGTGGACATTATAGTTTTGCTGGCTTGGGGTGTGGTTGTTTACATCCTTGCAGGCAAGGTTTTCAAGTGGGAATAATTCATTTTAAAAGACAGCATTTCAGACGATTCATTTATGGCTACAATAAAATTTGCAATCATTGGTTTGGGTAATATTGGCAAACGACATGCCGAACATATTCTTCATCACCCAAATGCAGAACTTGTGGCTGTTTGTGATATTGATTCTGCTAAAGCTGCCAATTATTCAGTTCCTTTTTTCAAATCAACCGAAGAACTTTTACAAAATTCAGATGCTGATGTACTCTGCGTTTGTACCCCAAACTATCTGCACGAACCCCATACTATCGCAGCACTGAACGCAGGGTTAAATGTTGTGGTAGAAAAGCCTATGGCATTAAGTACAAAGGAATGTGACAATATGATTGCTGCTGCCAACAAAACCGGCAAAACCATATTTGCCGTCAAACAAAACCGATACAATCCTCCGGTGGTTGCAGTGAAGAAATTGGTTGAAGAAGGAAGGCTTGGTAAGATCTTTATGGTGCAGGTCAATTGTTTCTGGAACCGCGGTGATGCCTATTATTCTGAAAGTGACTGGCGCGGAAAAAAAGCAAAAGATGGAGGTTGTTTATTTACCCAATTCAGTCATTTCGTAGATATTCTTTACTATCTGAACGGCAGCATTGACAAGGCAGCAGGCAGCATTGCGAATTTTGCGCATCATCACAATACTGAATTTGAAGACACCGGAAGTTTTGTTTTAAATGCAAGCAACGGCTCAATCGTCAATTTCAACTTTACGACCTGCTCTTATCAAAAGAATATGGAAGGTGCTATCTCCATTTTTGCTGAAAATGGCAGCTTAAAAATCGGAGGACAATACCTTAATACCATCGAATACCAACAAATAAAGGGCGAAGCGATTCCTGCAATCAATATTACTGCAAAAAACAACGACTACGGATTATACCAGGGCTCAATGAGTAATCATGACAAACTGATAGACAATGTAGTAGAAGTGTTGCTGCATGGCGACAAAATAATGACCACTGCCGAAGAAGGCAAAGAAGTGGTCCGTATGATAGAGTTAATGTACCAGTCGGTATAACCCTAAATTGTACTTTTGTTAGATTAGCGGCTCTTCTTCATTCATCAAAATCAGCGCAAAAATGCCATAATTCACTATATCGGCAAAGTTTGCATCAGCTCCTTCTGAAACCTTTACAGCACCATCATTGGCAATAATCTGCCGGATGCGCAATAATTTCACCAGAATCAAATCTACAAATGAAGCCTGCGACATGACTCTCCATGCTTCTCCGTAATCATGATTTTTCTTTAGCATCAAGGCTTCAATCTCTGCTGCCCTTTGCTCATAAAGTTCCTTTGCCATATCTGCAGAAAGGTCAATGTCTGCATCCTTCGGCAAGAAATGCTGAATCAGGGCAATAATCCCATAATTCACAATTCCCACAAATTCACTTTCAATTGAATCATCCACCAATTGGGATTCCATTTCCTGAATCTGACGGATGCGCCAGGCTTTGATATAAATCTGATCAACAATGGAAATGGAACGCAAAACCCGCCATGATGTACCATAATCAGCAGCTTTCCTGACATATAAATCTTTACAACGGGCAACTACAGCGTGATACTGGTGTAATGTTATCTCAGATGAATTCATTTTATTTTTTATTTGCGGCTACCTTTGTCGTTCACGTATTTTGTGTGTGCCTGATGAGTTTCAAAATTACACTTTTACCGGTTTCCAATTTGCTGCAAAGTAAAGGAAACTTACTCGACCTTACAAGACCACTTGTAATGGGAATTATAAATATCACCCCGGACAGTTTTTTTGCAGACAGCCGCCGGCAAAACACGGCCGAAATTTTGCAGCAAGCGGAAAGAATGATTAGCGAAGGTGCTTCAATTCTGGATATCGGTGGCGCTTCTACCCGACCAGGTGCAGGCGAGGTTTCAGAACTGGAAGAACTGGAAAGGGTTCTTCCTGCTATCGAAGCGATTCACAGACAGTTTCCTGAAATATGGATATCAGTTGATACTTATCGTTCTAAAGTTGCAAAAAACGCCGTAGAAGCGGGCTCGTCCATTATAAATGACATCAGCGGAGGATTGTTTGATGAAAATATGCTATCAACGGTTGCAGCTTTAAAGGTTCCATACATTGCAATGCATCTGAAAGGAACAATCCAAACAATGCATAAAAATCCGGAGTATAAAAATGTTACCCTTGAAGTGTTACAGGATTTAGGAAACATTGTTGACAGTTGTAATAAAGTCGGAATTTTCGATGTTATTCTTGACCCTGGTTTTGGTTTTGCCAAAAATATTAGTCACAATTTCGAATTGTTGAACAATATGGCACAATTACATCAGCTGGGCAAACCAATTCTTGCCGGAGTTTCAAGAAAATCTATGATTTATAAAACCCTGAATACAGACGCTGCAAATGCATTGAATGGCACTACGGCCTTAAATATGATTGCATTGCAGCAAGGCGCCAATATTTTACGGGTTCACGATGTGAAAGAAGCATGGGAAACCATCCAACTTTTTGAGATGTTGGGTAAATAAAAAAGCTGCTCTCAAAAAGAACAGCTTCTCAATCTAAAATTAAACTATTAATTATTTGGCAACGTTTCTTACCTGATTCATCAGTTGCATCAGTTTCTCTTCGTCATTATCACGAACGTTGGTAATTAAATTTTCAACAATAAAAATCCTGTCATGAAGACTTAGAGCGTTTAAATTAGCTAACAAATTAGCCATTTTGGTTGTATCCATTTCCAGTTAGTGAGTTTAAAAGTTCGTTTCATTAAACATTCTTCACATAGTTCTAACAAAAACTGTGCCACAGATTTTTAATCAATCAAATTAAATAATAACATATTTAGAGTTGTTTTATCTTTAAAAGATATACAACCATCCAATTTTAAATATCTTCACTTTTGCCTTCGACCCATTTAATAGTCAAAATAAAAATTCTATCTTTCGCCAATGTTCGATCATCTTTTCAGAAAGAAATCAATTCATCAAATACAAAAAGACGCTGAGGCAGGCTTTAGCGATGGCGAAGCCACAGGATTGCAGCGCATACTCACGGTTAGGGACCTTACTTTTTTTGGTATGGCTGCTATTATTGGCGCAGGCATTTTCAGCACAATTGGTTCTGCCTGTTTCAATGGAGGACCAGCAGTTATCTGGCTATTTGTTGGGATAGCCATCACTTGTGGATTTTCGGCGTTATGCTATGCTGAAATGGCGTCAAGGATACCGGTTGCAGGGAGTGCGTACACCTATAGTTATACCACTTTTGGGGAATTGATTGCCTGGATTATAGGTTGGGATTTAATAATGGAATATGCTGTTGGCAATGTTACCGTTGCCATTTCCTGGAGCGGAAACCTCACTACTTTCCTGCATCAGATCGGAATAGATCTCCCTCAATTTTTATGCAAAAGCTTTTGGGAGGTGAAAAATGCCCATCATGCATTTGAATCCGCAGTCGCATTGGGCGAAATCCCTTCAGAAAATACAACTGCCCTTCATCAGCTTTGGCTGAATGCTCCCCATATTGGTTCATTACCTCTGATTCTTAATTTACCGGCATTTCTGATCACATTAATTATCACCACATTAGTTTATATCGGAATAAAAGAAAGTCGCAGCGCCAGCAATGCAATGGTTATTTTTAAAGTAATCGTGGTTCTGCTGGTTGTTATTATCGGTTCATTTTATGTTCAACCTGAAAACTGGATTCCTTTTGCGCCAAATGGTGTTTCTGGCGTTCTGAAAGGTACCAGCGCCGTTTTCTTCGCTTATATTGGTTTTGATGCGCTTGCCACAACCGCAGAGGAATGTAAAAACCCTCAACGGGATTTACCCAGGGGAATGCTGTATTCTTTAATCATCGCAACCATTTTGTACATAGCCGCAGCACTTGTACTGACCGGAATGGTTAAGTATTCTTCTTTAGGAAATGAAGCATTTCTGGCCAACGCATTCCTGCAAAGAGGCATCAATTGGATTGGTGGAATAATTGCTTTCAGCGCATTGATAGCAACAGCAAGTGTACTCTTAGTGTTTCAGTTGGGTCAGCCACGTATCTGGATGAGCATGAGTCGTGATGGCCTATTACCAAAAAAATTCGCTGAAATACACCCTCGATTTAAAACACCAAAATTTTCTACCATCCTTACAGGTATTCTTGTAGGTGTACCCGCTTTATTTATGGATGCAGCTTTCGTAACGGATATGTGCAGTATCGGCACTCTATTTGCCTTTACGCTTGTCTGTGCGGGTATTATGGTTTTACAACACAGAACGGATTTACCTAAACCCAAATTTAAAGTTCCTTACATTAATTCCCGCATCGGCATTCCTTTTTTGCTGGTTGGTATTGCCTGGCTATTGTTTCATAGAAATGATAGCGGAACCAGCGAAGCGGCCACCATTTTCAATTTTAACGGAGGATTCGAAACCTGGCAGCATTTTATTCCGTCCTGGCTTTTCTATGTTTCTTTGCTGATAGTTTGCGGTATTGCGTGGATCAGAAAATATTCATTATTACCTTTGCTTGGTGTCATTTCCTGCCTTTATTTATTATCTACTTTAGGAATTGTCAACTGGATTCGATTTATCGTTTGGCTGGCTATCGGAATGGTAATTTATTTCGCCTACGGCAGAAAAAACAGCAAACTGGCCAAATCAAATTAAATAAATTTTTATTACTAAAGAATCGCAAAAGCTTTGTTTACAAAAAAAACGATGGATGAACTGGAACGCATTTCAGCAGAAGAAATGAGCAGTTCGGGCAAGAACCCAATAATCATTATTCTGGATGATGTGCGCAGTATGCAGAATGTTGGTGCTATTTTCCGTACCGCAGATGCATTTGCAATAACCGCCATTTATCTTTGCGGATATACCCCAACTCCACCCCACAGAGACATTCACAAAACGGCATTAGGTGCTACAGAGACCGTAGCCTGGAAACACTTCAACGATACACTTTCAGCTATTGAAGAAGCTAAAAATCAAGGGTTTGAGATTTTTTCGGTAGAACAAACCCATAACAGTACTTCACTACAGAACCTCCAGGCATCCATTTCCGCACCGATGGCGCTGGTATTTGGTAATGAAGTAAACGGGGTTAGTGATATTGCTTTGTCACACAGTAAAACGGCTATTGAAATACCGCAATGGGGAAGCAAACATTCGCTTAATATATCAGTGAGCGTGGGCGTAGTTGTATGGGATCTGGTCAGCAAAATGCAACACACTGAAAAATCTTACTAAAAATTTAATACACAGGAAATACACAATTTTTTGGACGTCGATAATTATTTTTCAATACAAGGGCTATTCTGATTGAAATACACGTTATTTGTACCCAATTACTAACAATCAACCTCTTTCTTAACAATCAAAATTTTCAATTATGGACACTAGTAAAATGATCAAAGCTTATTGCCTGAAAACAAAAGAAAAAAATGTACCAATGCATGACGCAGTTATCACTAAAACTGCACGTGGTGGTTATATGGCTGGCGGAAACGACGGTAAAGGAAACAAGATGGCTGCCATTATGAGCGAAGCAAACGCATTGAAAGCAATCGCTGACGGTGTTGCTAAAAAAGGATTCTAATCTAATCTTTTTATAAAAAATCAAGCACAAATCTACTTCGGTAGGTTTGTGCTTTTTTTAATGTAAATGATGTGTGTTATTAATGATGTAGTTCGCCTTCCCACTTGCTCACTACTGCAGTGGCAATACTGTTTCCAACCACATTGGTAGCGCTGCGCCCCATATCCAGTAATGGATCTATTCCCAGCAACAATGCCAATCCGGCCTCCGGAATATTAAAAGTGCTTAATGTACCTGCTATAACAACCAAAGACGCACGCGGAACTCCTGCAATACCTTTACTGGTGAGCATCAAAACCAGCAACATAGAAACCTGTGTGGCGAAAGGCAAATGAATACCATAAGATTGTGCAATAAATAATGAAGCAAAAGTCATGTACATCATCGAGCCATCCAGGTTAAAAGAATAGCCTAAGGGCAATACAAAACTTACAATCTTTTTACCGCAGCCAAAGCGCTCCAGCTCCATCATCATTTTTGGGAATGCGGCTTCGCTGCTGCTGGTGCTGAATGCCAGTAATGCAGGGTCTTTCATTCGTTTAATAAGCGTAAAGGCGCGTTTACCAATAAATAAAAAGGCAATCAGGATGAGGATTACCCAAAGACTACCCAGACCGAGATAAAACTCCCCGATGAAGATGGAGTAGGTTTTAAGAATACCAGCACCCTGCTTGGCAATAACGGCTGTCATCGCTCCAAATACAGCAATCGGAGCCAGGTTCATCACATAGCCTGTTATTTTAAGGATAACATCTGAAACAACTTCAAAGAAATCAATCAGTATTTTACCATGCTCGCCGATTGCGGCCGTAGCAGTACCAAACAATAAAGAAAAAACCACAATTTGCAGAATTTCATTGTTGGCTAGCGACTCAAAAATACTGGTTGGGAAAATATGATACAAAAACGATTTCAGGGTAAAGGCCGCCTTTGCAATGCCGAGCTCAGAACTGGCATCCGGCAAAGGCAAATTCATCTGAGCACCCGGTTCAAACAAATTAACCAGGAACATTCCCAGGGCAAGACTCAACAAAGATGCACTGAAAAACCAGAGTAAGGTTTTGCCGCCAATACGCCCAACAGATTTGATATCGCCCAACTTGGCAACACCGACCACCAGGGTGCTGAAAACCAAAGGAGCGACAATCATTTTAATCAGGCGTAGGAAAATATCTGCCAACAAGGAAAACGGTTCGAGTTTGCTGTCACGCGATTTTAATATTTCAGTCCGTTGCTCATTCAGCTTCTTTAAAGTCGACGGAACGTCTACGGTACACAATGGCATAGTCGCCTGCTTCAGCGATTTAATATCGGCATCAATTTTTACAATTGCAGCATTATCCTGTTGGACGTAACGGGTATTGAGCATAAAGCCTAAACTGATACCTAAGAGCAATGCGATAAAAATATAAAGTGTAAGCCTGCTTTTCTTGGGTTGCTCGTGATTTTTGCTCATTTGAAATGATTTTTAGATAAATAAACAACTACATCAGGTTCTTTTTAATCCATTGACGAATCATAATAGAATCGCGGTAATGCTTCAGATTGTCCTCATACTTTTTACGATCTACCTTACGTTCCCATATCAGTTTGTCTCTCAGGCGGGTGGCCGAATCTATAATGTAGGTATATTTTGGAATCAGGTGTGCATTAATCAATTTCTCTTCCAGGTATTTTCTGCTGGTAGCTACAGAATCATACATGTATTTTTCTATCATCAGACTGGCAACAGGTCCGGCCCAAGTGGCTCCATAACCAGAGTTTTCTACAATAACTGCAATGGCAATTTTAGGATTAATCCTTGGTGCATAAGCCACAAAAACAGAGTGATTCTGCAGCTTCATTACCTGACCATTTACAAGCGCTTTATTTTCCACCGTTCCGGTCTTGGCACATACCTCCACCCCCGGCAATTTTGCCACAGTACCGGTTCCTCTGTCCACCACATCCATCATTCCAAGGCCCACCACCTCGAAAGCGGCGTCAGAAATATGGGTTACAGTGTGCTTCTCCAGGTATTTAGCCAGAATCGGATCTTTAGGATTTTTAGCTACCGATTTCACAAAATGCGGGATATAATAATAACCACGGTTGGCTATGATGCACATTGAGTTGGCCATTTGCAACGGCGTGCTGGCAATCTCTCCCTGCCCCATTCCGACAAAAAGATTGGTACATGAATTCCAGGATCCATTGTACATTTTATCATAGTCCTTCACATCAAACAATGTTCCGCCGGTTTCGGAAGGCAAATCCACGCCAACCGGATGACCCAAACCAAAGGAATACATATGCTCGTAAAACTTATGCAAACCTTTCTTTACATTTCCATACTCTTTTTTATCGACCGACAACCGATAAATATGACAGAAATAAGAGTTGCAGGAATTTGCCAATGCCAGCCGCAAGTTTGCAGCATGGCCGCCTCCACTATGGGTACAACCGATTCTTTTACCGCAAGCGTAATATCCACCACCACAAGGATACCCATAAGCCGGAGTGATTACCCCTTCATCCAGCGCAACCAAAGCAGTAAGTGGTTTTTGGGTAGAACCGGGGTTGTATGAGCCTTTCATGGCCCGGTTAAAGAGCGGTTTTGTTGCGTCGAGGAACAACTTTCCAAAATTTTTCGAACGTTCCTTTCCTCTTAATAAATTCGGATCATAAGACGGACTGCTGACCATAGCCAGAATACCTCCTGTTGCAGGATCAATCGCCACAACACTACCCAGCTTATTGACCATCAGTTTCTCACCATAAGCCTGCAGATCCGCATCCAGGTACAATTCAATACTACGACCGGCAACAGCAGGTGTATCTAAAATACCCCCTTTATAGGAGTCCCTGGGACGGTTAAAATTATCTTTTTCAATAAAATAAATTCCCCGCTGCCCACGCAGCACTTCTTCGTATTGCGCTTCCAATCCGTCAATGCCAACATAATCTCCCTGGTTATAACTTTTGAACCTGTCTTTACGGAGCATTGCAGGTGACACCTCGCCGATATAACCTAAAACCACACCGGCATAAGGATCCGGATAAGAACGGATATTCCGTTCCACCATCTGAAATCCATTAAATAAAAAGATGTTTTCCTGAAAACGGGCTGCCTGAGCCGGTGATAATTCTTCTAAAAAAACGGTCTGACGAACCCACCCTCCTTTATTGATAGCCTTGGTCATCATTTTGGAATACATAGACGTATCAATGCCAAGTGCTTCACAAAATTTAATGGTATCCTGATTTTTCTTTGCCTCTATTGGTGTAACAACGAGGTCATAAACCACCTCGTTATTCAGCATTACCTTCCCTTTCCGATCATAAATTACTCCCCGCGGCGGGTAAACCACCTTGCGCAGAATGGCAATATCATTGGCCATCACTTTGTATTTATCTTCAAATAATTGCAGAAAAAACAAGCGTGACAGGATAACGACCGCCACCGAAACGAAAATGATTTTGAGCACCAGCTCACGCGTATTTGCCGCTAATGGCATTGCAGGAATTATTTTTACGGGTAATGATTACTTGCAAACCTACTTCAAAATGATGGTTACTGCCACGATTTTTGTCCACGAATTATACACCAAACTGTGTCAGATGATGGTTGAGATGTTTGTAGAACATGTTATTCCATTCGGTTGTAGCAAGCTTCCCGAATGAATTAGATTCAAGGCCATTAAAATGAGCGCCGCCCAATTGTTGTGTTTTGCTGATGTAAGCAACTAAGCGTTGTTTTTCTTTTTCAAATTCACGGGCATCCTTAATAATAAACTGTGGTGCAGTCTGGTTATTTTTAGGGTATGGAGCCTCGTTGACAACCTTATTCTTTACCAGCATCTTCAGGATAAACTTCATAAATGCGCCTGGTTTCGGGTGGATGGTTTCATATACCATTTCGTAGGTGACATTGCAATGAGCCAGCATTTGTGCCACACTCATTTTACCCCATTGCGCTTGTGTTTCCGGGGTCAGTTTATTGATTCTCTTTATCATCATTTCGCTTTCTGAAGCGCTGAAAATATCAGGCAATGGCATAATTATTTTGTTTATTAAATTAGAGTATGTGTAGCAAACCTTTTAAGGTATCAATTTCGTGTGTTGGATTGCCTGAGTGAGATATGCGCTCCGGATTATAATAAACGGCATCCCAACCGGCATTCAAGGCACCCAGAACATCAATTTCAAGTGCATCACCAATCATAATGCACTCTTTATGCTGAGCATTGGCGCCGGTTTGAGCATATTCAAAAATCTCCTTTTTGGGTTTTAAGCTGTTACTTTTTTCAGAAGTAATAATCTGGCTGAAATATGGCAACAAACCACAGTTATACAGTTTTTGTTTTTGGGTTGTTTCGAAACCGTTGGTGATAATATGCAAGGTGTATTTTGCAGAAAGGTATTTAATCACTTCTTCGGCATCAGCAACGAGGTATTTTTGGGTGGGAAGGATTTCAAGATAGGCACTGCTGAGTTCATTGGCGATTTTAGTATCTGCTATTTTGAAATCGAGCAAAGTATGCCACATACGCTTCCACCGCAGTTCTTCCCTTTTGATAAAACCTTTCCGGAACCGCACCCACAGCTTTTCATTGTGCACCCTGTACACTTCATAAAAAGCATCGAAATCTGTTATTCCACGACCCTCCAGCCGAAATCTGTTATACAGTTGCCACATCGTGTCTTTGGAGTTTCTTTCGAAATCCCAAAGGGTGTGATCCAGGTCAAAAAACACGTGACTGTACAAAATAAAATGAAGGTTTGAGGAGAGTAATGTTCACCAAAAAGCGCAGCAACCGTAATTTTGGATTGCTGCGCTTTAAGAAATGAATAATAAATTATTTCTTTCTGTGATAAATTTTATCGTCAGCAAATTCTGCAAGAGATTGCAAGGCAGGGTTTGCAAGGCGCTCATACATACGTGAGATTTCAATTTGCTCTTTGTTTTCATGAATTTCTTCAAGATTGTCGGTATGACTGCCAAACTCTTCCAGTTTTTTGTGCAATTCTTCTTTCACCGCAACTGAAATTTGTCCTGCACGACGAGACATTACAACAATACTTTCGTAAATGTTGCCTGTTTTGTTTTTGATGGCAGTCACATCGCGTGTTTCGATGAGTGGATTTACAGCAGCAAGGGCTTTTTTATTGATACTCATTTTTTCAGTTTTTTAATGTTAGTACTGGCAAGCGAAAAATACTTTTCCGCGTCCTTGATGAATTTTGATTGAGGGTAACTGTCTACTAATTCCTGGTAAGCACTCAATACGTTGATATAACGCTCTTCCTGTTTTTCCTTTATGCTTGCTTTGGCAAATTTATAATTCGCTTTGACAATCATATATTGATACTCGTCCATCCTGGTGGACATAGGGAAATCAGTCTGTATATTTTTGTAAACAACAGTGGCAGCTTTGTATTGGTTGATATCATAATACAATTTTCCGGCCAATGCGGCTTTTTCTTCCAGTTTGCCCTGTGCAATTGCAATGTAAGAATTCGCTTCTTCTACGTGCTTGCTTTCAGGATAATTATTCACAAAACGCTGCAACACTTCCAGTGCCTTTTCGGTATTACTCTGCATCACCGTAATTTTTGGTGACATTTTATAAATAGAATAAGCGTGTAAAAACTCTGCTTCGTCTGTGTTTGGCGAATTGGGATATGACTTGGCATAAGTCATAAAGTGGTAAGACGATGAGTTATAATCTTTTAAATGAAAATTAGTCATCGCGTACTTAAAGTACATCGGCTCAAAATTCTTGGTTCCTTTCATCACCGGTAAAAGGCTTTCGTAAAGCTCACGGGCGTGTATATACTCCTTCTTGTCGTAGTATTTGTTTGCCATTACCAGCTTCTTATTCACATCTGTACTGCGCTTCAATTTCTCGTAGCCGTTGCACGACATGAGCATTGTTAAACCACAGGCAATTATGAATGAAAGAAAATGACGAAAATGCATAAGGAGCGCAAAGATAAGGCACGACAAAAAAAATTCCTAATCTGATTTGAAAATGCTTGTTAAAATATAGGCTGACTTACAGTCCAAAACTATTTTTTCATTTCCCAGCTTACTATTTTTTGGGATATGAATTGAACGGCCCTGGTGTTCACGCCAAAAACGAAAATCAGCGGAATCATTTTAAATAAACCTCTTTTAGCGTTGGTAAATTCTGTAAACGGCAATAAATAACCGATTAATAATAACAGAATAAATACCAAAACCATAAAACCAAACCAGCAAGCTGCATTAAAATCAACCTTACGAGTGATGACAACAAAAGCTAATTCCAGCAGAATAAAAACCACCATAATATTGAATGTTTCGGCATACAAAGGTTGGCTAAGGTTATTCGGTGCACCCGATTTGGTAAACATCAAAACCTCCGTAAGAAATTCCCATCTACGGTATAGTGGCGTCAGATTTGACAAATCGCTGGTAAACTTATTGCCAAACTCAAGCGATGATGGAATAAAATGCTTTACGAATATTTCCATCGTAAAAATATCTAAGACCAAGGCTGTCAGCATTAAAATACAACATGAAAGAAAAGCTGTTTTTACCGCCAATTTACGGGAAGCGATTACCTGACTGATGTAATAGGATATACAAATCATCAACACCAGGAAAATTGTTTCAGGTCTCACCAAAGTCGCCATGCCAAATCCAACAGAACTGAGCCACAAGTTTTGCTTGTCCTTTTCTTTTACAAACAGAAATAAATAATAAAACCCAAATAACAGATAAACGGTGCAGGGAAAATCATATAAGGGTAAAACAACGGTATAGGGGTAAAATTCAGGTATAGCCAATACCAAAATGGCGGCCAAACCTGCAAGTACCGGATGAACCATTTTACGCATAATTACATACAGAAAACTGAAAAACCCACATCCAAACAATATCAGCCAAACCTGCCCGAAAGGTTGAACAAACATTTTATAAATGATTTGCAAGCCTAACAGAAAGGGAGGTTTTTGGTAATTGTCAGTTGAAGAAAGGTCAACAGAAAAATAGCTGTTGTTTATATGCTGCTCTTTTAAAGTATATTCAGCTATAGCCTCTGCGCCGGATGTCAAATCGCGCGGAACGGGCGGATAATAAACACATTTCAAAATTCCCGGAAGTAACAGATACAATAAAACGATGATGAACACCAAATCGTATAACCTGAATTTTTTGGAATAGGCTTTTAAAATGGACGAAAATGATTGACGTGGTTCTTTTATCCAAAAAACAGCCGGAAGAATGGTGGTCAACACTATCGCAATAAATAAGCTCGTTTTATGAATAGGAATAGAAAGCATCTCAAGAATGACCGGAAGCAGAGAGGATAAACCTAATCCAAAAAGGAGACTAACCAATGTATATTGAATAGAAGCACTAATCTGCTTAATCCCGATAGCCTTCAATATACCCCATCCCAGCATGTAATGAGCGAAAGCCAATAATATAAAATTTAAAATACCCATTGTGGTTCCGGTTTAATATGAATAAGGCTTATACACTTGTAATAAACTGTCAATATGGGACTTGCTCCTTATTTTAATCATCGAAACATCCTGATTATTTACGACCAGAACATGGCTACATTTATAGGCATAAGAAGATGTTGAGCGTGCAGTTTTTAAGCTTGCATAGTAATAGCATACGGTAGGTTCCGGCATTTCAATTTTTTTATTAGTCAAATGCAGATAAGATCGCGGAGGCACTAAGAGGATGAAATTTGTATCGTTTTGGGTAACCTTTCTGATTGATTTCAAAATCCGGTACGCATCCTGCCATTTTAGCTTTTTTCTGATATCAATATCCATATAATTATCAATATCGCGCACATCTCTCATTTCCAGATAATTCTCCACTATTTTATCGTTATAGAAATAAGAATAGGATTTGGTTTGCCTGATCAGCAGCAATACCAAGAGGAATGCAATGGATAATAAAACAGATTTAGCGGAAATAAAAGAAGGGGATTTTTCCTTTAATGGCTGCTTCTGCCCAATGTTGGCTGCTTTCGGCAGATTTTGAGGGCCTGGTTTTTTAGTATTTGGTTTCATATTCGCAGGAATTAAAGATAGGTTTTGCGAATATAATATTTAGAATGGGAGTAAAAAAGCGAACGGCATATTTTGTTCAAAACCATTTTATTCCCTCCGTCAAAAGTATTTATATTTGCAGCTTATGCAGGATTTACAGCAAAAAATTACCGCTCACGAAGCAGATATCAACGCTTTCACGCCAACTAATGCCGCCGAACTGGAGGCTTACCGGATTCAATATCTGGGAACCAAAGGAATTGTAAAAGAGATTTTTGGTGAAATGAAAAATGTACCCGGGCCGCAAAAAAAGGAAGCCGGGCTTTTGCTGAATGCATTCAAAATTCTTGCTGAATCAAAATATGAAGCCTTTGCCCATTTGCAGGGCAATACTAAAAATAACGAGGTCAAAGTGGATTTGACTTTACCTGGTACGAGCATTCCCCTTGGAACGCGTCACCCATTGAAAATGGTGGAGAATAAAATCGTTTCCATTTTCGAAAAACTGGGTTTCAGTGTTGCTACGGGCCCTGAAGTAGAAGACGACTGGCATAATTTCACTTCGCTGAATATGCCCGAAAACCATACAGCACGGGATATGCAGGATACTTTTTATGTTGCATCAAACCCGGACTGGGTATTACGCACGCACACATCATCGGTGCAAGCGCGTATGCTGGAAAAAGGGGAGTTGCCTTTGCGTGTGATTTGTCCCGGCCGTGTTTACCGCAACGAAACCATCAGTGCGCGTGCTCATTGTTTTTTCCATCAATGCGAAGGGCTTTATATTGATAAAGGCGTTTCTTTTGCCGACCTCAAACAAACTTTATATCATTTCGTAACAGAGATGTTCGGCGCTGACACCAAGGTTCGTTTCCGTCCATCTTATTTCCCATTCACCGAGCCAAGTGCCGAAATGGACATCTCCTGCACGGTTTGCGGCGGCAGTGGTTGCAACCTTTGTAAACACACCGGCTGGGTAGAGATTTTGGGTTGTGGAATGGTGCATCCGAATATGTTGCGCAACTTTGGTATAGACCCTGAAGTGTACAGTGGCTTTGCCTTCGGAATGGGTGTGGAGCGCATCACACAAATCAAATACCAGGTCAATGACCTCCGCCTCTATTCGCAAAACGATGTGCGTTTCCTGAGGCAATTTCAGGCGATAGAATAATTGGAAATTGAAAAGTGATAATTGATAATGAGCACCTCTGATGACAGCTTAGTTTTTCAATAAATAGTAACACAATTTTCAAATCTCATTTGTCAATTTTCAATTCAATAAATGGTTCTTGTTACGGGTGCAAGTGGTTTTTTAGGGCAACATTTAGTACGCCGTCTGGCGCTCGAAAATGTGCCGGTCAGAGCATTATACCATAACAATGCACCCAATGAAAGCTTACAACAATTGCCCAATGTCAGCTGGATGCAATGCGACCTGCTGGATATTTTTGAACTAGAAGAAGCCTTTGAAAATATCACTGAAGTATACCATTGCGCAGCCAAAGTTTCGTTTGAAGCTGCAGATAAATACCTGATTCAAAAAGTAAATGCAGACAGTACGGCCAACGTAGTCAATGCGGCGCTGGAAGCCAATGTGCGCAAGCTGGTGTTTGTGAGTTCTATAGCCACACTTGGTCGCGGCAACCTTGAAAAACCATTGACAGAAAAAGACTTTTGGGAAGAGAGCAAAAACAATACCGCCTATGCCCGCAGCAAATACCTGAGTGAAATGGAAGTGTGGCGCGCTATGGCCGAAGGCCTGAACGCTGTAATCGTTAATCCCGCCATCATACTGGGTGCGGGCAAATGGGACGAAGGTTCGGCCAGACTCATGAAGGTCGCAGATGGCGAATTCCCTTTTTATACAGAAGGCATCAACGGATGGGTGGATGTGAAGGATGTGGTTGAAGCTATGGTTTTATTGATGAAAAGCGATATCAGCGAAGAACGCTTCATCCTCTCGGAAGGCAATCATTCCTACAAGGAAATCTTTACTTTAATGGCGAACGGCTTAGGCAAAAAACCGCCGCACATTAAAGCACCTATATGGGCAACCGGTTTGCTTTGGCGCTGGAATGCCTTCCTCAAATTATTTACCGGAAAATCAGCTACCGTTACCAAAGAAACCACCCGCACGGCACAGATGAAATGTTTTTACAACAATGAAAAACTGCTGAGCGCTCTGCCTGGTTTTAAATACACCCTTATTGAAGAAACGATTAAGGAGATGACGAAAATGTATAAGAGTTCCAAGCTATAATACTGTAGATGTTGAGGCTAATTTTACTATCCATCATTTATTGTTTATTTTTAAACAGCGCTTTGGGACAGGATAGCCTGCGCGCAAAAAGCATAAAAATATTGCCTGTACCCGCCTTCGGATATTCACCGGAAACTAAAACTTATGTTGGTGTTGTCAGTTTATTTACACTCGATTTTTACAAAGACTCTTTAACCAGAAGTTCAAATTCAAAAGTCGAATTCAATTATACCTGGAACAAACAAATCGTATTAGAAGGCGGCTGGACTTACTTTTTCAGGCAAGAAAAATGGTTCACAAAAGGACTCATTCGATATGCACAATACCCTGATTTTTATTTCGGCATTGGCCCCAATACTGCAGACAGCAATAAGCTGGTATTTAGCAGCAACAGATTTGCATCGGATGTTTTTTTGCTCAAAAAAATAAGTCCTCAATTATTTTCGGGTATCAATCTAAAATACATCAGCTATTCAAAAATCAAAACAGCTCAACCTGACCTGCGCTACCCCGAATTGAAAGCGGGCAAGACCTTTGGAGTTGGGTACACTATCATAAAAGACGCCCGAAATAACATTCTTAGCCCAACAAAAGGTCATTATTTCTTTGCAAATACGATGTATAGTTTTGCTCAGAAAAACTATCTCGAACTCACACTCGATGGGCGATATTATAAAACCTGGAATAAAAAATTGATTTCGGCGACCCGTTTTATCAACGACTTCAACTTTGGCACGATTCCTTTTTACGATCTTTCCTTTTTAGGCGGTGACCAATTTGTGCGTGGCTATTATTTTGGGCGTTACCGCGACCAACATTTAAGCACCATTCAGCAAGAATTTAGGATGCCTTTGTTTTGGCGATTTGGGCTTGCCGCTTTTGGAGGTCTATCTTCAATTTATTCTGCCAAGCACCCTTTTAGTTTCGACAATATCAAATACAATTATGGCATTGGGCTGCGCTTTTTGGTGGATAAAAAAGATAAAACCAACCTCCGAATAGACTATGCCATTGGCAACAACAGCAACAACGGATTATATATTTCTTTTGGGGAGTCGTTTTGAGTATGGCCATTACCCCAGCCTTTTAACGTGAGGGCTTATCACACTGTAAATACGCTTTTTGCTTCTTTGAAAATCAAACCCTGTTTGTAAAAATATCGTGATTGTGAAATACGGAAGTTGCAGTACTGTATTGCACGCCGAAACCCACTATACATATACAAAACAACTGAAAATAGGTGCCGATACCGGACAATACAGACAAGGCATTGCAGATAAACTAAAAACTTTAATGCCGCCCACCGGGAAATGTAAGGTGAGATCCTAGAATTTATTGGTTCACCTGCAGCTTTAGATTAGATACCCTATCGTCCTGATTTACAATAATAAAATACATAGCGTTATCCAATACCGGCAAGGCGATTTTGTTGACGCTATTTCCCACAAGTGAACCTTTGAGCATTGTTTTTCCAAGAAGATTATGAATTTCGAAACTGTTGCTCGCTGCAGTACCATATAGTGCAATGTTGATAAAACGGTCTGCGGCATTAGGATAAACCGATGGCACTGAAGGTCCGTTCGCATCAAGATTAATTGTACGGGTTGGCGAATATTGAGCCTTACCGTCCAGGTCAACACATTTGAGGCGATAATAAAATATTCCTGTATGACCAGGCTGGTCTTCCGCATTGTAATAATTACTTCCTGAAGCATTATTTTTAGCTGCAATAACAGACTGCATATTCCATTGATTGCCATTTTCGGAACGCATAATCTCGTAATGACGCAAATCAGATTCATCTGCAGCCACCCAATGGAGGTTCACCGTTTGATTATTTCCTTTGCTCAGAGAAAATTCCACCAGCTTTACCGGTAGCACTACACCCGGATAGCAAATTGCCGAATCGGAGCCAGTTAGGGTTGGTATATAAACCGAATCGTTGGTGGTTGATAATGCCCCGATTTTCACCAGTGCCCTGCCGTTCATTTTGGCATTGGCCAACATACTAAACGCACCATTATTACAAAGGATAGTGCCATTGAATACAGAATTGGCAATAATATCGGCAGCCCCTTCGGTAAGCCAAAACACGTTGGATGCCTTTGTTCCGTTCAGCAATTTGACATTAGAATAAGTACTGGTTGTTAGTGCGCCCCACATCTTTATTACAAAAACGGCATTGGGGTTTCCCTGCGCATCAAGGAAAATCGAATCGGTAAAAGTCGTTGCTGCGCCCAACCAATAGGTATGCGGTGTCAGCAACAGATTGTTGCCAAACTGAGCTGGATACAGTAATTCAATATCATAAGGCAAAGCAGTGAGGTAGCTGAAAATATTGAGCACATCAGCAGCTGCCTGGGCTGTAGAACTGTCGGGTACAGGGTGAATCGTGCCGATTACATCGCTCGCGGAGTAACCACTCAGCAAACCGGTGTTGGTACCCACATCTCCACGCACTTTGGTTGTGCCCACATTGGTAACCGCACCGGTAGTGGAAAACAAAGCATAGCAAACAGTAGAAGCCAGGTTGGGCGCCACGGGACCGGTCAGCAATGGAAGTCCGCAACCGAGTGGAGTCATTCCGTTTACTCCATTGAGTGTGATAGCACCTAACGTAGTCATGACTCTACCTTCCAGCGTATCGAGACTACCCATCGCAATGGTGCCATTATTGACAATAACACTACCCCTCATGGTGGTTCCTGAAGCTAAAGTCAATATGCCTTCCACTTTCCAAAATACATTACAAGCCAGTGCGCCATTGATCAGTCTTACCTTTACACCGGCTGTGGATGATAAACCACCTTCCAGCTGGAAAATAAAAACCGCGCTGCTATCTCCGCCGGCATTCAGGACAAGATCAGAGTCCAGCGTAGCGACTACCGGAACCGAGTAAACCCCGGGACCTAAAGTATCTACCCCACCAAGACTGGCAGAAGGAAACAGGTGGGCCGTTGTCGTGTCCAGCTGATTATACAGAATAGCTAAATCAAGGACACAAAGTGCTGTTGCCGGATCAGCGGAATGCATCACGCCGTTTACATTACCAAACCCCGAGACCGCACCTACATTAGACCCGACATCGCCGGTAAGATGCGTGACGCCTGTGTTGGTAATTGCCCCCGAAGCAGTAAAAACAATAAATTTAATCGTACTGCCCATTACAGGAGCCTGCGCTTTCGCACGACCATAAACCAATAAAAAAAAGATGAGAACAAAAAGAGATTTGAAATTCATTATTTTATATTAATAATACTTTTTAAATATTACCAATCAAAAATAAGGGGATAATAATTTAAACAAAATAGTAATTTTAAGTTTATTCCAATAAAATGACCTAACGCTATTTTGTTCTAATATCAATTTTTATGTTTAGACTTTATGAAACATTAAAACATTAGAATGGAAAATATTAATTGATTGAGTGTCCGGCTGCTAATCAATACAAAGGAGAAAATAATGACAACTCAACCTTTTTTTAAATAAAAAAATAATTGACAATTTATAATTGAAAATTAAATTTTTACAAAAGCATAATTATATTATATACTAAAGAAGAAACACAATTATTAATGCAAAATGCAGATTAATGAAGTAGTAGCCGAAAAGCTCCCAAACGAGGATTAGTAAATTAATCTCTTGAAATTATAATCAAAAAACGTATCTATACTGCGAATCAGTTTATTTTCATTGCAATCACAAATGACTCATTAAGTTATTCTATAAAATAACGCTTTTCAAAAGTAATATCATTACTTAAATCCCCAAAATCACTCACAAAGTCAGCCCTTTTACTCTTTCCCTTAACCAACCTGACATAACAGATTTTCAAATCCGGATCAATGTAGTCTCTTATGATACGGCAAATATCAATTGCTTCCTCTTCGCTTGAGCAATTACTCAATATTCTTGCTTCATTGGGCCTGAAGATATTGCTTCGTTTCGCTTCAAGACGGATTGTCCTGCACTCATCCGTTTGGTGAAAACTTAAAAATATCAAATCTTCCTTCCTTAGTTTCTTTCGATTAATAAAAACCAACTCACTACTTACTTTGATTTTGACAGGACGCCAATTGGCTGGCCTTTTCAGCACACGTCCGTAAACCGAGAAAATGCCGACAAAACCAACATAAAAAATGGAATCATAATCGTATCCTAAATAAATAACAAGTGCCCCGATTAGTATAAAAGTTATCGCAAACAAATAATATCGAATGCGCATATCGTTGCCTATTTCGGAAACAATAAGTTCATCATCAACAATCTTTAAATTGACCATTTTTCAGATAATAAAGTTCAAATTCTTGCGATTCAAAAACCCTCAATCTAAACTCAAAAATCAAATTCCGCCTTCACCGGGCAATGGTCAGAATGTTTCACCTGTTGAAGAATAGACGCTGCTTTCAGTTTTGATTTCAGCGGGTTCGACACACTGATGTAATCAATGCGCCATCCTTTGTTGCGGTCGCGGGAGCCGGCTCTCTGGCTCCACCAGCTGTATTCGTGCGGATTTTCATTAAACAGCCTGAAAGAATCGGTAAATCCTGCTTCTTCAAACCATTTGTCCATCCAGGCGCGTTCTTCGGGCAGGAAGCCGCTGCTCTTTTTATTGCTCACCGGGTCGTGGATATCGATGGCTTTGTGGCAAATATTATAATCGCCGCATACCACCACATTGGGTTGCTTTTGTTTTACAATTGCTATGTATTCAAAAAACTCTTCAAGCCATTGGTATTTGTAGGTCTGGCGCAGTTCTCCGGTTGTGCCACTAGGGAAATAAGCATTTACCAGCGTGAATTTTTCAAACTCCAGGGTAATGACGCGTCCTTCAAAATTACTTTGTTCATAGTCATTTCCATAATGAACCATCAGCGGTTTTATTTTAGTGAAAACCGCTACCCCGCTATACCCTTTTTTGTTCGCCGAAAACCAAAAGAGTTCATAACCCAATTTCAGCAAAGGCAAAACATCCACCACATCTTCTGTCGCTTTTATTTCCTGAATGGCCACAATATCCGGATTTTCTTCGGCCAGCCATTCGGCAAAGCCTTTTTTCATTGCACTTCGGATTCCATTAAGGTTGTAGGAGATGATATTCATTGAGAGAATTATTTTAAAGCAAGCAAAAATAAGCAAACCGATGCCAGCAAATATGGAATTACAAACAGCAAAGTATTGGATAAACTAAAAGTCAATTGCTGCCTTTGCCAGAACCGATGCAGCAAAACCGGCAGAAAGATTACTGAAATTATAAATTCAGCGGCAGCCAAGGTCCAGCCTACCATTTCAATATGCTGCCTTGCAAAACAAAAAGCTCCCAGTATGAAAACAGTTTTTAAAACCATCAGGCCAAGCATTTGTGGTAATATATTCAAGCCTTTCAGGACAAATGCAAAACTCAAACCGTACAAATTGAAAACTGCCATTATCAACATTGCCGTCATAAACGTTTCATTATAGCTAATCTCGCCCTTGGTCCAAAATCTGAAAACCGGCTCATACAACGGATAACAGCACACAATTCCGGCCAGCAAAACCAATCCGATGCGCAGTCTGATGAAGCTGAACAATTTCTTCAAACCTTCATTATTTCGAAGTGCAAAATCTTTTTGTAATTGAGGTGTGTAGGTATTGAGCAAAAGATTTTGCGCCAGCAAAGGCGTATTGACAATGGTGCGGATGGTGGCAAATAAAGCAATGGCGGATTTATCGAAACGAAAGAATGACAGCAATAAAACCAATCCGTCCGTGGTTAACTTTTCAAAGAAATTGCCGGCATAAAGTTGTGTAGCTTTTGCAAAATGTATCGCGCCCGATTTGACTGATGCTAAACTAAGCGGATGTTGCAAAGGATAGTTCAAACTGAGGTGAACCAAATAGACGAGCGCTACCACAAAAATGGTTGTCGAATCTGCTATGATGCCAATGCTGAATCCAAAACCATTAACCAATAAAAAAGAAAGCATCAGTAATTCGGCAGCAATCAGCAATACCTCAAGCAATAGATTATGCCAGACCAGGCCACGGGCTTCTTTGGTTGCAGCAAACATCCGCTGTACATTCTGGAGACAAGCTGCTATTATGTAAATAACGAGGCAAAATGGCAAAAAATTAAATTGGTCACTCCGGACATCAAAAACAAAGGATGAAAGGGATGGGAACATCACAAACAACAAAGCAATCAACGCGCAAAGCGCTAAAGAAAAAACAAAAAGAAAAGAAACGCCTGCACTCAAAACTTCTCCGGCTTTTGCTTCGTCATTGTGATACAAAAGATTATATTGATTGACAATATACCGGACAAATCCATCCGACAAGAACAGCAATATCGCCCTGGCAGAAAGTATAATTGCCCAAAAGCAAAACGCTTCATCACCCCAATGTACCAGCATCATGGGCGTAAGGATAATGGTTTTGGCAAAGGAAGTCAGGAAGAAAATAATCGTCCAGATGGTTCCTTTCCGTAAGCTTTTGTCGAACAAGGGGAAATAGTAATTTATCCCTCAAACCTACAAAAAAACAGTTAGGCTCAGCGCATAAACTTTGAGGAAATGCGTTGATATGTGCGTGCTAACATTTAAGTTTGCACACCGAAAATAGAGCTTATGCAAGGAATACAAATGGTGGACCTCAAACGTCAGTACCAACATATTAAAACAGAAGTTGATGCCGCTATCCAAAGCGTGATTGACAATACAGCCTTTATCAATGGCCCGGAAGTGAAGCATTTCGCGACTGAACTGGCCGCTTATCTGGGTGTAAAACATGTTATTCCCTGCGCTAATGGTACGGATGCTTTGCAAATTGCGTTGATGGCGCTGGGTTTGCAGCCGGGTGATGAGGTTATCACACCTTCATTTACTTACATTGCTACAGTTGAAGTAGTTGCCTTGCTGCGCCTGAAACCGGTTTTTGTAGATGTGGATGCCGACACATTCACCATGAATATTGACAGTGTTCGTAATGCGATTACGGATAAAACAAAAGCCATTATTCCGGTTCATTTGTATGGCCAATGTGTCAATATGGAAGAATTGCTGGCTTTGGCTAAAGAAAAAAATATTCCTGTAATAGAAGATAATGCTCAGGCCATCGGAGGAACTTACACTTTTAAAGACGGCACAAAAAAGAAAACAGGCTCTATGGGCATTGTTGGTTGCACCTCTTTTTTCCCATCCAAAAACCTTGGTTGTTATGGTGATGGTGGTGCAATGTTTACCAATGATGATTTGCTGGCAGAACAGTTAATGATGATTGCCAACCACGGTCAGAAAGTTCGGTATTACCACGAAATGGTCGGTTGCAACAGTCGCCTTGATTCTATACAGGCTGCGGTATTGCGCATCAAATTGCGAAAGCTGGACGAATATTGCGATGCGCGCAGAAATGCGGCTGATTATTACGACAAAGCTTTTGCAGGTAATTCAAATATTATCACACCCTATCGTGCAGAATACAGTACGCACGTATTTCACCAATATACCTTGCAGGTAAAAAATGTGAACCGGGATAAAGTGCAGGAAATGTTGGCGGAGAAAGGAATTCCATCCATGATCTATTATCCGGTTCCGAGCCACAAGCAGGAAATGCTGAAAGATTTTGGTGGTGCAGATTACAATTTACCGGTAACTGATTTCCTGAACACCTGCGTTATTTCCCTGCCTATTCATACCGAATTGACTACAGAAGAATTGCAGTTTATTGCAGAAAATGTAAACAACATAGTGGACCAATTAAGCAAATAAATGAACGTTATCACTACCCCATTTGAAGGATTATTAATATTGGAACCCAAAGTTTTTGGCGATGACAGAGGCTATTTTTTTGAAAGTTTTAATGAGCAGGTGTTTGTAAAAGAAACTGATTTTCAACACAAATTCGTACAGGACAATCAGGCCCGTTCGGTAAAAAATGTTTTACGGGGACTACATTATCAGAATGAACCTATAGCACAATCTAAACTGATTCGTTGCCTGCAGGGGAAAATCTGGGATGTTGTGGTGGACTTACGCAAGGACAGCAAAACCTACAAACAATGGTACGGGCTGGAATTGAGTGACGAAAACAAACTTCAGTTCCTGATTCCACGTGGATTTGCTCACGGTTATTCTGTGCTATCCGATACCGCTGAAGTATTTTACAAATGTGATAATTTTTACAGCAAAGAAAATGAAGGCGGTGTTTTTTATAACGACCCAACCCTGGGTATTGACTGGAAAATTGACCTTGCAGATGCTATTATTTCAGATAAGGATAAAGTTCAACCCATGTTGGCAGATTGTAACAGTAGATTTTAATTTTCTTTTATCCCATTCAACAAAAAAGCTGACCCAATGGTCAGCTTTTTTTATTCGCAGGCTCTTCTGTTTCTTGCCTTATATCTCATATAGCGGTGTGTTTCGTGGGAAAGCACCTTGAGGACAACTATCAAAATGAAAAGATCATCCAGATACCTTAATAAAAAAGGCATGTCTGAAAAAAGAGATAATGGTGAGAACATATAGACTAATGCTCCCAAAATTGTAAAAATGACCAGCAAAGAAGGCTTGTATTCCAGTTTGCCTATACAGCGCATCATTTGCCAAAAGGTCGCACGTCTTTTCGTCACACTTTTGGTAATGGTGTGCTTAAGACCTTCCTTTGATATGTCGATTAGTTTTGCCATTTGATTAACTCCGACTGCAAAGATGAAATAAATATTGTTTCGATATTGTTAAGGTACAAATGGTAAAGAGCATGTTTACAAAACTTTGGCTTCTTTCAGGACATCTCCAATTGTTTCAAAAGAATTGACCAGTAATGGCGAAATGTCTTGCGCTTTCACCCACATAACCTGCTCTATTTTTTCCTCCAGCTGGGGGAATAAAACTTCTTTCGCCGAACCTGTCATTTTATACCAGGCCGTATATTTCAATACATAGCGGCTATTCATCGGATAGATGTGCAGTGTATTGCAGATTTTATATTGCAGAACCACATGTTTCAGACCTGTCTCCTCCTGAACCTCACGCACCGAACATTGCTCAATATCTTCACCCTCATCCAGCTTGCCTTTCGGTAAATCCCATTTCCCCCGGCGGAATATCATCAGGATTTCACCGTGCTCATTTTCCACGACGCCACCTCCGGAATGAATAGGATAAAATGCCCAAAGCAATTCTTTTTCAAGCGTTTCCCTGCTATCGTCAGTCAGGATTACACCCTGACAAGAAGATGACTCCAATAATTTAATGGCATCCATAAAATGAGCAGCAGTGGCCCCTTGCAGGTGAGTGAAATTTTTATACTCCTTTTCTACAATATTTCCTTCGGCGAGGATGAGCGGCTTATTATTAAAATAGATTTTTTGAAAAAAACTCATCGTTGTCGTTTTGTATAATTTATAGAATGGGTGTAGTTTTGGCGCATGAGCACACAAAAACACTTTGCGGAAAAACTGTTGCAAATTAAAGCATTACAGATAAATACACAACAACCATATAAATGGGCTTCAGGCTGGAATTCTCCGGTATATTGCGACAACCGCAAAGTATTGAGCTTTCCTTACACCCGCGACTTTGTAAAAAGTGAACTGGCCAATATGATTTTGGAGCATTATCCTGATGCTGAGGTGATTGCAGGTGTTGCTACCGCAGGTATTGCTCATGGAGTCTTGGCTGCAGATCTGATGAAATTACCTTTTATCTATGTGCGTAGCAAACCTAAAGAACATGGAATGGGCAATCAGATTGAGGGCGTGATGGAGCCCGGCGCAAAGGTTGTAGTAGTGGAGGATTTGATTTCTACAGGAAAAAGCAGCCTCGAAGTGGTGGAAGTTTTGCGTGCCAATGGTGCCAATGTCTTAGGTATGTGCGGATTGTTTACGTATGGTTTCCCCGCAGCAGACGAAGCGTTTGAAAAAGCAAATCTTCAATTGCATACCATCAGCAATTACTCTGCTTTGATGGAAGTGGCTGAAGAATTAAAAATTGTAAGCCCTGAACAACGCGAAAAATTAGCCGAATGGCGCACCAGTCCTGCTACCTGGACTATATAAGTAAAAATGAACTGGCTCAGACTGATTCGCTGGAATAACTTATTCATTATCCTGCTCACACAATTGTTGGTATGGGCTTGTGTGCTGATGCCTATGCGTAGCTGGACAGAGAAGTCATTTCTTTTAAATCCGCTTAATTTCTCACTGATATGCCTCTCCACTATTCTGATAGCGGCAGCAGGTTATATTATCAACGATTATTTCGACATAAAAATTGATGCGATTAACCGTCCCGAGAAAGCAATCCTCGAGCGAACAATCAACCGCCGTTCAGCCATTATTTACCATTCAGTATTGAATGTTGCAGGATTATTGCTGGCAGGAATTGTGGCCATCGAAGCCGGTAAAATCTATTGGCTGTGGATACAGGGATTATGCACGTTATTACTGTTTCTGTATTCTTCCCATTTTAAAAGATGGTTTGTCATCGGCAATGTAGTGGTGGCTGCGCTCACGGCTTTAACCATTTTTACCTTGTTGGTTTACGAACCTGCATTATGGCACTTTGCAAAAATGGAAACTATATTGCGCAAAGGAGATGCAATTATACCTAATCCGGTATGGGTTTTGGGCATCTATGCAGCCTTCGCCTTCGTGCTCACCTGGATGCGTGAAGTGGTAAAAGATATGGAAGATCATATTGGCGATGCCGCTGAAGGTTGTATCACAATGCCTATCAAACTGGGCTTGAAATCCACTACCCTTTTTGTACAGTTGCTGTCGCTGCTTGCCATTATTCCACTTATCATAGCTTCTGTAAAAGTGCAGGGTGCACTTGGGGCGTACACGCTTTTCGCCCTGACTTTACCGTTAATCATTTGGGTCTTATTTTTGCCCCGAAAAGCTACCACTAAACATTATAGTTTAATGAGCCGTTTTCTCAAAATCATTATGGTTTTAGGCATCGGTTCCTTACTGATATATTATAAACAAGCCAATGGATAATCTGATTTTAGCCTCACAATCGCCACGCCGCCAGCAACTGATGGAACAGGCGGGTTATAAATTCACCGTTATCAGTCCGGACGTAGACGAAACCAACCCCGAAGGAATGCAGCCAAGTCGTGTTCCTGAATTTTTGGCGCACAAAAAAGCGATGGCGATTGCTGAAAAATATCCTGACCATACGATCCTTGCTGCAGATACGGTTGTGTTGTTGGGTAACGAAATATTAGGCGACGAAATATTAGGCAAGCCAATCGATTCAGAAGACGCTATCGCAATGTTACTAAGACTTTCCGGCAAAATGCACCGTGTTGTAACAGGAGTTTGCATTTTATCTAAAAACAAAACACAAAAATTTTCAACCACCACAGAAGTTTTCTTCCGTCCTCTCACGCTGGAACAAATTCAATATTACATCACCAAACACAAACCATTCGACAAAGCGGGTTCTTATGCCATCCAGGAGTGGATTGGCATGATTGGAATTGAGAAAATTCATGGCGATTATTATAATGTAATGGGCTTGCCTATTGGCGAAGTAGTGAAACGATTACCCGTATAATTTTCAAGGTCAGCTCCTTTCTTCTCTTCAACATCCGTTGCGTCGCCCGTCCGAACGGTTCATCCGGGCTGGCACACTTCAGGTCAAATCATTTCTTCAGTTTGACGGAACCGTATTGGAAAACTTTGAAAACAAAGCCATTCCAGCCTTCATTTTCCTTACTTTTGCGCTCTATTTTAGTATTGAATTATGGAGTATAATTTTCAAAGTATTGAACGCGACGCAAAGAAAAAGTGGAAAGAGAATGACGTTTATAAAGTAAGCAACAATAGCGACAAACCAAAGTTCTATATCCTGGATATGTTTCCTTATCCAAGTGGTGCCGGTCTTCATGTCGGTCATCCGCTGGGCTATATCGCTTCCGATATTTATGCCCGCTACAAACGCATGAAAGGTTTTAATGTCCTGCATCCGATGGGATTCGATGCATTCGGCCTTCCGGCAGAGCAATACGCTATCGAAACCGGTCAGCATCCGGTGGATACCACAGATAAAAATATCAAGCGCTACCACGAACAATTGGATAATATTGGCTTTTGCTACGACTGGAGCCGCGAAGTGCGCACCAGCGATAAAAAGTATTACAAATGGACGCAGTGGATTTTCCTCCAATTGTTCAACAGTTTCCTGGACCGGAAATTGCAGAAAGCTGTTCCTATCTCCACATTAATTGATACGTTCGAGAAAGAAGGCAATATTCATCACCCCTGCCCCGGCGATGCATCCATTCATTTCGATGCCTTTGTCTGGAAAACCTTTACAGAAAAAGAACAACAGGATATCCTGATGAACTATCGCCTGGCCTTTTGTGGTTTTGGCGAAGTGAATTGGTGTGAAGCTTTGGGTACCGTTTTGGCAAATGATGAAGTTGTAAATGGTGTGAGTGAGCGTGGTGGCCATCCCGTGGTGAAAAAGAAATTACGCCAGTGGTATTTACGCATTACCGAATATGCCGATCGTTTGCTGCAAGGTCTGGAAACTGTTGATTTCAGCGAAGCCATGAAGGAAATGCAACGCAACTGGATTGGCAAAAGTGTTGGCGCACAAATTATGTTTAAGGTGCACAATTCACCTTATAGTTTCGAAGTGTTTACCACAAGACCCGATACTATTTTCGGCGTGGACTTTATGGTATTGGCACCTGAGCACGAATTGGTGACCGAAATCACTACAGCAGAGCAGCAGGCAAAAGTTCAGGAATATATCACCTTCGTCAAGAGCCGTTCGGAGCGCGAAAGAATGCAGGAGAAAAAAATCTCCGGCTGCTTCACCGGCGCTTATGCCATTCATCCTTTCAGCGGAAAAGAAATTCCGGTGTGGATTTCAGAGTATGTATTAGCAGGATATGGCACCGGCGCTATTATGGCGGTTCCGTGCGGCGATGAGCGTGACCATAAATTTGCGCAACATTTTAATATTCCCATCACCAACATTATTGGTGAAAAATACAATGGTGAGGAAGCTTATGCGGAGAAAGACTTCACATTGGTGAACAGCGATTTCATTAACGGACTTGCACCTAAAGAAGCGGGCACCAAAGTGATTGACAAAATGCTGGACGAGAAAATCGGCGAAGCAAAAGTGAATTTCAAAATGCGTGATGCGGCGTTTAGTCGCCAACGCTATTGGGGCGAACCGTTCCCGATAAAATGGGTGAATGGCATTGCTTATCCATTGAGTGAACATGAACTGCCACTGGAACTACCCCACGTTGACAAATATGGTCCCGGACCGGATGGTGAAGGCCCTTTGGCCAATATTGAGGAGTGGGTAAATATTCCAGACCTCACTTCTGACAACATAAAGAAGGATAGTGCTATTCCTGACCTCACCCCTAACCCCTCTCCTTTGGAGAGGGGGACGAATGATTCCCAAACTTCTGGTTATATCAACAGCTCAGTTGAAGAATGGAGAAGTACCATACAATTTGCAAAGCAAAACAGGAAAGAGCCAACTACCGAAGAAGATAAAATCTGGCAGGCATTGCGCAATAGAAATGTGGACGGTTTCAAGTTTAGAAGGCAACATCCCATTGCTGGATTTATACCAGATTTTGTTTGCCTTGAGAAAAAGTTAATTGTAGAAATTGATGGTGGTTATCATAATGACCATGAACAGATAAAATTTGATAAAGCAAGAGAAGAGTGGCTTGCAGAGCAAGGCTTCAGTATGTTACGATTTACAAATGAAGAAGTCAACCAGGACCTTAACACAATAATTGATAGAATTGCTAAAGAGCTTTCATTAAAAATAACAGAACCTATCAACCATAATGAACTTAATCAAACATTCCACGAGGAGTTAGCAGGTGCTGGCACCCCTCTCCCCGGGAGAGGGGCAGGGGGTGAGGTCAAAAGAGAAACCAACACCATGCCCGGTTATGCCGGTTCTTCATGGTATTTCCTGCGGTATATGGATCCGAATAATGAACACACCTTTGCAGACAGAGCCGCAACGGATTACTGGAACCAGGTGGACATTTACATTGGCGGAACAGAGCACGCTGTAGGACATTTGCTATACAGCCGTATGTGGACAAAAGCCTTATACGACTTAGGGCATATTGGTTTTGATGAGCCGTTTAAAAAACTGGTGAATCAGGGGATGATTCAGGGACAATCTTATTATATTGGAACATTAGGTTTGAATCCAATTCCACAAAATGACACTATTATAAGTTACTCTTCTTTTACACAAACAACGGATGGACCAATAATAGGAAAAACGGGAAATATTACACTTAATGGAACTGATAGGTCTATCAATAGCTATTACAACTCTCGACTGAAATATGGATATATGTTTGTTGATTCGAAAAATAGACTTACTAAGTCTAAGTTTATAGAGCAATTAAAGTTTGGAGATAATAAAGAGGAAAATATTGAAACAATAATTGCGAACACCAACTGGGAAAGCAATAGAACAGAAAGTGGTGAAGAATTTATCTATTGCGGCTCAGAAGTCGAAAAAATGTCCAAGTCCAAGTATAATGTTGTCAATCCCGACGACATTATTGCTCAGTATGGCGCAGATACGTTCCGGATGTACGAGATGTTCCTGGGGCCGTTGGATGTGAGCAAACCCTGGGATACCAAAGGGATTGAAGGCGTTCACCGTTTCCTGCGCAAGTTTTGGAGAATGTACAATGACGAGCAAAAAGGATGGGTGGTAAGCGACGAAGCGCCAACCGAAGCCGAATTGAAAATCCTGCACAAAACAATCAAAAAAATAGAGCAGGATACCGAACGCTTTTCATTTAACACAGCCGTGAGCCAGTTTATGATTGCAGCAAACGAACTGAACGATGTGAACTGTCATAAACGTGCTATTCTGGAACCCTTGGTACAATTAATTACGCCTTATGCACCGCATATTGCAGAAGAATTATGGCAGCAATTGGGAAACCAGGGTTCGGTCGTTGCTGCAGCATTTCCGCAATGGGACGAAAAACACACAACCGAAAACAGTAAGCTATATCCTGTAGCCGTGAATGGTAAAACCCGCACCGAGCTGGAGTTTGCACTGGACGCTTCGCAAGCTGATATTGAGCAGATTGTTTTAAATAATGAAATTGTACAGAAATGGCTGGAAGGAAAAGCGCCGAAGAAAATCATTTTTGTAAAAGGGAAAATGATCAATGTGGTGATTTAAGAATTCAGAGCATTCCAAACAATCATTTACATAATAAGCTATTCACAAATAGCAGATTTTACAGTACTTTAGCGACCGCAACGAAATTGATTTTATGATACACGATAAAGAAATATTTGACCTCATCCGCGAAGAGCTGGAGCGCCAGCGCCGCGGTCTTGAACTGATTGCATCCGAAAATTTCACCAGCCTTCAGGTTATGCAGGCGATGGGAAACGTGATGACGAATAAATATGCAGAAGGCTATCCCGGCAAACGCTATTATGGCGGATGTGAAGTAGTTGACAAAAGTGAACAACTCGCTATCGACCGCGCCAAAGAAGTATTTGGTGTTAATTATGTGAATGTTCAGCCACATAGCGGAGCGCAGGCCAATACTGCTGTCATGTTTGCGGTATTGAAACCAGGCGATACGATTCTAGGGCTGGACCTGAGTATGGGCGGACATCTGACCCACGGTTCGCCGGTTACTTATTCCGGAAAAATTTATAACGCACATCATTATGGTGTCCGTGCCGAAGATGGTTTGGTGGACTATGATGCACTGGAAGCCAAAGCACTGGAAGTAAAACCACGATTGATTATCTGTGGCGCTTCTGCTTACAGCCGCGATTGGGATTACGCCCGCATCCGTGCTGCTGCCGATAAAGTTGGTGCAATGGTGCTGGCCGACATCGCTCACCCTGCCGGTATGATTGCAGCAGGATTATTGAATTCACCTTTCGATCATTGTCATTTTGTAACATCCACTACTCACAAAACCCTTCGCGGGCCTCGTGGTGGTATTATTATGATGAAAAATGATTTTGAAAACAATTGGGGCGCTGTTGGTCCAAAAGGTGAAACCCGCCTGCTCAGCCAATTGCTTGACCTGGCTGTTTTTCCCGGTATCCAGGGTGGACCGCTGGAGCACGTTATTGCAGCCAAAGCCGTTTCCTTTTTCGAAATTTTACAGGATGAGTTTAAAGTGTACGCCAAACAAATGCAGCTGAATGCACAAGCGGCAGCTGAAGCATTTCTTGCCAAAGGCTACAATATTATTTCCGGCGGAACAGACAATCATTTGTTGCTGATTGATTTGCGCAATAAAAACATCTCAGGCAAAAAAGCCGAAAATACATTAGTAAAAGCAGACATTACCCTGAATAAAAATATGGTTCCGTTTGATGACAAGTCGCCATTTGTTACTTCCGGAATCCGTGTAGGTGTGCCGGCCATTACAACCAGAGGATTGAAAGAAAAGGATATGGCACTGGTGGTAGACTGGCTGGATAAAGTACTACTTTCTCCGGACGATGAAACAGTAATAGCCCGTGTAAAAGGGGAAGTAAATGAATTTATGAGTGGATACACTATGTATCCTGAAATGGGTTAATTAGCAAAACTCAATAATCAAAACCAAAGGGCAGACAATGAATAAAATTCAGGTCTGCCCTTTTTCTGTTTGGAAGTGAAATTGATTAATAACTATCTTCGAAAAAGAGAATATTATGATGTTCAAGTCGTTTCATTACCGGCCTGTACACTTCCGGCATATTGGGAATCAGAACACCGGTCGGCATCCTGATTTTCTTATTGACAACTAATTCTGTAAGGATAGACATCGGCAGGCCTACAGTTTTTGCCATTGCTGAAAATTCACTGTTTTCGCCAACAACAACCATATTGCTCACCACACGGTTTCCTTTGCCTTTGTACAGGTATTTGATTTCGTGTTGCATAACGACCATATCTTTATCCTCGTCCGCCATTCTCCATTTATCCATTAATATTTCAAGCAAAATATCGCCGGAAGATTTATTTCCTTTTCCTATAAGATTGTCAGAAAACAAATCCAGCCAAACTATCATATTCTGAACATGTTTGCTTGTGATATCAAGCTTTTGCCAGGCAAATTGCTCTATTGTGATGTTTGTATTATTGTATTCCAGCACCCTGGCCATCCATTGCCTGTAGGTAAGCTTGTCGGTGTTATGAATATCATTTGTATTGGTCACTTTCATTTCAATCAGGGCATTCCAACCTCTGCAAAAATCCGGATGCCGCAATGTTGCCCTCAAAAACTCTGTTGCGGTATGAAGATTGTATTTGTCAATATAGGCTAATGAATCCCTATTGGGATAAAAAGCAAGTTTGCCGGCATGATGACCACAGTCAATAATGCCATTTCCTTTGAACATTGACTCATAAGGAACATAAACCTCAGTATTGGATTTCAAAAACTGAGCACCCTCCTTTCCTGCATTAATAATATTCCTGGGATTCCAGCTAAACTTATAATGCCATGGATTATCATCACTTTCCGGTGCAATCAGTCCACCGCAATACGATTTAAAAGATGTAATCTCAGAAACCACCCTTTTGATACTGTCAAACATAAAGCTTGCCGTCATATGGTCGATACCGGGATCCAGACCCATCTCGCACATAAACATTAAACCTGCCTCTTTTGCCATTTTATTCAGCTCCTTCATTTCCGGAGATGCGTAAGAGGATGTTATAAGATTCTTCCTGAACTGAAGGCAGTCTTTAGCCAATAAAATATGAAGTTGAGGGGGCATCAGGGACACCACAATGTCAGCCCACTTTACCAACCTTTGTCGTGCAGGTTCATTATTGATGTCCAGCACCGCTATTTCTGCCTCCGGAAAATTCCGCACTTTATGTAATAAGGTTGCTTCATCACTGTCCGCAATTGTAATATTCCAAAAATTATTTTTCCTCTGGCTGGTTTTAAGAAGATCCAGTATTAAGTAGGACGAACTTTTTCCTGCGCCAACAATCAGTATATTAGTCATAGTTTATACATAATCCATTTAATATGCTAAATGTTTGCTTTCAAAAATCGTGCCATAAAATTGCGATTTTCAGGCGCATGTCATTTCACAAAACAAAAAGCCCTTTTCACAAATTAAGTCAGTATTTAAATTTGAAATCACACCAAAGTTTAACTTCTCGTGTTTCCAATTCGGCACGTGCTCTGCCATCTACACCTATTTTGGCATTCATATATTGCTTGGTAGCCGGGAGTGGTCCGATGACTTTTGCGAAGATAAATTTCTGATTGGACGGATTGATTATTTTCACTACACGTCCTCTGGCCAAATCGTTGCTGAAAGCATACAGCAACTTATTATTTACTGTTGTTTGAGGTTTGAAAAAAACAACCATTCCACTCAAAGAATCCTGGTAGGTTTCATTGGTGGTTTGATAATTGTATATCAGCTCCAGTTCTGAAGGCGGACCTTTGACAGTATCCGTTTTGGCAGCTTTAGGCGCCGGAGCCAAATCAACCGAGGGTACTGAATTAATCATATTACCCGCTACCGGGTCAACAAAAGACTGGTACAATATCCAGCCTGCCAAAAGCGGCTCACCAATGTTTGTCTTAAAATCCAATCCGTTATTCAGCATTTTTAATTGCTCTTCAGGTATACTCAATGCAGAACTTAGTTTGGCGTAACTGTCATCATTCTGGATTTTGTAATACAGTGCTTTTGTATTTGGATTTTGCGGTTTTGCTTTTTGGTAATTATAATTACCCATAGGGATTAATAATTTCCTTTTAGGCTCCAGTTTTTCATAAAAAGGAACATCGTTATTCTGGCTCAATACCAATGCCGGAACAGAATAAATCTGCGCAATGCTGTAAAGGTTTTCATCCTTCTTTACCTCATGAAGAACCATTGCACGCCCATCTTTTATGCTTAGAAACAAAGAATCCTTTTCTTTATTTTGAGCAAAAGCGGAAGAACAATAAATAAAAAGTAATGTGCAAAACAAAGATTTGTGCATACCTGGAATTTTTCTCAAAATAAGTTATTCTGCTCCATCATCAAAACCGGAAACAGTGTCAGTACTTTTCACTATGCTATAAAGAACAGGTGGCTGACGATAAATACCGTTCGAAAGCTTGTTGCCTAAAACTATAATGGTGAAATTATCTTTGATAAAGCGGTAGAAGCAGGTATTATTGCCGTGCCACCAACCGTTGTGGTAAATGATTTTATACCCGTCCGGATAACACATCATTCTCCAGCCCAAACCATAATTTTTGACCCCAGGACGTTCAAATGAGCAGGGACCATAAGCCAGCTCAAGGGTTTCGTTGCTCAAAAATTTGTTCTGATAAAAAGATTGATCCCAACGATACATATCCTCGACCGTACTGTATATTCCTTTGTCGCCATATACACCGTCCCTGTAGTCATTAGGGAATGGCGTGTAACCTCCCTGGTAACTTACTGTTGCATTTGCGGGTAAACCTTTGGCAGGATCGTACACAAAACTATGTGTCATTCCTAATGGTTTGAAAATATAATTACTAAGGAAATCGCTGAAGGACATTTCAGTAACCTCTTCTATCAAACTGGCCAGAACCAGGTAATTACTATTACAATATTTGAAACGCGAATTTGCCCTGAATTCTACGGCAGGTTTATGTTTTGCCATTAGTTCCATCACCTGGTCGTTATAAATCGGTGCGCTGCTTTTGTAGTATTTCGGCAGCCAGTTCCAGTAATTTGACAAACCTGAACGATGACAAAGCAACATACGGACAGTAATATCCGGATAGGGGAAACTCTTTAAATATTCATTGACCGGTTTGTCTATATCAATGTATTTATTCTGATGAAGATAAAGCACGGCCGCACCGGTGAAGGTTTTGGAAACCGAAGCAAGTTGTACTGCATTATCCGGTGATAGCGGAACGCCCATGCTTCTGTTGGAATAACCAACGTATTTTTCATATAAAACTTTTCCTTTGTATCCGATCAGCACACTACCATTAAAACCTGCTCTAGCCTGGATGGCGTAAAATGAATCGAGACGGTGTGCTATCAACTTCCATTCGGCACTATTGGTATCGGTGTAAGTGAGTTTTATAGCTCCCATATCTACCGGAGGTGCGGGAAAATTTGGTTTGGCAGTGACACGATCATTGCTGCTTTGGCAGGCAAATAAAAAGACGGACAGAAATAAAGCTATGTAATAAGTTCTTTTCAAAATATTCATTCTAAAATATGGTCAGGCAATGCTGCAAATATAAGTTTGGCACGGGCATCAATTAATCCCGGATTCAATTTTAACAAAATTAATGAGCTCCTTTATAAATGCAGCGTAATAAGTATGTAATTCATTTTTATTTTCTTTAAAAATAATAAAGGCCGATTCTATTTCTGCTATATTTTTTGCACGGCGGAATAAGCCATTCAAAGCCCGCTGTATGCCCTCCTCCGACCGGTAGTTGGCCAACCAGTTATATTGCGCCATACTTTGAAAATAGGGAAGGAATTTTGGAGGAAAATATTGCTGATACGCTCCAAGCTGCCGGTATACCTGCTGCGCAAAATCTTCAAGCACATTTTCATCGGCAAATATTGTGATATCATTGGCCAGAAAATGATCCAGCAAAGTATCCATTACTGCGCCGGAGTACAATCCATAAACAGGTCTGAAAAAAGCTTTGGCCTTTAACATGGCCGGATGACTATCGGTAAAACTATCAATATGCCGGTGCAGTAATAATCCATTTTTTATTCCTTCGGGAAAGGCGTCCAGTGCGTGTAAACCTTTGACATGGTCTCCCATCATGTTGCCACAAAGGATGGCAGCATCCCCAAATGACAAATAAGCATGACCAAGATAATTCATTACGCGTTTTTAAAATTCTTTAAATGTAAGGCTAAAATGAATTGGGAAGGGGAAATTTGGTATTGGAAAACTTAGGGTTAATTCATTTTAGTCTCTAAGCTTTGGTTGGGATTGACGAACAGATGAAAACAGATGTAGAACCAGGGTTTAGGTAGATAGGGGCTGGTAATTTTATGGCAACCCCCTTAAGCACACTTTTCAAAAACAAACGACATTATTATTCTATGATAAAAACTTACTTTTAAAAAATTAATCAAGAATATGGAACCACACCAGACTAAAGGTTTTATTCCTGAAAAGCCCAAAATGGAGCACTACAATCCTTATTTTGGACGATACATCAATCTGGCTTTCGAACATCCGGAAGAATCCTTATCAGAAAACGGGCAACAACTCGTCCGTTTATTTTTGGGTATACCCGAAAATAAACGAGAGTATCGGTATGCTGCAGACAAATGGACCCCTAAGGAAATGTTGATGCACCTGATTGACACTGAAAGGGTTTTTGCCTACAGGGCGCTGACTTGCCTCCGGAATGACAAAACCGAACTCCCCTCAATGGATGAAAATCATTTTGCCGCCAATGTCAAAGTCGGGCACCGCACCCTGGAGGATTTGTGTGAAGAATTCGGGCAGGTAAGGAACGCCACAATCCTGCTTTTTGAAAATGCATCAGAAGAACAATGTGCGTTTGTCGGCAATGCGGCCGGCTATCCAATTACGGCCAGTGCAGTTTACTATATGCTGATTGGTCATTTTTATCATCACAAAAAAGTAATGGAGGACAAATATCTTGCCAATCAGTAATTTATTAATCGCTTTATTCTGTCAATAATCTGCTTAAAATAAAAATAAGTATACCCGGCAACTTAAGGTTGGAGCGTTCATCAATTCGCTTATATTTGCCCGGCTAAATACATGCACTTCTATGCAAACTTCATTCTATAAAAAATACGCACTATCGATTTGGATAGTCGTTGCCTTCGCACTCATTTCTTTTCTTTATTGCCTGCCTCAGTTTCAGGGCAAGAAAATAAATGTACACGATGGACTTTCCTGGGAAGCCTCTGTACATCAGTTGCAGGCTTACGAAGATTCAACCGGTATAAAACCATTGTGGAGTAATGCCATGTTTGGTGGAATGCCAACCTATAATATTTCTATGAATGGCGTAAAAAATTATGTCGCTTACATACAAACAGGATTGGAAAAGATTGTTCCCTACCCTGCTTTTCTTTTCTTTTTTGCCATGCTCGGCTTTTTTGTTCTGGCCTGTGCGCTCAAAATAGATAAATGGATTGGAGCAATAGGAGCAATTGCCTATGCCTTTGCAACCTACAATCTTGGTCTGGTGGCATCCGGGCATGTTACCAAAATGTTTTCCATTGCAGAAATGCCGGGCGTTCTGGCCGGTTTCATTATGATTTTCAACGGAAGACGACTGGCAGGAGCGGCAGTGATGGGTTTGTTCTTTACACTGATGTTTGGTGCATCCCACTTTCAGATGGTTTATTATACGGGTATTATGTTGTTGATTGCCGGAATTGGAATTGCAATTAATGAAATTAAAAACGGACGCATCAGTAATCTTCTAATCGGCACAGCAATTTCAATATTGGTAGGTGTACTGTCAATGGGGCCATCATTACCTACCATTATGGCCACAAAAGAATATACAGAATATACAATGCGTGGTGGCGGAAGCGAATTGAAAAAAGCCAATGGGGAAGTCAAAAAGAGTGGCGGCCTTGACAGAGAATATGCTTTTCGCTGGAGTAATGGAATTGGTGAAACGTTCTGCCTGATTGTTCCGCAATTGTATGGTGGTGGCGGAGGCCAGAATATCGGCACAAATTCTGAATTGTTTAAAACAATGACCGGCCTTGGCGTACCTGAAAGCAGTGCAGAACAGTTTACTGAAAATGCACCGACGTATTGGGGTCCTCAACCATTCCTGGCCGGACCGGTTTATTTTGGTGCGATTATTTGCTTTCTTTTTGTATTGGGTCTGCTTATTATCCGCTCCTCATCAAAATGGTGGATTGTAACAGCCTGCATCATTGCAATTTTGATGTCCATGGGCAGACATTTGCCGGGATTGAATAACTTCCTTTTTGATCATCTTCCGATGTACAACAAGTTTCGAGTACCGTCAATGATATTGGTAATTCCGCAACTATTGTTCCCAATGCTGGCTATCTGGGCTTTGAATGACATTTTTACCTATAAAGTAGCAGGTGAGGTTTTACTTAAAAAATTAAAAACAGCTACTGCAATTACAGCCGGACTTTGTGTGGTAATTGCTTTGGGCGGACAAATGTTTTTTGATTTCAAAGCATCAAGCCTGAACACCGGCGACGCTCAGCTTGCCGAACAATTTAAAGGTAATGGTGGTGGCGACGCAGTAGCGTCAAAAGTGTTGAATGCTCTTGCAGAAGACAGAGCAACGATGGCTATGAACAGCGGATTGCTGAGTGCGTTCTTTATTGTTGCAGCAGCCGGATTAATATGGGCTTTCAGCAAAAACAAACTGAAAAAAGAAATGGTCATTGGTGGCCTTGCCTTATTGATAGTGCTGGATTTAATACCAACCGCGCGCAAATACCTGAATGATAATAACTATATAGAGACCTCCGAGTATGAAGCTCAGTTTGCTCCACGTCAGGTAGACCTTGAAATATTAAAAGATAGTGATCCTTATTATCGTGTGCTTGATCTGAGCAGAAACACTTATAACGATGCATTACAAGCATACCATCATAAAAGTGTTGGTGGTTACAGTGCGGTTAAGATGGAATCGTATCAGGATCTGATTGATGTGCATATGAGTGGTCCATTCAACAGTGAGGTACTGAATATGCTGAATACGAAATATATCATTTTCAATGGCGGACCAAATGGTCAGCCTGCTTTCCAACCCAATATGGGTGCTGCCGGCAATGCCTGGTTTGTAAATGAAGTGAAATATGTGGCTAATGCAAACGAAGAAATGAAGAGCATGAATGCACCCGGACTTGGCGATACCACTCAGATTCCCGGTGCATGGAAGGCAAGCCAAACAGCTATTGTAAGGAAATCATTTGCTGCTCAGCTTGACAATAAAACCAGCTTCAGCAAAGACAGCGCAGCAAGTGTGAAACTCGATAAATATGGTCTTGATAAAATCACTTTTGTATCGAATAACAATAACGAAGGTGTAGCCGTATTCTCTGACATTTATTATGACAAAGGATGGAAAGCATATGTAGATGGAAAAGAGACTCCAATCGTAAAAGTCAACTATGTTTTACGTGCCTTGAAACTTCCGGCCGGAAACCACAAAATTGAATTTATCTTCCATCCGGAAACTTTCTACAGTACGAATAATTATGCAATGATCAGCAGTATCCTGCTGTATCTTCTCTTTGGCGCTGCTATTTTTATGGCGTTCAAAAAAGAAAAACCGGATACAACAGCTGTTCCACAAAAAGAAAGCATTAAATAATAAGGAAAACCTTGGATTCAAAGCCGGAAAATACAATACGAAAATGGTTGCGCCTGCGCAAAGAAATGAGTATTGGATTCTATTTGAGCGACTTTTTATTCCGAAAAATATTAAGGCAGAACAGTGGTGTATCATGGGCGATACACCACACTGCCACCATTCATTGTGCAGACAAAATAATCAAAGGAAAAAATGTATTCCCGGGTGATTCTCCCGGCGTTTACATTAACGCAATTAACGGTATCCGGATTGGCGACTACAGCAATATCGGACCAAATGTGGGCTTGCTTTCAGCTAACCACAACTTCATTGATAATGATGCTTTCGACCAGGCTAAACCTATTATTATCGGCAAACATTGCTGGATCGGGAAAGATGCGAATATTCTTCCGGAAGTAGAGTTGGGGGATTTTACTATTGTAGGAGCAGGTGCAGTGGTTACCAAAAGTTTTACAGCAGGATATTGTGTCATAGCTGGAAATCCGGCCAGAATTATAAAAGAACTCAACCAAAAGGAGTGCCTTGACTTTGCGACAAGAAAACAACAATCCTAAATCGTCCTTTGCCGGAAATTCGCTGTATTTATTTGCGGCGAAGTTCTTCCCTGCATTGGCGATTTTTATTACGACCTTATTCTTTTCTCACAAACTTGATGCAGAAGAATATGGTCAATACCAAAACTTCTGGATTCAGTTGTTTTTTCTCAGCGCAATTGCAACGATTGGTTTTCCGGTTTTTGCCCTCACCTATTCCGGAACAAAACTGATAGCTATTATCCGAAGAATAACCACAAATCAACTTCTCCTGTTTTCAGGTTTTTCATTGTTGCTTTCTGTAATCTTTGGCAGCTTTCAATATTATTCCAATAACACCAATCCTATCATCTGTGCTGCATTTTTTATGCTTTTCGCCTGCGTAGTGATTTCAGATTCTTTTCTGATTGTTTTCAAATCTTACCGGAAATTAATAAGCGTCAACATTGTTTATTCTTTACTGTTTATAGGTTTGCATTATTGGAAAATCAGCAACGATATTCCTTTTACTGACTTCCTGAAAACATTGATAATCCTGCTTTTTTTACGTCTGGTGGTGAATACTGTATTAATCAAACGACACGCTTCCGGCGTACACAACCTGATAGAAGAAATAGCAGAAAGTGAATGGCTACGGATAAAAAAACTCTGGATACAATTGGGATTGAATGATGTTACCCAGGTGCTGTTCCGATGGATTGACAAGTTTATATTATCCTTTATTCTGGCAAAAGAGCTATTCGGTGTTTACACCAACGCCACTATTGAAATCGCATTTCTCCCCCTGATTTTTTCAGCAGTCAGCAGTGCGGCTGTGCAGCATTGGGCGCATTATCAAAGCACAAAAACATTGCAGAATCAGATCAGCATTTTGCACTACAGTTCGCGCATTTTATCTTCCATTGTTTTTCCTTTGTTTTTCTTTTTATTGTTTTTCCGGGAAGAATTTCTGATCACTGTTTTTTCGGAAAAATATATCAGTGGTGTATGGATTTTTGTTTGCGCACAACTTGTTTTGCCAGTGCGGGCCTACCCTTTTACTGCCTTATTACAGAGCCATCATCGTGGCGATATAATCAATAAAGGCTCTGTAATTGATTTTATCCTTGCCTGTATTTTGATGTATCCTTTGTATTTATTATTAGGTTTACCTGGTGTTGCGCTTAGCTTCGTTATCAGCACTTATTGGCAGGCCGGATATTATTTGGTTCATGCTTCCAGATTATTAAATACGCCAATCGGAAACTTACTTCCCGTCCGGATATTATTGCGTAAATTTTTATTATTTGCTGCTATAACAGGCTTATCTTATTTTGCATTTACACAAATATTTTCGAGTACAACCGGCATCTTTTGGGCAGGAATGATTTCCTTATTTTCTGTCGGAGGAATTTCTCTTTTATACGAATGGAATAAAAACACAAAACAAGATGAGCACGCAGCCTAACAATCCTTTACACGGCAAAACATTACAATCCATCATCGAATTTCTCCTGGATTATTATGATGGTTGGGAACAGCTGGGCAATAACATCAATATCAAATGTTTCAATGAAAATCCGAGCATGAACTCCAGTCTGAAATTTCTGCGCAAAACGGATTGGGCAAGGAAAAAGGTAGAGGATTTATATGTACAAATCATTTCAGAGTAAAGAAAGCCGATACAATTGTATCGGCTTTCTTTACTTTATATCACTGCGCTTGTTTATTTACTCAGATTCTTGAGCATATCCTCAGTCATCTTATCGAGATCAAACTTATGTTTCCAGTTCCAGTCCTTTCGCGCATCAGCATCATCAATGCTCGACGGCCATGAATCTGCAATCGCCTGACGGAAATCAGGCGCGTAGTCAATTTTAAATTCCGGAATATGCTTTTGAATGGCTGCAGCAATTTCTTTTGGAGAAAAACTCATTGCAGAAAGATTGTAAGCCATACGTGATTTTATTTGTTCTTCCGGCGCTTCCATCAACTCAATTGTCCCTCTGATGGCGTCGTCCATATACATCATCGGCAAATAGGTGTTTTCTGAAAGGAAGGAGGTGTATTGTTTGTTTTTCAAAGCCTCATGGTAAATTTCAACTGCATAATCGGTAGTTCCTCCCCCAGGTGCAGATTTCCAGCTGATCAGACCCGGATAGCGCAGGCTACGTACATCCAGTCCCCAGCGACGATGAAAATACTGACACCACAATTCGCCCGAATATTTACTGATTCCATAAACGGTAGTCGGTTCTACAATCGTTTTTTGTGGGGTATCGTTCTTAGGCGTAGTCGTTCCGAAAACAGCGATAGAACTTGGCCAGTAAATCTTAGTCAGTTTTTGTTCAACACCGAGTTCTAAAACCTGAAGCAAACTGTTCATATTGATTTCCCACGCCTTCATCGGCACTTTTTCACCTGTTGCAGAGAGCAAGGCCGCAAGCAAATAAATTTGGGTGATATTTTCTTTTTTTACCAAATCGGCTACGGCTTTAATATCAGTAGCATCAATTGTATAATATGGACCCGAACCTTCCAATAAAGGATGTGCTTCTTCACGAATATCACTGGCTATGACCTGATTATTGCTGTATTGTTGACGAAGGGCAAGCGTGAGTTCAACACCAATCTGACCGCAGGCTCCTATTATAAGTATTTTCTCTTGTTTCATTAATTATTTTGGATTGAAAATTGTGTAGCGGTGAAAGTACAAATTATTTCGAAAGGCTTTTCTTCCTCAGGCAATTAAATTTCTTCAATTAATTATGCTTAAAAAGTTTTAGTGGAAATAATTTGTTTCAATACTACCTATTGTGTTAGCAATGGTGAAAAATAAGTCTATGTATTTAAATTTTTAATCTTAATTTTATTTTGAATCTAAAAACTAAAACTTATGAAAACAAACCTTTACAAAAAACTGGAGCATGCGGCGTTATCGCTCTCCTTTACTGCAGCAATTAGTGCTGTATCATTTTCAGCTCAGGCACAATTAGCTAATTGTAATGCCTTTATACAAGGGAACTATGTTGAGGTGGGCGTAAATTTTAACGGTGCATATGGCTCCAGTGCTGCCGCACCAAGTGGTTATCATCCACACGTTCCTAATCAGCCTGGAATTTATAATGCAAGTACTTGTATCAAAACCTTAGCGGACAGCAACCTTGGTTTTGTGGCCGACCCTGCTAAAGACGGCTGGGGAATCGCAGGTGCCGGAATGCCAGCCTATATGGGTGATTATTTCGTTCCGGGCAGTCCGTTTGAAGGTTGGAGTATCAAAGCCGATGGGGATACTCAGGCAAACAACTGGAATGCTGGCCCTACTTCTCCTCCCAAAACAGCTGTAGGTTCTAATGTTCGATATTTTGTTTCAGGTAGCAAACGCGCCACTGAATGGGAAGGTATATTCGACAGTCTTCACATTGTGCAACGCACTATTATGGATACTGCCAATACCTATTTTGTAATCCGTGTAAAAATCAAAAACCTGGCAACACGTAAACGGAAAGATGTTTATTATTTCCGTTCTGTAGATCCTGATAATGACCAAACCTGGGCATTAGGTGGCTATCCTACCGACAATACAATTACATATCAAAATCCTCATCCATCAAACCTGTGCGTGGTATCGTCATGGGGTAAAGGTTATGATACCAGTGTAACCTATCTTGGAATGGGCACTAAAGATCCAAGAGCCGTTTGTTTTTTAAACAAAAGCTGGCCTTCATCAGTACCGATAGACCTTATACACAGTAAAACGCTAGCATTGAGCGGCAGCTATTATTTTGATTCTTTAACTTCCATTACAAGTGATTTGGCGATAGGTTTGGTTTTTAAAATAGATTCTTTGCCGGCTTTCGATAGCACAATTCTGAGAATGGCTTACATGTTTGGCGGTCCTGAAGATATATCAGGAGCAACTGATGACGAAGGCTTATTACCAGAAGAAATGACTACGTCAATTTATGATCCAAACATGGGTAATGTTTCTGTTAAAACAGCACCAAACCCTTTCCACGAAACGTTGACATTAAGCGGTGTGGAAGAAAAAGACAGAATACGCTTGTTTAATATTCAAGGTTCTGAAATAAAAGCAAGCTGGACTACAAATAACAAAGAGCGAACCCTGAACGCAACTGATTTACCGGTTGGTATTTATATCCTCAGAGTGGAAAATGAAGGTGGACAAATCAAATTCAAACAGGTTTTACAGCATAATTAATTATATTATCTAACTTAAAAAGCGACGAATCTGAAATCAGATTCGTCGCTTTGTTTTTTTTAGAAACTAACAAAAAGAATCAGTATATTCCTTATCTATAAAATATACTTTAGATAAAATCAGCATGCTATTTTCTATTTATTAAATTGATCTTTTACCTTAATGGAGCAAAAAATATTTATGTATTTAAAATTAAAACGTTAATTTTATTTTGTATCTTAAAATACTAAACTTATGAAAACAAACCTTTACAAAAAACTGAAATGTGTAGCCTTATCGCTCTCATTCACTGCAGCCATTTGTGCTGCATCATTTTCAGCCCGGGCTCAATTAGTCAACTGTAACGCCTTTATTCAAGGTAATTACGTAGAGGTAGGGGTAAATTTTAACGGTGCATATGGCTCCAGTGCTGATGCACCAACAGGTTATCATCCAAACGTTGCTACCAGCATTACCAATGCTTCAACCTGCACAACAGGTACCGGAGGCAGAAACCTGGGTTTTGTTGCCGATCCTGCAAAAGATGGATGGACAGTTGCAGCACCTGGAGCATCCAACTATATGGGTGATTACTTTGTACCAGGTACTCCCTTTGAAGGCTGGAGTATAAAAGCTGATACCGGGAAACAAGCCAATAATTGGGTTGGAACCGGGGCTGCTGCTGCAGTAGGTGCTAATGTACGTCATTACGTATCCGGCAGTAAGCGAGCCACGGAATGGGAGGGCATTTATGACAGTCTTCTGATTGTGCAACGTACCATATTGGATACTGCAAACACCTATTTTACCATTCGGGTAAAAATTAAAAACCTGGCAACCAGAAAACGTAAAGATCTATATTATTGCCGCTCTATAGATCCCGATAATGACCAGGTCTGGCCAGGAGGGGGCTTCCAGACAAAAAATACCATTACCTATCAAAATCCTCATCCATCTAACCTTAGTGTCGTTTCTGCCTGGGGCACCGGATATGATACAAGCCTCACTTATTTAGGATTGGGGACGAAAGATTCCAGAGCCGTTTGTTTCTTAAATAAAAGCTGGCCTTCTACTGTTCCTATCGACATCATTCACAGCAAAGCTTCTACATTAAGTACAAGCTATTCTTTTGATTCTTTAACCACTATTACAAATGATATTGCAATTGGCTTAGTTTTCAAAATAGATTCACTGCCGGCATTTGATAGTACTCTTCTCAAAATCGCCTACATGTTTGGCGGCCCTGAAGATATCTCCGGCGCTACCGATGACGAGGGTTTATTGCCAGAAGAAATGCCTACCTCTATTTATGATCCAAATATGGGTAATGTTCATATTAAAACTGCACCAAATCCATTCCACGAGTCTTTAACTTTAAGTAGTGTGGAAGAAAAAGACAAAATAAGGTTGTTTAATATTCAAGGTTCTGAAATAAAAACAAGCTGGACTGCAAATAATAAAGAGCGAATCCTGAATGCGACAGATTTACCGGCTGGTGTTTATATTATCAGAGTGGAAAATGAAGGCGGACAGATCAAATTCAAACAGGTTTTACAACATAACTAACATCGTTTTTTAAACATGCTTAAGCGACGAAACTGAAATCAGATTCGTCGCTTTCCTTTTTAAAGTAGATTAAAAAATCCTTTGCTTACCGATTGAAATTTACATGCATAAAAAAAACTCGTCTTTTTTGACGAGGTTTTCCATTTAAAGTTTTTACTATTTCATCATTGCAATAAATTCGTCGAAAAGATATCGGGAATCGAATGGACCAGGCGTGCTTTCCGGATGATATTGTACCGAAAATGCAGGATGATTTACCATTCGGATACCTTCGATAGAATCGTCATTAAGATTTACGTGTGTTATTTCAATTTTATCTGATGCTTTTGCTGCTTCGGGAACTATACCAAAACCATGATTCTGGGTAGTTGTTTCTGATTTTCCGGTAATTAGATTCTTCACCGGGTGGTTTAAACCCCTATGTCCGTGGTGCATTTTGAATGTCGGGATTCCATTAGCCAGGGCTAAGAGTTGATGCCCAAGACAAATGCCAAACAAAGGTTTATTTGTAGCCAGCAGACCTTTAATCGTTTCAACCGCATAAGGCATAGAAGCCGGATCACCAGGACCGTTGCTGATAAAGAACCCTGTAGGATTGAATGCTTCAAGTTCAGCTACCGTTGCGTGTGCATTAAATACTTTCAGGTATGCACCACGCTCAGCAAGACTGGTCAAAATATTACGTTTCACACCAAAATCCAAAACCGAGATCCGGATGGCAGCATTTTCATCTCCAACTGTATAGGATTCTTTTGTGCTGATTTCACTCGAAAGCTCAAGACCATCCATATCCGGCACTTTGGCCAGTTCATTTTTCAAATCTTCAGGCGTGCTGAATTCTGTTGAAATCACACAGTTCATTGCGCCTTTATTGCGGATATGTTGCACCAATGCACGAGTATCAACATCAGAAATGGCAATCAGGTTATTTTTAACCAGGTAGTTTTCCAGGGAATCATTAGCCATCAGACGTGAATAACGGGAAGACATATTCCTGCAGATTAATCCACGGATTTTCACCGAATCACTTTCCACATCCATATCAGCAACACCATAGTTACCGATATAGGCTGTATTCATTATCAGCATCTGACCTGTGTAGGAAGGGTCTGTAAAAACCTCCTGATAGCCAGTCATTCCGGTATTGAAGCAGATTTCTCCACCGCAGGTACCTTTTGCACCAAATGATTTTCCTGTTAGTAATGTACCGTCCTGAAGATAAAGATAGGCAGGCGTAGAAGGGATATTGTTTAGTTGATTCATACTAAGGTGCAAAATTGCAACAAAATTTCCATTAATCGAAAAACTAAAACCAGAATTGTGAAAAAGAAACAATTACAAGCTTCCGATAGATTTAATCTTAATTACAACGTGCGAAACAATTCCATGCAGAAGTTTATTATTTCATTTCACTTCGATTTGTGCTGAAATAAAACGAAAAAAATACTGAAATTTTCAAATTAAAAAATATACCTTCCATATAAGCCAAAGGTTATATGAATAGCTTCTACAGCAATCGCTACATCATATGGCGTTTTTTATTATTTTTATGAATGATATTACTATTTTCGCAACACTTAACGTTATGAATACTAATTTATGAAAAAAGCGCCTTTAACTATTGCTTGTTTATTTTTATTATTCAGTTGCAACAAAAAAACTGAAGACATAATAGAAGACAAAACAGAAGACAAAAGAGTAGATTTGAAAATTACTAAGCCTGAAAATAATGCCTAAATATTGAAGATTCGTTGATGCAAATCGATGTTGATGCAACAGATCCTTCAAAGAGCATTGCAAAAATAAACCTGTATATAGACAACAAATTAGTTGCAACGGATAGTAAATCTCCATATCAATATGGTTGAGTCACAAGTCCGAAAAGCCTGGGCAAGCATATGCTGAATGCGATCACTTTTGATATAAATAACAGCGTTTTAGAAAATGACACACTCGAATTTACTATTTACGACAACCGAATGCCCTATTTAGGAAATTTTTCATTTACAATTCACAAAACATCTTATGGTGGGGTTTGGCCTGTTGTGGATACAACTTTCTATGATGACGGGGAAATCAGAAATTTTTCCACCAGTGACTTTTACAATGATTTTTGTAATAATATTCCTGATACTATTTACACTAATAGAAAAATCAGTATTCAGTTTTGGGAGAATTGGCTGGTAAGTACGGCCGTTACAGAATCCGGAGCATTTCTCGAAAAGTCCTATCATCACACATTCCAGTTAGGTAAATTTTCTGATATTAATACTGTGGAATTTACCTGTCAAAGTGGCGGTTTAGGAGGCGGATATACTTATAAGGTATCGGGCAAAAGAAAATAATATTTTCTAAGGTTACAATTTACTAAGTTGTATTTCATTAATCATCAATTCAACAGTTGTTCTACTGCAGAATAAGGGCTTATTGTTCCTTTCTCAATCTCTGATTCCAGTTCCTCAACTTTTTCTTTAAGCCCTGGTTTGCTCAAAAAATAATTGCGTATTTGCTCCTGCAATAAGCGATGGAAGGCGAAGACATTCTGATTAATTCTGTTTCGCTGAAAATAGCCTTTATTGTTTTGGTGCTGATAATGTTTTTCAATCATGGTCCACACTTCTTTTACACCGGTATTTTCATAAGACGAACAAACCTTCACCTCGGGAATCCAGCCGGAAGCAGTGGCAGGTAAAAAGTGAAGTGCACGGGCATATTCACTCCTGGCTGCTTTGGCTTTTTCTGTATTACTACCGTCGGCTTTCGTAATGACTACTCCATCTGCCAACTCCATTATCCCACGTTTGATTCCCTGCAGTTCATCGCCTGCTCCGGCCAGCATCAGCAACAGAAAGAAATCGCAAATATGGCTGACTTCAGTTTCACTCTGCCCTACTCCCACCGTTTCAATAATTATTGTATCAAATCCGGCAGCTTCGCAAAGCAATATTGTTTCGTAAGTTTTGTAGGTAACACCCCCCAAACTCCCACCGGAAGCAGAAGGACGAATAAAAGCATTAGGCTGTACAGATAATTGTTCCATGCGTGTTTTATCCCCTAAAATACTTCCCCTGCTGATACTACTGCTCGGGTCAATGGCCAGAACAGCAACTTTTTTTCCTGCTGATAACAGTTGCATTCCAAATGATTCAATAAAGGTACTTTTCCCTACTCCTGGAACACCGGTTATACCAATACGGATTGACTTACCTGTATCGGGCAATATTTTATCAATCAAAGCAGCAGCCAGTTTCTTGTCATCCTTCCGGGTTGATTCTATCAAAGTAATGGCACGGCTTAAAATGGCAATATTACCTTGCCGCAAACCCTTGAGAAACTCATCCGGTGTGAATCTTGCAGCCATTATGCTATAATTTTTTTAGTACTCCAATAGTGTAAACGGTGATTTCCTCAGACAATTTCACTTCACCCAACTCATCAGCCAATAATTTGGCTCTGTTCAAATGAGCGACCGTTAATTCAATATCCACATTTGCAATATTATTCAACTGTGCATTTTGAAAAAGTAAATTCATTAAATCCGGTTTGTTTTTTAGCGGAGCCAGTTTGAACAAGTTATCCCTTACTTTAAGGGATTGCGAAAACGAGGGAATAGCTTCCTTGTGTTCCTTGAGCGATATTTTTACGCCACCCACCTTATATAAAACCTTACAAAGAAAATCTCCGGCTATCATAATATTTTTGTCATTCAAAGCGACCAATACATCACGGGCAATAAACCACTGTTCTTCAGCAAGAAAAATTTTCAGGTTTACATCCAGCAGTTTTTGACCCAGGATATCAATTGTTCGTGCATAATCCATTGCAAAAAATGGATATTTTGTCTGCATCAATTGTTTACGAATTTCAGCCAGTTTACGGAGGTTTTTTTCATAGGGATCATATCTGTCATACCATTTCAGCACCTCATTGTACTCCTCCAAAGCAATTGCATAGAGTGGTTCGTAGCGTTCAGGAAACTGTTTCATTAATAATTCATATTCCATCAGGCATGCCTGATAAGCTATTTCTGCTTTATCATTGGCTCCGGCACGATGATATATTATTCCCTGAGATCTTAATATGGCTGCATATCCTGGCTTATCGCCCAAAGTCTGATAAACTTCAGCACCTGCTTTATTATTGTTCAAAGCATTTTCAAAATCATTAGATTGCTCCTGCAAATTACCAAGCTGATAAAATACCGTTGCTGCAAGATTTTTTTGAATGGTATCCTTTACAGAAAACTTGTCGGTTAAATACTGAGCCTCAATCAATTTCGCTTTAGCCTCGTTGATATTACCTTGCAACGCGTACCTTTTGCTATCCTCTATTTTTGCCCTGATCAAAAAGATAGTATCAGTTTGAGCGTATCCGGGTAATTCCAGAGATGAGTTTCCAAAAATAAAATTTCCGGTTTCAGCAACATGCAAAAAATCGGACGCATCAGACCCAGGGGATAAAATTATTTTCTGATAAATGGCTGCTGCTTTAGGAAAATCACCCTTGAAAGCATGCAATTCAGCCAGGAAAATAAAATCATTTTTATAGCTTCCTTCGGGATTTCGATTCTTCAATTTCAGTTCAAATGATGAAATAGCAAGCGACAGCTGACCTTTTGTTAACAAGTTCAGTGCATTATTGATATTTTTTGAGGTTTGGTCTTTGGAAAAAAAGGACCATTTTTCTGCCAGGCCGGCAACTTTTTGTTGTTGGTTTCGATACAAATCCTCATAAAAATTGTATTCCTTAAGAAAAGCTGCCTCATCCGGTTTGCCTTTATATCGGTTAACAATCAGAACATTTAATAAGGAATCAAAGTGTTTTATAGAAGCAGCAAGACCTGCATTATAATAGAGTGTTCTTTTAGTGGTGATTTGTGGTAGATTTTGCCCTATAGAGACAAGTGGAAAAATGAGCAAAAAGAAAAGTGTTCTCAATTTCATAGGATTAAAAAATAATTTCGGATGGGGTGACAGCAAATATAAGGTGCTGACTTTAGTTATTATTGGTGTTTGGTTAAAAGTTGGATTTTAGTTCAACAATAATTCAATTTATTGGCTTTATTTATCGCTAAAAACTTACCTTTGCAGCCAATTTAAAAAACACAACAACTCTTTCTATATGTCGGGTCAACTTAAAGAGGTTCGCAACCGGATCAAATCTGTTACTTCAACTCAGCAAATCACCAAAGCAATGAAAATGGTGAGTGCTGCAAAACTACGCCGCGCACAGGATGCTATAACCCAAATGGCTCCGTATTCCCGCAAATTACAGGAAATGTTGAGCAATATCGTAAGCAGCGCTTCGGGCGATATGGAATTGCCTTTGGCTGCTGAAAGACCTGCAGAACGCGTTTTGTTGATTCCGATTACCAGTGACAGAGGGTTGTGTGGTGCTTATAACGCTAACGTTATTAAAGTTGCCCGCACCACGATTGCTGAAAAATATCCTAACGCAGAAATTACAATTTTGCCTTTAGGTAAAAAAGGTTATGATTTTTTTACTAAAAATAATTACAACGTAGTAGATAATTACTGGACTGTTTTTCAAAATCTATCTTTTGAAAATGTACGTGAAGCAGCAATTTATGCACAGCAGGCTTTTCTTGAAAAGAAATATGATCGTGTAGAAATTATTTACAGCCAGTTCCGCAACGCAGCCGTTCAAAACTTTGTAAGCGAACCTTATCTTCCAATTCCAAAAGTTGTAAACGAAGCCGGTGCGAATAATGCTGATTTTATTTATGAACCTTCGAAAGAAGTTTTGGTAGAAGAATTGATGCCAAAAATATTAAACACACAAGTATTCAAGGCCATTCTGGATGCGAACGCTTCTGAACACGGAGCACGTATGACTGCAATGGACAAAGCAAGTGAGAATGCAAACGAACTTTTGCGTTCATTGAAAATCAGCTACAACCGTGCACGTCAGGCGGCTATTACTACCGAACTTACAGAGATTGTGAGCGGAGCAGCTGCATTGCAAGGCTAATTATTTTACTCTTTTTTTGAAAAGCACATTACAATTTCTGTAGTGTGCTTTTTTGTTTTTCAAAACTATTTTAGTTCGATAAAAAATATTTTTATTTACTAACTGCAATCTTATTAAATTCGGGTCTCGTATGTTAACCCAAACAATACTATTTATGATTTCTAAAGATCTAATTAAAAAAGCTTCCAAAACCTCCCTGCTATTCGCTATGGCGTGTAGTATGTTTCTATCTTGTAAGAAAGAAGATGTTCCTGTTAATGAACCTAAACCAGACGTTATTTTTTATGGTTTAAAAGAAAATAACAGAATTGTACGGTATAATACAAAGAATACCGGAACTGCAGAAGCTACACTTTTCATTACCGGGATTGCTACTGGTGAAAACCTGTTAAGCATCGACTTCAGACCTGCAACAGGTCAGCTCTATGCATTGAGTTCAAATAGCATGTTGTATACCATTGATATGAATAGTGGTGTTGCAACACCATTAAGTACCGCCCCCTTCAGTCCTGCGTTAAACGGATCTGTTGCTAGTATTGATTTCAACCCTACTGTTGACAGGATTCGCCTGGTAACGAATGTCGGCCAAAACCTGAGACTAAATCCCGAAACGGGAGCTGTTGTTTCAACAGACGGGAATATTAATGGAGGAACGAGTCCTGCAATTGCATCTATTGCATATTCAAATAGCTTTTCCGGTACCACAGGAACTGAACTGTTTGATATTGATATGACCTCAAGGAAATTATACAAACAAACTTCTCCAAACGAAGGTGTTTTATCCCTGGTTGGTACAATTAATGTAGATTTCACTGGCAGAGTTGGTTTCGATATTAACAATGATAATACGGCCTTTTATGCAATGTTTAACGTGGCAGGTATTTCTAAATTATACAAAATAAACTTCGCAACTGCTGCAAATACATTTATAGGCGATTTTGCTGAAAGTTTGATTGACATTGCCATCCCGACTCCTCCTGTTGCTTATGCCATCAGCGAGACCGGGAAATTGCAGATTTTCAATCCTGGTATGTCTAACAGTGTGATTGAAAAAACAATTACCGGTATTGGAGCAGGTGAAAATTTGATGGGAATTGATTTCCGTCCTGCAAAAAACCAATTATACGGAATTACAATGGATGCGAGCGGAATGTCGAAATTATATACACTTAATTTGGGATCGGGAGCAGCAACTGCTGTAGGTTCAGATTTTATGGTGGATCCAATGGCAACTGCATATGGATTTGATTTTAATCCTACTGTAGACAGAATCAGATTGGTGACGAATACAGGTAAAAATTTCCGACTGAATCCTAATGACGGAACCATCGCAGCTACAGATGGGATTCTTAATCCAGGTACTCCTGCTATTACTGGTGCAGCCTATACCAATAATTATGCGGGTACAACTACCACTTCCCTTTTTGTGATGGACAAAAGTAAATTATATCGCCAGGATCCTCCAAATGCAGGTACATTGACAGAAATCGGGAATCTTGGAATAGTAGCTGCTGAACAAAATGGTTTTGACATTGGTGGGAAATCCAATACAGCCTATTCTTTGGTGACTTTAGGTGGTGCAACTATTCTTTACACAATAAATACAACTAACGGTACTGCAACTGCAGGAATAAATTATCCAAATAAAGTAAAAGGTCTTGCAATTGGTTTAGGATTTTAATCGATTTTACTATATGCAAAAAGACGGCTACAAAAATGTAGCCGTCTTTTTTTATAGAAAGAACAAACTAATTTAATTATCTGGTTTCAGGTTGAGATATCATCCACTGCGAAGTTTGCAACCAGGAAAAAGCTACAGTAGCCATGCTTTGACCAAGCTGCGGAAGTTTATCTGTATAATCGGTTTTGTCATTATTCCGGTATTTGTATAAACTGGAATTTCTACCGGAACGATAAACGTATAATAAAGAATCATTCATGCAAGCCAATACATCATCGCTGGAGAATACAATATTTTTATGCTGTTGAGTAAATAAATTGATTCCAAAAGTGTTGTTTTGATATTGTTTGCAAATTAAACTCATGACAGTTGGAAAAACGTCAGTTTGTAAAGCCAGCTTTTTAAATTCATGTGGCTCAGTTTTTCCAGGAGCAAAAATAAAAAAGGGAATATGGTGAAAGGTAAACGGAATATCGTAAGGATCATTCCATAAAGGAACCCCGTGATCAGCAATAAAAACAAATACAGTTTTATTATACCAGGACTGTGTTGAAGCATAAGTCATGAATCGCTGAATTGACCAATCTGAGTATTCAATTACAGCAAGCGACGATTCATCATGTCGTTTTTTAAAACCCGTATTTTCCGGAATAATATGAGGATCGTGATTTGAACCGGTCATAAATGCAGCAAAAAATGGTGTACCATTTTTTGATAGCCCATTCAGTTTCGGTATAGCAAATCGAAACATAAATTCATCCGGCACACCCAAGGCGCTCATCACTTCTGAAGAAGGGTAATCTTTTTCACCTACAATTGTTTTAAAATCATTGGCTAATAAAAAACCACTCATATTATCAAACAACTCATCATGAGTAGTGAAGAAAATATTCTGATAACCCTTGCTCTTTAAAACATTAGAAAAACCAAACATTTTAGGAACAGTTAATTGATCTAAAGAATGTCGTTTCATTAATGCAGGATTTGCAAAAAGTGTTGCATATATTCCATTAAAAGTATGTATCCCTGCACTGAACGTACTGTCAAAAACCAAACTACGGGTAGCTAAACTATCAAGGTATGGAGTAAGGTTTTCTGTATTGCCATAACGCTTCATTCGATGCGCAGCCATACTTTCCATTATAACCAATACCACATTACTTCCTTCGTGTGGTGCCGCAGATAATTCTTCCCTAACCAAAGGAGAATTGACTTCAAATGAATTACAAGTGAATAAATCTCGCATTTCGCTGATTGCAATTTTATCATCTATCCAGTTTAAACGATTATTTTCAGATTTAGATTTATCCAGAAAGCTATGAACAAATGTATAAACAGGATTTAAACCCAATTGATTAATAAAAGGATAGGTTGAAAAAAAAGCTGTACCAGCAATCATTGGTGACTTTTGGGCGACTCTTCCCCGCATACCAATAAATAGAACAGAATAGAGAAAAAGCAAAAAAGTAACATTGGAGTACCAATTTCTTATGGGAGATGGTATTATTTCAATGTGCTTCTTAAAAATTCTTCTGATTAAACTTAAAAACGTGATAATAAGGACAAGAAAAACAATAAAAAAAGAATAAAAGCCAGGTTCCTGTAATATCATTTTGTAAGCAAATCCTCCTGCGTTGTTCCAGATAAAAATGGTATCATTTAACCTTTTAAAAAAGTGGTTAAAGAATGGAATATCAACAGCACATATCATGAATGCAACTGTGTACCCGATTGCGGTCAATAAATATAAAAATCTTAATAAAGTTGTTGATAGAGAATTAAAAAGGAAAGCTATCCCTCCAATGAGAGCAGGTAAGGATAAAATAGTAAAAGAAACTAAAGTGTCAAAACGAAAACCAATAAAAAAGGATTGGAGAATTAATGAAATTTTATTATCAGTTATACTGTTTAAAGCTTCCGTATTGCAAGAGAATAGAATAAGGCGGAATACACCAAAATACAATATTGATAGTAAGTAGACCCGAAGAATATAATTAAAATGATTGTTTAGCATTTTGGGATTGGGCATGAAAATTCTAAAGATACGAACCTAATTACTTAAAATATAAATAAAGAAGAGATACTTTGGTTACTTTTGGAGAAGAAGTTTAACATAAAGAAATATTCAATAATTAACTCACAATCCCCTATAAACAAAAATACCCTTGTCAAAAGACAAGGGTATTTTCAAATAAATATGGCAGCTACCTACTCTCCCGCATTGTTGTGCAGTACCATCGGCCATAAGGGGCTTAACTTCTCTGTTCGGAATGGGAAG